>JAIBBM010000005.1 GCA_019694685.1 Leptospirales bacterium
TGCAGGGTGCGCTTCCAGGTGCCCATCGTCCAATTTTCCTGATCATACGAGCTTTTGAAATGAAAATTCTCCTGGGCACAGAAGGTCTTCCTCGAACTCTAGCCCGGTGACAGACGCTGAATTTCAGGCTGTGCTTGAGGAATACTCCTTTGATCTGCCCGAAGACCTGATCGCCAGGCATCCTCCCAGGGAGAGAGACGCAGCGAGGCTCCTGCTCGTCGATCCAGTGCGGGGCGAATTTCGCGAGGAATCATTTCGCAACCTGCCGAACCTTCTTCAACCTCGCGATTGTCTGGTTCTCAACCGCAGCAAAGTTTCATTTCGCAGGCTCCACGTACAAAGACGGGACCGGACCTTCGAGCCTTTGTTCTGTTCCATGAAGGAAGGCGCCTGGCGAGTCCTCGTATATGGAGCCGCGAAGTTAAAAACAGGAGATGAGCTGCGACACGAAAGCGGTCGCCTGTTCAAAGTGATCGGCAGAGACGAAGAATTTGTTTTGCTCGAGCCGGATGTTGATTGGTCCAGAGAATCCTGGGAAGATTTTTTTGAGCGATTCGGGCGTGTGCCTATCCCACCCTACTTTGGGCGCGAAGACAACGAAGAAGATAGAATTCGATACAGGACCATTTACGGACAATCAGGCGAAAGCCTGGCCGCCCCCACAGCAGGTCTGCATTTCACACAGGAAATTCTGGATAGACTCGCTCTAAAACAGATCGATGTAGCGGCCCTCGACTTGCATGTGGGATTTGGCACTTTTGCTCCTCTCAAACCCTGGAACTTTGAACAACACAGGCTTCACCTGGAATCATTCGAAATAGATGACTCATGCGCCACTGCAATCGAGAATGCCTCGCGAGTCATTGCGGTCGGCACAACAACCGCTCGGGCTCTTGAATCAGTCACCAGGCGACACGGCAAAATCCAGAAGGCAAACGAAGACACGGATCTTTTTATTTTTCCGCCCGATTCTCTAAAATCTGTCCAGGGACTTATCACAAATTTTCATCTCCCTTCTTCCTCTCTCTTTATGCTGGTTTGCGCCTTTGGCGGCAGACAGCTCATGCATCGCGCGTATCAATTTGCGATAGAACAACGATTTCGCTTTTTCAGTTACGGAGATGCGATGATGATACTACCCGGAATTTGATTGACCGGCGTCGTTGCGCAAGGGACATTGAAAGGCATGGAAAACTTCGACAAGATCGGTCAAACCGAGATGATGAAAGTTCCTCATTTTCATCTAGATGAATTCCAGACGCGCGTGCTCAATAACCTGCACCTGGAATTCTTCCTGAAGAAATGCAGATTCATCATCACGCCTGATTACCGCTATTTGCTGACTGGAGAAGCAGATGAAAAGGAAACAGGCATCCTGGATTACAAAATCCCGGAAAAGCGCGAAGCCCTCGAGAAACTAAAGCTACTCCTGATCTACGATCTCTCCCTCTATTCCGCCCTGCTCGAAACTAATTCGTACTACATAGCTTCCAACGGACATCTGCTTATTTGCAGGTTCAATACCGTGAAGGATCATCCGGAAGCGTTTGAGCTCAAACTCTATACAATCAGCCGCGACGATCTTCCGGAAAACTACAAAGATAAGATTTACCTGGGCCGCGACTACATTTCCATTAAGAACCTGCGCAAAGAACACTTTGGCCTCCGCTACATGCGGAACTCTTTGATTGAACAGCTCATGCATTTGCGCGCCCGCATGATGGAGCTACTTCCCGAAGAAACTCGGGAAGACCTGGAAGAAGAGTTTCTATCAGAAGTAGAAGAACTCATAGGTGAATTCGCAGAGGCATCCAACAGGATCATGGAAAAGTTTCCGGTGGAAATCAACACTCGTACTCTGGAGAGAGAATCCCTGGTTCAGGCAAACGCTCAATTCCGCAATCTCAAGCACATTCTTATGGAAATAGAAGAGTCCCTTCGCGAAATGGAACAAAACCTCTTTGAAAAAGACAGCCCCCGTGCGGTTCGCTATGTGACCAAATTCAAGAAAGACGTGGTCAATGACATCAATACGATCATGTTCAAGATCAACGGTCGAATCAGTGATGCCGTGAATGGTATTCACGGCTAATCCAATCAGACATATAATCTGAAAACTCACCGGCGCCGTACCACGTAAGATGGTGATAGTCGTAGAATTTTCGCGCCGGTAAAACGGAGCTTGCGTCCACGAATTTTCCCGGAGCCGCAATCGCCTGAAGATACTTCACATAGTCGCGATAGTAGCGCGTCTGCCCGTACATCGAAAGAGTCAAAGGATTCTCCGGAAAGTTCAAGACGATTGTGTCCGCCGGCATTCGCCGCACGAAATCTCCAACACCCGCGATAGCAGGAAGATCAGGATCAAACGCCCGAGTGCCCCATACCTTCTTTGCATCGTATAGAGCCTTTAAATACTGATAGCCTGGTTTCTCAAATGCCAGATTGCGAATTTGAAACGATTTTCTGTATGTCGCGTCATCCATTCTATCCAGTAGTTCATCTTCGCGGCGACGCGGCCTGGGCCCCGCAAGCAAAGGCTGATCCGTTGCGAAATTGCGCGTGAGTCTGGCCGCATAACGGTCATCAAATACATCCATGTACACAGACGTAGAAATTTGAACCTGCAAAACATCGCCGACGGTTCCCAGGCCTTTCAAATCAAAATGAACCCAGCCCCGCGAGACCTGAACTTCCTTTTTGAGTGACTTGAGAGAATTCCGAATAGCAACAACCGAACCATCCTGCATGATCTCCAGATCCATTCCTCTGGCTATCTGGTTAGGTGTGATTCTAAAGGCGAAGTTCGAAGGAACATGCCCGCGATGGGTAACCGCAACCTCTCCATTGTATTCTACTCTACCGCCCGCGAATCGGTCGTAGCTCTTCCCGCGCGAAAAGCGATTGTCAAAGAAAGTGGAAGCAGGACCAGGCAGAAATAGCTTCAATCTACAACCTTCGCACAGGCCGAAAAGCCCCACCTTGCCGATCTGCAGCACATTCAGGTGCCTGCCATAGTGCTCGACCATCCCCTGGCCTGCCAGAGGGAGCACCGCATACATGCCTGCCAGATCGCGATACAGGATATCCAGCGCTTCCTTTCTCCTGGTGCCTCCCAGATCCTCCATCAAACTCATGAGAATGGGACGCTCCAGCCTCAGGTCGACCATATTGACGGGCAAAATCACGAGATCCGGTTTCAATGCCGCATAACGGTCCGTAAGGGCCGCCAGTTCCAATCCATGCATCCCCTGATGAGCAACGATGAACACTTTGACTTTCTTTCCGGGCGCAAGCCCGGACATTCGCTCTTCCATTCTCTCGTACAGAAATCCGTACATTGCCAGAGAGCTCCCCACAATCAGGATTCGAAACTCATCCGGAGATTTAGTCCGCAGATGGTGCATTGCTGATTCAAGGTTGTAGAATGGTTCCGTTTCCCACGCACTTTCATTGGGAAGCGTGTAGATGCCCGCGCGGAATATGAGGGAATCCGCCGCAAAAAACACGGTCAGCACCAGAATGATCCAGTAAACGGGACGCAACAATTACGGATTTTTAGACGTGGCGGACATTGCAACTTCAATCACATCGCTCCAGTCCCCGGGACCTGATTCGTTTGCTGCGCGAACACGATAGGCGCTGAGCCCCGTCAGTGGATGATCAATCAAAACCGTGTTCTGGACAAAGCCATTTACCATCGTCCAGCGACCCTCGCCTTTGCGAATCACCTGATAAACCGCCGCAGTGTCTACGCCTTCCCAGCTCAAACGAAGAGCGTCATCCACGCGGGATGCGGTAAGTCCCACAACACGCGCGGGACGTGGCGGCTTGTGAATCGCCTCAGTCGAAGTAACCGTATCGCGATTTCCGATTTCGCGGGCGCGCGCACGTGCAAGCTCCAGAATGTGTGCGGAGAAATCCGGATAGTGCTCTACGATTCCGTTGAACGTTTCTTTTTCCAGAGAATACAAATCGCAAAAATCGACAGCGCGAATACTTGCAGTCCGGGGCATACTCATGAGCAGAGCAATTTCACCGAAGAAGTTCCCCTCACTCAGTGTTGCAAATACGGTTTTGCCGTCGTCTCCTACGACCTGCACCTCACCCTTACCGATGAAGTACATCGTCCCACCCATATCTCCCTTTCTAAATATGTAGTCTCCCGGTGTGTAGACCTCTGGCTTGAGTGCGATTACGATCTGGCGAATCAGGTCTTCGTTTGCACCTTTGAAAATCGGAACCTTCTCAATCATCTGCTGAAGCAGATACATGGAGACTTTTTCAACAATTGGTTTTGGTAGATCGACCAGAACCTGGCTTTCGTCATAGCCCCGTCGAGTATCCCAGAGATAGGTATAATAATTGCGAACTTCCTGCTGCATAGCATGCGGAAGTTTCTTAAACTTCATGTACGTCCCAATCTTCTCAAGCTTCTCCAGGTATTGAGCACGAGCTACGTCCAGGTTCGCAATCAAGCTGGCGATGTTACCAATGACGTAACCGTAAAGGCCCGCACCTGTGAGCTGAATGAGCATGGTGAAGATAGTCTGCTTTGTAGTCCCAGGCGTCAGATCGCCATATCCAATGGTGGTGATCGTTGTGGTCGCCCAGTAAAGAGAGCGAACATAGATCGTAAGAAGCGAATTCTTCTCATCGTCTGGAACGCCGCCTATCGTTCCTCCCAGAGCAATCCACACACAGGCAGACCAGTGCGCCACCATGAGAACCCAGAACGTCAAGAAAAGCATTCGCAAGACGCTGATATTGATGATATCTGCCTGGGCCAGTTTTCGCATGAACTGTGCGATACGAGCCATGCGTGCGAGGCGAAGCAGACGAAATACTCTCGCTGTGTCCGAAAGAGTTGCAAGGGCTCCCACAAAGACCATGTCCAGAGGAACCGCGGCGAGAAAGTCGATCAAAAACCATCCCTTCAAGTAGGTGATGGCGATGACTTTCTTATCTGTAACCAGGACACCATTGACGTATTCCGCCGTGAAGAAATTGATTACGACGTCGACCATGAAGCAGACTGTGATGAAAACATCAATGGCAAAGAGCCAGCCACCAATATGATAGCCGAGCGCCATACGCATCGGGATTTCGATGGCAAAAAACAATGTGCAGACCAGAATGAGCGCATTCCACGCCTGCTTAAAAAATCCCTCTGGATGGATCATACCCGCTATTAAAATCGGGCAATGAAGGCTCGTTCTTGAAAGGGCTCTGAGGTTTTAGAGCAGACCATCCAGAGAGAGTACCGATTTCTCGGCTGTTTCGCCTCCCTGGGTCTTTCTATAAGAATGAATCTGGCTCTTAAGCGGCAACCAGCGGTTGTTGTATACCTGAGCCAGTCGGAAGACTTCTTCTTTATCTCGTCCAGGCAAAGTCCGAACCTCCAGGTTGTAGCTCCACTCGCGAAGGCCTTTGTCCATGACGAAGATCGGATCTGCAATTTGCTGAGCGAAGATGCGAGTGTACAGCAGCATGAAAGACCCAATGATGGAAAGGATGCACAAAAGAACGATGATATTCAGGCGCGCATGCTCTGCGTCTGCGCCGTGAAAAGAAAGATTTACCTGAGCGTCCGTACCTGGAATGACAATCGAATCCGGATAGGCGGTGAACATCAAATCATGGCTTTCGCCGGGATCCGCTTCGAACACCACTTCACCGTTTGCGCGCTTGATCTTGATCACGTCTCCCTTGCCTTCCGCGCGAATCATCTTTTGAATCCCACTGCTTCTATCCACACCTTCCGGGAACGCACTGGCTGCCTGAAAGAGAGAAGACAATTCGGATACACGACGCTGGCGATAGGCCTCATGATCCCCTATATGCAAGAACGGCACGAACTGGGCAATCACCAGAACACTGACGAGAGAAACAACAGCAATGGTAGAAATCGTCGCAACATGGCGATTGGTCATTTGAGATTCTGTATTCTGAATCTTACCAAAAATCTTGATCACCCGAATCAATCGCAGCACGCGTGTTACGCGAATCGCTTTCGCAGTTTTCAGGATGATCAAGAAACTAAAGAAAGCACCTTCCGCATGCGCATCCGTCAGGTAAACCACCAGGGCCGGACCCGAAACAAGCAGAAGAAGCGGAAAAGAAGTGAGGGCATCGATCCACCCCCTCTCTTGCGTTACGTAGTGCTTGAAATGACCATGCTTCAGAGTGATGATAGAACGTGCTGCAAACTCAGCGGTGAAAATCAAATCAAATACAAATCCAGCAACTGTCAGATAGAACATCCATCGATGGTCCCAGTGATAAATCACTGCAATGTCTTCCGTAATTGTGTGCCCGATCACCAGGATGATCAGTAAGATAATGCCGGTCTCGATGAAACCAGGAAGGTGATCCGGATTGTATGCCTTCTTCCAGCTGCTCATACTCACCACGCCTCTTCGCTTGCAATCTGATAGAGTTCGTCCAGATAGCGTGCGTCGTATCCGTAATACTTTGCTGTTTTCTTATGAATATGAAACCAGGATTTGTCGGGACTTTCCGCGCCGCGGTCCTGTTTCTGGGTCGGATCAAATTCAGCTGCGCGTGCCACTAGAATCCCGATCAGCCGCGAGGACCCACCGGTGTCCGGATGCTCTTCTGCATTCATGCAGCTTTCGAGCCCCACCCGCAGAATTCGATCCGGAACTCCGCCCATCTCTTGCACCAGAAACGCATTGAGGAATTTATAAGTGGAATCGAACATCCTGGGATCTTTCGCAACGGCCGCCAGGTTCAACTGATTGTTAGACGCTGTGGCCACTTTCTGCCAGTAGAGGGGACGAAACAGAGAGCACAGTTGCAGATAGGCAATCATGATGGGCGCCGGAAGACTCAATCGATCCTTTCTATAGAATTCATTGTGGATCACTTTGTGCCTTGCGAGTGCTTTGGGTACGTAGCGATCATAGAGGCCGTAGGAAATCGTTTCCAGCACGGCAATATATGGGTCGCGAGTTGCTTTGTTTCGAAGACCTTTGAGTATAAAATCCTTGATGCGTTCGCGGTCCACTTCCTGGGGTCTGATTTCCAGCTGCGGCAATACTTCCGGGTTCAAAAGAGCGCCAAGGATCTTGTCCAGGCGTGGTTCTACGGAATCTACGATTAGATCCGTGAGTACAGAAAACAGAAGCCGGATAGAGCCGTCCCAGCCCAGATCCGGGAAATAACCCGGTTTGGCGAATGCCTGTTGCAGCTGCGTCTGGTTTTCCCGAATGAAGCTGAGGATCTGGTTTTCGCGGCGGACGACCGAGGCACCTGCCAGGGCAGGATTTGCCCAGAGCTTGCCCACGAATTCCGACATTATCTTTTTTTCTTCACTCATGGAACGACGATACTATACTATCGGTTTGTGATGGCAATTTTTCGCGCAATAGGCAAAAGTTACTTGAAAAGCATAGAAATCGGGCGCAATCAAAAAAATCTGACCGTCTAACCTATTAGTCGTGCGAATACGTGAAACCTTACTAATCCTGATGCTCGCTTCATCGCCTGCTCTCGCTCAGCCAGCTCCCCTCACGGGGATGGTAGGAGCGGGTATGGGTTACTATGAGCGCCGCACATCAGACCAGTCCATTCGCGCCTACACCGTACCCGTTTTCCTGCCACTCGAAGCCACCCTGGGAAGGTTCTACCTCACTGGCTCCCTGGAGTACGCCAGACGCGAGATGGAAGGCGCCACTGAGGCATCTTCAGAGGGGCTGAATTTCGTGAATATGGAAGGCCGCTTTCGCGCCATCGATTCCAGAAACCTCAGACTGACTTTTATGGAGATCGCGGGAGTATCTACAGCCAGGGGTTCCTCCAGTCTCCCGCCCGAGTCGCGCCTGGCAGATGGATACAGATTTGACTCTGCCATGAGTCTGCAATATCGCATTGAAAGGCTCAGCTTCGAATTGAAGGGCGGTCAAATTGCAAATCGCACCAGAGGGGACTTTCGTCCAGGAGATATCAGATCCGGTGGCCTGTCGATGGGATTTGGTCTGGGTGCCTACAACAATGAGGCATGGCCCGTGAACCTGGTTCTTGGCGTCACTTCGCAGTTTTATGGCGCGGATCGTTTCGCAGGCGAAGATCTGCCTGGAACTGAATACGGAACTGTTTTTTTCTCCCCCGGCCTCATGCTCTCCGGAAAATCCCTGGCACTCAGAGCAGGACTTGACTTCCCGATTCGGCACCTGGGAGCAGAAGATGCATACCGCGACAAAGTGCGCGCAAACATTGGCCTGCGTTACTTTCTACAATAACGGCTTCAACCTCCAGGACCAGAATTAGAAGCACGTCTAAAGTCTACGGGCACTCCGTATCGTTTTCTGATTCTACTGTTGATTGCGTTTCGATTTTTCAAATCCAGAACCATCATTCTTCCATTGGATAATTCAAGAGTGAGCGTAGCGTCCTTCTTCGCGGCCGCTTCCATGATGTCATGAAGGTGATTGACGCTCTTCACTGTTTCATTTCCAGCGCGAAGAACTTGCGCTCCTCCGAGAGATTCATAGCCCAGGGTCATATCATCCGGCAGAACGCGCGCAATGATTACAATGCGATCATCTCCTGGCTGATCCCGGAAGCGTTTGCTCTGGTAAAGATAGGCGAGCTCAGGCGCAGAAGTGGCATACGTTGCTCCAAACTGGCTTTGCAAAAAAAACAGAGACAAATTCAAGAACACTACGCCGCCTTCCACAAGAAAGCCCTGCTCTCTTTCGCGGATCGGCACCCGCACCGCATTTCCCTCATTTCGAATCAATTTAAACGATACGTCCATTCGCCTGGCCGCGCGAATGATCCGAATGGGCACAGTATCTCCAATTTTGCGAGTCACGCCACCTTTCGCGTACAACAGAAGTTCGATTCTCTGCCTTCCGTTCTTTCCGTCTTCGAAAAAGCCCCTCTCATCCAGCACGACTCCGTCGACGGCAAGAATGATGTCTCCTTTCTGTAACACACCGTAGGCGCTCGTTCCTGGGTAGATGCGAGTGACCATTGGTCCACTTCTCCCTTCCACACCTGCGTTGCGTCTGAGTACAGGATCCACCAGAGATTCGTAGTCAAAGCCTGCTGAACCTGGCGCACCCCCGGCCAGAAACTGGTGAATGTATCCCGGCAATAGAAAGTCAATCCGCCTGCCGTTGGATCGATCATGAACAAAACCTGCCAGCTTGCCTTTCGAAATCAGAATTCCGCCTTCAGGAAAAGGCTCAAGCGATGCCACGTTGCCTACAGGGAAGGCAGTGAACCCTGTAGCGGTGGTCACTTCGATTTCTGAAAACTGAACTTCATTTCTCTGAAGACGAAACAAACCTCCGTCCACACGAATCGACTCAAGCGTTTCACCCACCACAGGATCTGGCCCGGCAGGAATTGGATTCAAATCCTGCGCAAAGTCAGCGGGAACAGAGAGAATGGCTAAATCCGTTTCGCGATCCGAACGTTCAATCGTCGCAGTCACCGCTTCCGTGGAAGAATGCTTTCGCACTTCTACAATCGCCGCTCCGCGCACTTCGCTTTCAAGGGCAAGGATCTTGCCTTTTCCAACGACCAGTCCCAGCCTCTGAAATGGAGTGCCCTGGTCTTTGATCCAGGGTCTGGTGGCATCTTCCACAACAGGAGTGATCGTAAGCAGGACAATGCCCCGGCGAACGTCCGCGTCTGGCAAAGAAACACCCGGAATCAGAAGAAACAGAGAAAACAGGCTGCGAATCATTTCTTTTCTCCGGGAACAAAATTCAACGATGTAAGTCCGTACGCTTTGCGAATCCTTTCGTTTGTTTGCGAAAGAGAAGCCGTCTCGAGAACCAATGGAACTGCAGAGTCACGAAAACGAATCGTAATCTTAGGCTCTTTGTGAGCCGCGGCCATAAGCGATGAGAAATGCGTGAAACTTTTTACTTTCTCTCCATTCACAGACTCTACGACCTGCGAAACAAAACGATCGTTATAAATGTTGGAAGGATCCGCCAGACGTTGAGTCAGCATCACAAAGCCATCTACAGATCGATAAATGCCTGCACTCAGAAAGTTGTTGTAGTAATATGTAAGATCCGCCCTTCCTTCGCGCGCCCAGTTTCGCGAATTTTGCTGCATCAGGTTTGCATCCAGAGGCTGAAACACATGACCCGCTTCGATCCAGTAAGGCGGAGCGGTATCATAGTTGATTCGCAGTGCATCTACCACCTTCGATTTCCTGGCAGGGAATTTTACAGTTACCTTCTTCCCTTTTCTCAGAAGTTCCACTTCAATGATGGTTCCGGATGCAAGATTATCAAGCATCTCAATGTACGGGTGCAGACCTCCGTTCCAGTCCACCTCTCCCTCGAAGGATAGCTTCTTGCCATTCACCTGCAGCAAAACGTCACCGCGTTCTATAAAGCCATCCGCGGAACTTCCCTGCAGCACATCATACACGAGCACACCTGTATCCACACTGTCTGCATCGAGGCCAAGGGCAGATCGAAGAATTGGATTCTTCGTAGTCATGTCCATTGTGCCAAAGTCAATGTATCCGTCATATCGACCATCAGACACATCCGTCAGGAACTTTCGAATGACCTCCGGAGGAATCAAATACCCCAGGTTCTCACCGCGAGTTAGAGACTGAAATGCAACACCGATTACTTTATCATTTTGAAGTGCCGGACCGCCAGAGTTTCCTGGATTGATCGCCGCATCCACCTGGATCGTCGCATGCGAATCCACAGTACTGTGCGCATATGTGTCCATGTCTTTGCGCGAAACTACACCTCTCGTGATGGAAACTCTGTCCCCTCCGATCGGAAAACCAACTACGACGACTGGAGAATTGAGTTCCGGCGAAACCCCGATCTCCAGGGGCTGCGTATCTTTATAGAAAGCATCATCATCCGCTTCGAGCAATGCAAGATCGCAATCATGTGCAATGAATACAATGTGTGCTGGATAGTCCTGGCGCTGGTCTGGTCTGTGAAGACGGATGGTATTGGACTGACTGACCACATGAGCATTCGTCAGAATGCGCTTGCCTGCAATGATAAATCCAGTTCCACTCGCACGTCTGACTGCAGGCGCTCGATAGGGAGTGTCATAAGAATACTCAAAAAAACTGATGTCAATGCGAACCACCGCTCGCCTGGCCACAGCTACGTCCTCTGCCTGGATGGAACCGGACAGGAACAGAATCAGAATCGATGCAACAACGCTCGCGAAGCTACGAGCCTCAGGTATACAGATCTTCTTTGAGAGAAGAGAGCTGTTCCTGCGAAATGCTCTGCCGATAACTGCAGGCCGGATGAGTTGTAACAAGTTCCACATCATTGGTGGACAGGAAAGCTTCCGCCGCTTTTTCTCCCAGCGGAAAATGAATGTACTGGACGCTCGACAACTTGTCCGGATCCATCTGTTTCTCATCAAAAACAGCTGAAATCACGTAATCCCGGTCAATCACCAGGCTAACGTGCTTTTCCAGGCCAACGAGTTCCTTAAGCTTCACCCTGCGTGTGGCCTCATCTGCAAATTCAATCATCAAAGTAGCGCGCAATTCGCAGGGTCCCGGTACCAGTTCGTTGTATGTGTTGATTTCGTGCTGGATTGCTTCTTCTGCGCGAATTCCCTCTGCTCGCATCATTTCCTGCACCTGATAAAGCATGGTTTCGCGATTTTCAAAAAGAAACATCAAGTACGGTCCTACTGCGATGCGCCGCGGCTCCTTGATTCGCAGAATCTTTGAACGAAAGCTGTCCCGAATCTTCTCGTATTCTGTGTTCGGAATTACGTCTGCCATTTCAAGTTTCTTCATGGTGCGCTCCTTGTTTACGAACCAGTCTGACCATTCTCTTCAGATGAAATCGCATCCGGGAAACCTCCGTCCTCCGGTTTACGATAAGCACGCGCAAGAATCTGAACTGGATGATCCGGTCTCTCACCCAGACCCATACCCTGCTCAATCTGAATCGCCGCCAGGGGGCAGTCCGTTGCAATGTGTGAGGCCTCTTTTTCTTTGAGCCCATCAAATGCACGCTTCCCTGCTTCAAGACTCATTTCAAAATATTCTTCCTTCATAGCCCAGGTTCCGTTGTGACCACAGCATTCATCCACAACGGCAATTTCAGCTCCCGGAATCAGCCGAAGAATATCCCGTGACCTGTACCCAATGTTCTGCGCGCGTAAATGGCATGGCACATGATAGCCCACCTTGCCCGGTGAACTGTTGAAATCGCGATTGAGCTTCTCCTGCTTCTTGAGCTCAAACAAATACTCGTGCACATCCATGGTCGCACTGGCCACTGCCTGCGCTTTTTCTTTTAGCTCAGGCGGAAGAAAGCTTACGTATTCCTTTTTCAAGGTAAGCGAGCAAGTAGGGTTGATTGCAAGAATGCGATACCCTTCCTTAGCATAAGGATACAGGCTTTCCACATTCTTCTTCATTTTTGAGATAGCCCAGTCTAGATCCCCGCTGTTTAAACCGGGCATACCGCAACAATTTTGCTCCGGGCAATCCACATGCACTTGATTCTTCTCGAGCACTTCTACTGTGTCACGACCAAGCTGCGGATTGTTGTAATTTACGAAACATGTTGAAAAGAGAACTACTTTCTCCTGGCCGGCCTGAACAGGAACTGCGGGCTTCTTTTTGAACCAGCGCATGAAGCTGGTGGAATGGAACTCCGGCATTCGTTTGTTGCGATGAATCCCAAGAATTGCTTCCATAATGCGACGATGGAAATTGCTCTTCATCGCTTTGTTTGCAAGACCGGAAAGTAAACCCGCAGTCTTCCCTGCAAAATCAGAGTTGGCCAGAAACTTGTCGCGAAATGGAACTCCTTCCTTCCTTGCCTTTACATGAACCGCACGCTGTAGGAGAGCAGGATAGTCCAGATTGAATTTATGATGATCACGATCTGTGTAAGGACATTTGACATAGCAGATTTTGCACTGATAGCATTCCCCGACGATCTTGTCCTTGTCCTCTGCACTCAATGCGAAGACGTCCTGCTTCTCATCCATCAGTTGAAAGAGAGTTGGGAAAGAGGGGCAGTATTTGAAACACATCCGGCAGCCATTGCATAGATCAAATGCACGCGCCAGCTCACGATCCGTCGAATCCACATCCCAGTAGAGAGAATTGCCTGGATCATACACCGTATCAGATGTATTCTCATAATTAATACGCGCGTTCATGAAAGACTCCGGAAAAATTCTGCGCCTGTCCTGAGGACAGGCGCTCTTAGTGTGATCAGTTATACGAGAGTTTTCAGACCCTGTTCAAAGCGGCCTGCGTGAGACTTTTCTGCTTTCGCGAGAGTTTCAAACCAATCTGCGATTTCAGTGAATCCTTCTTCGCGCGCTGTCTTAGCCATACCAGGATACATATCCGTGTATTCATGCGTTTCGCCCGCGATTGCTGATTTGAGATTCAGAGCAGTGTCGCCAATCGGCATGCCAGTAGCTGGATCCCCAACCTTTCTCATGTATTCCAGGTGACCGTGTGCGTGTCCGGTTTCACCTTCTGCTGTGTCGCGGAAAAGACCTGCCAGATCAGGATATCCTTCTACGTCCGCTTGCTTTGCAAAGTACAGGTAACGCCTGTTCGCCTGGGATTCCCCGGCAAATGCGGCCTTCAGGTTCTCATGTGTTTTTGAGCCTTTGAGATTCGACATTCAGTCCTCCGATCACTCATTTAGAGTAATTCTTGATTTGGAATAAATCCAAAGCCGGTTTATTGTCCAGCTAATTTTTTATCCTGCATCAACCAGGAGCGGCTTTGCGATCTGTCTAAGCTTTTTTGTGCGAATCTCGTCGAGCGCTTCCGCGATAAAGGCATCGAGCGAAATCTCTGTCTTTTCGCCCGAGAAATAATCCCGGCTGTTCAACACATTTTTCTGCTTCTCTACATCTCCGATCACTACCATGCGAGGGATCTTCATTTTCTCAGCGTTTCGAATGCGTTTCCCCAGAGTTTCTCCGGAATCATCGAGCGTGACTCGGAGCCCTGCCTTTTTGCAGGCGGAGGCGAGCTCCTGACAATAAGCATGCACGTTTTCGCTCACCGGCAGAATCCGAACCTGCTCGGGCGCTAGCCACAATGGAAAGGCCCCGCCGAAATGCTCGATGAGAAATCCAACAAAGCGCTCATGCGTGCCCAGTGGACTCCTGTGAAGACAGGCCGGCCGTTTCATGCTGCCGTCTTTGTCCACGAACTTGAGATCAAACTTTTCAGGCATGAAAAGATCCAGCTGGCAAGTGCTCGCTGTGAACTCTCTTCCTATAGAAGAAACTATCTGAAAATCGACCTTTGGCCCATAGAAGGCAGCGCCATCGTTCTCCACCTCATAGGCGATTCCGGACGTTTCCATAGCCTTACGAGTCAGAGCTTCGGCTCTCGCCCACATTTCTGAATCGCCGTGGTACTTGTCGTTCTTTGGATTGCGAAGCGCCAGCACCATATGATACTTTTCTATCCCCAGAGTGCGATAGTAGTACTCATGGAGCTTTAGAACTTCGAGAAATTCCTCCACCGCGTCATCTTCTGAACAATAGATGTGCGCATCGTTCATAGACATTCCCCGAACGCGCATCAGGCCCATGAGGGAACCGGAGTCTTCATACCTGTGACACAGACCATATTCAGCAATGCGAAGAGGTAGTTCACGATAGCTTCGTGGACGCATGGAAAAGATCGTATGATGAAACGGACAGTTCATCGGCTTGATGTAGTAATTCTCTTCATCCAATCTCATCGGAGGAAACATAGACTCCTTGTAATGAGGAAGGTGTTCACTGGTATAGAAGAGATCTTCCTTGGTAATCACCGGAGTCGTGACTCTCTGATAGCCGTGTTTCTCCTCTGTGTCCTTGGCCCATCCCTCGAGCTCTTCTTTGATCACGTTACCGCGTGGAAGCCACAAAATCAAACCAGGCCCAATCTTCTCTGATGTAGTAAAGAGCTCTAGATCCACGCCCAGTCTTCTATGATCGCGCTTCTTGGCTTCCTCCACATTCCTTTCATGAGTACGCAGTTCTTCCTCTGTGGCAAACAAGTAGCCTGCAATCCGTTGCAGTTGAGGCTGATCTGTTCTCCCTTTCCAGTAAGCCCCAGACACACTCACCAGTTTGAACGCGCCTAGCTGTCCGGTATGCTCCACATGAGGTCCGTTGCACATGTCTACGAAGACCGCCGATTTCTCGGCACCGCCCTGCTTCACAGTATTCTCGTAGAAAGACAGCTCAGTTTCGCCCTGGGCCTTGAGGTCGCGCGCCATTTCCACCTTATAACCCTGACCTTCTTTCTCCAATCTCTCGATCGCCTCATCAATGGGCAGGTAGAATCTTTCGAATTTCTGATTCGCTTTGACGATTCGCTTCATTCTCTTTTCAAGATCAGGCAGATCTTCGCTTCGGAGCGGCGGATCCACCATCACGTCATAGAAAAATCCATGATCCGTATCCGGCCCGATGGCCAGATCCACTTTCGGAAACTTCTCCCGTAGAGCCTGAGCCAGGACATGAGCAGCACTGTGTCGCATGGTGCTTACAGGAATTTCAGCAGGTTGTTTCGCTTTGGCCATATAGAGCCAGGAAAATCATAAGGCGGGCAGGGATCGACCACATTCCACTTCAGGCAACCGGACACCCCGTCATCCGGAACGATCCAAAGCAAGAATGGGCCAATTCCATGACTGCCCAATTTTCATCATACATTATACTTATTTCTAACCGTACATTTCGGGCATATGCACGTGACCTCTCCCTTTACCACCCGTTTCCCCTTGGAATTGATCACCTTCCCGATTGCCACGAAGTCAAAAGGCACCCCCTCGCCCACATAGTGACCCTCTCCGTATTTCGCAGTTCCCTCGATCATATATCCGCATGCGTGACATTGCACGCGCAACTTCAGAGCCTGAGCCATACTCTCTTATCGGCCTCGGACAACCTGACATGCACACCTCGTCCGACATACACATGACAGACCCGGACCCGCCGCCGATTCCAGAACTGATGAGCCTTGCCATGCCGCAGCAGGGCCAACACAAGCCAAACCCTCGGAAGAGACCGGAACAGGGAACACGTCGCAGTCGCGCAGGGGAACGCCCTCCGGCCGATAGTGGGATCCCTGACATGAAGTGCTTAAGATTTGGCATAATGACGCATTGAATGCGGTCAGAATTAGTGAGTGAAAATGAGCAATATGGTAAAATGCTTATTGCTGGTTTATGGGCGGATGGCGATCATTTGCGAGTCTTCTTGCGGGCGGACGACTTCGTAGGCCTGGAATCCCCTGCCCCCTCGATCTCTTCTTTCTGGGAACGACGGACCATATACAGATAGTGGCGAATGTACTGGGTGTAGGGTTCTGGGACTTCCCGGGGGTCAAAGTCGGGGGGTAGATCAATGATGCGACGAGCAAGCGCTGGAGAAAAGTCGTCTTTCTCGGAGTTCATGAGAATCTCCAGCTTTCTGCATACCTCGTGATCGTTTACTTCAACGCTCAACTTGCGCATTGCGGAGAGCAGCTTATTGATGCTTGGCTTGCCTCGTGCCATGGGCAGCCAGAATCAAATCAGGAGTTGTGCGGGCAAGCAAAAGCAACGGGCGAAATGAAGAGGATTATGGTGCCTGGATCGGCGCCATTAGGAACTCCAGGCAGGATACGATGTGGGAGAGCGCCAAGCGCGGACTCCTGGGAAATCGGGACGGCTGTCTCGGAAGCACCATGGACCGACCTCACAGTCTGGGGTCAGAGACCAGACGCCATGGATTGTGCCTGAACCCGCAGCGCAATGTAGTACTTGAGAAACTGAGAATGAAAAGGAATGGAGCGGCAGTCTGGCCACAGCAAGCGAATGAGGGAACAAAGGGAAGGCGGCGCTTATCCGGGTGCGAGCGCCAGACAGGCTGGCCTGTGGCCCGGTAGATGCGAAGGCCAGATGGACCTTCCCCGGGTCGGGCAGCTTCGCCGGCAGAAGTTGCCCTCCTCTCGCCTGGAAAGCAAGATGCCCTGAAAGGTAGGGCAAACGGTTGGCTGCAAAGGGATTCGATGACCCCTTGTTTGTGAGATGCCGTGAAATGGACTGGCGCGGCTCGACCCTGAGGGCACTGGTAACCGAGGTACAATTGTGTACGGAAGCAAAGGATGTGTCACCCGTACGAACTGGAGAGGCAACGGCAGTCATACCAGTGAGAACGGTTCGCACGGGAGCTACGGCAGTAGAAATGGACGCGCCGATGGCGGCATGCTTAAAATTAAGCATGGCATCCTTCGATTGAACTCCTGACAGGGCAGTCGAAGCGGCAAGAGCAATGGCTCCCAGTGTTTCCAGGCCGGTCATGCGGCCAGAGTATCGGCTATCTACTGGATTTCAAGCAGTTTTTTCTGCAATCTTACTCAGTCTAAACTCACATTCCCAGAAGTAAATCTGATCCTCTTTCTCCGGTGCGGCCGTCCTTCTCTTCTGCACCAGGCCGAGCAAGTCGCGAGCGATCGCCGGATTCATGCGATCCATCTCCTGATCGAACATGTCTCTCATCCCCTGCTCTAACAACGACGCCATCCTAAACAATTCGTCCAGGTGCTTCAAGGCGGAGGCCACTTTTGCCAGATCTGCTTGCTTACGATCATTTCGAATCATGATCTGCAGAAAAGTCCGCACAAAGTCGAGCTCCTCTGCAGTCATTGGAAAATCCGTGACCAGCCTCTTGACTTGATCTAATTCTAGATTTCGAAGGTGAAGACGAGCGAGGAAGACTGGATTTTGAGCCAGCTGCTCTGCTTTCCCCTGGCTGACCAGGTCCGTCGCACGAACTCGCCTGTGATCCTCCTCCTCGGTATGATGCACCGGATGGAGCACCAGAGTCTGAAGGGAAGGGAATTTGACCTTGAGGGACATGAGATCAATCCTGGGGATTCCCTCATCGAGCACCACTGTCCACGAAGCCTTTCTGGGATCCACGGTATTTAGAAAATCACGCACGTCCGGATGGTAGCTGCGAAGTACGGGTGCCTGGTCAATATCCGCCACCGGACTTGTGATCTGAAGGATCCTGTCCTCAGATTCCGAGAGCAAGCGGTAACGAACCAACAGCTTCCCTTTCTTGATGGGCACAAGCTGGTGCCCGGAGGCTCCCACAGCAAAAGTCTGGCCGATCATAGCCAGGCGCGGCAGCGAAAATTGCCTCCCGGATCCACCCGGTTGCACGGCCTCTACGGCGCCAGAATCGGCCACTGTAATCTTCACACCGGACGGAGTCTGAAACTCTGGGGGCATGCGGGCAGGGTGCCCTACCCTCCCCTATTGTAAACCGTATTTGGCCAGCTTGTATTGGAGCGAGCCCCTCGATATTCCCAGAGCCCTGGCCATATGAACCTGGTTGCCTGCGTGAAGGGAGTATGCCTCTAGAATCAATCTGCGCTCCAGATCCGCAGTCCTCCGCCGCAGGTTGAGGGTATCCGGCTCCTCCCCCCCGTGATCTCCGAGCCGCAACTCAGCTTCGCCAATCACTCCTTCATGGCAGAGCAAATACGCAGTCTCGAGACTCTGCTTGAGCTCATCCCAGTTCCCCGGCCAGTCATAACGCAATAGTCGATTCATAGCGGCTTCGCTGACCTCAACCCTTCGGCCATATTGCACGCGAAGACCTTCGAGGATGCGCTCAATTTCTTCCGAAAGAAACTGACTCATCTTCCTCAAAGGCGGAACGACAAACTGGCGGGTGGAAAGGAAACTCCAGAAGGCAGGGGAAAACTGTCCCTCGGAGGAAAGCAAGGCCAGATCACTCGAAGTGCTCAATACCCAGAAGATGCTATCCCCTCGTACGAGATGATCGAGCAACCGTGACTGTGCCGCCGGTTTCAGGTCTGCTACCTCTTCAATGACGATGGCATCCGCGCCCCGGTCCACCAGCGGGACTACAGCGCCCTCTCCGCCGAGTCTCTGGCCCGCGGAATCGCCAAACAATTCACGCAGCTGAACCGGCCCGGAAAGCCGACCGGGGTGAAAAAACTCTGCGGCCTTCGAGTCCCCGAATCTCTCGAAAAGCACAGCCTCAATCAACTGACTGCGCCCCGACCCCGGCTCAGAAACTATCAAAAGAGGAGAGGGCCGATTGCGAATTTCCCCGAGCATTCTCAAGATCCAGGGCGGCCCGGACGCGGGCAAACGGGCCTGAGCCATCAACCTGTGAAGCAGTGCCCCCGGCCCACTCTCACGAGGAATTTCCGCGACCAGAACACGAACCGGATCGCCGATGGGATCAACAGCAACCCAGACTTCACAATCTGACCTGGACCCCCTCGCCTCGATCCTTTGCTGGCCAAGCTCCATGGCGCCGGCCCAGGTATCCGGATCGGCCAGGAATTCGTACACGAAAGGAGAATCATACCCCGACCTTTCGACCACGCGAAAGGCCTGCCCGTCTCTAGCAAACAGGGTATATGGGCCGGGAAGATAGCGCACCAGGTCGGTCAAGAAGCGCCCCTATGTCGGACATCCGACAGAATCCCGGCCCCATGAGTCGGACATCCGACATATTTTTCAGGATGATTCCTTTTTCTGGTTGACATCATTGCTTCCTTTATTATGTCACATCAGAGCATGAAGATTACAGCCATTGCCGTGGCCAACCAGAAGGGAGGGGAGGGAAAAACAACTACCGCCATCAATCTCGCGTACGGACTGGCTAGACGCAAACACATGACCCTCCTCGTGGACCTGGACCCCCAGGCCAATACAACTGGCATATTTGCGCATCCCGATCAGCTTGAAAAGTCTTTGTACGATGTGTTCGTAGGAAGAGCCAGGCTTTCCGAAATTCTCTTGCAGACCCCGGACCCGATGCTCAAGGTAGCGCCCGCCAGAATCAGCCTCGCTGAATTCGAAGCTTTGCACAACAACGTAGACGCGCCCTTCGTAATGCGTGACGCAATTCAGACTCTCAGCGGATTTGAGTTCATTGTAATGGATAGCCCGCCCAGCCTGGCCCTCCTCACGATCAACGCTCTGGCAGCGGCCACCCATGTCATCATTCCGACCCAACCGGAAAAGTTCTCGATCGACGGGATGAAGGCTCTGCAGGCCACGATCAACTCCATCAAAAACAGGATCAACCCGAACCTCCAGATCCTGGGGGCGCTCATCACTCAAATGAAATCAAAGACAGTCCTCACCAAAACGATATTGCCGGTCATTTCGCAATTTTTCCCGGTCTTTGACCAGACGGTCAGTGACGGAGTAGCGGTTGGAGAAAGTCACCTGGCGCGCAAAAGTATTTATGAATATGCACCGGACTCAAAGCAGGCCAAAGAATACACAGACTTCATAACGGAGATGCTCCGTGAGCTCAAAAAATAAAGACATTGGACTACTCGCCGACGTCTTCCGCAGGGAGACTCTCGACGGCACCATCACAAGACTCAGACTGGATCAGCTGAAGCCTTCTGAATATCAACCCAGACAGGATCGTCTGCGGGAGATCGACGAACTGGCGGCCAGTATCAAGAGGGACGGCCTCCTCCACCCTATCACGGTCACAAAGGAGGGAGACTCATACAGAATCATCTCGGGGGAAAGACGATTCCACGCACTGAATAGCATAGGCGCAAAAGAAGCAGAGTGCCGCATTCTATCACGCGAAGGGCGAGACTTGCAGAGAATCGCCATCATTGAGAACCTGCAGAGAGTGGACCTGACTGCTCAAGAAGAAGCGGTTGCACTTCTAAAGTTGAAGAGAGCAGAGAGCTACAGCGATCAGGATCTGGCTGAAAAAGTAGGGAAGTCCAGAAATTATGTAACTGAGATTCTGGGGATCGCGGGATTGCCTGGGGATGTGCTCAAGGAATGCTTGAATGCCGGCATCAATAACAAGAACTTGATGATCCAGGTGGTGCAAGCTTACAAGAGGGGAGAGTACAAAGCATTCCTGAATCAGTTCAAAGCCGGGCAGATTCAGACTGTCAAAGAAGCAAAAGAATTCAATCGACCGGCTGGACACACAGCATTAAGAAAGCCAGCGTCGACACCCGGCCCAACTGCCGGCGGCACCCGGATCCAGGTGGAAAAGAATACGATCAAGATTCACTTCTCATCGGAAGAGGCGGCGAAGGAAGCAGCGAAGAAGATCCGGCGACTTTTTGGGTGACCAGGAAAAAGCAGTTTTAAAAACAACACAACCCGACAAGCGCAAGAATCCAATTAGTATGTAATACATACTAATTGCCTGGATTTTTTTAAGAAAATGATTTGACGTACCCGTAATGTGACATAATATTTTGGATGTCTCTTTTCGTCAGGAATGAGACACGCGAAAGCGTAAAAAAAAGCCCTCCGCTGGAACGGAGGGCCGGGGTTTCAAGATTATGTCACATAAATACCTGCTGTACCACGATTTGTCAACAAATTTGGCTTCTCTACACTGAAATTAGAGAATCCGCATGAAACCAGACAATCTGCCTTTCACCAAGCTGGTGGTGGCTCTGTTTGACTCCGGCCTGTGGGCCAGGATGTCTGCGGCAGCCAGAACGCTCTATCCCGTCTTACTCCGTTTTTCGGACGGCAAGTTCAAACCCGTTTTTCCTGGGACAGCCTTGCTGTTAAAACTGACCGGGTTTAAGCAGAAGCACAGCATCCGCGACGCCAGGAACGAACTCGTTGAGCTAGGGCTCATCGCCATCACAAAGGGATCCGGCCAGAAGAACACGTACTATCATTTCAGATTTGAATGGGCGGGGGGTCCCCCGGTCACCCAGGGGGGATCTCCCGGCTACCCCACCGAGGGGCTGGAGGCCGCCTCTCCGGGGGGTACCGAACTGTTCTCGAGAGGGGCAGGGGACGGTTCCCCGCATAACCAGATTCATATAACCATAACCAATCATCTAGAGAATAGGCTTCCCGGGGAACTCGAAGCAATGATTAAAAAATTCGGTGAAGACAAAGTGCGTGGAGCCGTCACTGAGCTAACTCTGGCCGGTTTGCCTGCCAACGCGGCGAACGTAGAAGGTGTCATCCAGCACGCAAATCACGCATGGACATCTCTCAGAGAAAAACTTACGGGCTCCCTGTCTCGAGAAAGCATTCGCTTGCTAGACCAGGCGTGGATGGGAGAAACGAATGGAAAGCTGTGCTTTCGTGATGACCTCCCCGGGCATCTGAAAAAAATTGTAACTCGCCATGGAAGTGGCGTAGAATTTGTTCAATCTGCAGTTCAGACGGCAGCCACCAGATGAGTTCACTCCTAAAGATTTCACATCCCGAAACATTACTTTTTGCCCAATGGCAAGCACCCGGCAGTACCGATGAGTCGGGTGGTCGCATCCTGTCCTGGCAAGGCCCCGTCATGGAGAGCCCGGGACTGCTTGCCTGCGTCGGGACTTTTGATACAATTCGTTCTTTTAATTCA
The DNA here is from genome assembly GCA_019694685.1 of Leptospirales bacterium. Classification (GTDB taxonomy): domain Bacteria; phylum Spirochaetota; class Leptospiria; order Leptospirales; family Leptonemataceae; genus JAEUSB01. The sequence goes on from JAIBBM010000005.1 coordinate 22,384, forward strand.
ATCAAGCTGAAGTTCCATTCTCATCTAAAGGAATTTCTTCCAAACACATTTAGATTTGAAATCTCCAATGATGGAGTCGTATGGGAACCCATCCTGCACGAAGCGAATTTTCATGGCAGCTGGATGGATGAAGCAATCTGGCACTTTTCCCTCATATCCGCTCGCATGATTAAGTTTCTGTTCCTCGTGGACAGGCAGGATTCATCCGGACACTATCTGGCTGCCTTTGGAGAATTTGCGGTCATGGTTTCGGGAATTGTCCAGGTGGATGTGTCCAGTGAACTGGATCGACTGTGGGTGAAAGACAATCTCGTAGACCAGAGAAAGGACTACGGCTGGTCTTCCGCTCTTCGCCTGAAGAAGCAACCTGAATTTATTCATCTGGATCTTGGATCCATCAATCGTGTTGGAGAAATACGACTCTTATCAAAGAACGATCGCGAAACATTTTTTCCTGAAGCGTTCAGGCTATCTTACAGCGAAGACAATATTACGTATCATCATCTTATAGAAGAAACCGGATTCATGGCGGAGCCCGGCACCTGGTATAAATGGAGATTCCTTCCGACGAACATTCGTTTCTTGCGCATTGACATTACGGAAGGTGCAAAGACGCGCGAAGGGAAGTACGTATCTCAAATCATCGAAGTGGAATTGTATGCTGTTCCGGATCTTGTAGACAAGACAGAAAAGAGTCTTCCTGAACCCATCCCTTATGCTTCTGTTTTACGAAGCGGAATTATGCGCTTCGCCGTGGACGGAGAAGTAAAGGAAGGGGTGGCTGTTCAGGCAAGCGATAGACGACTTCGCGATTCCACCACAGAGGCCCGCGGCATTGTAGAGCTTGCCTCAGACGGGGAAGACTCTCCGGGAGTGGCTGTTCAGGGTAGCGATCGAAGGTTGAAATATGCAACGGAAGATCTTCCTGGAATTGTGAGACTGGCGCGCGACGGAGAAACACGTACGGGTCACGCGGTTCAGGGAAGCGATCGCAGGCTTCGCCTGGCGAGTGAAGAAGAAGCAGGTCTTGTAGAGCTCGCAGCCGATGGGGAAAACAGACCTGGAGTTGTGGTGCAAGGCAGCGATAGTCGCCTCAGATATGCAACAGAGAAGGCTCACGGCATTGTCAAGCTTGCAGCCATTGGTGCGAGCAATCCTGGCGAAAGCGTTCAGGCGAATGATCCCAGGTTGCGCGATGCAACGGAAGAAGCGAAGGGGATCGTTCGTCTGGCACGAAGCGGTGAGGCCGCCGGAGACGCCGCCGTTCAAGGGGATGATCCGCGCCTTCGTGCAGCGTCCACAGAGAATCTCGGGATTGTGGAGCTGGCCCGTGATGGAGAAGTGAAGGAAGGGGCCGTCGTTCAGAGTCATGACAAACGACTTCATCCGGCTACAGAATCATCCCCTGGAATTATGGAATTTTGTGCCCCGGGCAATTCAATCGCCGGGCGCGCAGTGCAAGGACACGATCCTCGTCTTTCAGATGCACGGGATCCAAAGCCGCATAACCACGATTATGCGCCGCGAGTTCACAATCACTCAGATCATGAAGGAAGTTTGCATATTCGCGTTGAAGGGGGGACTGCGATCAAGAAGATCGTTTCTCCGCCTCCTTCGAATGCACCTGTAACAGGGCAGAGTACGGGAGCAGGTTCTGGGATACTCGGAATCGGAGAAAGAGACGGAGTGGCGGGCGCCGGAAAATCGGCAGGTGTGCTCGGGCTTGGTTTAACTCAGGGCGCCGGTGTGATTGGCGCAGCGCAGAACGGGTCAGGTGGCTGGTTTGTATCCGAGAGAGGCTATGGACTTGTGGCAGGAGGAATGGCAGCTTCGCATGATATTCATTCCTCTCCTTATGCACTATTGTCTCGGGGTCTGTCTGGCTTTCTCGACTCGATGGTGGTGGCCAATCCCGAACTGGAAGCATGCATTGCAGTGTATTTCCCGGTTGAATCGGGCGATGTAATCAGTCCAGGAGATCTTGTTTCCTCTGGAAAGCCTGGTCACGTGAAGAAATGCAAGACTGCTCAGGATACGGCTGTGGTTGGTGTAGTCGTGAATCGCGCAGCAGTCGTGCTGGGTGCTCCCGGAAATTATCTCCCTGATCCAGCGAAGCCGGATGGTTTCAGCGATCCCCAGACACCCAAAGGCCACGTGCTTGTTGCAGTTTCTGGCATTGTATCGATTCGAACCGTTGCACAGTCCGGAATTCGGCCTGGCGATCTGCTCGTTGCGTCTTCGCAAGCGGGCAAAGCTGAAAAATGGCAAAGCGACAAAGCAAAACCAGGTAGCCTCGTGGCACGGAGCCTGGAAGAACTTTCAAAAGGGGAAGGGCTTCTGCGCTGCCTGCTCGTATCCGGATGAAGATGATTACAGACATGCTCAAGGAGAAGCGGCCGCTTTACTCTTTTGAATTCTTCCCGCCTAAAACTTCGGAAGGGGAAACAAAGCTTTTCTCAACTGTCCAGGAACTGTCTGCTTTAAAGCCTGATTTTGTTTCTGTTACCTATGGTGCGGGTGGTTCCACTCGAGACAAAACGCGCAGCTGGGTAGAAACGATTCAAAATCGCTATGGAATCCCGGCGATGGCTCATTTTACATGCGTGGGCTCTTCGCGTGCTGAGATCCGGGCTTACCTGGAGGACCTGAGCCGCAGCGGGATTAGAAACATCATGGCGCTCAGAGGCGATCCTCCGAAAGGGGAGACTTCCTTCAAGCCGGCTCCGGATGGACTTGCTCACGGAAGCGAGATGATTGCTTTTATTCGTCAGACCGGTTTGCCTTTTGCGCTCGGTGGAGCCGCATACCCGGAGGTGCACCCAGAAGCAATATCTCCGGAAGACGACCTGGTTCGCTTGCGCGAAAAAGTCAAGTGCGGTGCCGATTTTTTAGTGACACAGCTATTCTTTGACAATTCTAAATACTTTAGTTTTATTAAGAAAGCAGATGTGGCGGTTCCCGTGGTTCCGGGGATCATGCCCATAACTGCGTTCCAGCAGGTGGAGCGATTTACGAAGATGGCAGGTTGTAGTATTCCGCAGTCTCTTCTCCGTGCGATTGCTGATTGCGGGGAAGACACAAAGAAATTGCTTGAGGTAAGCCTGGCTTTCACAGAGCAGCAATGCAGAGAACTTCTGGATGCGGGCGCTCCTGGGATTCACTTCTATACTCTCAACCAATCTCATGCAACCATGGAGATCCTGGAGAGAATCCGGCGTTAACTATGTCCGAGAAAAGAACCCTTACACTGGCCGCGATCAACGATATCACGACGCGGATCAACTCGGAGCAAGATCTGCCCGGGTTGCTTACGGTGATTATGGAAACCGCTCGGCAGCTTTTGAATACGGAAGCCGCATCGCTTTTGCTCTACGATCCTGAGCGCGAAGAGTTGATCTTCGACATTGTAAGAGGTCCCCGTGGAGGCATGCTTGCCAATAAGAGAATTCCAAAGGGAAGGGGAATCGCGGGCCTCTGTGCTGAGAAAAAAGAACCAATCATTGTAGATGAGGCGCAAACGGATCCGAGAGTAATGCGCAGCTTTGATGCAGAATCTAATTTCACCACGCGCAATCTCCTCGCGGTTCCTATGATCGCACGCGGAGACCTCATTGGCGTTCTCGAAGTTGTGAACACGTCAGACGGAAGAAAGTTTGAGCGCCACGATATCAATTTGATGAACTATCTGGCCAACATGGCGGCCCTTGCAATTCACAATCGAAAGTTGTACGATGATCTGCGAAACCGCGCGGACGAGTTGAACTGTCTTTATGAGATTTCGCAGAAGATAGGATTTCAGAATAAGAGAGAAGATTTGCTCGATACGATCATCACTGCAATCGGGGAAGTGCTCGTAGTAGAAAGGGTGAGTGTGCTATTGCGGGAGGGGCCGGATAGCACTCTGAAAGTGGCACGCCTTCGCGGTTTTTCTATTGATGATCATGACGTTCGCATTGATCCAGAGGAAGGAATTGCGGGAATTGTTTTTAAGACCGGAGATCCGCTTCTGGTTCGCGACATGGAAAAAGATCTGCGTATTATGGCAGACAAGTCGTCCAGGTACAAGACCAGATCTTTTATTGCAGTCCCCATCTTTCGCGACGGGAAGGTGGCTGGTATCATCAATGCCGCAGACAAGAAAAATGGAGAAGCCTTCGATCTATTTGAACTCCAGGTTCTTTCCACAGTCGCAACACAGCTTGCAGACGGACTGTCTCGCATTGACGCAAAGCAAAGAGAAGTGCAGCTTCAGCAATACAGAAAAGACCTGGAAACGGCAGCGCAGATCCAGATCAATTCTTTGCCGGAGATTCCTTCGCGCATTGCAGGTCTGCAGATCGCCTATCGTTACCAGGCCTGCCGCGACGTGGGCGGCGACTTTTACGATTTGATCTTTCATTCTGAAAATAGAATTTCAGTACTGATTGCGGACGTAGCAGGGAAGGGAGTTCCAGCGGCTCTTTTTATGGAGTACTCCAAAACTCTCCTTGCGTCCCATATCCCGCGAAATCTGGATCCTGTGACCACTCTGACCCGGGTGAATCAGGAGATCTTTCGCAAGTCCCGCACTGGCATTTTTGTTACATCCATGCTGGTTCAAATCGAAATCGATCTGAAACGCCTGAGAGTTGCCTCCGCCGGCCATAACAACCAGCTTCTTCTTCGCACCCGCCGGGGGAAGGTGGAGAAGATATCTGCGAGAGGAACACCTCTCGGGATCTTCGAGAATACAGAGTACATCGAAAACGTGGTCAGTTTTGAAAAAGACGATATTCTTCTATTATATACGGACGGAGTCACAGAAGCTAACAATCCGGCCCTCGAAGAATACGGCGATGAAAGGCTCATGAGCATTGTGGAGTCTGCCAGAGGCCTTGAACCGCATGCAATTGTGGAGAAGCTGTTTCAGGATCTGGCTGTTTTTTGCGGTTCTGCAGAACAGGCAGATGACGTCACTGTCGTTGCAGTTCGCCTTTGAGGCCGCCCAGAGCTAGAATTCACCCATTCAGTCGCCGATTGCCTTGAATTCGGCACAGTAAAAGGGTGGACTCTATATCAGGATATCTTGATATTGGTATAGATGGGAGATCTGCTAAAGTTGCTCAAGTCCGCCGCAGATGAAACCAGGCTGCGTATCCTCAGCGTCGTTGAATCCGAGCCTCTTTCTGTCGGGGAGATTCTCGAAATCCTGGATATGGGTCAGAGCCGCATCTCGCGCCATCTTAAGATTCTCGCAGACGCAGGATTTCTGGAGAGCAATCGGGCAGGGAACAGAGTGTACTACGGCCTGAGTGCTGCGTCCAGACAGGAACCGTTCGTGCATGAGCTTCTTGCAAACCTTTCTACAACGGCAGAAGATGCAACGTATCGAGGCAATGGACTGGCAGGCGGTCTCATCCAGGACAGGCGAAAGCTCACCGGAATTCTGGAGCTTCGCAAGAAAGAAACAAGAGAACATTTTCAAAAGTACGGACGCGATCATGATCGTCTGCAGCGCGCATATGTAGACGCAGACTTTTACCGCAAAGAAATCGCACGAGAGCTTGGGAAGGGTGCGGGAGTAGTTGTGGACCTTGGATGCGGCACCGGAGAACTTTCCGCGCTCATTTCAGCCCAGGCGCGTCGAATTATCGGCGTAGATCAAAGCACAAAAGTCCTGGATCTGGCGCGCAAGGAATGTCCGTCAGGCGATTTTCGTCTGGGCGAGCTGGAACATCTTCCTTTGAAGAACGAAGAGGCGGACGCGGTAGTTGCATCCATGGTGTTGCATCATCTTCCTGATCCTTTGACGGGGCTTCGCGAAGCGAATCGAGTACTGAGAAAGAACGGAGCACTTGTGGTTGCGGATCTCAAACAGCACGAAGACGAAGAGGCGCAGAAAGAACTTGCTGATTTCTGGCCGGGCTTTGAAAAGTCCAGGCTCGAAACCATGATACGCGATTCGGGATTTGAAATCACAGAACATAGATCCGGCAAAGGGTCCGGTCGACTTACATGTCTTATTTATCGAGCGAAAAAAACCAAATAGGAGGGTTTGAATGCAAACGCTGAAAAAGAACGATTACAAAGTGAAGGATATTTCACTGGCCCGCTGGGGACGAGAAGAGATCATCCTCGCTGAAAAGGAAATGCCAGGCCTGATGGCTCTGCGCAAAGAATACGGAAAAGATAAGCCGCTGCGCGGAGCGAAAATTGCAGGTTCTCTGCACATGACGATCCAGACTGCGGTTTTGATTGAGACTCTCGCCGAGCTTGGAGCGGACATTCGCTGGTCCAGCTGCAACATTTACAGCACGCAAGACCATGCAGCCGCGGCCATTGCAGAAGCAGGAATTCCTGTGTTTGCCTGGAAAGGGGAAACAGAAGAAGAATACTGGTGGTGTGTAGAAGAAACTCTGAAGTTTGACGGCGGCCCTAACATGATTCTGGACGACGGCGGGGATCTCACCTGGTGGGTTCACGAAAAACATCCAGAAATGTTGAAGAACATCCGCGGTGTATCTGAAGAAACAACTACAGGCGTACACAAGCTTGTAAAAGAATTCGAACTGGGGAATCTCATGATTCCCGCGATCAACGTAAACGATTCTGTAACCAAGAGCAAGTTCGACAACCTGTATGGTTGCCGCGAATCTCTCGCTGATGGAATCAAGCGCGCAACTGACATCATGCTTGCGGGCAAGGTGGCTGTGGTCGCAGGATACGGAGATGTGGGCAAAGGTTCCGCGCACAGTCTCAAGGCATTTGGTTCACGCGTCGTGGTTACTGAAATCGATCCAATCTGCGCGCTGCAGGCTGCGATGGAAGGATACCATGTGGATCTGATGGATGAGTGGGCAGACAAAGCGGATATCTTCGTAACCACTACAGGTGTGAAAGATATCATCACCATCAAGCACATGGAAAAGATGAGAGACGGTGCGATTGTATGTAACATTGGCCACTTTGATGTGGAAATCCAGGTTGCTGAACTCAAAGCGTATCCAGGAATTAAGAAGACTGAAATCAAGCCACAAGTGGACAAGTACACTTTCCCGAGTGGCAAGAGCATCATTCTTCTTGCAGACGGACGTCTTGTGAATCTTGGATGCGCGACAGGTCACCCAAGTTTCGTAATGTCTAACAGTTTCACAAACCAGGTTCTGGCGCAAATTGAACTGTGGACAAACAAATACGAAATCGGCGTGTATCGTCTTCCAAAGCATCTGGATGAAAAAGTGGCAGCGCTTCATCTCGAAAAAATCGGAGTGAAGCTCACAAAGCTCTCAGAAGACCAGGCAAAATATCTTGGTGTTCCTGTAGCCGGCCCTTACAAGCCAGAGCACTACCGTTATTGAGAATTGCTGTAAAGCAAACGAGCGGGTGCGCCGAATTTTCGGCGCGCCTGCGCATCTTTTTGGAATGAGTTATTATACATTATGAACAGAATCAGCCTTCAACAACTCCGCGAAATCCTGGCAAAGCGCATCCTCGTTTTAGACGGTGCGATGGGCACAATGGTGCAAAGGTACAATCTTACGGATTCTGATTTCCGCGGTGAGCGCTTCAAGAATCATCCTAAAGAGTTGAAAGGGAACAATGACATTCTGGTTCTCACCCGGCCAGATGTAATCTCTGCGATCCATAAGGAGTATCTGGCTGCAGGCTGCGATATTATAGAAACATCTACTTTTAGCTGTACGACCATTGCCCAGGAAGACTACGGCCTGTCTGATCTTGCCTACGAACTCAACGTTGCGGCGGCAAAATTGGCACGCGACGCGGCAGACGAGTACACTGCGAAGGATCCATCCAAACCTCGCTTTGTGGCAGGTGCCATTGGACCGCTCAACAGAAGTCTTTCTCTTTCTCCTGACGTCAATGATCCTGGATTTCGCGCGGTTACTTTTGATCAGGTAGTAAAGGCATATCTGGAGCAAATCCGAGGTCTCGTAGAAGGCGGCTCTGACATTCTACTTGTAGAAACTATTTTTGATACTTTGAACTGCAAAGCTGCGATCTATGCGATCGATCAGTATGTGCGAGAAAGCGGTAACAATATTCCGGTCATGCTTTCTGGAACCATTGTGGATATGTCAGGGAGAACTCTCTCCGGGCAGACTACAGAAGCGTTCTGGCTTTCTATTTCACATGCGAAAAATCTGCTTTCAGTGGGGCTCAACTGTGCTCTTGGTTCTGCGCAGATGAGGCCGTTTCTCACGGAACTTTCGCGCGTGGCAACGGTTCCGGTGAGTCTTTATCCAAACGCGGGACTTCCCAATGCATTCGGCGGGTATGATGAAAGTCCAGAGTATATGGCACAGCAGATTGATGCGTATGCCGGGGAAGGGATGATCAACATCATCGGCGGTTGCTGCGGGACTACACCCGATCATGTCAAGGCGATGGCGCAAGCGGCGCTCAAGCATCCTCCGCGCAAGCCTCCGCAAACGAGCGGTGAGTTTGCGCTGGCCGGTCTTGAGCCTCTTACTCTTCGCAGCAACATGAACTTTGTAAACATTGGCGAACGTACAAACGTCACAGGGTCTCCAAAGTTCGCGAAGCTGATCCTGGAAGGAAACTACGACGAAGCACTCAGCGTTGCCCGCCAGCAGGTGGAGAACGGAGCGCAGATCATAGACATCAACATGGATGAAGGCATGCTCGATTCAGAAGCGGCCATGACAAAGTTTTTGAATCTGGTCGCGGCAGAGCCGGACATTGCGAAAGTTCCGGTCATGGTGGACTCTTCCAAATGGAGTGTACTTGAGTCTGGCTTGAAATGCCTGCAGGGAAAAAGTGTTGTGAATTCTATTTCGCTCAAAGAAGGCGAAGAGAGTTTCCTGAACGCATCGCGCAAGATTCGCTCCTATGGTGCGGCTACTGTAGTAATGGCGTTTGACGAGAACGGTCAGGCAGATTCATACGAGCGCCGGATTGAAATCTGCAAAAGGGCCTATGATTTGCTTGTAAAAGACGGATTTCCGCCAGAGGACATTATTTTCGATCCGAACATTCTGACTGTTGGAACCGGGATCGCAGAACACAACAACTACGCTGTGGATTTCATTCGCGCGACCGAGTGGATCAAGAAGAATCTTCCGCATGCGCGAGTGAGCGGAGGTATTAGCAATATTTCTTTCTCTTTTCGCGGCAACAATCCAGTGCGGGAAGCAATGCACACTGCGTTTCTTTATCATGCAGTGCGCGCGGGGCTCGACATGGGGATCGTGAACGCGGGGATGCTTGGAGTTTACGAGGATATCCCAAAAGATCTACTGGAGATGGTAGAGGATGTTCTTTTAAATCGCAGGCCGGATGCAACAGAACGCCTGGTTGAATTCGCAGACAGGTTCAAGGGCAAAGCGTCCGCTGAGGTGAAGACGGATGAATGGAGAAATACATCTGTAGAAGAAAGACTCAAACATGCACTGGTGCATGGCATCCTGGATTTCATCGACCAGGATACGGCGGAGGCGCATGCGAAGTACGGCAAACCACTGTCTGTGATAGAAGGGCCTCTCATGGGTGGAATGTCTGTAGTGGGAGACCTGTTTGGTGCGGGCAAAATGTTTTTGCCGCAAGTGGTGAAGAGTGCCAGAGTGATGAAAAAATCTGTGGCCTACCTGATTCCTTTCATGGAGAAAGAAGCCGCGGAAGGCGGAGGCAGGAAAGCTGCGGCCAAAGTACTTCTTGCAACAGTCAAAGGTGATGTCCACGATATTGGCAAAAACATCGTTGGAGTCGTACTTGCGTGCAACAACTTCGAAGTCGTCGACATGGGTGTGATGGTTCCCCGGGACAAGATTCTGGATCAGGCTCGCGAAATCGGCGCGGATGTAATTGGTCTGTCCGGGTTGATCACTCCGTCATTGGACGAGATGGTGGAAGTAGCGCGCGAAATGGAAAGACGCGGACTCAAAGTTCCGCTCTTGATTGGCGGCGCCACTACTTCCAAGATTCACACTGCAGTCAAGATTGCTCCTTCCTACAGGCAGCCAGTCATTCACGTGCTCGATGCATCGCGTAGTGTGCCAGTTGTAAACAGTCTCATCACTCCTGACCAGAGTGCGGGTTTTGCATCTTCCATCGAAGCCGAGTACGAAAAGCTCCGCCATGACTTTGCCAATCGCGAACAGAGTAAGAAATTTCTCACGCTGGAGAATGCTCGCAGGAATGCGCCCAGAATTGCGCATACTGGAAATCCTGAACCCAAAAGAAAGAGCATTCAGGTTCTCAGAAACTATCCACTCGATGAACTCAGGCAATACATTGACTGGACTCCTTTCTTCATTACCTGGGAAATGCAGGGGAAATATCCTGCGATCTTTCAGGATGAGAAGTTTGGCACCGAGGCAAAGAAGCTTTTTGATGACGCCAACGCATTGCTCGATCAGATCATTGCGCGAAAGCTCATTCACGCGCACGGAGTTGCGATGATCTGGCCTGCCAACTCGGTGGGAGATGATATAGAAGTGTATGCGGATGAATCGCGCACTTCTACGATTGCGGTTTTTCATGGCCTGCGCCAGCAGACTGAAAAGAGGGCAGGAGAGCCCAATCGTTGTCTCTCCGATTATGTCGCTCCGCGAGGCGTGAAGGATTATGTAGGTGCATTCGCCGTGACTGCAGGGGACGGCGTTCTCGATCTTGCAAAATCATACGAAGACAAAGGGGATGATTATAACTCCATCATGGTAAAAGCAATTGCGGATCGGCTTGCAGAAGCATTCGCAGAGAGACTCCATGAAATGGTGAGAAAGGAAATCTGGGGCTATGCTTCGGATGAATCTCTGTCCGCGGAAGATCTGGTCCGAGAAGCCTATCAGGGGATTCGGCCGGCGCCTGGTTATCCGTCTCAGCCGGATCATACGGAGAAGCAGGATCTGTTCCGCCTCCTCGAGGCTACAAAACATACTGGCGTCAGTTTGACGGAAAGCCTGGCCATGTCTCCTGCTGCGTCCGTTTGCGGCATTTATCTGGCCGAAAAACAGGCAGAATACTTCAATCTGGGCAAAATAGAAAAGGACCAGGTTGAGGATTATGCCCGCAGAAAGGGCATGCCTGTGGGCGAAGTAGAAAAATGGCTTTCCCCGGCCCTGAACTACGATCGACCTTAAAAAAGAGGTAGCCGTGCCTTTGAGAGCCTCCGATAATCTAATCGGAGCAAGGGTTTTGAGGAGCAAGAGCAACAGACTGGCAGACTTCCTGAAGGACAAAGAGCAGGTCCGGAAGTTCAAGGAATCCATACGCAGGATTGAGTTCAACGCAATCGTGCGTCCGGGGAGCCATTCGTCTTCTTATAGAAAGGAATACCTCGAAAAGACAGCAGGTAGACTCTTCCCCTATCCATTCCTGGACCATGACTTCCATATTAAATGCATCGCAGATCATGTGGAGCGTGCAGTCAGCGGAGAAATCGTTCTGCATCCTGTTCTTGCGTATGCCAGCCTCTTTGACTTGAGAAGTTCTTATGCGCCTGCGAGTAAGTCTAAGGCAAAAGGCAAGAAAAAGACCTCGCGTGCGGCAGCTCGCACCAGAGGCAAGTCCGGGGACGCTCTTCGTAAGAAACGCTTTCTGGCAGTTCAGAAGATCATGTCCAGACTTCGCGTGCCTGCCTACATGAAGCGTGCGAAAACAGAATTTGAAATTAAAGAATCTTCCGTTCGGGCATTCGAAGACATGTACGGAGAGTTTTTGAACCTTCGTCTGCGGATTCAAACTCTAGAAAACGAAGTGCTGGCCTATCAAAATCCAGACTACGCTCATCCGCCCATCAAAGCAAAGCTCCAGGAATTTCAGACTCAGAACAATGATCTGGCCATGCGTTTTGTAAAAGAACAAAACCGCGCGGACATTCTAGAAAGCGAGATCCAGAGACTGACGGATCATATACTGGCTCAACCCGCGGAAGGAGAACTGGATTCGCTGAAAAGAGAATACAACGTTCTTTCTCAAAAATGCGATAACCTCGTAAGCCGCAACATTGAGCTGTCCAATCGCATGAAAGAGCTTGGACGATCCAAGCAACTCGAAGATATTCTCGATGGGATCAGAGACAAAATCAACAGCGCTCTGAGAGCAGGCATTCATGAAGCACCGGATGCGATTCTTAAGAGTCTGAGCGATGAGATTTCACAGCTCAAGCGCGCTCGCCTCTATCTAGGCCGTGCCCTCTATGACATTGGTATTCTCTACCACAGAAAAGGGGACAGGGAAAGAGCCAAAGAAGAATTACGCGCAGCAAGAGAACTCGGAGTCCGTGACGCAGACGTGGAGAACATATTAAAGCAAAACTGATCCTGGTTCTTTTCTTCTGTATCTTCGCTTGCGCGAAGCAGGAGAAGACTGCACCTCCAGGCAAGCTCTGCACTCTCTCTGCAGATCGAAAATCGTTCATTTGTGACATTGAATTCAACTCAGTCAAGGGTTCCTGCGAGGCAGGGGATACTCCCAGAGCCATTTTCCTCGATAGAATGACGTACGTTTCCCTTGAGATGCTCTATCTCGAAAGAGAGCCTGGAGGAAGAGGTCCTTTCAGGTACAATGATGAGCACGATGTCATTCGCCGCATAACGGTAGAAAGCTGCAGTGGATCCTGCGTTTGTAGATTGAAATACTCAGACCCGGACCTGGACGAGATCTTCTACGATTCTGCCGGCTGTCGTAAGCAGTCCAGATACTCGAATCACCCTCTCTACTTTCGCGGGAGCGGCTGCAGAATTTAAGAGTCCTGCTTTCTGCCAGTAGTCCTGATTTCTGCGATTTCGCGCACGATCTGCGTGATTTTTTTGGCCCGGTTCTCAATCGACCAGACCTTCTTATTAAAAGCAGGGGCTTTTTTCGGGGGTTTTCGAAGGATTTCTTGCCACGCCTGAATATCGAATGGTGCGGCGAATGCGGACTTTCCTCCTACTTCGCGAAAGATAGGTATGTCGGATAGAGCAAGCGGGATGCCGCGAAATGCAGCTTCGAGGATTGGAAGTCCAAATCCTTCATGAACGCTTGGAAATAGATAGAGAGACGAATTCTTGTAGCACCATTCCAGTACAGCGTCGCTTGCCCCGGCAATGTAGTAGATTCCGTCTTTTTCGAGAATCCCGGAAGAAAGTCTCTCAAAGAGAACATCCGCGCCCCAGCCCTTCCTTCCGACGATCACGAGAGGCGGGAGTTTGTGTTTCGATGTCAGTTCCTGTTTGAGTTTCAAATATGCATCTATGACTGTATTCTGGTTCTTTCGCGGTTCAATGGTTCCCACCATGAGATAGAAATGGCGAAGCTTTCCCGGAGTGCCTTCGGGTGCAATGGGCCTGATTGGTTTGAGTTCGATCCCGGGATAAACAACTTCGAGTTTGTTTTTGACCGCAGGGAAAAAACGTGCGATGTCGTTTGCCGTGGTCTGGGACAGGCAGAGCACCCTGTCTGCGTTTCTCAGAGTGTGTCCGTTGGTCAGGCCGTGCTGGAGTGCGTTCGCCTTTGTCATGGTATCTGCGGCTACGAATGCGTTGAGGTCGTGGAAATTGACCATGGACGGGATCTGCACTCTCTGCTTATAGAAGAAGGGAAGCATGGACAGACTGCCCCAGTATACATCGCACAGATCTTCCTTGAGCCAGCCAGGAAGACGAAAATTCAGAAAAAGCAGCCCCGCTCGCGAAGTCCAGCTCTGGTCGATGCGGAAACTGACTCCCAATCGGTCCAGAGTGGACCGATAATCGGAGTGTATGGGTCTGTGCGAATAGAGCACAAAGTCGTGCCCGGATTCGGCGCCCCTGAGCATATCAAACAGATAGCGGGCGTTGCCATTCCCGGCATAGGCCAGTGGCCGGGCATCGACTCCAATTTTCATCAGGAGAACTTTTCATGGGCAGGCGACCGCGCAAGGCATTTGAGAATCGCGAATTTCTACGTTCACCCGCTGCCCGCAAGGTTCGGATTCTGACGGAGGTCACCTACGCCGAGCACGTGTTCGCAGAGCAGGGTGTTACGGACACGGTGGTCTTTTTTGGATCCGCCAGAGTCCCGGCGCCCGAACAAAAGAAGGAAGGGAAGATCAACGAGTTTGGTGTTTATTACGACCGCGCCCGAGACCTTTCGCGCGAAATCACATCCTGGTCCATGGCTCATGCTGCTCCGGCAAAGAGGAACTTCGTCATCTGTACGGGTGGAGGTCCAGGCATCATGGAGGCTGCGAATAGAGGCGCCCTGGACGCAGGCGGAAAGAGCATTGGACTGAACATTGAGTTGCCCGAAGAGCAATTTCCAAATCCATACATCACAGATGAATTGAACTTCGATTTTCATTATTTCTTCACCCGCAAATTCTGGTTTCTCTACTATGCTCGTGCCCTGGTTGTTTTTCCGGGCGGGTTTGGCACATTTGACGAGCTCTTTGAAACCCTGACTCTCCAGCAAATGAAGAGTATACGAAATACGATTCCAGTATTCCTGTACGGCAAAGATTTCTGGCGCCGAGTCATAGATTTTGATTTTCTTGCTGAGATTGGCATGATTGCCAGAAAGGATCTCGAGTTATTTCACATGGTGGATTCTGTAGAAGAAACGATGGCGCACATTGTACCTGCCCTGGAAGAATCTCTGAGGAATCCTCCGGAGTAGCATGGCGGATCGTTACGCCTTTCTTGATCTCCTGAAAGAACAGGAGGCCCTGGCGCGTGGTGCAAACCTCAATGATAAGGTACACCATGCCATTTACAAAACAATCAAATCGAACTCCACAGTAGACGGAGTGAGGCACAACACTTTATACCATCTGGGTGTGAACGTTCCAGAAGTGCTTCATCTGACAAAGAAGGATCTGGTTACAGTTCTGACTCGTCTTCTGCAAGAACGATTGGTCACGCAGATCTTCGTATTTCTCTTTGAGCCAGGAGTTCCAAAGCCATCGTTTCGCCCTTGTTTTGTCACGATACCGCCGGAAGAGAAGCAGTCCGTAGGCCAGCTTTACCAGGAGGGAATTGTTCAATCATCGCGCGCCCTGGAATCTTACATCGATACTCTGCCTCCCATTGGTGCAGATGCAATCTGGGAAGATCTGGAGAAGGATCTGGAAATGGAGCAAGTGCCGCAGCCTTCGGATCTTCCGGCAAGCATCCTGGATCTTTTCTCCGGAGTGCATGCGTCCACTTTTGATGTTGTGCCCGCTCCTGAAATGATTCAGGCCACTCTCGGAGACATCCAGGAGCAATTGAACAAAAAGCAAAAACTCGTGCAGGTAATTGACTATGGATTCATGCCCTTGCGAGACCGCGAAATTCTGGACCGCGTAGAGTCTGCAGGGGATTTTCTTCTATCTAAAGTGATCCCAAAGTATAAGGGTCGCGGATCGCTCAAATCTGAGCTGGAGCAGGTTCAGCTTGAGGAAGCGGCCTACTATCTAAATGAAAACGTCCCGCGCTCCGCCGAGTTCCTCTCCAGACGTGGCGCCTTGATCAAGAAGACAATTCTGAGTGATCCAAATCGAAAGGGTGGTGTGCGATACCCGGGATCTCTCGCAGTCGAAACGCTTCTTCTAGTAGAGCCATTCTCTCGCCAGAAGTATGCGGACCAGTGGAAAGCGGAAGTGGCTTCGCAGCACCATTCATTCAAAGAGCGCCTCAAGAAAGAATCCAATCACTGGAGCGATTTGATTTTGTTTTTGGAAGAAAAGGATGCTCTGTCTTTTCCAAAGGAAGTGTGGAAGAGAATCACGGAAGATAAGGAAATATTGCATCATACCTGGGAAAAGGCAGGCAGTACTCTGCACGTTTTTGTGCGCAAAGATCCAGAAGTTTTCAAAGTGTTTGTAGAAGGAATGACAGACCTGCCTGTGGGCGAACACTGGAAGATTCTCGCAATGAAGTCTCTGCTGGACCGGTACGAGACAAATTTCAGCCAGCTATTTCACGATGAGTTGTTTGTGCGAAGCTATGGAAAGCTTCTGCGCATTGCGTACATTGATTATATACCCTGGTATTATCGCATTTTTATCTGGTTGGGCTTGAACTGGTTTCAGGACAAATCCTTTCAAATTGCCAAAGGCGCAATATCGATTGAGCAGAAATATCTAGCTGGTTCGAACCAGCAGAAATCCGCAGAGCTATCGCAGGCCAGGGAAACAGAAAAGCGACAGATGATGACGCGGATTCAAGAAATGTCTGCTGCAAACCAAATCGTGGACGCGCTCGACCGAGCGTATCATACTGATTTGTGGATACCTTCGGTAGCGGAAGTGCAAGCTTCGATCAAAGATCTCGATCCATCCTCTTTTCGTGAGGCACTCACGCGTGATCGTTTCCAGATTGTGCGCGATGGCAAAGACTCACCGGACGATATTCTTGTCTATCCAATGAATCATGAATGGCGCGTTCGCGCTGCCCGCCTGCGGCGAGCGTTAGATCGCATCATGGCCAAATACCCCGAAGGCATGCAGTCGGATGAGTCTCGCACCATGCACGAGCGCATCCGTAAACTCACCCGATTTCTGAGTCGCAAAGAAAAGGAAATCCCCGCTCTCGACCGAGAAGACCCGTATAGAAAATTTGAGAAAGCTCTTAAAACGCATGAACAAAAGGCTCCGAAGACAGCATCTTCGCCTGTAGCTGAGGACCTGGAGGTCTAGGGCTCGCGCTGGAAAAATACTTTGACAAATGGCGGGCTTCGCCGGATGTTCTGGAAGGGGGAACGCTTTGACCGGAGACACAAAAGATCTCGAGAAAGAAGTCAAAGCGCTTCGCGCAGAGATTGCTGCGTTCGGGGAATCGCCCTATCTGAAGAGTTCCATCAAGAATCTAGTCTACGAAGCTGTGATTGATCGCACAGAAGTAGAGCGCAATGAACTTGGGAAGCGCATCAATGAAAAGCACGGCACAATGTATGAGATCAAAGAGCAGGCCAGGAGAATGGCTATCCTGCTTGGTCTCGATGCGGACAATATTCGTCTCCTCGTAACGGAAGCAGTGCAAAATATTCTCGAACACGGATCCGGTCGATGGGTTCAGGTCCGCCTGGACGCAAGAAATGAAGGTGAAAACCCGGCCCTCGTTTGTGCTTTTAAGCATGAGATTCCTGATTCTGAAAAATACACACTCCAGGATGCGGAAGCGAATGCTCTCAAAGGAGACGTGACTTCCGAGTTTTTTGACTTCGAATCCCCGCGTGGTCGGGGCGAATTCATCATGAAGCAACTAACAGATGAAAGGCGGATCATCAACGGCGTTGAGATCAATCGTGATGGAAAAAAGGTGCACTACTTCAAACGCATACTGATCAACTATAGGAATCCTGAGGGAGTGCGTGATCAGCTTTCTTTTCAAGAGATCAAAGACCAGATCGATAGACTCGGATATCAGGATGTGGTCTGCTGCTTTTTGATTCAACATTCGTTTGATAAGCCTGATTTGTTTACAGTGGCCTGCTCTAGAGATCGTGAGAAGCAAGTCGTCCAGGTAATGACCCACCACAGTTGTTCGCTTGTGGAGCAGGAAGCGTATTTTAGCAATGTATTCGCAACATTTGCGCCCGAAAGACCACTTACAAGTGCGGAGCTGCAGATAGTCTTTGATGAAGTAAAATCGATCGTCTACGGTGACTAATGGATACCGGGCTTAAGGATTCCGTTGTCCTTGTGACCGGGGGCACAAAGGGGATTGGACTGGCCATCGCTCAGGCGTTTCAGGCGGAAGGCGCAAAAGTTTGTATCTGCGCCAGGTCGCAGGAAGGCCTGGATCAGTGCCGGGAACGTTATGCGCTTTCCGGTTACCAGTGCGATGTGACCAGTGCTCCTTCGCGCAAGAATCTTGTGGAATCCGTTCTGGGCGATTTCGGTCGCATAGACGTACTGGTAAACAATGCAGGCGGATCGAATGGATCGACTGCTATGAATACGGATCTTTCCCTTTATGAGGAAGCGCTGCAGCTGAACTTTCTTTCGCTCGTGGATTTATCCAAACAGGTAGCTGCCCGCATGGAGAAAGGAGTGATCTTGAATATCACATCCATTTCAGGTAGAGAATCGGGCGGTCGCGCGACATACAATGCCGCGAAAGCGGCTGCCATTAGTTTTACAAAATCGTTTGCAGATGAAATGATCCGAAAGGGAATCCGGGTGGTTGGGATTGCGCCTGGCTCCATCCTTCATCCTACCGGGAACTGGCAAAAAAGGATCAACGAAAACCCGGAGAAAATGCGAGAGTTTGTAGAACGCGAAATTCCTGCGGGAAGATTTGGAACAGTCGAAGAGGTGGCCAGTGTTGCCGTATTCCTTGCGTCGAGCAAGGCTTCCTGGGTTGTGGGCGCGACGCTCAATGTGGACGGCGGGCAGTCCAGAATGAACTTCTAAATTACTTGCTGGTCAGTGTTTCTACGCCATCCCAGTTTTCGGGCAGTCCATTCTTCAAGAATTCGTCGATTCTCCTGACGTAGAGTCGCACTGCGCGATCTTCCGTATTTTCTTTGTAGAGTTCGATGAATTGCTTTCGCGCCGCAGAGAGATCCCCCTTCTGATACAGGGAAACAGCATTTTCAAAGGCTGGAATCTGCGAAATTCTGACGGAATTGCGCGGTTTGTCCGCCACAACTTCATAGAGAGAAACAGGTTCTAATTTTCCTTTCACTCGCACGCGATCTGCGAAGCGAACTTTGTATTCTGATTTTTCGATTCGGTCGAGCACCGCACCGCTGATTAGAATTTCCGCCCCGTACATCTTGGTGAGGCTCTCAATGCGCGATGCGAGATTCACATCGTCGGAAATCACTGTTCCTTCCATACGTTCGTTTTCGCCGATGGTGCCGAGCATCAGTCTTCCGGTATGGATCCCGAATCCAACGTGCACCGCTTCATACTTAAATTCGACTCGCTTTTCGTTCCAGCGGTCTACAGTGCCGAGCATCTGTATGCAGCTCTTTACGGCTTCTCCCGGGCTGACCGGGAAAAGTGCCATGATGGCGTCACCAATGTACTTATCTATGAAACCGCCATGTTCGCGCACGCTGGGGCCTACGCGGCGCAGATACGAGTTGATGAAATCAAAGTTCTCCTTGGGGGTCATCTTCTCTGAGAGAGTCGTGAACCCGCGAATGTCAGAGAAAACCACAGTCATTTCTCTTTGCACCTGGTCCCCCAGGTTTACTTCCAGGAGGCTTCTCTTTTCCAGGATGTTCAGGAATTCAAAAGGAACAAATCTTTGTGCTGCCCGGTTGAGGCTTGCCAGATTTGCGTTGAGTTCTTCTGTTTCGTCGTGGAGGCGAACAAATCGGTTTGCAAGAACCAGTGCAATAGCAATGACGAATAACGTGAAAGCGTGAGTGAGCAGAGTGGGTAAGTTGATGCGGCCGCGCCCGGCGAGGGTGTCAACTACGAGTGCTGCCACTAGAATCAGAATCGCGCCGATCATGATCATAGCGTCTTTGTCTTTATGAATGAAGGTTTCCCTGAGGACAACGAAGAGGATTCCAAGTATGAAGAAAATCCACGTTGGCTGTACGTAATCTAGAGTGGCTTGCCAGACTATGCCTGAGGGCGATGCGAGAACCATGACTGCTGCGCCTGCGGGAATGAGCATGACCAGCCAGGCGATTCTATTAAACCATGTGGCCCAGGGCTTTTCCGGAAGAGGGAAATAGGACGTGATAAAGAGGAAGAAGAGCGGAACAGAGGCGAATAACGTTAAAAACTGGATTCTTTTTGTGATAAAAAGAGGCCAGCCGAATTCGTATTTGAATTGTGTGCGAAAGAAACTGTAAAGAATGAAAGATAAAAGAAACAATGCGAAATAAAGATTTTCTCTATCCTGGCGCCTTCTGAAGAAGAAGAGGAGAAAATACGCGGCGATCGTCACATAAACCATGATGGATAGAGCCTGGCCTGCATTGTCCAGGTAATACTCTCGAAGGAGGGAAGCCATGGGTCCGATTTCCACTCTGTCTCTATAGATACCGAGCTCGTAGTCGAAATATCCGTGCACTTGCACAAGGAGTATGTTCTGGCCGCTTTTCAGTACACCGGAAGGGATGGTGTAGAGACGTGTGCGATCGTATGCCTGTGGCCTGTCGGAATTCCAATCTCCGGTGCTACCGATTAAGGTCCCGTTGAGATAGGTCCTGTCGCGGTCTGAGATTTCTCCCAGGCGGATGCCATAGGAATCCATCCCAGGCTGCATGTCGAATTTGAGTCGATATGTGATTTCTTTGGAGCCACTGGCTGCATTGCCCGGAACGTCAACCGGGCGAAAGCCTTCGTCTTCTGGCTGTGCGATTCCTGGTTTTGCTTCCCAGTTGATCTGAGTGGAATTGAGGCTTCGCATTCCAGGCGGAGCACCGCAAGAATTCAGGAGGACGATTGCCAGGATCAATCCAATTCGCACGCCAGAGGATGGTCCGGCGGCGCGGAAGGGTCAATCCTTTTTGTCGAAAAGGACTTGAATCGGGAACCTGAGACAACCAGATTACCGCATGAAGCCGTGGCTTCCCTTACTTTTAGCTGTTCTATATTGTGCAAAACCAGTGGAGGATCCTGTGCCTCTTGTGTTGATTCATGGGATCAAGGGTTCTCTTCTAGAGGACGCGGAGGGCCAAACAGCCTGGTTAAGCGGTCGTGAGGCGATGGGGTGGAAGCACTATCGTCTTTCTTTGCCGACTGAATGGAAAGGAGAAGAGCAGAAGAGAGACGGCCTCCGGGCCACGGGTATACTCAAAGAAGTGTATGTGGTTCCTTTCCTGATCGGTGAAAAAGTCTACGGTCCTTTTATCAAAGGTGCAGATAAGCTCGATCGTCCGTTTTATACGTTCGCCTACGACTGGCGACGCGACAACATAGAAAACCTACGGCTTTTCACTGCTTTCTTAAAAGAGGTGAGTGAAAAGAATCGGAATGCGAAGGTGCAGGTGGTAGCTCATAGCATGGGTGGTCTCATCACAAGGGCGGCACTCGCAGAAAATCCTGAGTTGTTTCATTCCGTCGTTTTCGCTGGAGTTCCTTTTTCGGGGGGCCTTGGATTTCTACCGGACATGCATGCGGGAGAACCGGTCGGCAGAAATGAGCGCATCTTATCTCCGGAAGTGTACTTTACCTTTCCTTCTGTGTATACCCTGTTCCAGGAAGGCTCATCGCGGATTTACGAATCCGGAAAAGAGCTTCCGATCAATCTCTACAATGCGGATGACTGGGCAAAGTATAAGCTCGGGCTTTTTTCGCTCGAACTCGTGAGCCCTTCACAGGCAGCTCACCTCCGGATGTGCTTGAAGAGAGGCAAAGAGTTTCGTCGCCTGGCCAGTTTGCCTGTGTCCAAAAATATTCCCGTGTATGTGGTTCTCTCTAAATCTACGCCCACTCTGGCCACAGTCGAGAGAAATGGTCCTAAGAGTGTGCGCGGCTATGATTTTGAATCGAGACCGCGCGAACCAGGAGACGGGAGAGTGCGTGAAGTGGATGCGTTTCCACCAGGTTTGAAAGCAGAAACGCTCTACATCGACAAAGTGCACTCGGAACTATTGAACGATACGGCCGTCATGGATCTGGTTCGAAAAACGGGCGAAAAGAAGTAGATCGCATAACGATTGTTAGTCGAACATGCTCTTTGCCGGCCGCGGAGCAAAGCTGAAAGCTGCATTGGCCGGGGCAGGTGTCCCTTCCCATTGCGCTACAATGAAGTCGCCGGGTCTTGAGATTACCTTAAGGGTTCCGGTAGTCTGATCCTTTTTCGCCGGTCTTCCGAGCGGAAGCAAATCCACTTCTCTTGCTTCCAGGGTCATACCATCGCGCAGAAGTCTCCCTGCATTTTTCCCATAAACGATCACGCTCTGGTCGGGGAGAGTGGTCAATATCTGGCCGGAAAAAGTGGCCCGCGAAAGTGGAACTGCTGTTATGCTTCCAATCCAATCTGAGTATTGAGTGCGATCGGATCGCGCGCTTTGAAAAATTCCGGATCCTGGTGCCAGCTCCACTAGCTGGAACCAGAGGTGTTCGCAATCCCAGCCATCGAGGGGAGTGAGTCTATCTTCCCAGTCTTTTTTCCCGCGTTCGTAGCATTTCTCCGTGCGAAGTTCGAGTACCCCGTCCGTCATGAATGCTTTGCCTTCGTAGGAATGAACTCTGATGGAGGCGATCGGATTTTGCCCCACAATGCGAAGATCGAAGTAGGTCCAGGTTGGGCCAGATCGTTCAAAGGTCAGTTCAGCCTTCTGAGAAATGCGATAAAACGTTTGCGGGATCGAAATCGCGTACGTGGTGGCGGCAATCGAATCCGGGATTCTGTCTCCAGCGGCGATCCCGGCGAAGGGCGGTCCGTACGCCTTACACGCGGCCAGTAAAAAAAAGAATTGTAGGCTGAACCAGAAGGCTTTCATCATACACTCATGAAAAAAATCAGTATTGCCGTGTTCATTGCAATGTCATTCCTTCTGCCACTCTGCAAAAGTCAATCGTCTCAGACAACCAGCAAGGGAGATGTCGTGGACTGCAACTACTACTGGCCCGCCCGTTCTCGCTATGTTTGTATCAAAGACATGCCTCGTAAAGAATGCGAAGAGCTCTTTGCTGCTGGCGGATTCAATCGTGAAAAAACTTGCGTTTGCGACAACGGTGGAAAGCAAAAGAATATGGTGGAGGGCACTGGCTACACTCAGTACGACTGCAAATAATGGATCGTTTTGACCTGGTTTGTATTGGCGGCGGACCTGCGGGGCAGAAGGCCGCCATTCAGGCAGCCAAGTGCGGCAAACGCGCCGCTTTGATTGATGCAAATGAGCGCCTGGGAGGTGCCTCGGTTCACACCGGCACGGTGCCTTCCAAGATGCTGCAGGAAACCAGCAGGTTTCTTCGGAGGCTTCGCCTGGAAGCGGGCCGCGGCCTTTCCCTGGAAGTTCCTGATAAGATCACGATGCTGGACCTTCTGGCCAGAAATCGTGTCATTCTCCACAAAGAAGAGGACCTGGCAGAGGATCAGGCTGCCAGAAATCTGGTTCATGTTTTGCGCGGTCGTGGTCGCCTGACGGGGCCGCACACCGTAGAAGTGACCGGACCATATGGAGAGAAAACTTCTCTCGAATCAGAATACATATTTTTATCTCCTGGCTCACGTCCGAATCGCCCTGCTGGAATTCCATTTGAAGATCAGGTGATTTATGATTCAGACGGAGTGCTGACTCTGCGGAAATTGCCGCGTCGTCTTGCAGTACTCGGGGCCGGCATCATTGGTTGTGAATATGCAAGTATTTTTGCAAACCTTGGAGTGGAAGTTCATCTGATCGATCCAGCAGAATCCATTCTACACTGGGCAGACAGGGACATTGCGCGAACACTGAGTGATTCTCTTTCGAGAATTGGAATGCAAATCCACACTCACGACGATGTAGCTGAGTTTCGTCGCACGGAAGACGGCGTAAAGATTCGCACAAAGAAAGATGTGGAATTCGTGGTGGATCAGGTGCTGGTTTCCAAAGGTAGACAGGGAAATACGGAAGGCCTGGGTCTTGAATCTGTTGGTATCACAGCTTCTTCTCGAGGAACCATTAAGGTGAGCGACGTTTACCAGACAGAAGTTCCTTCTATTTTCGCGGGCGGCGACATCATCGGTCATCCTGCTCTTTCGAGCACCAGCATGCATCAGGGAATGTATGTTTCCAGATACCTGTTTTTGGGAGAAAGTCCAAGGTTTGCTCGTTCGCAAATGCCCGTTGCCATCTGGACGATTCCGGAAGTAGCATTCATTGGTGCCACAGAAGAGGAATTGAAAAAAGCCGGTGTAGATTATGGAGTCGGCAAATCAGACTTCAGCGAGAATACGCGTGCTCTCATGACCGGGGAGAGCAGGGGTCTTTTGAAATTGATTTTTGATCGGCCAACGAAGAGGCTTCTGGCAGTGCATATGGTTTCGGACCGTGCGACAGAGCTCTTGAGCCTCGGGCAGACCGCAGTTCATCTGGGGGCAACTGTGGATTATTTTTTCCATCATATATTCAACTATCCAACGTTAAGCGGCGTTTATAAGAGTGCCGCACTCGATGCTGTGAATGCGTATGAAATGGCGCCGGCGGCGGTGCGTTGATGTCTTTTACGGAACTGGACATTGATGTAGAAGGCAATCTAAACGCTCAGGGGAAGCTTCCGTATACTTTGCAGGAATGCAGGTCTGTTGTGAAGATCCCGGAAGTGCTCAAGGAGCTGGTCCAGAAATTTATCTTGATTCAGAAAAGCTACGGAATGGCTCTTCATGACGACAGCAAGATGATGGGAAATGAACGTTTTACTCTGCGCGATCTCATTGATGATTGCATTGATCTTGTCATTGTCATGCGCACGAAGGTGGAAACGGATGAAACGTATGCCATGTCCGCGCCTGAGCTCGGACGCCGCGCCCAGTTTCAGATAGATCTGGATCGATGGAAGGCAACAGGCACTCTTGGTGCCAATCGCAACTTGAAAAACAATCAGTTCTCTATCTGGCTTGAGAGAATGGCAAAGGAACGCCTGCCAGCCATCATCAAGTATTTTGGACAGATTTCCCTGGATGGTGTTTTGACTGCAGAGGAAATCGCCGGATTCAACAAGCTGCTCGATCGATTGTTTTTTAGCATGGTCATTGTGCGCGAAGAAATACTGAGCGGAGAAATGGAATAAGTTACCTGGCTTCTACAATTTGCAGCGAGGAAGTTGGAATGTATGCTCGCCGCGCGCCGGAAACAATGAAGAAGTTCTCTTCTTGATCAATTCTTCTTGTACCAATCCCCGAATCATTTACCGTTAGATATCCGTCGGTAGATTCAATGCTGAGGATGGATCGTACTTCTGTTTCCACAGTAGCCGATTGTCGAATCAGCCTGGCGCTCGAACCATGGATGCGCACCTGATTGCATGAGATCGCGCGTCCGTCGCTCAATCGCACAATGAGAGGAATTCTGAAAATGGGAGTGGGTGCGGCAGGTGCCGGTTTTGCGATTTGTGCTCGTTTTTCTGCCGGAGGTTCTTTGCTTTCCACTTTTGGCGGTTCTTCTCTCGCTTCTTCCTCTGGAATTCGAATGGCAGGGTTTTCTCGCTTGAGCTCCGCTACAATTCCTTCCGGAGTCACATTCTTCCGCCCAAGGAATTTGGGAGCTTCTGCCAGTGTGCGAGCTTCTTCTATCTTCTGCAAAGCGGGGTCACTGTTTTCCTTCGCTTTCTCTGTCGCAAAGCTGCGAACGGGTTCTCCTCCGCCCAGGAATGTTCCCAGAATCAGCAGTCTCCTTATGGAATCTTTTCGCACCGGATCTGCGCCCGAAGCAAGCTTTCGATAGAGTTCTACCGCCGCCGGCATCTTTCCCGTCTCTTCGAGGGACCGGGCCAGCTTGAATTGCTGCCTGTCTGTAAGTGATTTCATGGAACTGTACTCTCGAGCAGCCATTGCATAGCGCCCCAGGCGATACGCGCTGTCCGCAGCTGATTCTCCGTCTTCTCTCTTTGTATTGAGAAGGGCGAGTAGAGTTCGTGCAGATGCCGCGAAATGAGTTCCGGGGTATTGCTCTACTACTTTTGTTAAAGAATCTCGTGCTTTGTCGTCCTCTCCAAGCAGAAATTTGCAGTAACCACCGTGTAACAACGCAAAGGCGAGATTCTCATCTTTGAGGGAAGGGCGGATGGTTTCAAATACTGCCTCTGCTTCCTTTAGCTTTTTTGTTCTTTCGAGCGCAAAAGCGTACTGGAGGAGTCGGAGAGTGGATTCATCATCTGACACATGGAGAATTCCTTTGCCTGAGACAAGGCGTACTCCGTTGACCAGTGCAATTCCGCCCGTCTCCCATAGACCAGGAGAGCTTCCAAGGCTGGCGAAATTTAGCACCGTTGTTTCCAGCACATGCCCTTCTACTTCACGATCAAAGTCTTCCTCGGTAGAGCGTACCTTTTCTGCGAGCAAGCGAGAGGAAAGTTCGTAGTTCAGCAATTGTTGTCGCCTAACGTCCAGGCGAAGCAGAAATCCAGTCACTTTCCAGACAGAAGTAAAAACGAGACCCCAGATCAACGCGAGCGAAACGAACAAGAGAACAATCCCGCCGCGCTTCATGGCACTCCCAGATACAGGATGCTAATGTCGTCTCTTACGACTGGAAGGAGCGCATCGAGAGCTACCATGATCTGATTGACTGCTTCTGTCGGGTCTGGATGATCCATGAGAATGTTTACCACATCTTCGATGTCGAGCACAGTGCCTTCCGGGGAAGGGCTTTCGATGAGTCCGTCTGAGTAAAGGAACAGTCTATCACCACTCGACGCCTCTATGGATCCAGCTTCAAAAGATACGTCTCGCTTGATTCCGAGGGGCGGTCCGGTTGGATCTAGAATCTCGATGTCCCCGTTTTTGCGAATCAATATGGGCGCAGGATGGCCTCCGTTTACATAGTGAATGCGATCTCCGTCGAACAGTGCGAAGACCCCCGTCATGTAAAACATCGACGTTTTTAAGTGGTTGATGATGGCAGCGTTCATTTGCAGTGCCATTTCTTCCGCGGAATAGGCGGTTTCCTGGATTCTTTCGAGACTCAAAAGCGCCAGACTTGTGATGAGAGCCGCAGATACTCCATGCCCGGAGGCGTCCGCAAAAAATACCCCATCTTGTCCACCCGCCTGAAAGAACGTGTACACATCTCCGCTGACTTCACGAAGGGGCCTGGAAATAGCGGCCGCATTCCATTTGGCAAGACTCTTTGCATCCGGAAGAAACTGTTCCTGCACTTCTTTGCCAATGGTGAGTTCGTTTTGTATTTCAGTGTTGAGCCCGGAGAGAGCGTCGACTGTTGACTGAATTTTCTGCGCCATGTGGTTGAACGTGGTGCCGAGCAAATCTACTTCGTCCATTCTGTTCATGGTCCAGGATGCGCGCGCGGCCAGATTCCCTTCAGCCAGATGTTCGCTTGCATGCGCAAGTAGCCCGATCCTGCGAAAGAAGATTCGAATGGCGATCAGTGCGAAGATCAAGTGCGCGAGAAAAACCAGCCCTGCCGCGAGGGCGGCCTGTCTGTAGAGAAGTCTGTACCTTGCTTCAAAGTCCGCGATGCGCATGATTGCATGGATGTATCCAGGTTGCTCAAATCTTCCGCCAGGAAGGCTCATCGTGTATTGTGCTGAGTAGTCTGATTCATTGAGTTCGATTGTGTATCTCTGTCGTATGAGTGCAGTGGGTCGCAATTGTAGCACGCTTCTTCGCACCGGTTCTTCTATCTGGCCTGTCGCTGGAAGCACGGAAGCTTCCTTTGCTTTTTCGAAAAGTTTATCTCCGCGTTCTGTAAAGATCACATACGATATGATATGGTTTTCATTGAGCACGCGATCGAGTGTATTTAAGTCGTCGATTCTAGATGGATCGAGTTCTTCCAATCTTGTAAGCACGGTACCCGCAATTCGATCTGACTGAAGCCTGAAATTCAAACGCAGCATATCCAGCTGGTTTTCAAAGATCATGGCAGTTAAAATGACAATGTTTACAACCGATAGAGCCAGATACAATAGTCCAATGCGCAGGCGCATGGAGCTGAGGACTTTGAGTCCCGGGAAGAGTCTGCTCATTGCGAAGAAGGTGCGCGGGCCGGTCTGGAGTGCAATCGTTAATCGGGAAAGACTTGACCTTTCGGCCGGGGGGCTTAAGAATCTTAACATGTCCTACATGGCTGTCGGGTCACGCCAGGTGCTTTACTCAGACACAGCTCCTCCTGACAGAGGGGATGTGCGGGCTTTGCCTGTGAGGACAGAGCCTGCGCAGAGAACAGAGGATTCTATTTCTTCTCCCCGCACAGATGTGCGGGACCAGGATCGCGGCCAGGCCGTGGATACTTTTGCCTGAATGTCGTATAACGTTTCAAAATCCGGAGATTTCTAATGTATAGAGCCTTATTCGTTGTTTCCATTCTTACTTTGTCCTATTGCGCGAGTACACCCGATGAACAGCAGCAACCGCAGAAGCAGGCAGATCGCAAGCTGTCCCTTTCCTGCAGCGGAGGTGCGGCGGTTTTAACACGGGTAGATTCAAAAGGAAAACCCGGGGAAAGAGGTCAGGTAGATCCAAAGCCAATGACCTGTGAGGCGGCCTCAAAGCTGGATGACAAAGGACTTTCGAAGCTCAAGAGAATTGGGAAGTGGGAATACTTCGTAGATAGCGTTCTCTCCAGACGTGAAGAATATGTGGCAGGTCTAAAAGAAGGTCCTGAGACAGGATATTTTCCGGACGGGTCCATTCGTTACACGGGTCAGAACTCTGCGGATAAGAAAACCGGGCACTGGAAGATCAAAGCGGATGCGACGAAGGGATGTGAATCAGAAGGCGATTTTGAAAACGATTTGAAAACAGGTCGCTGGGTGGAATGCAAGGGAAACATCAAAGAGCCATTTATCGAATTTGAGGGAAGCTATGTTCAGGGCTTGCGCGATGGTCCTGGTAAATTCCTGAACAGCGAAGGCAAGGTGAGTTCGCAGGGAGATTTCCGTGCCGATCTTGGCTGCAAGGCAGCGCTGAAGCCCGGTGCAAGCAAGCAGGACTTTGACAGATGCGCGAAGCGCACAGGTCACTGGGTGTACTATCATTCAAATGGAGAGAAATCAACCGAAGGGGATTTTGATCCGGCCACAGGTCTGGAAACAGGAACATGGCACGAATTCTATCGTAGCGGTGAAAAGCTGGGGATGGGTCCTCGCACTGGGGATCGGAAGGGCCTGTGGACGTTTTACGGAAAGGACGGTTCGATCTTATATCAACTTGAATTTGCAGGAAGTGACTTTCTGCCAAAGACCGCCATCTTCTGGAAAGACGGCAAAAAATCCGCGCAGGGTCCTCTTTCGATGGGCATGTTCAAGTTCAGCCAGGACAAAGATGCAGTGGAACTTACTAGCCCCATCAAAGATGGAATCTGGACAGAGTACTATCCAAACGGGCAGAAATCAGGAGAAGGGAATTATACCAGCAATCGCCGTGATGGGAAATGGACGTTATACGACGAATCAGGAAAGAAAATCGGAGAAGGTCCATACATGATGGATAAGAAAGATGGAGAATGGCTGGAGCTTGAAGGTGGAGCCATGGTGAAGAAGAAATATCAGTTCGGGAAGCCCGCTCGTTTTTGATTCGGTATTTCGTAACTCTTACTTTCTCAATTCTGTTTTTTCAGACGGCCGCGTTTTCGCATCCGGCTTCGCTTCTTGTTGCAGAGGAGGGTGGCCGGGTCTTCGTCTCGGAGAACACTGCAATCGTCAGGCCCATGGCGAGCCTCACCAAAATCGGCTCTGCTCTTTTCGCTGTGAGTCTATCCCCTCTCGATCGCTGGATCCGCCTAAGCGAAACAGTGCGAAGTCGCGGACCAGATGACAGAAGTGCCCCGCTTCGTTTGCAGGAACAATACACTCTGCGCGACATGCTATCTGCGATGCTCATAAGCTCAACGAACGCTGCATCCAGATCTGTTGCTAAAGAACTGGCGGGTTCGGAATCAGAATTCGTTCGCAGGTTAGGCGAATTTGGGGCTCGTCGCGGCTGGAAACAAACCAGGTTTGCGGACAGCCATGGCCTTTCTCCTGCTTCTATTTCATCCGTGGACGATATATCTCGCATGATGGACGACTTCATTCGAAACCCTGATTTGATGAAAGTGCTCGAGAGTGTGCATCCTGTGATCCAGGAAAAGCAGGGCCGCACGATCAGCCTTCTGTCCACCCTGGATCTTCGGGAGTATAGAGGCTTTCGCATTTTTGGAAAAACCGGGAGGACTACTGCGGCCGGTCAGTGTTTTGCCGGTTTCGCAGTCCTCGGAAGCAAGCGCTATCGGATCATATTTCTGGGCTCTTCTGATATGCAGGCAGACATTCGAGCCGCCGTGGATCAGATAAAAAAGTAGATTGCAGGGAAGGGCGAGCGTTGGATTCTCCACCGATGAAGCGATTCTTCCTGCTCTTCATGCTTCTTTCTCTTCCTGTGGGCGCCCAGGAAATTCGCGGCCTGGACAAAGAGTATTACAATGCGTATCTGGATAGCCTCCCCAACGAGAAGAAGAAGCGTCTTGAGACATTGAAGAAGAATTTGCTCAGCATGCTCAAGAAGGTAATCCCGCGAGAAGATCCAGATCATGGGCAATCGTATGCGGAGAAGCTGACTGTGGAGAGTTTTCAGTTTGAAGAGATCTCCGCGCAGTCTCCGTTTGTAAGAGGGATGATGAAGGAAATTCCTGGCTTGCGCCCGGACAAATTCATGTTCGTCGTCAAAACAGGACCCTATCTGGTGTATGTTGCCTTCAACGTAAATCCTGGTCAGTTCATCACTTCCGAATCGCAGCAGCATGTGATCATTCGCGCAGTGGATGAAGGCCATCCAAACTGATGGCTCGTCGTAGAAAATTCAATCGCGCTTTGATTCTATCGGGTGGTGGGGCTCGCGGCGCCTATCAGGTAGGCGTGTGGAAGTACCTTCAGGAACTGGACTGGAAGCCGGACCTCATTTGCGGGACTTCGGTTGGATCTGTCAATACGGCAGCCATTGCATGCGGATTGAATCTAGAAGAGTTGATCAATCTATGGAAAACAATCGAACGCGGAAGAATCTATCGATTGAGTCTGTGGAGACAGCTGGTTCATGTTCTCACCAGGAGAGGTTATGCTCCACTCATGGACACAGAACCACTGAAGAATTTGCTCCTGGATAAGCTGGACGTAACCAAATTGCGTCACAGCGAATACGAAATCATCATCACAGCAACGAACATTCTAAAATCGCAGTTGAAATTCTTCTCTCAAAGAGTGATTGATATTGAACATGTGATGGCGTCCAGTGCCATCCCCATTCTCTTTCCGTGGCAGTATATAGACGGAGAGCCTTACTGGGATGGTGGAATCATGGCAAATACTCCGCTTCTTCCTGCGCTCGAACGCGGATGCAAAGAAATCATTGTGGTTCTGCTTTCTCCTGTCGGTGGAGCCAGGCTGTCTCCTCCCGCAACCAGACGCCAGGCCCTGGAGCGTGTTTTTGAGATGTCTTTGATTGGATCCTATGAAGCATTCATGTCCCATCTCGCCTACGAGTACAAACAAAGATCGCAGCAGAGCGTAATACGCAAATTGATTCGTAGAACTCTCACTCTGGGGGACACTCGCATTGCAACGGTTGCTCCAGGGCAAATGCTTGGATTTTATTCTATTTTGAATTTCTCGGCCCGTCAGGCGGACACTCTCATTCATGAGGGTTACATGGACGCGCGCAATCAGCTATCGCAGTTTTTTGGCCTGGACGAAGCGCCTTACTAGTGATCTTAAAATTCATAATTTAATCTTGCCTCCTTTTAGGGTCGAGTTATACTGAGGGCGTTCAGGGTGCCTGGTTTTGCGGATGCACCTGAGGCTCTGCTGCATTGCGCCCCCGGCACCGGGAGGCTGTATGAAAAATGCGCTGCTCTGGCTGGAAGATCACAAAGACTGGGGAATCGAAATGCTCCGTATGTACCTCGGAGTAGTTTTGATTCTCAAGGGTTTTTACTTCATTCGTGACATGAATTCTTTGCTCGCTCTCATTGGCCTGCAAAGCTCTTTGTGGCTGGGTGGAATTTTCGCTCACTACATTGTTCTGGCTCACCTGATCGGTGGTCTGTTTGTGATCATCGGTCTTCTGACCAGGATCGTCGCTGCCTTTCAAGTGCCGATTTTGCTGGGTGCCTGCTATGTGGTTTTCAACCATGATGGGATTCTGTCCGCTTCCTCGAATTTCGAATTCACTTCCCTCGTGCTGATTTTGCTTGTGATGTTTGTGTTTTACGGTGGGGGAAGGTTGTCCGTGGATTACTTCCTGGGCAAACCAAAGGACTGATGTGGCGCCGGCGATTGAGAGAATTTCGCGGTGCGAAATTCTTCACATGGGAATGCGCGCGAAAATTCGCACGAAAATCCTGCGCACCTGAAAGAATGCCTCTCTTTCCGTGCGTGGTCTCAATTTCAACGTGCCCTTGAACCGGATTGGGGCGTTGAGATGTTTCCGTGCTGCGCAATCAACCTTTTCTTGTTGACCTGACCCGAAAAACACGCGAGAATGAAGTATGCGTTGCTTGTCGGGAAGATCGATCTCAAAGCGCATAGTCCGGCTCTCAGGTTCCGCCGCAAGGGCATATGCAGCGGTGGCTCAAACGTCTCTAATTTTCGCTTTCTCGTGTACGGGCTCTTTCCCCATAAGCAATAGAGATGTGAACGGCGCATATCTACTGCTCGGCGCGATGATCGGAAGCGCGATGATGCCGCGGTATCCGCGATTTGTGTATGTGACCAACTTCTCATCTGCCACCGTATCGATGTATACGATCAATCAGACGACTGGTGTGCTTTCCGCAAACGGTACTATCGCGGCGGGTACTCAGCCTCGAGACATTGTCGTAGATCCGAGCGGAAGATTTGTGTATGCCGCCAATAACGGCTCCAATAGCGTATCGATGTATTCCATCAACCAGACAACTGGATCTCTCACATCTATTGGAACCATAGCCGCGGGTTCGAGCACTCAGGGCTTAGCAGTGGATCCCGGTGGCAATTTTATTTATGCAGTCAACAACGCGTCAAACAACGTCTCCATGTTCACCGTAAATCAGGCAACTGGCATGCTTTCGCCAAACGGTACGATCGCTGCGGGAACAGGTTGTCTGGGCATTGCTGTAGATCCAACAGGTAAGTTTGCGTATGTGGCAAACAACACTTCGAATAATGTGTCCATGTACACAATCAATGCGGTGACCGGAGTTCTGTCCGCGAACGGCACGATCGGTGCCGGGACAGGGCCCATGGGTGTTGTTGCAGACCCGACGGGTAAGTTTGCGTATGTTACGAACAACGCTTCGAACAATGTGTCCATGTACACAATCAACCCGGGTTCAGGCGTTCTCTCGGCCAATGGTACAATCGCTGCGGGAACAGGCCCCATAGGAATTGCATCTCATTCAAGCGGGCAGTTTGCTTTTGCTGCGAACTTTACTTCCAATAATCTTTCTATGTACACGATCAACACCGTCACGGGAGTTCTTACGGCAAATAGTACGGTTGCTGCGGGCACTGGTGCTCAAGCGATTGCGGTAGATCCATCAGGAAAGTTCGCTTATTCGGGAAACGGATCTGCCAACAATGTGTCCATGTACTCCGTAAATACTTCCACGGGCAACCTGACTTCAAATGGCACAATACCCGCAGGATCGAACGCCATTGGCATCGCGATCGCCTATTTCTGAGAAACCGCAGCGTTTTCGCAGCGCGAATTCTTCAAAAGAAAAAGTGCGGCTGATTATTCCAGAGCCATCCTCAGCTTCACCAGGTTCTCAAGGAGCCTGTCAAACGCTCTGTTGCGTTCTGCTGGATCCGGGAAGGTGAGGATGCGCTTCCCGTTTGGTTCGAGAAAAGTTAGTTCGATGGCCTGTGGCTCTTGCTTCTTGATGGAAACGACGTGATCCAGTTGAACGAGTTCGTTGTCACCAAGTCTGAGCCACAGCATCCTATCCTCCGTTCGATCTTGCAAATTCACGCATCAATACGGAGAGAACCTGGCAGGCTTCTTCGCCTACTGCATTGTAGGTGGAAGCGCGCAGTCCGCCTACTGAGCGGTGACCTTTCAATCCCATGAGCTTTCTTTCTTCTGCTGCCTTCAAGAACTTTCCTTCGAGGTCTTCTGATGGAAGTCTAAACGTAATGTTCATGAGAGATCTGGCATTCTTCACCGCATGTCCTGTGTAGAACTTAGGAAATTCGTCCATTACATTGTAGATCAGTTCAGCCTTGTGCTGGTTGTACCTGTGCATCTCTTCCAGGCCGCCCTGTTTTTCAATCCAGGAAACCACCAGACCAAACACGTACATTTGAAAGGTGGGAGGAGTGTTGTAGAGGCTGTTGTTTTTCGCGTACGTGCTGTAGCGGAATACAGTTGGAGTTTCTGCAGACTCTCTTCCATAGTATTCACGATCCACTACAACGATGGTCACTCCGGATGGACCCGCATTCTTCTGCGCGCCAGCGTATACCATTCCGATGTTAGACCAGTCAATGGGACGAGATAGAAAGTCAGAGCTCATGTCTATGACGAGCTTTGTATCTCCAGGACTGGGGAGCTTCTGGAACTGGGTTCCGTAGATTGTGTTGTTAGAGGTCACATGCAAGTAATCCAGGCCTGAGGTGGTCTTTACCTCGGGGATGTAGCTGTGGTTCTTATCTTTGGAGCTCCCTGCGTCAAAGACCTGGATTCCGAGCAAATTGGCCTGTTCGATTGCCTTTTCGGACCAGACTCCGGTATTGACGTAGCCTGCTTTGCGGCCTTTGCCTGAGAGGTTCATGGGAACAAAAGCGAACTGGGCAGATGCCCCGCCTGTCATGTACAGTATATCAAAGCGATCCGGGATGGATGCCAGTTTGCGCAGTCTCTGGTTGATATCATCCAGCAAGCCCTCAAAAACCTTACCCCGGTGGGACATTTCCATGATGGACATCCCTGTATTCTGGTAATCGAGCAGCTCATCGCGGATGGTTTCCAGAACTGGCAGCGGAAGAGCGGCCGGACCTGGAGAAAAGTTATAGACTCGTCTCATTTCGTCTGATTTTCTAAAGTAGAGCTCTCAGTCAAAGCCAAATGAGCCAGTCCCTGGAATATCTCGAATTACAATTATACGCAGGCCACCTGAAGGGGGCATGCTCCTATTTGCCGGAGAAAGAATCGAATTTGCTCTTTCTTGAGGCGACGGGCCTTGGCGCGGGTTACAGGCTATTGCTCGACCGCGGCTACAGAAGGCACGGATTCCACGTATATCGTCCGGACTGCGCAAACTGCCAGGAGTGCAAGATCCTCCGCCTGCCTGTGGCCACGTTTGCACCCACGCGAAGCCAGAAGAGAGTCTGGAAGAAGGGTCAGTCTGTTTTCAGAGTGGAAACCGGGCCGCCTTCTTATTCCAGAGAAAAGGAACAGCTCTACTGCAAGTATCTGGCATGCCAGCACGGATCCTGCGACGACATGGATCCTTGCAGATATTCCGATTTCTTTGTAAGCAGTTTTCTTGCGACTACGGAGGAATTGAGGCTCTATGCAGGAGATCGCCTGGTGGGCCTTGGCATTTTCGATGTAGTGGGGGATGCCCTTTCCTCCGTGTATTTTTTCTTTGATCCGGACTATTCCCGCTATAGTCCCGGCACCTTTTCCATTCTGGCAGAGATCGATCTCTGCAAGGCTCGCGGACTTTCGCATTACTACCCTGGATATTTTATCTCTGCCTGCCATGCCATGAACTACAAGGCACGGTTTGGGCCGGCAGAAGTGAAGCTTCCTGCCCAGGAAAAGTGGGGCCCGTGCGTTAAGTCGTGTCTCCCCTGGGTCGATGAGTAGACCAGTGATTGATTATTAGCTTTTCTTTGCTAAATGAAAGGCGGGGGGCGTAAGCCCCCTTTTTTTTCTATTCCTTGAACGTCACTGTTTCCTGATGCTCCGATGATGCGCGCTTGCCTTCTGGTTTCTGTTGCGCTTTGCGCGCATTCTCTGTGGGCCCAGGCAGATCCCGCTCTACCCGAACCCCAGAGTCCGAGCCCCACTCACTATGTCTCGATTCACGCAGGTCCCGCCGTCAGCGCATCCGGATCGATTGTAGCCAGTTCCTGGGCAGGGCTTCGCCTTTTAGAATTGCTTGTGAATTCTAATGTATTGTATGCTCCCCGCATTTCGCCTGCGCTCCGTTATACCGGGCCAATCTACAAAGTTCCACCTCTGGAGTTATCCTCCAGACAGTACGGGTTTTTATACGAAAGACGCATGGACCACTGGTTTTTCGGAGGAGCTCTCAGCTATACGGACATAAAGGCACGCCTGCAAATTCCGGAGACGTTCGTGGTGGCGCCCAATCTGGGGTTGAATGTTCCTCTGGTGTTTCGCGTTACTCCTGAGATACACGGGCGAATGCTTCTTGCCTCTGCTCTTCAGGCGGAAGGAAGTGCTGCCTATCATTTCTGGCCAGAGGAAGTACTCGATCCATATGTGCGCGTCTTCGCCGGAGTGGGCAAGGGCTTTGTGGCTCACCCGCTGGGAGGGCCCTATCTTCACGAAATTCACGCCGGGACTGCAGTGGGTCTGAGATGGAACAGAGAAAGTCTGTTTTTTGGGAGTGAAGTCAACGTAATCGGGCACTGGGTGAACTCAGGCCCTTCGAGCTTCATTGACCGCACGAACGTCCTTGTGAATCCTGGCAATGGAAGCATCTACATTGTCCGTCTTCTTTTGAGCGCGGGCATGCGCTTCTAGTCGGCCGGAGAGGGCCAGGAATGTCATGAGAACGAATATCGTACATATTGGAGCAGGTGAGCTCCAGTATGAAATCAGGCAGATCGTTGAGATCGGCCACAACGTTATGCGCCTTTCAGGCAAGCCGATCGCGTGGGAGAACATCGGTGATCCAGTTCAGAAGGGAGAAAAGCTCCCGGACTGGATGAAAGATATCATCGCTCAGGCGGTTCGCGACGATAGCACTTACGCGTACAGTCCCACCCGTGGTCTTTTAGAAACGCGCGAGTTTCTCGCAGAAAGACTCAATCGTGAAAAGGGAGTCAAGATTCATCCAGACGATATCATTTTCTTTAATGGGCTGGGAGATGCAGTCAACAAGGTCTATGGAATGCTTCGTCGCGAAGCTCGTGTAATCGGGCCTACTCCTGCCTATTCCACCCATTCTTCTGCTGAAGCGGCACATGCTGGTTATCCTCCGATTACGTATCGCCTCGATCCTGCTCGCGGATGGATGCCTGACCTGGAAGAACTTCGCAACAAAGTGAAGTACAACGAAAGCATTGCAGGCATCATGATCATCAACCCGGACAATCCTACGGGAGCAGTGTTTCCTCGAGATGTTCTGGAAGAAATGGTGGAGATTGCGCGTCAGTACGATCTGTTCCTGGTCGGAGATGAAATCTACGTAAACATGGTCTTCAACGGGAAGAAATGTACGAATCTTTCAGAAGTGATTCGTGAAGTACCAGGCATTTCCTTGAAAGGGATTTCCAAAGAGTTTCCCTGGCCCGGCGGACGTTGCGGATGGATGGAAGTATACAACCAGGCAAGCAACCCAATGTTCCAGAAGTATGTGAAGTCAGTTCTGGACGCAAAGATGCTGGAAGTATGTTCCACAACTCTTCCGCAGGTAGTGATTCCAAGGATCATGGGGAATCCAGAGTACGTGAACTGGCAGAAGCAAAGAAATGCATTCTTTGAAAAAAGGAGCAAACGCATTGCTGAGATTCTGTCTGGAATTCCGGAGATCATTGTAAATCCTCCGGACGGTGCTTTCTATGTGAGCATTGTTTTCAAGAAAGAACTCAATAATCGCATGAAGCTCAACATTCCAAATGCTGCGGTTCGAGAATACATTGATGGTATATGCTCCGGGAATATGGAACCAGATCGTCGTTTCGTGTACCATTTGCTTGCGTCTCGAAATATTTGCGTAGTGCCTCTCACCAGCTTTGTATGTACTTTGCAAGGATTCCGCTGCACTCTTCTCGAAAGGGACGATGCTAAATTCGAAGAGATCTACCACGGAGTGAGGGACGCAATTCTCGAATTTCTAAACAGCGCTTCACTTTAGAAACTTTACAATCGCGTCCTGTGCGTTCGGGTCATTGAGCAGATACGAATGCCCGTACTTTGAAAGGTAGACTTCGCTCTGGATAGGCTCAGGCGGAATGGCATCTGCCCGCAGGACAGATCCGTCTCCCTGGCCTTTTGCCGCGGAGTCAAAATCCCATCTGGGAACGGATTCGCCAGAGGCTGGAGGGATTCTGCGGATTCTGGCCAGAGTGGGATAGGTATCGCTGGTTATTACAAGAGCACGCGGGTAAGACTTTGATTTATCTGGCTGCATCTTTTTTCTGAAAGACCGAATGCGGGCCAGTGTTCCTGCCAAAAATGCCTTATGCTTTTCTCCTCCCCAGGATTTGTTCTGGGGAGCAAATGGGCCAAAGCCGTTTTTCTGCCATGCATCTATGTCCAGAAAATCGATATCGAGTGCTTTGCCTGATTCGTCTTCCGCGAGCGTCTTGTTTTCAAAGCTCTGGCCGGCGGGGTAAAACGAGTACACGCCTGGATGGGAGAAAATGACTTCCGGTGAAAGCAAGTTTGTATTCGCGCCGATCGGAGTACCCAGATATAGATTGTCCAGATACCCGAGTCCTCCCCGGAAAGGCACTCCTGCAAATACGACGCGATCAATCAGATCCGGTCTTCGATTTTGAACTACAAGAGTGATGATTCCGCCCATGCTGTGCGCAATGATCTGCACTTTTTTTCCGTGTCGTTTGCTGATGGTTTCTATGAATTTCTCGAACTGATCTGCGGATTCATTGCCATCTCTTCTCCAATCGTAGGAAAAAGCATAAAATGGACGACCGGGAATGTGAGAAGCAAACTCAATCCAGGGCGCATAGACCGCCTGATCGATCACATGACGAATCAAACCTACGCGCATGAGCGGACCGGCAGGTCTCAGATCGTCTAACGGTTGTTTGTCGCCGTCCCACAGAGTGGGAAGACGTAAATCCGGCGTACGAAGCCCTAGAGCTTCTCCTGCGGTCAGGTATTGGATTTCATCGGAAGAATCAACCAGCACGGATCCAAGCATTCCGTGTATGAATACCACGGGTATGTCTTCTACCTTGTAGGCTGGCTGTGTCTCTACCAGTCGGGGAGAAACGCAGGAGAGAAAAGTGAGAAGAACGGGTAGGGCAACTGCTATTCGCAAGTTAGCTCGGGGTTTCCATTTGAGACTGGCTGTAGTTCTGGATTCCAACTCTTTCCACCAGGTCCAGCTGCGTTTCCAGGAAGTCCACGTGCTCTTCTTCGCTTTCCAGGATTTCTTCCAGGAGCTCTCGTGATCCGTAATCCTTGACCGTCTCGCAATAGGCGATGGCCGCTCTAAGATCGGGGATGGCCATGTCTGTTTCGAGGGACAGGTCGCATTGTAAAATTTCTTTAACATTTTCTCCGACACGCAGTTTGCCCAGGTCCTGGAGATTGGGCAGGCCTTCGAGGAAGAGGATTCTTTCCACCAGCATGTCGGCATGTTTCATTTCATCTACGGATTCTTTGAACTCATGTTTGCCCAGTTTGGCCAGGCCCCAGTTTTTCAACATCTTGCTGTGCACAAAGTACTGGTTGATGGCGGTCAGTTCATTGTATAGAATCTTGTTTAGATGTTTGATGACTTCCTGATCGCCCTTCATTTAGTTCTCCTGCCGAAATTTCGGCTACCTTATGCCGGCTCTGGTTCAAAGCCTCGCACGGAGCCCATCGCGCAATCCTTTTGAGCTTTCTCCATTACGGACCTGGCTTCCCGGATGCACTTGCCGCAGGCTGTCCCTACTTGCAGTTCGTTCTGAAGATCATGTAGATTGTGCCAGCGCCGGTCTTGCACTCCCCGGCGGATCTGGCTATCTGTGACCCCTTTGCAGATACAGACATACATGCGGCCAAATAAAATTGAGACGCAGTCTCAGGCAAGCGGAAAACTGCTCCATCCCCAGGGGCAGACCCGGGGAAACGCCCGAAATGGCCAGGCTATTCCTCCTGAATGACTCCGTTGCGGATCACATAGGATTTGCCGTCTTCGAGCTTCACAGCTGGCTTCTCTTCACCGAGGCAGGCCCAACCGGAAGAAACGGACGTTCTTGTGTTGCTTTCGATGCTGGTGTGAGTGCCGGAAAAACAGGATTCGCTTGAATCGAGGAGCAGTCTGTAGCTCTGGGAATCTGAGTTATACAGATTGGCCGATGCCATCACTGCAGTGGAAAAGAGGCTGCTGATGGCCAGAGAGAGCACGTATTTTTTCATGAAGTTATCTCCTACCTTTGAGGTTACCGAATCATACCCGGATCGCTTGTCGAACCGTATGCGTCATGTCGTGAGACTCATAGGCAATGAGCGATTCAATTGGCTCAAGTCATTTCTTCAAAGTCTGATGTGCTTGAAGAGCCACCGGAAAGTCTGCATCCAAACTTGGTTTACTTTGAAGGTCGTGACCGGATGCTGGTCAAAGCCTGAGAAGGGCTTATTTTTTCGAAGAAGCGCCACGCGTTAGCCCGGCTTGCATGCAAAAGTTGTTTTATCCACTACTCGGCCTCCTGTTTGTTTTGAGCACGCTCTTGTCTCTGGCTTTTGGATCTCTCGACGTTTCTCTTTTGCGCGAAGGGGGTGCATTTCTGGTCATGGTGGTGTTGCCCTTCTGGGTTTACCATCGTCGCAGGTTCAAGACGCTCGCAGACCACGTGTTCTTCTGGGCTTCTGTTTTGACAATCACTCATTCGTTTCTGAACGGCATTACCTATCTCGCGGACACTCCCGTTCCCAGGTTGAAGCTTTATTTGAAAACTTTCTTTCTGGCTTCGATTCTATTGTGGGGCATCGCCTGGTTTCGCGGAGCGTCTCGAAGCTTGCTCGTTGCACTTTGTATTTTATTTTCTGCAAACGTACTTCTTTCCTGGTACTTCCTGGGTTTCACACTCCGCAGCACGGTTCTGGCTGCATATTTGATCGGTGGCCTGGTGTATGCATTGGAAGAAGTTGAGACGGTGCGCCTGGATTACCGTGACGCCGCCATGGTGTTGCTGTTCGGCGCGGGCTTGCTTTCTACTATTTTTTCGTGGGATCGGAGCAGTGCGTTTTTTGGTTACACTCACCTGGGCCTCGCGCTGCCACTCTTCTTTCTCGGTCGGCATTTATCTAAAACGGCAGATGTCCCTGAATTCCTGCGCAATTGCGTATTTGCGTTCAGTGGCGTGATGATCATGTTTGCCGTGTTCTTGCTTGTTACGCTGTACACCAGTGGCCAGCCTCTTACGGACAAGATGGAGAAAATTGCCGGCTATCACGTCAATGGACTGGGCGCATCGATCGCGTTGTTCCTTCCCCTTTGTATCTATGTCGGCGTGAACGATTCGAATCCATGGGTTCGTATCTGGAGTCGTAGCTGTGCGATCATATCGGCCGGGATGCTACTTATCATTTCCTCACGGGGATCGATGGTGGGAGTCATCATCTCTTTGCTTTTGCTGGTCATTCAGGTTCGTAGAGTTCGGCTGTCAGGATGGTCTGCTCGAGCCATTGTAATTCTCTTGATCGGTGCTGGTGCTGTTGTTCTATATTTCGTCGAGCCGTTGCGCCAATATGTGCAAGCCCTCGGTAGCCCGGAGTCCATGAAGATTCGCCTCATGATCTGGCGTCTGCATATTGCGAATGTTTTGCACTACTCTCCGTGGATTGGTTTTGGACCTGACACATTCATCATCAATGCGGTGATCCCACCCGCTGACCCCGAATTGAGTGGAGCCTTGAAACCTTTCATGAGAGGGTTCGGTCCGATTGTGCACGCGCACAATGTATTCGTTCAACTTCTTCAGGATTTTGGTTTGCTGGGGATTCTGTTCTCTGTGATTCTTGGCGTCTCTGTTGCCGGTGTCGCATGGCGCTTCCTATTTGGCGCGGATGCGCCAGGCCTTCGCTCCTATCTGCCGTACGGATTTGCTGCTCTCACAGCTTTGTTTGTGCAGGGATTGTTCGATTACACTCTCAGTGATCCGATGACTTATTATCCTGCCGTCATGATTCTTGGAATGATTCTCCAGGTAGCTCCGGGCAAGCATGCTCTGGAAATGTCCCTTCATAAGATAACGTCTATTGTGTTTGGTGCTGGCATCGTGCTCTTTGTGGTCTTGTTCTGGATGGGATGGAATCGTACTCTATATATTTCCGAGACCAGCGTGTTTCGCGGACAAACGCTATCGGATCGATTTGGAAACGTGACTTTCCTGGGCATCAGCGTGTTCACGGACGAACAGATACGCGCTTTTCAATTTCGTGATCGTTTGCTTTTGCCTGGAAATACGGATCACAGAATCGAACAGCTGGCAGGCGAATTCTATTTTCAGCGGTTCAAGAGACAAGGTTACACGGATGGTCTGACCGTTGCGCGTTCTCGCTTTGAGCGATGCCTTGCCATTCATCCTTACTCTGCGCTTTGCGCATGGCGACTTTCCACGATTCACCATGAACTGGGAAGTAAAACGGAAGAGGAACGTTATCTGGATCTTGCAAGCATTCATGATCCTTACAAGCTTGTAATCGATCAGTAGGCAGACGCGATGAAGAAAATAGGACTGATCCTAATCGCGGTGTATCACGGTTTGCTTTTTGTTGTTTGTTCCATGAACCTCATGGCCAACAACTTCGTCCTCAAAGCCAGTCGATTTTACGACGAACAGCTAGTCTCCAGTGATTTGATGTCGCGCTGGATTCTACTGGCGCCAATTGCACTTCCCCTCTGGATGCGTGCATTGCGATCGGCGGGGGTGACTGGCTTTCGAATCACGCCAGCTTTCTTAATTCTTGCCTTTTGTTCCATTTGCTTGAACTATCCATTTGCTCTTACCGGGGCCCAGGGCGTCGATTTCTGGGATATACTTCGCGCTGCTGTGCGAGATGGCCTGACGCAACCTTCCGCTTTTTGCATTTCAGTTCTTTCTCTGGTCGGGCTCATCGAATTCAGGAATGTGGAAGAAAAGCGTCTTCAGATTCTACTTCCTGCGATGGGCGTAGCTGCCGTATTGTTCAAGTTCATTCTGGCGGGGGCGGCTTTACCAAGACTCGAAGATGAAGTCGCGTATTTTATTCAATCGCTAATTTTCGAAAGCGGTTCAAGGCATGCACTTCTGATCCCTCCAACGGGAATGGCCCTCGAGTCTCTCAAGGACGCCGCGTTTCTTCCTTTCTTGATCCAAACTGGAAACGAATACTACAGTGCACACATGCACGGTTGGTCTATCGTGCTCAGTCTGTTTTCCATGGTTCACGCAAAGTCCATCGCAACTCTTGTTTTTACACTTCTGAACATTGGCCTGTTTTATGCGCTCTCTCGTCATTTTCTCTCAGAAGCGGTTGCTTCTGCGCGAATCATTGCTCTGTCCCTTTTCGTTGCTTCACCGGTCTTGCTGTTTCTCTCCAACACATACATGTCGCACACTCTGGCTCTTGCTCTTTCGCAGTGTGTTGTGCTTGCGCATGCGAAGCTAACTCGCTTAAGGCCCATCTGGATGGTGGTTTTTGTTTTGGCGTCTGTAGCTGCATTTTTTGTAAGACCGCAATCCATTGTCCCGCTCATGGCTGCCCTCGTAGTTTATGAAATGGTTCGCTTTGCATGTAGCGAGGCGAA
Organism: Leptospirales bacterium; assembly: GCA_019694685.1. Taxonomy (GTDB): domain Bacteria; phylum Spirochaetota; class Leptospiria; order Leptospirales; family Leptonemataceae; genus JAEUSB01. The sequence goes on from JAIBBM010000005.1 coordinate 65,551, forward strand.
GGCGGCGTCTGCTTTGCGCATTCTGTTCATTGTTTTGTCATGCGGTCTGGCATATGGCGCGTTGTCTCTTTATGCGGATTGGATGCGATTTGATTCCGTGATTCCGATGACAGCGTATGTGAAGCAATATCTAGTGGACGGTTGTCAATCTCTCGGATTTGGCCCCGGGCATGGATGCTTCCCAACGTACGGAACGTTTGGTCACTCATTTCGCAAAACAATCTGGAACATAGGTGATTTGGTGGCCAGGTGCAGCCAGGAGCTCGCGGTTGGTGGTGTTCCACTGGTGTTAGGCGTGATTGTACTGATCGTGCGCCACTTTCGCCAGATCCGCGTGGACGGACCCGAAACATTGTTTCTGTTGATACTTGTCATTACGATCGGTGAGTTTGGACTTTACTTTCATAACGGCGGCGAAAGCTATCGCGGCAGATACCTGGCCGAAGTTGCTTTTGCACTAATGCTACTGGTTGGTCTCCTGATTCGCCATGAGACGATTCTCACTTCGCGCGCAGCGAGCGTCGCTGCAATGGGAATCGCCTTTGCATTGCCCGTGATTTCCTTATTCCAGATTCGAGGGGAGTATTTTCATCCAGTCCTGGGTTCTTTCTCATCGGTTGGGGATAGAAATCCCTCGATTCGCGACTCTCTGATTCGAGTTGAACCAGTGCAAGGAGGAGTGGAGACAGTTCGGTCTGAATTTGGCGGCCCGGATGAAACCATTGAACTTACTAGAAGGAAACGATACTTGAACCTGGGTTATGGAACACTGGCCGCTACTGCCGTTCGCGTGAATGCAAATGGGCTCCTGGAAGATGCCCGCGGCAATGTATTGCTCGGAGACATTTCAGATGAAGACGCACAGCGATTCGGAAGGCCGGTGTATCTGCTGCGATATTCTGCCTATGAACCTGTGACTAAAAGCAGCAAGATTGTGCGAATATGGAAAAGGTCGCCCGCAGTTGTGGAGCGCAGAGGAGATTCGCTTCTTAAGTCGGAGAATTCATTAAAGGATCGGAACGGGCAATGATTGCCAGTATTTCCGGTGCCTTGCGCTCTCATCGCTTTCAGGTGCTCCTTCGCTATGGCATGAGCGGTGCAGTGGTCTTTGCATTCAACATGGGCCTGGCCGCGTTTCTTTTTTCTTTTCAGTGGACGTCTGAATCGGATTTGCACACGAATGCGGCTAACGTTCTGGCCACAGAAGTATCTTTCATATTTTCATTCTTCTTCCATAACTTTTTGACCTGGAGGCAGCGAGGGCCTGGGATTGTTCGGCGCTTTGTTCATTTTCATCTGGTGGCTGCGGCGGGACTGGCCGTACGTTTCATTTTGTTCGCATTAATGATCGCATTTGATGCGTCCTGGTTGGTAAGTACGCTTCTTTCTATTGGCTGCCAGATGTTCTTGAATTTTGTTGGGTTTGATCGCCTTGTGTTTTCGCTTGCAAAACAACCTCTGGCCTCAGCCGCTGAGGCCTATGCGGCGGACGGAGCAGGCGTGCTGACTCTGGATACCCTCGAAGAAGCTGTAAATTACAATCGATATGTACTGAGTAAGATCGCGCCTTCACTGGGTGCTTCCAATCTTGAGCTTGGTGCGGGCAGGGGAACCATATCGGCTCTAGTTGCAGAGACGCATACGGTTACTCTCTGTGAGCTTTCGCAGGACAATTTGCGCGCACTGCGCGAAAGGTTTCGCGGATCCTCGCGTGTTCGCGCGATTTCGGAAGATTTCTTTCGGTTCAAGCAGAGAGAATTTGATTGCATTTATTCTGCCAACGTACTGGAACACATTGAAGACGACGAGCGAGTGCTCGAACATGCCTGCGAGTTGCTCACTCCCGGAGGACGGTTTGTTGCGTACGTCCCCGCGGGGATGTGGCTTTATTCTTCTTTTGATCGCAAGATTGGTCACTACCGCAGATACACGCGGCAGGACGTGCGACGCCTTCGCTCGTTCGTGAAAGAACGCGGTTTGCCGCTTCAATTGAAGTGGCGCTATATGAATTTACCCGGTGCTCTTGGCTGGTTTATCAGAATGCGTTTATTGAAAGCTTCGCACATTGATCGGCGGAGTGCTCTTGTGGCTGACAGGCTTGTGGGACTCTTCGCGATTCTTGATCGACTACCTTTGCCGCTGGGGCAAAATATGCTTCTGGAGTTTGAATATGGCCGCAAGCAATAGCAGGGCCCCGGTCAGTGTGCTGGTCCCGGCATTCAATGAGGAAGCAACGATTGGCCTCGTAATAGACAAGCTTCTGAAGCTTCCTTTTGTAAAAGAAATCATTGTAGTAGATGATTGTTCGAAAGACAGAACAGCTGAAATTGTAGAGGAGAAGCGGAGGCGCAATCGTAAGATTCGTTTACTTCGACACTCAGAGAATCAGGGGAAGACCGCGGCTATCAAAACCGCAGTTCAAGACGCGCAAGGATCGATTGTCATCATTCAAGACGCGGATCTCGAGTACAGCCCTTCAGAAATGATCAATGTGGTCAGCCCAATCATCAATGGCGTTGCGGACGTCGTGTACGGAAGTCGGTTTCTTGTGCGAAGAGAAGCGCGTGTGCTTTATTATGGTCATTTTTTGGCAAATCGCTTTCTAACAACGCTCAGCAATATCTTTACGAATCTCAATATGACAGACATTGAAACGGGTTATAAGGCCCTGCGAACTCCTTTGCTCAAGTCCCTGGTTTTGACCAGTAGCGGATTTGGCATGGAAGCAGAAATCACGGCACACATTGCGCGTTTACCAATTCGTATTTACGAAACCCCGATCTCGTACTATGGCCGTACGTACGAAGAAGGAAAAAAGATTGGCATGAAGGATGGGATCATGGCAATTCTTTATATTTTTTATTATAATATTTTAGGAGTCAGACTCCCATCTGCGCGCAAATACAGGAACACTGTCCGCGATTTTCTTTCTGAGATCAAAAGATGACCTCTGGCCGTGGGGTTTCCGTTTACCTGAGTCTTTGCCTGGCCTTTCTCCTTGGATTGACCTGGACTGCAGCCGGGACAATTCGAGCGGATAAGCATACACGCATTCTACAGACGGCGATCAATGAAATGCGGAGTCATCGCGGAATCAAAGCTGAACGAGTGGAATTGTGCAGATCTGCGCATCAAATTGCCACCGAGTTCTCAGTGGCCGCAACCTATGCGATGCCGGGCCTATCTTTTGTGGAAGTTGAAAAGTGTGCGGGTCCGGGTCATTCGATCCGTTTCTTTCTCACAGATGATTCACAGGTTTCGCCAGCCATGGAACATCAGATTCTTTTCAAAGGGAAGGGGCTGGTGATCGTGGAGGCCCTGTGATTCAGTCATCGCTCAGGCTCTCTCTGTTCAATTTGGGGCTGTGGTTTTGTTTGAGTTATGCACTTCTGGCTCTGGTTCCTCCAGGGTCGGTGAATGTCTTTCGCGTTCTTTTCGCCGCTATTTTCTTGATCGCGAACTTCTTTGTGGCCAGGCGGCTTTCATGGAAAGAACCCGGCGCTCTTCGCGAACGATCGTGGCTTGTATTTCTTCTTTGTTTCCTGTCCGCACTGATTCTCTTTTTTCTTAGAATGTCTGCACATCCGCACGGAATGTGGGACGCATGGGCAGCGTGGAATCCCAAAGCTGCTTTCTTCGCGGAGAATTTCCTTGGCGGAAATCCATTTACGGTTCAACTCCGGCTTGGATCGCAGCCTGGCTATCCTCTGGCGTTGCCAATGTCACTCGGCGCTCTCGGTAGCATGGCCGGTGGTTGGAGTCCCATTCTCCCTCAGCTTGCGCATGCTTCTTTTTTCCTGGTGCACTGGTTATTGTTCTTTTGCATTGCGCGTCGTGGTGTTCCTGCGCAACCTGTGTGGGCCGGTTTGTGTGCTGCACTTCCAGCTTTGACTTTTCAGGCGTCTGATCAGTGCGCCGATTTCCCATTGAGTCTGGCACTCGCCGGTGGCACGTACCTGGTGACTCGTCCCTGGGATTCTGAGACTCCGATTCTCGATTTGTGGATCGCAGGCATCTGCGCAGGGTTGCTGCCGAATCTAAAGAATGAAGGTTTGATTACGGGTCTGGCGTTCCTTGCTTTTGTGTTCTGGAGTGCGAGGAGTCAAAAATGGCCGATGCGTTGGGTTTTTGTCATCGTGGTTCCCGTACTGATTCTGTGGGCTTCGTATTTCTATCTTCGCGCTCAGTCTCCGGAAGCACCGCGATTTGTGGGGGACCTGGCCGCCTATCTTCGGGATCCGGCTCGGTACATCGCGGTGATCAAGTACGATTTGCTTCTTCTCACTGTAGTTACACTTTTGCTACCGGTTGCGCTGGCTATGCGGACGCGCAGTTACGCGGCATTGCTTCCCTGGGTCGGCCTCTGGGCTGTCTATTCTGCATTCTTTGTCATCACAACGTATCCTCAGGAATGGCATCTGGCAACGGCGCATTTTCGTCTTCACTTGCAGTTCCTGCCAGCGTTCTTCGTCGTCTTGCTTCTAGCACCTATCCGCGGCAAGGCGGCTGAGAACGAATAGATGCGCGGGTGAGACATAAGATTGGTTATCGGAACCGGCATTTGTCCGGGACGCAAATCAAGCTTGTTGGGCCGCTGCGAGACAAAAACCATGCGCAAAGGTAGGCAAACTTGAACTCTCGCCGGCGTGACCTGACTGCATATGCCCTGATGCTTCTGATCGCAAGCGTTGTTCTGGTTTTCATCTTTATCACTGCCGCCCGGACATTTGGTGCAGACTGGGCGCGCGTTACTTCTTTTGGCGATTTTGATCTGAGCGGGTTTCGGGCGCACCTGAAAGACTCAACGAGCATTCTTTTCTTTCAGATTCTGGCGATTCTCGGACTTTCCTTTCTGGTTGCACGCATCGTCAGACGTCTGGGCCAGCCTGAAGTGATCGGTGAAATGATCGCTGGCATTATGCTTGGTCCGTCTCTTCTGGGATTTCTGTGGCCGGATGCTTACACGGCCCTCTTTCCTCCGGCATCTCTTGGGAACCTGGCCAGTCTATCTCAACTCGGTTTGATGATCTTCCTTTTTCTCATCGGAATGGAAGTCGATTTGAGTCACATTCGCAATCATCTTCGCGCCGCTATTTTCATCAGTCATGCGGCCATTGTTATCCCCTTCACCTTAGGTGTGTTACTCGCTCTTTACATCTATAGACAGTATTCGCCAGCAGGTGTGGATTTCCTATCTTTCGGTTTGTTCATAGGGATTTCCGTGAGCATCACTGCTTTCCCGGTTCTGGCGCGCATTGTTCAAGAACGGGGCCTTCTTGGTTCGCCTACCGGCAGAATGGCTCTTACAGTGGCAGCCATCGACGACGCGACTGCCTGGTGCATTCTCGCGCTGGTGGTTGCGCTGGTCCAGGCGAAAGGAGTCGCATCTGCTTTTGTAACTGTAGTGCTGGCTCTTACCTACGTGCTCGTGATGTTGTTTGTTGTCAGGCCATTCCTGAATCGAATGGGAACCGTCTACTATACGCGCGAAATCATTGGGCGTGGAGTAATGGCATCCATCATTCTATTGATTCTGGGTTCTGCTGTTTTGACTCAATTGATTGGCATTCATGCGCTTTTTGGTGCATTTATGGCGGGCGTTGTGCTTCCTGCCGATTCCAGGTTTGGTCATCTGGTGGCAGAGAAACTGCGCGATTTCGCAAGCGTCATTCTACTTCCTTTGTTTTTCGCACTGACTGGTGTTCGCACTGATTTCGTTTTGATTTTTAAATCTGGCGCCTGGGACGTAATGGGCCTTGTACTTCTGGTGGCGATTGGCGGAAAAGTGGGAGGCGGAATGCTTTCTGCATTGCTCGTCGGAATGAAGCCAAAGCCTGCGCTTGAGCTCGGTGTATTGATCAACACTCGCGGTCTCATCGAACTGATCATCCTGAACGTCGGCTATGACCTCGGAATTCTGACCAGAGAGCTTTTCGCAGTCCTGGTATTAATGGCGTTCATCACTACCTTCATGACTGGTCCTATCCTCAGCATTATGCATCGCAAGCGATCCGAGGACGTGCCTGTTGCAGTTAAGCCACCCTCTGCGCGCGGAATTCTATTTTCCTTTGGTCCTGTCTTGACGGGCATTTCCCTTCTTCGCATAGCAAGCCTTCTGCGAAAGGAGGGTGAGCGCATAACGGCCGCTCATTTTCATAGAAGTTCTGAACTATTAGGACGCGATCCTGTAGAGGGAAAGATCTTCCGAGCATTGCATGCAAGAGCAGCGGATTCCGGATTGCAGCTGGCCACTGTGGAAGGTGTGGCCACGGATATTTCCGAAGACATACTTTCCACCATCCAGAAGGAGCGGCCGGAACTTTTGCTCCTGGGAGGAGCTCGCTCCATGTTCAGCAAGAACAGGATTGGCGGCAAAGTGGGAGAGGTTCTCAAAGACGCCTCGAGTGCAGTTGGAATTTACGTTGAGAAAGATCTCCCGGAAGAATTCAGGCAGGCAGGGATTTTGTTCTCACGCAGAAAAGACGGCTTTCTCATGGACTACGCGGAGCGGCTTCGTGGATCCGGAGTCGATGTGATTATCCTTCCGACTACGGAAGATTTGATGGAACACCTGGTGGCCGCGCAGTGTCCCTTCCCGATGCGTTTGGACAACGATCTTTACGGTGAATTCGATTTGCTGGTGGTCAGCGTGCCGCACTGGCTGGAAAAAAGGTATCTGTATTCGGACTGGATGGACGATCCGCCCTGCTCTCTTTTGTTGATTCGCGAAAGCTCAGAGCCAGCCGGGGAATAAAAAACCCGCCGAAGCGGGTTTTGAGTTTTCTTATGAGTGAAGCGTATTATTTGTTTGGAGCTGGCATCATTGGCATGATACCCTGAGCAGATGCTGCGAAGCATTTCATTGTATCCAGTTTAGCACATGGCGCTTTTTGGATGCAATCGATCACTTGAGGTGTAAAAGCAGCCGTCTGTGGGCTCTTGTCCAGGCCTGCGAACATCTTCTGGCAGGCTTCAGGCTGCATCAGAAGCATCTTCGATTGCGGATTCTGGTCGCATTTGGTTACAGTGGCGCAAATCTCATCGTATTTGGAGAGATCGGGGCCTTTCTTCTTGCAGTTTGCATTTACCAAAAGCAAGGCGGATAGCGTCAGAGTCACACTGATCAGAAGTGTTTTTTTCATGCGGCAATTTTGCAACAAAATGCCACATTGTCAACCCATTCGAGCGTGCTGTTTTCGCCACCCGAATGCCGCAACATCACTTTCGCAGAACCTCGATGGCGCCCGTCCAGTTTTCTGGCACAGGTCCCGACAGGAATTTGGTGCAGAGTTTGTAGTACACTTTCGCCACAGAGTCAGCCGGATACTCGAGGAGCACCTCGCGAAAGAGCTTTCTTGCTTCCGCAAATTCTTTTTCTCTGAAATGAGCGATTCCAACAGAAATGAATGCGCTGGTTCTGGACTTGAATTCAGCAATTTCTTCCGGGTCCGCGTCAAAGACTTCATATAGAGAGATCGGATGCGTTTTGCCTTTCACCAGAATGGAGCCGATTTCTCTGATTCGATATTTGTCAGGCGAGCTTAGATCCGTGCGAAGTGCCTCTGAAATGATGATGCCCGCCTTGTAGTAAGACGTCATCCCTTCAATACGAGAGGCAACGTTGACCGTGTTTCCGATTACAGTAGTATCGATTCGATTGGAGCTGCCTACCGCTCCAATGATCAGTGGACCAGTGTGCAGACCGATTCCAATGTCAATAGGCGGGTAGCCCGAGTTTTTTCTGCGATTGTTGTAATCAGGCATCGTGCGGCGCATGGCAATGGCCGCGTCGAGGCCGCGCTCAGATGGAGTCTTGGATTGAACTTCTCCTGCAGCCTGTGAGAACAAAGCCATGATGCCATCGCCCAGGAATTTGTCTACATAGCCACTTTCTGCCGCAATCAGAGGTTCCATTCGCGCCAGGTACGAATTCAAGAAGCGGAAGTTGTCATCCGGATTCATGGTTTCGGACAGAGTCGTGAATCCGCGAATGTCAGAGAACAGCACGTTCATGAGCCGAAGAGCGTTGTCCCCGACCTTGAGGTCTGCGGCAGATGATTTCTCCATTTGTTCGAGCACCTGCGTCGGCACAAATCTATAAAACGCAAGGGAAAGCTCGCGAAGCTCATCATTGAGTGCTCTTTCGGATTTCTCCAGACGCCTGAGCCTGAGTGCGATGGTTCCAACAATCGATAGGATGAACAGAAAGAACGTGGCTTGAAACAGACGAACGTCAGAGACCACGAGAAAAGACGCAACAATGTCAAAGACTGCAGACAAGAGGGCGAGAAGAAAAGTGGCCCCCATTACGTATGCGTCTGGATCACGTGCGATCACGTAACGGATCATCAAAAACAAAAGGAACGGAAGCTGTACGAGCGCTGTCAATTGCCAGATCGGGAGTGCCACTCTTGCGTATTGAAATGGAAGAAACCCGGCCACAAGTGCCAGAGAGATATTCCACACTAGAGCTGGCCGGAGTGCCCATTTGAATCGCCCAGGTTCAAAATAGTCTACAATGAAATAGCTGATCCCAGGCATCAGACAGAACAGAGAAACAAGTTCGGCCTTCTTTAGAATCGCCGTGTCCATGGTTGGGAAAATGGAAAAGACTGAATTTGAGATCAAGATACTGTAGAATGCGAGCATCACGGAGAGCAGACCGAAGGAAAGGTTATATCTTTGCTGGCGATTGCTCAAGTACAGAATGATGTGATATAGACCAAAGAAAAAATAAACAGAATAGAGCATGAAGGAGAAAAGTTCGTTGTTCTTCGCACGCAGGTTTTCCGCTGTGTCGATTTCGTAACCGTTTCGCATGTAGAATCCTGAATAATCGTTCAGGTAAAGAGAAGTGACGGCTGCAGTTCCCCTGATGTGAAAGACAAGTGTGTTGTCTTCGCGTAGCAATGCAGGCGGAAGATCTACATGTACTCCTTTGATTGTGCGAAATGTCTGGATTTCTCCTCGAGCAGATGAATGGATTTCGCGGCGAACAGATACGCCGTTTAAAAATATTTCCCAGTTTTCGCCGATCACAGGCAAATACAGTGCGACGCTTCTCTTGCCGGGTGATTCGAGTGAGAAGTGAGTTTCGAGAGTCCAGTCATGAGTCCCAGAACCTGTTGGAACGGGAAGAATGCGGTCCAGTAAGATTGGAAATGATTTTACGGGGATGCAGTTCGCATTCGCCGGAAGGCCCAGGGCGAAGTCCGATTGAAATCCGCTGCAGGCGCGCCATCTTGACTGCGTCAGATCGATTGGGAATCCTGACCGGTCCAAAGGCGCTGAACAGCCTGCGGCAAGCAGGAGTAGAAGGAATACGTTTCGAATCATGGCCCTTTTGGATTGCTCTAACGTTATGCGGGATTGGTTGGTCAAAATTCAATGCCGCTGACTTCTGCATCGCTGAATGTTTTGCTTCCTTCCGCAGTTAGCACGAGATAGTCCGCACCGTTCTGGTAAATGACTCCGCGAATTCTGGTTCCATTTTTAAGCAGCAGGGTTTCCGAAGCTTTGCCCATGATCTGTTCAATGCGCGAGAGAAGCTGCGCCTGTATCGCGTCGTTTCTTGCCTTGACTGCGGGTCCAGCCGCAGTCTGGTCTTTTGCTTTTGCCTGTTCAATGGAAATAAGTTCTTCGTATTCTTTGAGCTTGCGATCCCATTCTTCTTTTGGAACAGACTCTACTGTGGGAGGTGCAGGCGGGCGGCTCAGGGAAGATTTCAGTTTTGTTTGTGACTCTGGACTCTGAAAGTGTTTCGCGCTGGCCGCCTGCGCGCTTGCGATTTGCTCCGGAGAAACGGTCTCTTTTCCGGCGAGAGCTTTGAATTCCGGAGAATTGAGAAGCGGCCCCAGGCCCGAGTCTTCTAGCCACTGGTCTTTTGCTTTTGGATCGAGCGTGGCGCTCTTGCCGCTTTCGATGATGGTTTCTGTTTTGTCCAGGGCTCCCGTCAGTTGTGCTAGTTCTGGGATTTGCGACGCGGCGGCCGAATCTTCCAGTTCTGTGATTCTGGTGCGGGCTGCGACTTTTCCGTCGAGTACAGTGACGCGCGCCATATTTCCTGGATCGATCGCTGTTTCGAATTTAGTGCCCCTTACAGATGCAAGAGCGGAAGGCATTCTCACGAGCATTCTTTCCTTTGCCCCGAGTTTTTCAACCTGAGTGAGGAGTGTGCCTTTCGATTGTTCAGGAGAAATATTCAGCTGGCCTTCCGGGTCCACAAACCCAGCCAGAGTGACTTCTGTATTTTCTCGCAGACGCATGGCGATGGATGCTTCTGTTTCGCGCACCTGGAGATCCAGAATGGACTGAGCTCCCACTGAAATGAGTTCATGATCCTGGATGATTTCCCCGGTTGTGATTTCGCGGCCCCCTGCCCGAACGGAGCCCACCTTGAAAAGAACAAGTGCAGTAACTTTCGCAGGTTTTCGGACTCTGGGCGCTTCCTTGCAAGAGAAGCTCACGATCAGAATGAAAATAGAAAGCCACAGACGCATGGGGGACTCTATTCTCAAACACTCTGGTTTACAATCTAAAAATCGTCAGGGCTCAGATGACAGATGCAAGAAGTTCATAGGTTTCTCCCGTGAATTTCCCGATTTCTTCTGGTTGAACCGCTCCCTGCGATAGGCGCGCCAGTCCGTAGATCGCGCGAGCTACTCTCTCCTGTTTGGAAGGTCCTTCTCCCGCAAGAATTCCTGGGCGAGAGAGAGCCTGGATCAAGGGATGCTTGAGATTCAAAACAAGAGTATGTTCTTCTCCCATCTTCGCATCCTGCATCTTGTACACCGCTGCCATTTCAGACATTCGTCTCATGAACTCTGGAAGCAGGATCAAAGCAGGCACCTGATCGTTTTTAAGCGATTCGATTCGGATGGTTACTTTAGGATTGGCCAGTGCCTTTGTGAATAGTTCTCGCACTCTGTCTTCGCTGCTCTTTGCGTCCGGATCCACGATTTTGGAAGAGGCGCCTGCATCTACGATGTGTTCGGCGAGCTCTGCATCCACGCGAGTGAAGTGTACGCCAATTCCTTTTGATTCTAGAAATTGAATGAAATGAGTGTCGATCACCTGCGGGAGATACACCGCTTCAATGCCCTGCTCTTTCAGCATTTGCATAGGCCCGGCCTGCTGGATGAGATCGCTTGCGTAGTAGATCTTTTCCTGAGCTCGTTCTTTGTTCTGCAATTGATATTCTTCGATGGTGCAGAATTTGTTTTCCTGTCCGGCGATTTCAAAAAGAACAGATGCCTTTGCCTGGTCGTAGAATTTCTCATCGCTGAGCATGGCATATTTTACAAACGGACCAATTTCTCTCCAGATCTGCTCATACTGAGTTCTATTTTTCGTGAATTCTTCGTTGAGTCTGTCCGCAACTTTCTTCGTGATGTGAGAGGCAATCTTGCGAATTTCTGGATCTGTTTGCACATAAGACCTGGACACGTTGAGTGGAAGGTCTGGCAAATCCACAACGCCCTGGAGCATGGTGAGATACTTTGGAAGAATTTCCTGCGCCTCATCCGATACGAAAATGTTTCTACAAAAAATCCGAACGCCGTTCTTGTTTACATCGAGTTCATGCAGCATCCGCGGGAAGTATAGAATTCCTTGCAGCCGAAATGGATGGTCCACGTTCAGGTGGATGTGAAAGAGAGGATCACCCTGGTGAGGAAATAAATACTTATAAAATTCAACGTACTCTTCTTTCTGAACTTGATTGGGCTGCTTGCTCCAGAGTGCGTCTTTGCGGTTCACCTGGGAGCCATCTACTCTTACAGGCACCGCCAGAAAGTCGCAATATTTTCGGACCAGTTCTGTAACTTCCAGTTTGTCTAAATGCGATTTGGATTCATCGTCCATGTGAAGGCGAATTTCAGTTCCACGTTTTGTTCGCGACCCTGGCCCGCTTTCGTACTCTTCGCCTCCTTCCGAAGTCCAGTATGCCGCCTCTGCGTCCGGCTTGTAACTGCGAGTATCGATCTCCACTCGTTTTGCAACCATGAATGCTGAGTAGAATCCAAGCCCGAAGTGCCCGATGATTCCGTGGCCGTCCTTTTGTTCGTATTTCTTTACGAATTCTTCCGCACCCGAGAACGCAATTTGCGAAATGTATTTTTGAATCTCTTCGGCTGTCATTCCGATCCCATTATCTTCAATGGTCAGAATTCCCTTTTCGCGATCGATGTGAATGTCTATGGCGAAGTCCTGATCATCCGCGCCAAAGATATCTTCGTGAAGTGAGACTTTGCGAAGCTTGGTGATTGCATCAAACGCGTTGGAAACCAGTTCGCGCATGTAGATTTCTTTTTCAGAGTAGAGCCATTTCTTGATGACCGGAAGTATATTGCCGGTTTGTATAGAAAGTTTACCTTTTTGAAGTGTGGACATAGTTCCTCCAATTAAGAGGGCCGTATGCCTTTATGCAGGACTATTTCTGCGGAGGGCAAGGACACGCGCGGTTGCACTCGATCTTAACACCGCGGCAGATTGCCATGCAGTTGTTCTTGAGAGTGCCAGTCTCTGTACAGACTTCGCCCGTTGGCAGGTCGAGACATTGCCCGCATTGATCTGTTTTCTTTTCTGGTTCCTGTGGCGGAGACTTACAAAAAGCTCCGGCGGAAAGGGCCAGAAAGATCGCACACAATCCTGCAAGTTTTCTCATACAGCCCGATTTTAGGAAATGAGCGGAAAGGTCCGGGTCAAGCCCTTTTTTTTGGCGAGGGAAGCACTCTGAGATCCGTTAATTGAAGCAGTATGCTTTCGGCAACACTGCTCAAGACGACCCTCGAACTATTGCGCGATCATCTGGGAACCACCGGCATTTCGTATCGCGCTGGCGGACAGGTGATTTATGAATCTGGCAGAATCGCCGGTGGCGGACCGGTTGCCTTCATGAACGGTGAGCTCTTCACCGGCCTGTTTGACAAGGAGTTGTCCGCAAATGAGCGCGGCGCGATTCGCACAGCAGCACGAATGCTCGAAGTCTTTCAAGGAGCCGCGATTCCCGCGCGCGGCCCCAATGCAATCTCTGCTTCTCTCATTGCTAAAAGTACGTTTGAGATTGCCGTTTCGCTTGAAGCGCGGTCCAGACAGCTCGCGCACTATGATAAAATTCTTCAACTAAACAAGTCCATCCTTCTTGCTCAGGATCTGCAGGGAGTGCTTCAGATTCTGATGGATACTGCGCGCGAAGCGCTGACCGGAGTGGGATCTTCCCTTTTGCTTGTGGACCCGCGCACCGGAGAACTGTACTTCAATGTAGTATCCGGCGAGAAAGGTGGTGAACTCAAAGAGATTCGTATTCCGCCGGGCAAAGGGATTGCGGGTGATGTAGTCCAGAAGGCAAAAGCAGAATTGATCCGCGATGCAGTTACGGACCCGCGTATGTTCCAGGAAGTGGATCAGAAATTGGATCAGAGAACCAGGGACATGGTGGTCGCACCGCTTGTGGCCCGCGACCGCGTCATTGGCGTGGTAGAAGTGATCAACAGTCAGTCTCCAGAAGGTTTCACAAAGGAAGATCTTGAATTTCTCGTGAACATCGCATCGCATACATCCCTTCTGATTGACAATGCGAAAAACAGAGACGATCTGATTAAATCCAATCACGCCCTCGATCGTAAAATTTCTGAACTAAATGCATTCAGCGAAGTCAGTCGCGTACTGAACTCTACCCTCGATTCCATTGAAATGAGAAAAGGGCTCCTTCGCACCCTGCTCAAACTCATGCATATTGGCCAGGGCGCCATTGTCATTCCGGATCCCACAGGAAGACGTGCTGTTTCTGAAGTTCGCATGAGGCTCAAAGACGGCAGACTCGAAGAATATGGTGAACTTACAGTCTATGAAGACACAGCGGATATACTGCTGTGGATGAAGCAAAATCGCGAGCCTTTGTTCTTTGCCAACAGCCAGGGTGGAGAAACAGAAGGACTCGTGCGGCGTTTCCTGTCCGCAAACGCCTCTCTCGAGGGAGAGCATTTGGATTTATGGTTTCCTGTTTTTCAGGATGATCAGCAAACCGTTTCTTTCATTGTATCTTTGTCTGATGTAAGCTTTCGTCGCAAACATCCATCGGATGATCTCACTTTCTTCAAAGGAATCATGAGTCTATCGTATGCCGCAGTGCGAAATGTGGAATCCTATCAGAACGTAATCAAGGCTCAGGAACGCGAAGAAAGGATTCGCCGGGGATTCCAGCGATACGTACCGGAAAGAGTTGTGGAAGAGGTATTCGCGCAGGAAGAATCACCCGCACCGCGCAGCCAGAAAGTAAGTGTTCTATTTGCGGACATTCGCAACTTTACCAGGCATGCGGAAAATCGTGATCCAGGAGAGCTCCTGGACCTGCTCAATGAGTTCTTTGAGGAAATGGTCGAAGCGGTCACTCATGCAGGTGGCACCGTGGACAAGTTCATGGGCGATTCGATCATGGTGCTGTTCGGTGTACCTGATCCAACGGATGTAGATGCGAAAAGCGCACTCACCTGTGCCCGGGATATGATTGGCAGACTGGACGTGTTGAATAGAAGACGCGAAGAGTCCTCAAGACCAACTTTCCAGGTTGGGATTGGCGTTCATACAGGTTCAGCGATCATTGGAAACATGGGTGCGCGAAAGAGAATGGATTTCACAGCAGTGGGAGATACAATCAATCTGGGCGCAAGACTCGAACAATTGACCAAGCTCTACCAGGTTCGCGCGCTTTTCTCTGAAGACACTCTGAAAGAAGCAGGCGATGTCACCTGTCGCGAAGTCGACCTGATCCAGGTTCGAGGCAGAATGGCAGTCACGCGCATCTATCAGCTTGCGACAAACCGCGAAGAAGACGAAATGATCCGGGCCTCTGCGGAGGTCTGGCCAGAAATGCTCAAGGCCTATCGCATGCGCAACTTCTGGGACTGCCTCCAGATCCTGATTTCATTGCCCAACGATCCGCTGGCAGGCGTATTCAGGGCCAGGTGCGAATCTTTCGTAAAGAATCCGCCGCCAGCCGATTGGAAAGGCTTCTACCACCTGGACGAAGCCTGGATCTGATTAACCTGGAATTCTTCTGAATTCAAGTTGATCTCTGGACGATTCCCCCACAATGGGGCGCAGGATTCCTCCATGAAAAAGATCAACATTGAGCAAACATTCGATCATCCCCTGGACGTGCTTCTTTCGGCGCGTCAGGAGAGATACAAGCATCTTGATAAGTTCCCTGAATTGAAGAACGTCCAAATCGTAAGCGAGACAACAGAAGGACACATTCTTAAGCAGGTTCGTAACATTTCCCTTGCAGACGCAATGCCTGCCGTCCTTCAAACTGTTCTCCCTTCAGGCGCCAACATGCTTGTGGAAGAATCTGAATTTGATGATACCACAAACACACACACCTTCAAAGTAACTCCGGGTGGCGGACTCGATAACATCTTCATGGTAAAGGGAGTCTCCAGATACTTCGCCAGCGGAGATAACAAGTCTACACGTACTTACGACATCGAAGTTACAAGCAAAGTGCTCTTCGTTGGTGGAGTAGTAGAAACAGCAATCGGGGATGTGTATCGTCACAATCTAGAAAAAGACAAATCGTCCATTGAGCATTTCATCCAGATGCTCAAAGAGGGTAAAACCTGAGCGGTGAGCTGGAGAAGGAGCTCAGGGCGCGCGTTCTTCTTGAAGCGCTCCCTTACATTCGCGAATTCTCCGGAAAAACTGTAGTCATCAAGTACGGCGGAGCCGCCCTGGATGACCAGGCAAGTCTTCGCGCTCAATTCGCAGAAGACATTGTTCTTCTACATTATGTAGGCATCAAGCCTGTGATCATTCACGGAGGCGGGCCTCGAATCAATTCTCTTCTGAAGATGATGGGAATTCAATCTCAGTTTTCTGGTGGAGTGCGTGTTACAGACGACGCTACCATGGAAGCAGTCGAGATGGTTCTGTCCGCCAGCATCAATAAGGAAATCGTTTCGTTGATCCAGAGCAAAGGAGGCCGCGCCGTTGGCATTTCCGGACGCGACGGCAACCTGGCTCACGCTAAAAAGACAAAACCTGAACTGGGGCGAGTGGGTGAAGTCACGCCTTCTGACATTGACCCCGCTGTCATTCGCACTCTTCTTCATGGCGGATACATTCCAGTCATCGCACCTGTTGCTTCAGATGAAAACCGCGATAGCCTCAACGTAAATGCAGATACAATGGCCGGAGCGATAGCGTCTGCCCTGGGGGCAGAAAAGTTTGTACTACTTACGGATACTCCGGGTGTTCTGAGCAAAGGGGAAACGGTCCCCAGGCTCAGTATGGATTCTGCTCGCGCCATGATTCAGTCTGGAGAAATTTCAGGCGGGATGATTCCAAAAGTTCAATGTTGTATGTCTGCCTTTGAGCAGGGAGTGAAGCAGATTCATATCGTAGACGGCAGAGTTCCGCACGCCATCATACTTGAAATTTTCACCCGCCAGGGCGTGGGCACGATGATTCAGTGAAATAGAGGACCCAATGACAAAAGCCGAAAAACTCGTGAAAGAAGTAGTAAGAACCGTTCCAGATTGGCCGGAAAAAGGCGTGATGTTTCGCGATATCACTCCGATTTTCCAGCATCCTGAAGTGCTGCATGCGGTGTTTGAAGCGTTCATTGAACGCTACCGCGAAAAGCAGGTGGATGTGATTGCTGGAATCGACGCGCGTGGTTTTCTCCTGGGTGTGACCATTTCTTACGAGCTCAAGATCCCTTTTGTGCCCGTGCGAAAGAGAGGAAAGCTGCCATGGAAGACCGTATGGGAAGAATACACTCTTGAGTACGGAACCGCTGCCATTGAAATGCATGAAGATGCATGCAAGAAGGGCGATCGTGTGGTGATCTTTGATGATCTCATTGCAACTGGCGGAACCATGCTTGCTGCTGCTAGCATTGTGAAACGTCTTGGTGGCGAAGTGGTGGAAGCGGCGGCTATCATTGATTTGCCAGACCTGGGTGGCTCCCAGAAAATATGGAAAACGGGCGTTCCAGTACACACTCTGTCAAAGTACGAAGGCCACTGATCGTACGCGCCGTTTTCGCGATGGCGCTGCTTCTGGCTGCGCCTGTTTCTATTTTCGCGCTGCCGTCGTACGCGGATGTGCAAAAGAAACTCCCGGATCTCTGGTCGGCCAGGTTTCCAGTTCCATTGCAATCGTCCGTAAGTGATCCCGGAAAAAGAGGAACGCTCTATTGCCTGATCGATGGACGTCCTGCGTATTATTTTAATTTTGCGGCTACTGTAGATCGCCCCATTCGAGATGGGGAAGAATTGAAAACGAAAACGAAACGCACTATGGAGATCTGGGTGCAGTATCTACCCGGAGTGAATCGTTACGAAATCTATCTGGAAAGGATTGATCGATTGCCGGGAACAGGCAAACGATGGATGAAGTGAGGAGACTATGAGCGACTTTTCTCTAATTGAAAGCGAAATCATGAAACGTATGATGTCCAGGTCCATGGGGCCGGAGATCACGAAGGAATTCATTCGCCGCGTGGATCTGGTATACAAAGGGGAAACGGGAAAAATTCCGTGGGCGGAGATCCTGGATTTGCGTCCTGAAGATTCAGTGGCGCTCGGTGAATTGCCTCTCCCGGGGGATGCAGCCAGACTTTTGTCTTCTGTTGCGGTGATCAAACTCAACGGCGGTCTGGGTACCTCTATGGGATTGACCCAGGCAAAATCGATCATTCCGGTTCATGACGGGAAGAACTTTTTGCAGATCATTCGCGAACAAACAGATCTGATGCGCGCGCGATCTTCCGGATCCATTCCGCTAATCTTCATGAATTCATTCAACACACAGAGCGATTTTGACAGCGAGCCATCCATGCAGGGATTGAATGCGGATCTTCCTTCCTCCTTTCTGCAAAACATGGTGCCGCGCATCTACGAATCGGATCTGATGCCGGTTGGAAATGGCTCCAGCGAAGACCACTATTGTCCTCCAGGGCACGGAGACGTCTTTCTGGCACTGTCCACCAGCGGAATTCTGGACAAGCTGCTCGCCCAGGGGCGACGCATTGCTTTTATTTCAAACGGGGACAATCTGGGCGCAACCCTGGACGAACGCATTCTCGGATTCTTCGAAGAGGACAAACTGGAATTTGCAATGGAGATCACTCCCAAATCACCCGCGGACTTGAAAGGTGGAGTATTGTTCCGTCGTCGGGCACACAGGAACATATCTTTGCTGGAGACAGCTCAGGTGGAGCCAGATCATCTCAAAGACTTCGAAGATACAAAAAGGTTTCCATTCTTTTCGATTAACAACCTGTATGTGCACCTTGAGACTCTCAGGGATCGTTTGCGTGCAGGGACACTGAAGCTTAGTCTCATCGTCAATCCGAAGGACTGGCAGGGAAAGAAGATCCTTCAGCTTGAGGCGGCTATGGGTAGTGCCTGTGAAAACTTTGAAAACATGAAAGTGATTCAGGTGGATCGAGATCGCTTTGCGCCTGTGAAGAATTGCTCGGATCTGCTTGTGCGCAGGAGTGATGCTTGTGTACTCCGCGAAAGCGATCGGGCGCTTGTGCTTGCGCCGCAAAGGAATCACGTAGAACCAGTGGTCAAACTCGATGATCACTATAAGAAACTTGCTGATTTTGACCGTTTGATCCCGACTCTACCTTCCCTCATAGGGGCAGCTTCCCTCACCGTGACGGGACCTGTGGTCTTTGATGTTCCAGTGCGCATAGAAGGCAATGTGAAGATAGAAAATCGCTCGGGAAACCCTGCACTTCTAAGCAAAATTGGACGAAGTTCATTAAAGGACGAAGAAGTAGCGGTGGGATGAAAGACAAAGGCGACATAAATCGTTATGCATCCAGGGTCATCAACCGGATCCGTTTGTTTCTTGTACTGCTCTACACGATCAGTGTTGCCACTACATATTCTACCACTCCGCCCGTGCAGGTCACAGCATACGCAATCGGCATATCTCTACAGACTTCCTATTGTCTTTTGACTTTCCTCCTCGACTGGCGAAAGAGTGTGCCTTCGTACTGGGATCGTCTGACCATTGTTCTCGATGTGCTCGTGCTGGCCATGGTGATGATCGTTGGTGTTATCTTTGATACAGTAAAGACGATTTCCCTCCTGCGCACTACTGTTCTCTACATGATTTATATGTTTTACATAGTATGTGCCGGCCTTGCATTTTCTTCGACCGGGTTCGTGCTTGGAGTTGGGTTTCTCTGCTCTCTTGCGTGCTCCGTTGTGCTCTTTGTCGCAGTGCAGTTTGGTGGAGTGCAGCTTACGCTCAACGGTCAGCTGGCACAGCAGCCAGGCTATGTGGCCTGGGGCGCGGAAGTTTTGAAAATCATCTTCATCTTTGTTTTCGCCGTGATTCTGCGGAGCGTGTTTTTGATTCTGGATGGCCTGCGCAAAGATGCAGAAGAGCAACGAGCGCAGATGGCGGAATCGCATGATGCTCTCTCTCTTCAAACTCAAAAGATGATTGCTCATGCAGAAAACCTTCGTGCATCCGCCAGCGCGATTCGCTCTGTGATTACAGACTTCAATCAACGTCTCGAAGGCCAGGCAGCTGCGGTTCAACAAATTTCAGCGACCATGGAAGAGTTCACAGCTTCCATTGAACATTCCACTGAATCTGTTCGCACACAGTACCAGAAAATCGATCGTATGAACCAGGAAAGCGCGGCACTGGAAAAACTGGTGAGTTCTGTAGATGGCTCCAGTCAATCCCTCGACACACAAATGGAAACCGCACGCACAACAGGCGCGAGCGTTGCATCGGCGGTGGATCAGCTTTCTGATTCGCTGCGTGGGATCGAAGAATCATTTGGACGAGTCAGCGAAGTCAATCAGATCATGGCTGAAATTGCAGATCGCACGAATCTGCTTGCACTCAATGCGTCGATTGAAGCTGCCAGGGCCGGAGAACTGGGGCGAGGCTTTGCAATTGTAGCGCAGGAAGTGGGCAAGCTTGCGGATACGAGTTCGCAGAACGCAGGAACGATTGAGCACATCATATCAGAGAGTGCGAGGCTCATTGAGACAGGTCGTCATTTCGCAGACCAGGCAAACGCAATGGTGAAGGATCAAGGACTCAGTCTGGTCAACATGTCAGGCGGTTTCAAGAATCTGTCCGGACAGATTGGTGAGCAGTCACGCATCATTAAGAGTCTCGTGGACGCTCTTCGAGAACTCAAAGATCTTTCTTCTGAAATTGAACGCATTTCCAGGGAACAAAGAGAAGGCAGCTCTGCGGCCGCTCAGGCACTCGCTTCTATTGAATCTCATCTTTCCACACAGGTGGAACGTGCTCGCGATCTAGAAGAAAGCATCGCGGGCATTGAAGCTGGCGCCCGCGAATTAGAAGGTTGAAATCGCCTTACAGGTGTTTGGCGAAGAAAGTAACAATATAGATATTCCCCGCCAGAAAACCCATCTGGATCAAGAAGATCACCCAGAACAAATGGAGAACCCGGTTTTTGTAAAGTGCTTTGAATATGCCGCTTGCGGATTCTGATACAAGAGTCATGTCTTCAAAATCTTCTACGTGAGGTTTTCTGAGCCAGACTTCTGTAATCGAAGCAAACATCCATACGCGAGAGCCAGGCAGAAAGATTGTAAATGGTGCAACCAGTGCCGCAACAAGCACGGTCAAAGGATGTGCCAGAGATAGAATGGCTCCGAGCCCTGCCCCCAGACTCCTTCCCAGAATCCAGGCCGCCAGTGCTTCCTTGAAGACCTGCTCTGATTGGCCGGTCATTCTCCAGATTACAAAGCCAACTAGCGCAGAGAATACAAGCCAGGTGAAAGCGGTGGTCCATGGATTGGCGGGTGGGACTTCTTCCAGATCTTTGAGCACGACTGGCTGCATTGCTTCTAGAGCTGCGCGAATTCCTGGCAAATGCCCGGCTCCCACTACTGCCAGAATGGTTTCTCCAGGAGCTTCTTTTGCAGCGTGTTTGATTTTTTCTGCGAGGTACAGATCGCGTTCGCTGATGAACACATCTTTGATGGAACTGTATCTGGGCGGAAGAGTTTTGAATAAATCGGCGAGTGCGTCCTCTGCCTTCAATTGTTCGAGCTCTTCAGACGTTACTTTTTCGCGTACAAAAATGGAACTGATCAATTGCGAAACAATTGCGTATTTGCTGAAAAATCCAACCTTTCTCCAGGCACGAGTGAGAGTGATGCTGACGGGCCTGTCCGCCAGGACCAGTTTTCTACCGGATGATTCTGCAAGCTGCACCGCCGTAATCATTTCCTGGCCTGGTCGAATTCCTTTTTCAGAGCCAAGTTTCTTCTGGTAGGCAGAAAGAATCAAAGAAGAGAAGAGGAGGCCCATCTTCTTTTCACGGATCACGCGAATGAGATTGAGTTTCCTCCAGCGATCCGGGTCGAGCATGGCATCGTATCTGGGGCGACACAGTTCAACACAAACAGTGTGGGGGTCGAGCTCCTTGATTGCTTTTTCCACGTCTGCGATGGACTCGGGCGAAACGTGTGCTGTGCCCAGGATGATGACTTTTGTTTTTCCATCTTCTAGAATTGCAACTGGACCGGAATATTGATTTTTTTTAGGTTGAACTGATTTCACTGGAACAGATTTTCTTCCAGGGCTGGCCTGCTCCAGTGAAATTTGAGCTGAGGATCAGTTGTTGGACAATATCAAAGGCAAGGTGATGCATGTAGGCGTCGCCGAATGGAAGACAGGCAAAGCGCCGGATGCTCTTCGCACCACTCTGGGAAGTTGTGTGGGAATCGTACTTTACTCAGCGGACAAAAAGATAGGTGGGGTGGCGCACATTCTACTGGGGGACGCTCCCGTAGGTAAGATTGTCCATCGCGGAAAGTACGCTCGCCCTGCTCTGGAATCTCTCCTGGCAGACCTCGCCAAACTAGATATCAAACCAGGAATGCTCACTGCTAGAATTTTTGGCGGCGGTTCCATGTTCGAAGCGGTCCATTCCAGGTTTCTTCAGAGCATTGGGCCGGATAATGTGAGAGCCGCAACAGAAGCAGTCAAGGCGCACAATATTCCGGTCGTGGCAGAAGATACGGGCGGAACCACAGGCAGAACCATCACGCTCAATCTGGAAGATGGAAGCGTTCTGATGCGCGCAGGCACTAGAGAGAAGTATTTCTATAGAGTGGCGGTGTAACCATGGCAGCAGAAGAAATCAAACGCCAGATCGATGAACAGCTCGCCGATATTTCTCGTCTTCCTGCTATGCCTTCCGTAGTTCAGAAGGTGGTGGTGCTTGCCTCAGATCCGGATGCGGATGTGCACAAGCTTGCAGATGAAATTTCGAAGGACGCCGGGATTACAGCAGGAGTGATTCGTCTTTCTAATTCTGCGTACTACAGACCACAAAGGCCAGTGCGCTCCGTGCAGGAAGCGGTGGTCACTCTTGGTCTTCGCACGGTGAAGAACATTGTACTGGTCGCGGCATCTCACAGCATACTCTCACAACCTCTGGATGGATATCGATCTGAAGGAAAGGATATCTGGGATCACAGTCTTCTGGTTGCAGAACTCGCAGCACGCATTGCGCGATTGAAACGCACGAAGGTACAGCCTGACGTTGCATTTACCGCGGGACTCCTTCATGACATCGGAAAGATCATCCTTTCCCAATACTTTAAGAAACTATACAGAATGGTAGCCGCGGAAGTGGAAAAGAATCCGGCGGAATCATTTGATTCAGTGGAAAGACGGATCGTCGGATATGATCATGCTGAGATTGGTGGTCGTTTGCTTTCTATCTGGAAGTTTCCAGCAGAACTTGCGGAAGCGGCGGCACTTCAATACAATCCAGAGAAGGCGGTGGCCAGTCCCGAGCTCACGAGTCTGGTTCATGTGGCCAATCACATCGCTCTGGCTGCGGGTGTTGGTGTGGATTCCAGCGGCATGGCAGAGCCTCTCAAGAAACAGGCGCTGGAAATCTTGAGAATCACAGAAGCGGATCTGGAGGCGCTCTACGGGGGGCTTCCAGAGCTACTCGGTGAGATGAACGATTTGAGGACAGTGTGATGCAGAAGTCGAACATCGCTTTCATTGGTGGAAGGGGAGCGGGCAAATCCAGGATCTCCAGAAAATTCGGGAAATTGTCGAGCAGGCTTTCTCTTTCTACGGATACACTGGTTTGCTACGAAGCGGGCGGCATTCCCATTACGAAGATTGTGGAGCGAGAAGGATGGCAGGGTTTCAGAGATCGCGAGTATGCACTCCTCGAGAAGCTCACGGCCATGCAAAATCTGGTTATTGATTGCGGGGGCGGAATTCTTGTGGAGGCGCCTGTTTCCCCGGGAGAACCAGAGCAACTGTCAGCCAGAAAAATGAATCTTCTAAAGAATTGCAACGTGGTATACGTGAAGCGCGACATGAGCTGGCTCCTCGATCGCGTCAGCGCGGATTTGAATCGTCCGGATCTTCCAGGTGGTTACAGGGAATTGTTAGAGAGAAGGCTGCCCTGGTATGAGAAAGCAGCCGACTTTGTACTGGATATGCGCGGGATTGAGTCAGATGACGCCATCGCACTTCTTTATAAGAAGTACGGCAAGATCGAATAACGTTAGGCCTCTTCGTCCAGGTCCTTTACCTCCACATCAATATGAGCGTGGAGGAATCCGCACAAGAGCAGAATTCTGGGGGAGAGGGTGATGGGCAGACTCATTTCCTGGGGTTTTTCAAGGAAGCAATAGAATTCTAGTCGGTGATCTTCTGCGAGTTTTCGCAGCGTTAATCTTTTTGGCAGCAGCCGCAGGAGTAGTTCGTGGAAGTGCTCCTCCGTTGTTTCCGTGGCACCCAGAGTGGAGTTGATTTGCCAGATTCTATCTCTGCCGTCGTCATAAACACGATCTGGTTCTATTCCCAGATCGCGCGTGATGAGTTCCGGCACGATGCTCCCACGGATCGTAAAGATCGCCCAGCTTCTGACTCGCGACACGGTTCGGTTATTTGTTTACACTCAAACTTCACAAGCATTTTAGCATGATGCGCCTTTTTACATGTATGATTTTGATTCTATTTGGCTGCACTCCTGCCGCGTTTAAACAGGATCCCTGCGCTGCTCTGCATCCTCCGGCGGGAATGGTCTGCATTCCGGGTGCGAAGTTCATACGCGGTTCGAATCTACCTTCCAAAGATGAAGACACAGGCAAGATGGTCACCGACGAAGCGCCTGAAGAAGTAGTGGAGGTGAGCACCATTTTCATGGACATCTATGAAGTCACTTTTTCCGATTTTCAGAAATGCATTGCGGCCGGTAAATGTCGTGCGGCCCATCCAAATTACACAGGCTATAGCAATCCCAGGATGCCCATGCTCGGAGTGAACTGGTTTGATTCGCGCGACTATTGCGCTTTTGTAGGAAAGCGTCTACCCACGGAAGCAGAGTGGGAACATGCAGCGCGAGGAGATGCTGGAGAAATTTTTCCATGGGGAAACGAGCCGGCAACATGCGCGCGAGCGATCATTCAAGAAAATGGAAAGAAAGGATGCGGGCCTGGCACCACGGTGGATGTGGGATCAAGACCCGCTTATCGCTACGGACTCTACGACATGGCCGGCAATTCGTGGGAATGGGTCAATGACTGGTATTCACCCGGTTATGCGAAGTGTGGAGACGATTGCCGTGGAAAAGATCCAAAAGGTCCGTGCAAGGGCGCAGACGTGTGTCCTGGATTTCCGGAGAAGATTGTGAAGGGAGGATCCTGGTGGTGGGATGCGGAATACGCGCGTAGCTCCAATCGGAGACCTCACTTTCCTGCTAACAAGCCGTTTCATCACTTTGGATTTCGATGCGCTGCCTCTGCAGAACGTTAGACGATCTTGAATAAGCTTGAAAATATTCTAGAAGTTAATCCGCACCGGGCGCATCGTCTTCGGTGTGCTGATTCATCGCTCGCAACTTGTCTCTGATTTTACCCAGAAGGAAATGGCCCGGGTTGGTATGCTCAAAGTATTCAAATAGTTTGCGGGCTTCTTCCACCTGATTGAGCTTCAACAAAACCATGGTCTGATTGTACAAAACGGATGGGTTTTCCCATCGTAGACCCAGAGCCCGTTTGAATTGCTCGGACGCAGCTTCCAGGTTGCCCAGTCTGTAGTAGCAATATCCTTTGATCCTGTAAGAATCAGCGTTGTAGGGTTTAAGGCCGTTGTATTGCCTGAGATACTCAAGAGCTTCTTCGTATTTGCCTTCAAGCGCCAGATACTTCCCGAGCAAGAAGAGAGCGGCTGTTTGTCTTGGGAAAATGGAAATTGCTTTTTTGAGAAGAGTGCAGGCGTGCGTAACGTCTCCTGAATGAAACGCTCTTCGCGCATGCATGACTGTTTCATCAAACTCGCTCAGCCTTTCGCTGAGCATGGCAGTGATGAGAGTCAGGTCATCTTTCTGGTCTGTACCGCGTATGAACCGATTGTACATTCCCATGATGTGTTCAGAACTTCTTTGCACATCCATCCCTTCTGTTTCCAGAATTGTATCTATGAGTTTGTCTTCTCCCAGGCTCTCTCCCTGCACATTCGTTGCTTCAATGAGACCATCTGAAAAAATGAAAAGCTTATCTCCCGGTTCCAGGTACGTCTGGTAGTCCATGTAAGATCTGCCTGCATCCGGAAACATTCCAAGAAGAGTTCCGTGACCGGGTAATTGTTCAATGTGTCGCGTCTTCGCGCGAAATAGAATTGGGTTGGGGAAGGCGGCCACAGAATACGTGATCCCGTAGTTGTTGTCCACGATCATATAAAAACCAGTGAGATAGCCTTCCCCCCTTACGAAGTTTAGCATATCCATGTTCACGCTTTCTAGTACCTGTGCTGGCGAATCCAGGCGATTGTTTGAAAAAGAGAACTTTGCAATCGCGCTGATGAGAGCGGCCGGCACTCCATGTCCGGAAACATCTCCAGCCACCATTCCAAAGCGTGTGGACCCCAGGTAGAAATAGTCGTAGAAGTCGCCGGAAACTTCCGAAAAAGGAAAAAACTTAACCCAGAACTGAAGACCGTTCCAGTCAGGAACTCTCTGCGGAACAAAACCTTTCTGGATGCTTCGAGCCATGTCCAGTTCGCGCTTGTTGACCAGGATCTTTTTCTCCAGTTCCCGGTTGGCCATGTTTAGATATTCTACTGCAGTCTGTAAGTCACGATTGTCGCTGAGTACTCTGGCCGATTCTTTGAGTACCTGCTGTGCATACACGTCGTATGTGATCTTGACCCCTTCGCGCAACAGCTCATCGGGCAAAATCAGGCGAGTGAACCCCTCGCCGTCTGTGATCTGCGCATCCTGCACTGCAAGAGTTGTCATCAAACCCTGGATGAGCCCTTTTAAGAAATGGACGTCTGGTTTTTCTGCCGGGGGATCCGTTTTGATTTCAAAAGTATGAAACTCAGGCCGCTCAACGTAGACTCTGTATCTGGTCGTGAACACTGCCGCAAAGGACGGAATTCTGAATACTACATCTGTAATGCCACATTCTTTAGGAAGCGAGTTTACAGTCTGCGAGAGCGCGGTGACCACACAATCTCGCCCGGTTTGTTCTAGAAGCCCGAATTGCGCATAACGTTCTAGAATTGGATCGAGCAGCCGCGATTCTTCTTTCGCACTTCTCCAGGGTTGCGTATCGTAGTTGACCGCAAGGTCACGAAGGTCTGCCGGGAGACTGGCGATGAAGTTGCTCAACTCTTCGTGACTGACTTTCTCTGCCAGGAGGTCCATGAAGCGCCGCAAGCGGATGGAATTTACAGTGCCGGTCTTCAACGCCCACAGGATGTATGGTGGTGGGTTTGAGGAAAGACTTTTTTAGGATCGACAGGCTTTCACGAAGCAGTCGAAGAGTCTTTGTTGAGTCGGGTCTGTTCCCGCGCTCATTTCCGGATGCCATTGCACTGCATTCATCCATGCATGTCCGGGAAGCTCCACGGCCTCAATGATACCGTCAGATGACTTCGCGGTGACGCGAAGAGGCCCGGGATCGCGAATTGCCTGGTGGTGCCAGGAGATTACGGTGCACGATGTGGCTTCGAGTGCAAGAGCGAGAATAGAATTCGGCGTTATGTCTACCTTGTGTGGTTTTCCTTCTTTCATGTCCGGATCACGATGCACAATGCTCTCGTCAGTTTCATCCGGAATATGCTCTATGAGAGTTCCGCCGAGGGCTACACAGAGTACCTGGATTCCGCGGCAAATCGGCAGACAGGGACGTCTTCCTCTGGCTGCAACGCGCGCGAGTTCGATTTCGAATTCGTCTCTTTCTTTGCTTACTCCGTAAATCGCAGAATGAGCCCGGCCGCCGTAGTAAGATGGATCTATGTCTCCTCCACCTGACAGGATCAGGCCGTCCAGGCGTTCGTAGATCTCCGCTGGATTTCCGACTGGCGGAACAAGAACAGGAATGCCTCCGGCCCGAATGATTGCATCTACATATTCAAAAGACTGTCCGTACTTTTCATCTGCAACGGGCTTCGTTGTAATTCCGATCAAAGGTCTCCACAATTTCGATTGATCCTCCGGGCCCATCCAGGATCATTTCGCGTGCGCCTTTGCATACTTGATTTCAACGTATGGTCCGGTCTTACTTACCAGGGAATGTTTCATATGCAAACGTATGGAGACCTGGACTTCAGGCACAGGCGTCGCCATTCCATGATCGAACAAATTCGAACATTGAATCCGGACGTTGTTTGCTTGCACGAACTCAATCCAGTTCCATCGGAAGCGGCCTTCATTGCGAAGGCTCTGGATATGGATGTATTCTGGCACATTCACCTGGCAGGCATTCGTCTTGGTCCAATCGGGATGCCGTGGAATTTGTATGAAGGAGATGCGATCTTCGCACGCAAGTCACTCGGACTGAAAGCTCTGGGAAGACGGAAGCTGAGCGGTGGTCTGGTAACCCGTTATGCGAGCTTCAACGCGCAGGATGCAACTCAGATCCTGGCGGCCCAGATTCAGTGCGAGGATCGCGTGGTTCCGATCTTTACCACTCACTGGCACGCAGGAGTCACTCCGGGTCCTGATATAGAGGATCGCGCGAAGAGAATAGAGAAAGAGGAAGGAGTGGAGCCTGCGAAAATCCAGAAGGCCCTGGAAATGATGCGAGGTAATGCAGGAATTCGCCTCAAGGAAGCGGCGTGGACGGTTGATTTTGTGGATCGCACTCTGGAGCGTACCCAGGCGGAAAACCCATTTGCAATTCTATCCGGTGATTTCAATGCGAATCCAGGAACGCCGGAAATTCGGCACTTGCTGGACCATGGTTTTGCGGATGCGTATTCTGCGAAGCATGACGATCTGGGTCCGACGTGGGACTATGCTCAGAACGATCATCACAAGACCTTCTATTCGGACTATGACCCTGATCTATATCTGCGTTTGAATTATACGAGGCTGAAGATTCCTCATCGTCTCGATTACATCTTCTATCGACCTTCGCCCACAACCACGTTACTGCGATGCGAAATCGCAATGAAGGACAGGATCGCTGGTGTCCAGGCCAGCGATCACTTTGGAGTACTTGCTGAGTTTTCTCTGGATGGATGAACTT
The DNA here is from genome assembly GCA_019694685.1 of Leptospirales bacterium. GTDB lineage: Bacteria > Spirochaetota > Leptospiria > Leptospirales > Leptonemataceae > JAEUSB01. The sequence continues at coordinate 94,083 of JAIBBM010000005.1, forward strand.
TAGAATTCTTTCACCACATTGGCTTCGCAGGTGAACTTATCTTTGCCGGCGGATTTGCATCCAGAAAAGTCTTTGTCTGGAAGGTTCACCTGCAGCCTTGCGTCCGTAGATTTGTAAGTAACGGTAAAGGACTTGTTGTTGGACGGAACATTGAGGCTTTCAAAAATCAATTCCACCTGGCCGCTTGAATCCTGTTGATTGCCTGAAATCCATTTCGAATCAATGAGGCCCATAGTCTGGATCTTCTCATACTCCAGAACCTGTACTTTGATTCTCTCTGCGAAATTCCTTCCGCCGATTTCGCGGCCCTCCAGAAGACTTGCGATGGGTCCAAGAATAGGAACGGTGCACGTCACGTGGCGCGGGCGTTTGGGATCTCCTTCACACGAGTGTGCGTTGCTGGAAACTCTGTATGTCATGGACGCATTCACCTCATACGAACATGTAACGCGTGCACGGTCAGGTGAAATGTCCATCGATCTGAATTTAGCATCACCACCGATTCCATTTGGCTGTTGTGATGTGCTGAAAGAGGAAGGGCAAAATCCTGTAAAAGTGGTATTGTCGAGCTGGAAATTACCGTTGTTGCAGCGCTGGATCTTTCCTTTGTCTCTGATGCGCGCACCATGAGGGATGTTTACGCCTGACTTGCTACAGTCTTTTCCTGTAGCAGGAAAGACGACCGCCTGAGGCAGCGCGCCGGCTTTAACGGTTCCCACGGCCTTGCCTCTCCATTCGATGGTTGCTTCGCTTGCGTCTGCCGGCATTCCAGTGATTTCAAAAGTCAGGCCCGCATGCGCCGGTATAGTTTCTTCTTTTCTGAAGTTCATTGTACTGCCGTCTTTGGCTTTTACTCTTGCAGTTACTGTTTCTTTTGCCGGCTGGTTGCCTTCATTTGTGAACATCACATAGAGCGCCCTGACTCCGTACTGGTTGGCGTCAAATTCTGAGCGAACGTATTTTACTCCATCTGCGTACAAAGGCATGCTTAGAAGGCCGAGTGCGGACAGTAAAATGTGCTTCATATATTCTCCTACAATGTGGTTAGACGAACAGGTCGGGATGCTGGTAAAAATCTTTTCACCGGCAGAACGGAGATCAAGGATTTTCTGCGCGTTCTGAGGGTTGCCAGCGCAATATGAAAGGGTCAGTCCCATTTAGGAGGTGGTTCTCTGGCACAAAAAAACCACGGATTTCTCCGTGGTTTTGCGTTTGTCTGATGAAAATCGAATCAGCCGTTGATGCGCTCGATTACGGTTGCAATGCCCATTCCACCGCCGATGCAGAGAGTGGCCAGGCCGTAACGCAGGTTTCTGCGCTCGAGTTCATCTGTCAGAGTTCCCAGTAGAATCGCGCCAGTTCCTCCAAGTGGATGGCCCAGTGCGATGGCTCCGCCGTTTACGTTGATTTTCTCTTTCGGAATTCCAAGTTCTTTCTGAACAAAGAGAACAACCGCTGCAAATGCTTCATTGATTTCGTAGAGATCAATGTCTTTCGCAGTGAGTCCCGCTTTCTGCAGAGCCAGTTTGGATGCAGCCACCGGACCGGTCAGCATGATGGTTGGTTCAGATCCAATGGCAGCCATCGATACGATGCGAGCGCGAGGTCTCAGCCCGTATTCTTTTTTTGCCTTTTCGCTTCCAAGAAGAACCACAGCCGCTCCATCTACAACGCCTGAAGAGTTGCCCAGAGTGTGCACGTGATTGATCTTTGAGATGTCAGGATACGTCTTCAGTGCGATTGCATCCGCACCGCTTTCGCCGTATGTTTTGAAAACGCCACCGAGTCCGGAAAGAAACTCGTAGTCACTTTCAATGCGAGGATGTTCGTCCAGGAGAACATCTTCTCCCTTCGGTCCTTTTACAGGAATGATACTATTCTTAAAGTATCCATTCTTGATTGCATGATCTGCTTTTTGTTGCGATTCTACTGCGAAACGGTCCACATCTTCGCGGCTGAATCCATATTTAGTGGCAATCAGGTCTGCTGAAATTCCCTGTGGAACCAGGTTGTAGTGCTCTGCGATGAACGGGTTTCCAATGCTCATGTCCAGATCGCCTACGTCATCGCCCATCTTTACGCGGCTCATGGATTCAACTCCACCTGCCACCACCAGATCAGACATTCCCGATCCAACTGCGGCCACGCCGTTGTTGATTGCCTGGAGACCGGATCCACAGAAACGATTTACAGTGTAACCAGGAACGTTCTCTGGCCATTCTGCCGCCATAACAGCGTAGCGCGCCACACAGGCTCCCTGCTCGTTTACCTGCGATACGCAGCCCATAATTACATCTTCTACTTTCTCTGCGTTCAGAGATGAGTTGCGCTTTGTAAGTGCGCGCAGTGTGTCCCCGGCCAGGTTCTGCGGATGAATATGCGCCAGCACTCCCCGTTTTTTCCCTTTGCCTCGCGGTGTTCGAACCGCATCGAATACATAAACTGGTTCCATAAGCGCTCCTTTTTGCTTGCCTGCATCACCCGCGGGTGGTTTCTTGAACAGACAAGTCTGTCTGTTGGGTCCAGAAAACCGGCGCCAGGCTCCATCGTCGAGCAAAAATGAAGACAAAGTCTCAAAAAAGCCAGCTTGGCCCCCGAGAGAAGATACTGCGGACCGCCGTGCGCCTGTTCTACAGGCAGGGCTTCCCGAACACGGGGATCAACCAGATTATAGAAGAATCCGGAGTGGCCAAGGCCAGTTTTTACCAGTGGTATCCCTCCAAAGATGATCTGGCGCGCGCGTATCTGGATTATTATGGAGATTTACTTACCTCGAGGCTGGAGAGGCTCCTGGACAGGAGTGCGGACATAGATGAATTTGCGATGCGCTGGGCTGCCATTTTGAGGAGAGATGTGCGCAGTCAGGGGAGATACAACGGTTGTCCTTTCTTAAATTTCGCAGCACAAATCAGCGCAGGTCACGAAGGGCTCGATGAAATGCCAGGAGCCATCATTGAAAACTGGATCCACCTGGTGGACAGGCGTCTTACCAGGGCAGTGTCTACCGGCCAGCTACCGGCGAGTCTGGATACGAGGCTTCTTGCGCGCAGATTGATTCATGCGTTTTCAGGAGCGCACGCTATGTGGCGATTGACTCACGATCCTTCGTGCATCTACGATCTCGAAAATGTATTTCGAAGCCTCGTGAGAGATCAGAGTCTGAATTCTACACCCACGCGATAAGCGCGACTTGTGTCGTTGAAACTTTTTCCAAAAATATATCTGTAAAGATCCCCGTTGGCTGTGGCTCCGGGTGCAAGTGCATTGTCCGGAAGGCGAAGAGTACCCAGATTGGACAATTTGTACTGAACTCGCGTCATGCCCAGATCGACGAACACTCGGAACATGTCGCCTAACGGGAAGTAAAACGCAGCACCGTACTGAGTGAGAACTGTGCGAAGTTGTGCGCTCTGGATCACCCAGGTCGGGTAGGCAGTGAGCGCCGCATAAGCGGTTGCATCCTGTAACGGCAGGCGAAACTCATCATAGTGGAGTCCACCCTTCATTTGACCGAAAGCACCCTTGCCTCTCAGTTCCATTCCTCCAGAGATGAGCCAGCGAATTTCTGTGGCGGCTTCGAGACCCTGCGCGCTGGACTTGTATTGCAGAGATGGACTGTACACCGCGGCAGCCGCCAGAGTAGTTGGATTGGTGAGTACTTCTGTTTGATTTCCTTTGGATCTGCTTGCGAGAAATACAGGGCCCGCGAAGATCCAGGGTTGAACTGTCCACGATTCGCTTCCTGCAAGGATGCCCGCGCGAAGGCGGTAGATTTGATCTGTTGTCTTTGTAAAGGATCCGGCGCCTGCATAGAACCGACCGCTATTCGTCAGTGACTCCATGAGCTGGTAGCTTGAACTGTGTGACCCGGTTTCGCCTTCTGCTCCTACTGCCCAGAATCCGGATTCATAATACATGTATGCCGCGTATGTTTTCAGTTTTGATTCACTGAACTCGTAAGGATAGGATACGGAACTGGTGAGTGCGATTCCCTGCTGGACATAATCCGCAGTTTTATCGTCTACGAAGATTTCTTTATATACGGAGTCGTGCTTTGCCCCTCCTGCAGAGAGTCCGAAGAGAAAGTTCGCATGCTTTTCTTCTTTCTTCTCATCTCGTTTGCCCGGAGTTTCCGGGCGCTTGCCGGGGGATTCTGGCACTTTCGTTTCTTCGCGAATTTGATCGCGTACCTGGGTCTGGGGTGTGACCCTTGCTTCTTTTTCTGCTTCTGCTGCTTCCTGGGCCCGTAGCACCGCCGGATCGTCCAGGAGAATTCTATAAACCTGATCGCGATAAATTAGATAATCCCCATCCTGGGTGCGCAGTGATATGGTTTCTGTGTCCTGGGCCGTGATTCGGCCTCGCATGGTTCTACCATCCCGGAGCTGCACGATTTCTGCACTCAGAGGGCACAAGGACAACAGTAGCAATAGGCCAATGCGGCGGGCCATAGGGTACCTTCGGCATTCATTGGACGGAAATTTCGTGGACTCCCCTTTTATTTTAAGGGTTTTTAGGTCTTCGGCGGGTTATGCGATGGATTCTGGTTGTTTCCTGCGCGTAGTGCGTTTCTTTGTATGGGTTCCCCATCATGAAAGGCTTAGCATCCATCTGGTTTCTGTTGGTTCTGGCCGGTTGTCATCGCGATGATTGTCTGGTCTATGATGGCGAATGCAATCCCTTCGTAACCGCCTTGTTATTTTCGCGTGTTCAGGCGGCCAGGTTCATCGCCGTCTCGAACAGTACGGGCGGAAGCGTTTCGATGTATCAAATGAACTACTCCACTGGAACGCTCTTGCCTGTCTCCGGATCTCCGTTTGCTGCAGGTGCGAGCCCTCATCATCTAGCGGCCCATCCTTCGGGCCGATTTTTGTATCTTGCAAACAATGGTTCCAATAACATATCCGGGTACGCTGTGAATTCGAACACGGGTGCTCTGACACAGGTTTCTGGTTCTCCTTTTGCTTCCGTGACTGCTCCCTATTCTGTTACGATTGATCCAACAGGAACCTACCTTTATGCAGGATCGGAAACCACTGCGTTTATTTCCGCCTATCAGATTGATAGTTCTACTGGAGTCTTGACTCAGATTTCCGGATCTCCTTTTGGTGCCAGTCCCGTTGCCGGATCTGTGCGTGTTTCTCCATCCGGTCGTTTCCTTTACGTTGGAGTCAACAATGCAACAGGCCAGGTTCTGGCTTACGCAATAGCGTCTAACGGTTCCCTGACCACGATTTCCGGATCCCCTTTTGCTTCTGGCAATGATACGATTTCGGTCACGGTAGATCCGTACGAAAGATTTGTTTTAGGAATTAACTATTTTGGAGACGCCACAGGACTCGTGGCTTTGTCCGCGTATTTTATTGGTGCGAGCGGGGCCATGATTCCGCTGGGCGCTGGCCCCTATGCAGCTGGAGCAAGCCCGATTGGCTGTGCCGCCGAACCACTCGGTCGATACGTCTTTTCTGCAAACACCGGCTCAAACACTGTAACCATGCACACGATCAACCAGACGAGTGGAGTTCCCACCATTGTAGGGACTTACTCCACTGGAAACGGTCCATTCGGTGTCTCCTTTATTCCAACCCTGCAGTACTAGGCGCGCTCGAAGTATCTTCCTCGTTCCCAGGTGGTTACTTGCTGATCAAATTTCTCCTGTTCTACTTTGAAGAAATGAACGTAGTGTTCCACCACGTCTGCCCCGAATGCTTCCTTGAGCATTTCAGATTTCTCGAGGTGCGAAACTGCTTCCATTAAATTGGAAGGTACACGTGGGAGTTCTCGCGCTGAGTAAACATCTCCTTCAAAGATTTGCGGAGGTTCTATTTTGTTTTTGAGTCCATCCAGGCCTGCTGCGATGGATGCAGCAAACGCAAGATATGGATTTGCATCGGCACCTGGAAATCTTGCTTCTATTCTGAGAGAATTTCCTGATCCCACTACGCGAAAGCCTGCAGTGCGATTGTCGTGACTCCATGCAATGTAAACGGGTGCCCAGGACTGAGATAGATATCTTTTGTAAGAAGTTGGATAGGGCGCGTAGAAGGGCATGATGGCGCGGATATGCTGCATCCAACCGCCCAGAAACCAGCGAAATTCGTCAGAGCACATCACAGGTCCGAATTTCTTATCTCCCGCGAAAACGTTCTTCTTTATGTCTTTGTCCCACAGCGAAAAATGAAGGTGCATGCTGGACCCGGCATATTCCGTTTTCCATTTTGCCATGAAGGTTACTGCCAGGTTCTGCGCCCAGGCGATCTCTTTGATTCCCTGTTTGTAAATTGTGTGGCGATCGCACATGCCCAGTACGTCGCAATATCTGAAGTTCAGTTCCTGCTGCCCGGGGCCCCATTCTCCCTTGCTGGATTCTACGGGCACGGCGCTGTCATCCATGTGCTTGCGAATGGCAGCATTCAATCTCTCCGCTTTGGTTCCCTGGAAAATGTGGTAATCTTCTATGTAATTGCCAAATGTTTTGAGATTTTCGTAATTTTTTGCGGCCGCACTTTCATACGTTTCATCAAACATGAAGTATTCCAGTTCGCTTGCACCGAGGCCCGCATATCCAGCCGCGCGAAGTCTGTCTATTTGATGCTGCACCATGGCCCTGGGCGATGGACCTACAAGCGCATGAGTCTTTTCATTCACCAGATCGCAAATCACAAGTGCTGTGCGATCCAGCCACGTAAGTTGGCGAAGAGTGCTCATATCTGGCTTGCAGTGGAAGTCTCCATACCCTTTTTCCCAGCTCGACAATTTGTATCCTGGGATTACGTCCATTTCCATGTCTACGGTCAGAATGTAATCGCAAGCATGCATTCCATCACGAGCCACTGCATCCAGGAAGAACGATGCCGTATAACGTTTTCCCATGAAGCGACCGTACTGGTCAGGGAAAGCGACCAGAACCGTTTCGATTTCGCCTTTTGCGTGTTTTTCTTTCAGCTGGTCTAGAGTGAGCAATCCCTTCATAGTTATGCCTCCGGCTTTTTCTCGAGCAAACGTCTCTTCGCAAACACCATGATGCCGTACAGAATTGCAATCCCTGCAACTCCGGCAATGATCCAGTACATCTTCGCTTTGAGGACTTCTACCATTTCTATGGGTGATTCGAGGAGCTGTGGACTTTCCCCGAGAACCTGGCCACCGTACCAGCTCAGCACGATGCACCACAGGCCGGCACCCACAATGGTCCAGGTGGAGAACGCGGCGAAGTTCATTTTGAATACGCCCGCCGGGATAGAAATCAAATGCCGAATAACGGGAAGCAAGCGTGCGAAGAAGATGCCAGCCGCTCCGTATGTATTGAACCATGCTTCCGCAAGTTTCAGTTTTTCAGGTGGCAGAAAGATAAATTTTCCAAAACGATAGAGAAGCGGACTTCCAATGGACCGGGCAACAAAGTAACTGATAACACTTCCCAGGTAGCTTCCGACTGTTCCGGCGAGCACAACGAACCAGAAATTCATCTTACCCTGTGCGGCCCAGAAGGCGGCGGGTGGCATAACGACCTCAGAAGGAATAGGCACGATAGAGCTTTCCAGGGCCATCAGGAAGACGATTCCTCCGTAGCCCCAGTCATGCACCAGACCGAACCAGACGATGACGAGATTGTGCAGAGTTTGCATCATAGAGTTCGTGCATTTCGCATTCTGCCGTAACCACTGGCTAGCGAATTTTTGCAGAGGAGCCCGGCCGCAGTCTGAATGATGTTGACTCTTTCCAGGGCCCGCAGACAATTCGGGCATGGGGGGAAAGCTCAATACTTTGCGCGTCGTCCTTGTGGAGAGTCGCGCAACTTTCCTTCGTGCGTTTCGTCATACCCGCGAAGACTGGCGGACTCTCGTGCGCGCCACAGGAATTTTCAGTGCCTGCCTGGCCGTCGTCTATACCATCGGTGTGTTTGCTGTGATGCGATTCACCTATTCTCTTGCCTTTACTGCTCCAGAGTACATCCGCGAATTGCAGAACATTTTGCTCAATGTCATCGCCATGCCTTTTCTTGCCTATTTTCTCGGAGGGCTACTGCAGTTCTTTCGTGAGCGAACCAGAGGCACCCAGGCGCCTTACATTTTACTCATCAAGGGTCACAGGCATTACTTTAGAATCCTATTGTATTGCCTGGCGTACTATGCTGGATATCGCGCGTTCGTTCGCACGGTGGTTGGAATCGAGGATTACCCTGTGGATCTCAGGCTCAGGATGCTGTTTGGATTGCCTCTCTTCATCTGGGTCATCACTCGCGTGTGTTTCTCTTTTGCGTTCGTAACAGAACAGGATGCAGGTCCCAAGCTTGGAATTAAGTCTTCTTTTATTTTAACGGGGGGGCGGTTCTGGCGGACTCTCGTGATCTTGTTTCCTGTTCCTGTGAGTTTTGCCACCGCCGGCTTGTGCATTGGCCTCTTGCCTCATCCGGTACTTGTGATTCTGGCTTTGATTCTGGTGTGCGCGGCCCTGCCCTTCGTGCTCTCTGTCGTATTTTTGTCCTATTTCTGGCTCTTTGATAGATACAGGCAGGAGCCAACGGTCGTGGAGATTGCCGCAGTCACAGGCCAGTAATAGTTAATTTATTTTACAAATTTCTTGTAGTGTTCGTATCTCTCCAATATTTCTCTCACATAGTGATACGGTTCTTCTCCTCTCAGATATCCATACTGCACCACCGGATCGTTGTAAAACTCGGGGCGTGAAAGATCCAGGATGAAGATCTCCACATGGTCAAACCACTTGTTTGGATCCTTTTTGTAGCGAGTGGCCAGTCTTCTGGCGTCTTCCACGTGAGCGGGGCCCGCATTGTACGAGGCCAATACAAATTTGATGCGTTCGTCCGGATCTGTGATGGATTTCCATTGTTCATCGAGCCAGGCCAGGTATTTCGCGCCTGCTTTGATGTTTGCCTCTGCAACAAAAGCATTGGGAGCCCCAAATTGCACTGCTGTCGGCTGCATGAGCTGCATCACACCCTGTGCGCCTGCCCACGATCTTGCAGTCGGATCGAATCTGGATTCCTGGTAGGCAATCGCGGCGAGGAGCCTCCAGTCCATTCCCATTGGCTTTGCGCTTTCTCTAAATGTCTGGTCCCACGGCGAAATGCGGCCGCCGCTTACTGTGAAAAATTGACTGGCCAGGCGATCTCTGTATTGCTTGGGATCTCTATAGTATCGATTGTATATAACACCATACGAATCTGTTGTTTTCATTCTTTTGATCCACGCATTCACAGTGGATAGAAGCTCCGGCGACTTGTTTCGAACCACCCACGCAATTCTTTGCGGAAAGCTGATAGGCGTTTCGACATCTATTCCTGGATAGTAAGCCTGGTTGATGAGTGCAGTGCTTTCGTCGGAGACAGTGTAATCAAATTCTCCCTCTGATACTTTCTTGATCAAATCTTCCGTAGTAACATCTCCCGGAACCGTGACGATGCTGATTTCTCCGCCAATTTCCTCAGAAAGACTTTTCAGTCGCGTAGCGTACGGAGAGCCTTCGCGCACGTGTACTTTCTGGCCAATCAAATCCACTGTGTTTCGAATCGGTCTCCCTTCCTTTAGATCTGGTCTTCCCGCCGGTTTATACCCCTGAGCACGTTGCACCAGAACCTGTCTGGTCAACGTTAGGTGCTCAGTGAACTGGATCGTCATTGCTTTCTTGCGCGTCACAGGAATATTCGCGGCGACAATATCTCCGGCACCGCTGTTGAGCATATACGGCATGGTTTCTACATCTTTGACGATCACCAGTTCCAGTTTGACTCCCAGATCATCTGCAAGACGCGAAAGGAGTTCATACTCATATCCGAGAGGCTGGCCTTTAAAAAGAAAATAGCTGTTGGGGCCATACGTGGTAAGTGCCAGAAGCTTGCCGCGTTTCTTGATATCAGAGATATCCACAGAAGAAACATTCTCATACACATCGATGCAGGACATAAGACAGAGGCAAAAAAAGATTACGGCGCGCATGGAAGGTCCCCCTCATCATCCTGCCAGCCTGGCCTCAGAACATGCAAGCGATTTGACCGCAAAAAAGGATGACTTCCAAAGCTGAGGCTAGAATCCGAGATCATGCAGTTCCCCATAGATCGAGTTGTTCAATACAATTTTCCAACACGCATTCGCTCCGGTTTTGGTGCGCGCCATGAAATCGGCCCGTATCTGCTCGCGGAGGGCCAGAAACGCCCGCTCATCGTAACGGATGCAGAGCTTGCGAAGCTGCCGATCCCAGGGGATCTGGAAAAAGAACTCAATGGCGCGGGGTTGTCTGCGAAGATCTTCGCAGGCGTCCAGGGCAATCCGGTGGAGTCTCAGGTAACGGCAGGAGTCGCGGTCTTTCGCGCGCACAACGCAGACTCCATTGTAGCTTTAGGCGGCGGAGCTGCCATGGATGTTGCCAAAGCAATCACACTCATGGCGCATCACCCGGGCAAACTCTTTGACTATGAAGATGTTCCTGGAACAAAGCCAGTGGATCAGACGATTCCTTTCTTCGTCACGGTTCCAACCACCGCTGGCACAGGAACAGAAGTGGGTCGCAGTACTGTGATCTCTGATGACACAACGCATGCGAAGAAGATCATGTTTTCGCCGCGACTGCTCGCTCGTTGTGTTTTCGCGGATCCGGAACTGACGCTCGGTCTGCCTGCTCGTGTAACAGCCGCTACAGGGATGGATGCGCTCACTCATCTGGTAGAAGCGTATCTTGCCAATGATTATCATCCAATCTGCGACGGCATCGCTCTGGAAGGAGTGAGGCTGGTGGCGCAAAGTCTGGTGCAGTGTACGGAATATGCGAAAGCAAAAGACCCAGGCTCGGATGATCACAGACGCGTACGCGGCATGATGCTAAACGCCGCTATGATGGGTGGAATCGCTTTTCAAAAGGGGCTCGGTGCCGTTCATTCAACGGCTCATCCTCTTTCCACGGTCTTTGATTTTCATCACGGTCTTGCAAACGGAATCATGATTCCTTACGTTATGCGCTTTAACGCGGAGGCAGTGCCAGAGCGATTTGTCACTCTGGCCCAGGCAGCGGGAATCGCCAATCCAGGCCCCGACTCTTTCATTCACTGGCTTGAAAATCTAAAAGAGCAACTTGGCATTCCACGTACCATTTCTGAGGCCGGTGCGAAGAAAGAAGGTCTCGAAGATCTGGTGCGATTTGCAGTTCTCGATGTCTGTCATGCAATGAATCCGAGGCCTGTGAGCGAAGGCGACTTTAGAAACATATACACGAAGGCATTTGGATCGTGAGTTTGCGCATTGGTGTTTCCGCCTGCTTTTTTCACGCAGACCCGAAGAGACCTATCTTTAAGGGCAAAACACTTGTATATGCGGAAGCATCCATGTTGCAGTGGGTCATGTCAGGTGGCGCCATTCCCGTAATGATCCCTCCACCTTACGCTGGTTTTGCGATTAAAGATTTTCTCGCGGAAGTAGACGGAGTTCTTCTTCAGGGCGGATCGGATGTGAGCCCTACGAGTTACGGCGAAACTCCTCTCAAGCCGGAATGGAACGGGGACCGCGTACGCGATGATTATGAGAAAAGTATCATTGAAACGGCCATTGAGATGGATCGCCCTGTACTTGGCATTTGTCGCGGGCTACAGATCATGAATGTAGCTCTGGGTGGTTCGCTTTACCAGGATATTCGAGAGCAAAATTCGGCTTCTATTGTTCATCGCGACTGGGATATTTATGACGATTTGCTCCACAGAGTCAGGATCGATCCGTCTTCCAGGCTTGGGGCCATGTATGGCGAAGGTGGGATGATCAATTCAATTCACCATCAGGGGATCAAGGATCTCTCTCCCCAATTGTCTGCGGAAGCGTGGTGCGTGGAAGACGGCATCATTGAAGCAGTGCGATTAAAGTCGAACAAAGCATATTGCCTCGGGATTCAATGGCATCCTGAGTTCATTCGCAAAGACCAGAATTTACTCGATCCGGCCCCCATTCTGAAGGAGTTTCTGACGGAAGTGAGCAATCGAAAATGATCGATCTGGCCCGGGATTTCGCGCGGCTTACTGAAAAACTCAAGAACTCAAAAGAAATCAGTATACCTTTGCAGTCTCTGGAAAGTGAAGAGGAAATCTTTGCAAACGGTCTGGTCACCAAAGCTCTTGCATACATTGGTCAGATTCGTCTGGAGGGTACGCTTCATCTGGCAGTGGCAGAACTACTGAGCAACGCCGAAAAAGCACTTCTGAAAAGAACATTCGCAGAATTCTTCGCGAACACTGCGGACTACGACAATCCTGATTTCCTGAAATCCTTTCATCGCAAGCTGCGCGAAGATTTGCGTTCTCTGCGTGCCATTCTTAAAAAATCTAAACCTTCCATTGAAGTGAACATGAAGATCCAGGCGTCCGGTCTGTCTTTGAGCATTCTCACGGGTTCTATGCCTTCCCTGCAGGAAGATGAGTTCATTCATCGTGCCATGGAGGCTGGTCTGCGTGCGAAGTCTCTGGCAGATCTAGAAGCGTTGCCGGATACGATCGAAGCGGAAGGGCGCGGACTTGCCATATCTGTTTTCTCTCTTAAATCTGCCGGAATCCCCGGGATCGTCTACGCGCTGCAAGGCGATCGAGCCTGTTTTTCGATTTCCGTCCCCGCACACAGGCCAGATGAGAATTTTCTTTCGCGCATCGGCTCAGATTTGATTGGCGAAATCCAATCTCTCCCTGCATTCCCTGATACTACGCGAAAACTCCTTGAGATGTGCAACTCGCCTGACACGGACTTGAAAAGCATTGCCCTGGAAATTGGAAGAGACGCGGCGATTGCCGGCGAACTCATCCGCGTGGCCAATTCAGGTGGATTCGCAGGAGGGCGTGTAGCGGACATTGCGGAGGCAGCAAAGATTCTGGGCATGTCCAACATTACGGGCTTACTCATGCGCTCTGCCGCCTACGCCATTCTGGATGAACGCTACGGAGTCACAGAAGAGCTGCTTGCACATCCGGTTCGTGTGGCGGTGTATTCGCGCACACTCGCTCGCAAGTACAAACTGAGTGCGATCGCAGACCAGGCGTACGTGGCCGGTCTCCTGCACGACATTGGGAAGATTGTGTTGGTCCATCATATGAAGCAGACCGGAAGCCTCTCCTCCGTAGAGAAAACCTCCAGGTTCAGAGATCGGCGAAGCCAGGTGAACCTGGAGGAAATCGCCTGCGGTGCGGATCACGCCTTGATCGGAAAGCTCCTGGGTGAAAAATGGAATTTCCCGGATGAATTATGCATGGCCATTGGAATGCATCACAGTCCACTCGGGGCGCCAAAAGAAACGCGTAAGCTTGCATTCGTGGTGTACATGGCCAACGCTCTGGCTGATTATGAAGAGGGACAGACAGAGTTTTATTCTGTGGAACCTGAAGTGCTCGCGTTTTTCAATATCGCAACAGTTCAGGCCTTCCAGATGCTTGCCGGTTCACTGAATTCAGAGTACAGCAGCACGTGACCTCCGTGGGCGGCACGTGACCGGGCGCAACGTAATATTTCACTAGCCGGCGTGTCGTGTAACAGGGCGAAGGTGGATTCTCTTCAGCGCGTGGATCATCATGAACAACAGAAATCCAGGCTCAGGCTTCAGAAACTGAACGAGCGCACCCGTCGGCAGTTGTCGATTCACATTGTTCACCCACCGAACGGCGCACCGGACCCGAAGGGATGGTTTGTTGTTTCTTGAAATAGATAAATGAAGTCTGTCTCCCTGGGAAAGATCGTCCACCCCGGATAGAAAAGCTCCACCCGGCAGAATATCGAATATCATCGTATCCTGGGAAGTTCCTCGTTCGTGCTCGATATGCACCAGAGTACCGGAAGGCACTCGAAGCATTGTTTCTCGAAAATAGAGGTAGTTGATCTTGTCGCGAAGCAACAGTACAGCCGCCGCAAAGGCAGGGAGTACAACTGTTAAAGCAATCTGCGCGTGAGCATCAATTCCAGAACCAGAGAGCCACGATGGAAAGCGAAAACGGATTATAAAGAAAGCGGCTGCGATCAGAAAAAACAAAATGCCCAGAGCAGTGGGCGTGATTTCCCAGCGGTTGCGAAAGATTTCCACTGCTTCCCTGTCTTCGTCCTGATAGTCGCTCAACCATTTTTCATATTCTTGCTGCCTGCCAATGATTTCCATGTCATCTGCATCCAGTCCAAGCGCCCCCAGAATGTTTTTTCCAAAAATCTGCATGCCACGAGCTGCCATGTATTCTGTTACGATAAATCCAGTGACCAGAATGGGAACGAGCATGTAGTTCCAGACATCTCCGCGAAACAACGCGTAGTCGAAAAAACCATGCAGCAAAAACGGAATCAGGAGGGCAAAGACTGCGAGCTCGAATCGTCTGAGCCCGTACCAGTTTAGTCTGCGCCAGACTTTCCTGTTTTCGCGACAGAGGCTTCTGTAAGAAAGAAAATATGCCATGATCCCACCGCAAAACACATGAAGTGGAACAGAGCTAATGCATCGCAGCAATATCACATAACCGCTCGTAGTCGCGCTGTAGTGAAGATTTTCGGAAAACGCAAATCCAAGGGCTACGAGAATACCGTCGAAGATTCCTTCGGTGACTGTAAATCCTTCCGAACTCTTTCGGATACGCAGATAGAGAACAGTGAACCGGATTGCCTCTTCTACCAGGGCTGCGTGAAAAAAAGATCGAACCGCCGGGCTTGCGGTCTCGGGAAGAAGGGCCTGGATAACAATGGCGGCAATGCTCGAAAGCATTCCAAGAAAGAACGCTTTCGATTGCCAGAGAATAGATCTTTGAAATACGAAGTTACGGAAGTAGAGCGCGAAAAATAAACCAACCGGAATGGTGGATAGTATGATTCGCGCTGCGTATTCCACTGGAAAAGAGCGCTCTCGCGCTCATCTCAAAATTCAGGCCGCTCGCCGTCTCTGAATCATTGCGAGAGCAAGGCCAATCACTGCAATGGCAGCAATGAGTCCGAGAATCATCCAGCTTGCCGGAGACTTCAAGTAAGCAAACAGGCTGCTCGCGTTGAATACGTGAGAGCTGACTGCACTCGAATACCAGTCCTTATTTGTCGTTCCAGAAGACAGATACCAGGGTCGGAATCCTGGATAACCGTTCTCGATGTTGTCTGATTCAAGAGGCCACTTCCATGCTTCTGGAATCTGGAGCGCCCACGGGAATCCGTTTGTGTCCATGTATTGATCTTTGCCGTTCGCATCAAAATACATGCGAGGGAAATGAACGTCGAGGCCCGTGTTGTTCACGTGAATGTAGAGATCAAACGGAGCGCTGCCCAGAGTACTTTGCGAAACGGGAGTATCAAACGTGATTTCGATGTCTGCACGCTTGCCAGGAGTGAATGTCTGCCCCGAAGAAGTGTTGGACTGAGTGATTGTGTTGTTCGAATTTCCGAGAATCGCAAGCCCACTACCATTCGAGTAATGATTGGTTGTGGTGGACTCAAGTGCACCTGCTGCGCTGTACTGTTTTACAGTATAGTTCAGTGCGCCTGCCGCTGCAGGTAGAGTGAGTTTCAATTGATGGGTGTAACCTGCACCGCGAGCAATGTGCGTATAACTACCGCGAAGGCGAACCACCTTCCCTGCCGCATTCAGGTCTTCTTCATTGGAAACCTTTACAACGTAGTCGTTGAAATCTGCATCACCCGGTGAAGGGTAGAGGTCTTCGTATGCAATGAT
Organism: Leptospirales bacterium; assembly: GCA_019694685.1. Classification (GTDB taxonomy): domain Bacteria; phylum Spirochaetota; class Leptospiria; order Leptospirales; family Leptonemataceae; genus JAEUSB01. Next base: position 109,755 of record JAIBBM010000005.1, read on the forward strand.
AGACTGGCCGCTTCCAGGAATAGTTACCTTCGTGGCGCGAGTTGGATCGGATGGATAGGCATCATTTGCATCTGTAATTCCGTCTCCGTCCTGGTCTCCGCCGGATGAAATGGTAACATCCCCTGGATAATCCACGTCTCGATCGCAGGTGACGAGATTGGTTGTATTCACGGGCTGCGTGACTACATTGCCGCCTGCATCTACGACGAGTGTAACTTCTGTTACAGTGTTATCCACCGTGAACGTTCCGCTCGCCTGGCCGGTTTCATTTGTGACTGCCTGAAAAATAACTGTGTTGGCCGCGGAAGGATCCTGCACCTGCACTACAGCGCCTTGCACCGGTCCGTTCGAATCGGCCACAGTCACGCTGACCGGAACTGTGGTTGTTGTCTGAAATGAAAATCCAGTTGTTCCGGTCTGGTCATTGTTCGTTGTAGTGACTGAATCACCTGCAGAGGATGTCGTTTCCGCAGTCTGCGCGGTTTGATTGCCGAGCAGAGCCATCCACCACATGGCCGCTTTCTTTTTCCCGCCACCGCAATTCGCAGCAGCCAGGACGATCATAAGACTTGCTAAGTATTTCACATCTTGCCCCTTTGCATGAACAACATAAAACAGGTAATGTACAACATCAATAATTTTTGACTGATCCGTTCGTGATCCGTTCCAGGCAGAAAGGACTAGACTGCGTCGAAGTCGATTTCAGGAAAAATGTCTCAGTCCACAAGGATGCGTGGGATTCCCGGTTCAATCTTAGTGGTTACTTCATAGTTGATAGTTCCCATCCAATCCGCCAGATCATCTGCAGTTACAGATTCTTTCTCGTCTGTGCCAATGAGAGTCGCCACACTGCCGACTTTTGCATCTGCAATGTGCGTTATGTCTACCATGATCATGTTCATGCACACTCTGCCGATCACGGGAGCTCTTTTCCCGGAAATCAAAACGTGAGCCTTGTTCGAAAGTCGCCTATCGTATCCTTCAAAGTACCCTACAGGTAGAACTGCAATATTTGAATCCTGAACTGGTCTGTATGTGCATCCGTAACCCACTGCCGTTCCAGCGGTAATTGCGTTTATGTGAACGATCCTTGTTTTCCATTGAAGAGCGGGTTCCAGCTTAAACGAACTATCCAGGGTTCCCTGGGCAGTGAGAGCGGACGCAGAGATGCGCGTTTCTCGCGAAGGCCACATTCCGTAGAGGGAAATCCCGACTCGCACAAGATCTCGTCTGGATTCAGGCAAGAGAAGAGCGGCGCCACTGGCTGCCGTATGAAACGCAAGCTTTCGATTTCCTGCGGCAGACACCGCAAATGCGGACGCTTCATCGAATCGATTTAACTGTTCCTGCGCGTACGTCTGGTCTGTTACATCCTCGACGTTTGCAAAATGAGTCATCAATCCGCACCAGTTCAATTCAGGATGCGCGGACAGGTAAGAGAAGATCTTCTGAAGAGAAACGCCGTGGTGCCCCAGGCGAGACATGCCAGTGTCTACTTTCAAATGAAAAGGATGTCCAGGAAGGTGATCCTCTAGTTCGCGAATGGCGTCTATCGTTGAAAGAACCAGAACAGGTTTGCTCGCGTAGCTCGCAATTTCTTTGTAATCCGCCTTGTCGTTTGCGCCCATGACGAGAACGGGCGTTGAGTCATCCACCTTCCGAACGCGTATGGCTTCTTCTATTGAATTCACTCCAATCCAGTCTGCTTGGCCCCGGACAGCCCGTGTGCAGAGCTCCAGATCGTGACCATATGCATTGGACTTCAAGACGGCCATGACTCCCGTCGATGTAGCGCGGCGAAAATGGATTAGATTTGATTTTAGCGCAGATGCGCGTATTTCTACGTACGTATGCATGAATTTAAATGCTTGTTCGCCTGGGTGCCCAATGGAATCTAGCCAGAAATTCCGCTCGTCGGCTAAATAAAATGAAAAAGCTCAAAACTACCCGGTCCGTTCGGATCAAAGTCGCTGAAAAGCGTACAAAGCGCGCCCTCCATAGCAAAGCTAAGAGAACCCACCGGATGAGCACCGGATTCAAGGAAATCGAAGAAAAATCAGAATCCTGATCGTTGGTCGTGAATTTTCGGCCGATGCAATGAAAAGGACGCGTTCCTTCGTCTCATAGGTGGCTCATGAAACTCCCATCGCGTATGCCTCGCAGGCTACTTCTGATCCCCCTGGATCTGATGATTGCGGCCTCCTCCATCTACCTGGCCAATGCTCTTCGATTCGACTCTCTCATTCCACAATCGTGGCCTACCTACCCTGGCGCCGCTGAAGCGCTGAATGTCCTGGCCCTGGTCGTGGCTACGCGGGGGGTCTGCTTTGTTCTGATGGGGCTGTACAGGAGCCTCTGGGCATATGCTTCCATACCAGACCTTTTGCTCATCCTGAAGACCACGGCCGTGTCTTCTCTTTGCATCCTCGCCATCCTTCTCTTCTACAATAGACTCGAAGGGATTCCGCGTACGGTGCTGATACTCGATTCTGTACTTGTTTTCCTGCTTCTTGGCTTCCGTAGCTTTAGCTGGAGACTGTTTCGCGACATATACTTTGTTCGTCGCGCGCGCGGCGGCAGGCGCACCCTGCTCATCGGAGCCGGAGTGACGGCAAATCGACTGGTTACGGACCTGAGAACCAACGAGTCGCTGCAAATCATGCCGATTGGCTATCTAGACGATGACCCGGCCAAAGGCGGGGCGCATCTTCAGGGACTTCCAGTTCTCGGAAAGATTGAAGACCTCGATCACGTTCTCACTGAAAAACGGATCGCTGAAGTGATCATCAGCGCAAAACTTCCTGGATCCGTTATACGCCATATCTACCGTACGTGCGAAACAAGACACATTCCATGCAAAACTCTGCCACCTCTCTCTGAGCTTCTTGCAAGACCGGACATTGGGAAGTCCATTCGCAATGTAAGCCTGGAAGATCTGCTCGGCAGAGACGTAGTACGCCTCGAAACAGAAGGCATTCGCAAGGCAATCGAAAACAAAGTTGTTCTCATCACTGGCGCCGGTGGTTCGATTGGCAGCGAAGTCTGCCGACAGATCCTAACGTATTCTCCCGGTGTCATTGTGCTGTTTGAAAACGCGGAAACTCCGCTCTACGAAATCGACTACGAGCTTCGCAAGCTTTGCCTTGAAAACAATCTTCGCACACATATAGACGCGGTGATTGGAGACGTGCGCAACGTAGAAGACCTGGCACAGGTATTCAGACAGAACGAAATCAATACTGTATTCCATTGCGCAGCCTACAAGCATGTTCCCATGATGGAACTTCATCCAGAAGAAGCTGTGAAGAACAATGTACTGGGCACGATCAATGTCGCAAATGCTGCCCGCGATGCTGGCGTAGAAAGATTCGTCATGATTTCTACGGACAAGGCCGTAAACCCTGTCAATGTAATGGGTGCAACCAAGAGGATTGCTGAAATCTACATTCAGAATCTTGCGCGCGTAACAGACACGCGTTACATAACGGTTCGATTCGGAAACGTACTTGGTTCGAATGGTTCAGTGATTCCGTTGTTTCAGAAACAAATCGAAGCGGGCGGCCCAGTTACAGTCACTCATCCGGACATCATTCGCTATTTCATGACCATCAAAGAAGCGGCGGGCCTTGTCATTCAGGCTGGCGTCATGGGTCAGGGCGGAGAAATCTTTCTTCTGGATATGGGCGAGCCGGTGAAAATCAAAGACCTGGCAGAAGACTTGATTCGATTCGCGGGGCTTGTGCCGCACCAGGACATTCAGATTCATTACATTGGTTTGCGGCCAGGTGAAAAACTATACGAAGAGCTTCTTCTCGCCGAAGAAGGAATTGAACCAACGCGGCACGAGAAAATCCATATCGCAAACTCCAGGATTTCGCACCTTCCTACTCTCCTTGAAAAAGTACATGAACTCGAAGAAGCAGCCAGACGCGGATCGCGTCCGGATATGGACGCGATCATGTCATCCATTGTTCCGGAATACAGACCCGTAAGTCCGATGATTCGCCCGGCGGACAGAGCGCAGGAAAAAGAAAACGCTCGATCGCGAAAGATCTAGCAATCCACTCATCTCAGACTGGAGTTTACCAGACTTCAATATCGTAGACGGACTTTGCTTCGCGAAATAGGAGGAGCAAAGAAAAGAACAAGAACGTTCCCGAAACGATGCGTCCCTTCCACTGTCGCGCCGCCAGTAAAAGTCCAGCACATACGGGCAAGAACAGGCGCGCCACATTTGCGAAGTTATCCCAGTACTCTGAAGATGCAGTCAGAGAAAGTAAAAAACCACAAGCAATCAAAGCCGCGCCTGCCAGGAATCGCTCCTGCTTTAGATCCAGGCGAAAGAGGACAATGCATCCAAGGATGTAGAATAAAAACAGCAAACTGCGGCCGGAAAGGAGTGCATCCGGATGCTGCACGTAATTCCATACACCGGGCCCGCCCGCAGTCCCTCTGGTAGCAGCAAAGAAAGGGGAAAAACCAGTCGCAAACCACCAGACAATCATAGGCAAACAGGCAACGACCAGAGCCACAAACACGGGTTTGCGAAATCGAAGGAATAGAAATAAAGCGGATAGAGCGCCGGCCGCCGCGGTTTCTTTGCAGAGCATGCTCAGCGCGGCTATGATCAAAACGACGAGCGAATGTTTTTCCTTGAATGCAAGCTCCAGAGCAAGAACCAATAGCGAAAGCGCCATGCCGTCTGCCAGAAACAACCCCGCTGACAAAACAGAGATCGGATTGAACGCGAAGATACTGGCGCGAAGCGGATCGGATCTAAGAAAGAATACAACAAACAAATGAAGTGCAAGGGGAATAAAATACATGGAGTAAAGAAGGTAGCCTGGACCAGCCAGCGCCCCCATTCCTGCGAGCACTGGATAACCTATGCGAGCCAGGCGAAAAGGAGCAGAATCAAATTCAACCTGAACTCCGCGAAAAACGCGCATCGCAGAATAGAAATAAAACTGCCCGTCATAGCCGCCGCTCTTATAGACTACGGCATTCTCAGGAAGAATCGCCTTGTTCTTCATCGCATAACAGATAGTAGGTGAAAGGCAGCCAAATCGAACGGCAGCAGACAAATGCCCCGCCTTGAAAGCGGGAATGGCGAGAGCTGCCACATGAAGCGCGGCGGACGCCAGAATCAGAAATACCAGGCTCGATCTGCTCATGCACTGATGGCGCCGTCTTCCACCATCAGCAGGTTCTGACAGGACGGACACTGATGTCTGCCTGCTTTTTCAAAACGAATTGCCGCACCGCAGAAAGGACACTGGCCGATCCCACGCGAAAGGCAATCAGGCTGAATGACCGCAGAGTCCTCCGTTACAGAAACACCGCACAGACTGAGTTGAAGCGCCAGATCAGGTGGAACACTGTAGAGGATCGTCTGGGACTTTTGCTTTTCTACAGACTTGAGAATTTCCCGAACGCCTTCGAAAAACACGGGCTTCCATTGACTGCAATCCACTGCCGCAACTTCCACAGCAAACAGTTCTTTGACTGAGGCTGGATCAAGAGGGCATGCTGGTTTGCGGACATTCGCCATAGATCATTTGCAGAATGATTTGCGCTCCTGGCAACCATCTTCCACTCTGGATTCATGGCAGGAGTGAACAAAGCTCGCCTGATCTGGACATGGACCCAGGAGGCAGTGTGGCTGGCGTTGCTAGTGCTTCAGCTCCCGTTTGTCTTTGTCCAGAAATGGTCTTCGCATGGAAGACGCAAAGAGCCCGTTCTCTTGCTCACGGATCTGGGTTTGAGTGTTTTCGCTTACTTTCGCATTCGAATGGCTCTGGCCCGGGCCGGCTTCCCGGTGATTGTTCTTTCGATCGGAAGTGTTTCTTCTCTCTCCTCTCAGGCCAGGCAGCTGGCCAGAACACTTGAACAGCTCAACATTCAAAAAGGAATCCTGGTGGCTCACGGAAGGGGCGGTCTGACTGCGCTGGCTCTTCCGGATTCTGGAAGAAGACGTATCCAGCACCTCGTGACTCTGGGTACTCCGTTTCACGGTTCGAGGTTCTTCACTCCCTTCGCTTTTGTTCCGGCCTTCGGAGACATGAATGTTGGAAGTGACTTCTTGTTGCTTCATCGCATGAACGCGCTCCTGTTTCCCGGATTCTCTCCTTTCAGCGCCTACAAAGATGAATTCATTTATCCAGGAAACCTCGGGCACTTTGGTCAGGGACGAGATCTGATACTCGATCGCAATGGTCATATGAATCTGATTCTCGACGGAGAGAACATAGAGACGATTGTACAGCACATCGAATCTCTCCATCCAGAGCCTGCGGCAAATCCGGAAGTCCGTGCCGCCAAACCGCCCGAAGTCGCACCTCCGGCGGCAAAAAAGTCCGCGAAAAAGTCGTCAAAGAAAAAGCCATCCAGGCCAGGCCGTAAGAAAGGAAAGCGTTGAATCTAAAGGAGATTCAACGAGTCATCGACGACTGGATTGGGAAAAACGGCGGGTATTATTCTGAGCTCACCAATCTTGCTCGTTTGACGGAAGAACTGGGAGAACTGGCTCGCCTCTATGCCAGGCGCGAAATTCCCGCGCGAGACCTGGAGGATGTTTCGAGGCACAAAATGCAGGAAGAGATGGGCGACATAGTATTTGCCCTGTGCGTACTTGCCAATCAGGCCGGAATTGATCTTGAGACTTCTGTGCAAGATGTGCTGAATAAAGTCAAGTTGCGCGACGCAGACCGGCATTAGAAGTTGCCACTCCCCTGTCGCCTTTGAAATCTGCCACATGCGCGCAATCCTTGCTTCCATCGCATGTCTACTGCTGGTTCAGTGTGCCGGCGCAAACGCAGGCATCGCGGTGTCCAATGTTCCTACAGAAGGCCAGACTTACACGGTTCTGGGCACTGCCGAAACCACCAAAAGCTGGTGGAGTCTGGATCTGGCTGTGCTGGCGTTTCCCCTGGGTGAACCTCCGGTTGCGGAAGCTGTAGAAGATTTACTCAAGCAGAAAGAGGGAAATGCCCTCATCAATCTTCGATTCTGGACAGACAGAACCACCATCCTGTTCATGACCCGTCATAGATTTCATCTTCAGGCAGACGTTATTCGCTTTGATCCAAAGGTTGATCCCGACAAGGACAAGAAGGACAAGGCAAAGGACGACAAAGACAAACTAAAGAAATGAAACGATTTCTTTTCATTGCAATTTTAGCTGCAGGAGCATGCACCCCGGGCGGCCTCATTGACAAAGGAGGCTACAGGGATCAGGGCGGAATTCAACCCCAGGCCAGTCGCACGCACGGTGTTGCTTACAAAATCCTTTGCTATGATTCGCAGGAAGCGCGAAGAAGAGAAGGTCTCCCCGAAGGTGCAGAAAAGCCGCCGGGACCTCCTGTTAGAATCGAAGACCCGGCCACTTACAAAGGCGGATGCGAAGAAGAAGGAGAAAGCTCTGTCTTCTTTCTCTTCAATATAGTGCCGGTCACTCCCCCTCTCAATCCCGAGTATGCGATTGGAACTGCGGTCCAAAAGCTAGAGGGAGACACGATGATTGGAATGAAGACCTGGCAGGAGACTCACTACTATTCCATCCTGGGTCGCGTGTCCGTCTTCAAAGTGAAAGGTCTTGTCATCAAGTTTGATAACAAAGAACCAACAGATTCAAAATCTGATTCCAAAGACAAAGACAAGAAGGGAGACAAAGCCACAGACAAGAAAGACGACAAAACGGATAAGAAAGACCTCAAAGCAGATCAGAAGAAATGAAAGTCATCGCATTTGCTGTACTGCTGCTCCTCTCAGGGTGCATTGTTGAAAATGACACTGTAGATACTGCAGACGCGTACTCCGAAATTTACGCTTCCATTCAATTCAAAGCAAGACAATGCGGCAATCAACCGGCCTATCCTCTTCTGGTGCCAGAAAATCCACCCAGTTACGGAACCAGACTCTGTTCTCTTTCCATCATTCGCCAGGATTGTCCTTTTACAAATTACCCGCTTTTCTGCGTTGAAATGTTCGGCATCGATCTGCCAGGGATCGGTCCGTGATGAAGTGGCGCGCGCTTCTTGTTTTCTTTCTGCTTTTTCCAGCGACTGTATTTGCTATCGACGTAAAGATCAAGATCGAAGACAAAAAGGCGGGCAAACCTGTTTCAGATGCGCAGGTAATCGTCATGGAAACAAAAGAAAAGTTTTTCTCTGACGAAACGGGAGAAGCAATCATTCGCATCCCCGCAAAAGGATTCTACACCATCCGGGTGATTTCACCGTCAGGCGAAATTGTGCAGCCTCGTGTGGAAGTCATCAGCCCCAATCAGACAGTGACGATCTTCCTTGGAATTGAAGAAGAAAAGCCAATACCTACAAATACCCCGCAGAAGGTAACTGCGGAAGAAGGAATCAGCGTTACAGGTAAAAGAGAAAGGCAGAAAGTTTCGCGTTACCAGGTGCGCATTGATGAAGTGAAACGAATTCCGGGCCAGTTCGGGGAAGCGCTGAGAGGTCTCGAAACACTGCCTGGCGTCAATGCTCCGCCTTTTGGGAACGGAGACATAGCAGTTAGAGGAGCAAACACAAATTCGAATACATATCTGCTCGATGATTTGCCCATTGGATATGCGTTTCATTTTGCCGGCCTCAACAGCGTCATTCACAACGATCTTGTAAAGTCCATCGACCTTTTCACGGGTGCCTATCCGGTCACATACGGAAATGCAACCGGAGGTGTGGTGGCCATCGACACAATCGACGAAGTAGAGCGATTCGGTGGGCATGCGACGTTTTCCCTCTGGTCCGCGCAGGCACTGTTCAAGGGAAAAATCGGAGACGGGTACTGGATTGGATCAGGCCGTATGTCGTATCTGGACATCACTCTCCGTCCTTACATTCCGGAAGGTACTCAATTCATTCCGCGATACTGGGACGGACAATTCAAGGCAATGCAGAGACTGAGTCAGACTCAAAAACTGTACGTCTACGCTCTTGGAGCGAAAGACACATTCATTGCGAAGATTGACAACAAACCGTCCTGGGACCCTACGGCAGAATTTGATCCCAGATTCGTAGGAGCGCAAATCGCATTGGATCAAGCCTTCCACACAGAAGCCATCAAACACGTCTGGAATCCAGGAACGCGCATCAACAACGAACTCACTCTCTACTATCACAATAACATCCAGTACATTGACGGACAGCTTGGTTTGCTCAGACCAAAGCAGAAAAGAGAGTCCGGCTGGGGTGCTTTCAAAAACGAATTCGACTGGGAAATATACAAAGAGCACCTGTTCCTGGACGTGGGCCTGGAAGCACGCAGATACGAGTACCAGAACAACGGACAGGCAACGTATCTGGTAAACCCTAACAATCCCAGTCCGGATCCATACAAGAGCGTAAACCCTGACTTTGTGAATCTTCCCGTCCACGATAGCCAGATGACATCCTATAACACTGGTTATACGATGCTCACTCTCAAAGCCTGGGGCTTCGAAGCAAAGCCAGGCGTTCGAGTAGACTATTTTGGGCTTACAAAGCAAAGAGTGGCCGATCCGCGCGGCACTCTGTCCTATACAGCCCCGTGGAAAATGACCATCAGTGCGGGCGGTGGAGTGTATCATCGTTTGCCGGACGCGGAAACCTATTCACGCTCTTCGGGCAATCCGAATCTAAAAATGGAACGCGCAGAGCACTACGGCGGAGGAATCGAACAGATCATTGAATCCTGGACTCTAAAAGCGGAAGCGTATCGTCATTACTTCACAGACATAGTGGTGGCCGATCCTTACATCACAACACCTGTGAGACTCAACCAGGATCCATTCAATCGCTATACGACTCCGTACATCTTCAATGCACCTCTGAACTTCTCAAATGACGGCACTGGCTTCTCGGAAGGCTGGGAACTTTATATAAAGAAAAGCAAACCAGACAACAAGAATGGTCTGTACGGTTGGATTTCCTACACCTGGTCCAGGACTCTTCGCAACAATCATCAGCACATCATCACAGACGATGAAAAACGTCAAATCTACAGCGCGGATGAAGCACGTATCATCCACGAATACGATAATACCAAAGATCACTACGCTGATTTTGATAGAACACACATTGCAAATCTCGTGGTCGGTTGGAAGATGAGCCGCGAATGGCAGATTGGTGCGAGATGGAAGTACATGACTTCTGAAACATTCACCCCGATCATCGCAGACGATAAGGGCAGGCAAATTCAGAACGGAAGATATGTATTCAATCCTACCTATAGCCAGAACCTGAACTCAGGAAGACTCAAGCCTTACCACAGGCTCGACGTTCGCATTGATCATTTCATCAACTACTCGTGGGGCTTTGGCAATATCTTCGTGGAAATGCTCAACGTCTATTTGAGAGACAATCCAGTGAATATGTCCTGGAACCAGGCCAGACCGATATCAAGAACCAACCCCTCGATCCAGAATGACTTTGGAACTCTAGAATCCTCCACAGGGGATGGCAAGAAGATCAAATTCCCGCTGATCAACTTTGGCCTTGAGGTGCAATTCTAATGAATGCGCAGACTAAAAAGCTCCCTCTGGTGCTTGCCGCGCTTTCTCTGTGTGCTCTATTCGCCTGCTCTCTGGATTCCCGCGACGAAAAGAAGGAAAAGGACCTGGAACTCCAGCGCTGGATCTACCTGGCTCTCACAACGTCGCGTGACGTTACGGGAAGCTGCATTGCAGCAGAAACACAAGGAATCGCCTGCGCCTCTGCAGCCGGGCAAACGGTGACTTACGGCATTACTATCAGCTCTGTGTACGGTACAAGCTCCTCGAGTGCAAACGCAGCCACTCTATGCAACGACATTCCGAATTCTGCTCTCTACACAAGTCCCAGTGCGAACTTCTCTGCAGCAGCAAAGATCTGCCATTTCGGCTGCTATCGCTCCTATTTTCAAAATCAGATCACACAAAACAGATGTGCGTCTCAATTCACATCCATCATGACCACTTACACCAACTGCCTTCCTCTTGCATGGCTGGTCACTTGTACAGACACTACCCTTTACAACTGTCTGAATTCATGCTTCCGCACCGGAACTGTGCTACCGTAAGGACATAAAAAAACCCGGCCATTGACCGGGTTTCGCATCTTGAGTAGCTAGAATGCTACTGGCAAAGCAATTCGCGCATCAGTCCCATTTAATATTTTCAAGAGCTCGCTGAGCTTCGCGCTTGGTAGAAGTAGGGAACCTGGACTGAATCACTCTCATCAAAGGAACAAACGATCTACGATCGCGAAGGCTTCCCAGAGAACGAATGATCGCAGTGGCTACAGTGACGTTGTCTGCCTGGGGACCACGCTCCAGTTCGCTGTTGAGTGCAGCCACCAGTTCAGTAGTCGCACCCGCCGCATCTTTGTAGAAACGAGACAAGGCGCGCGCACATGCCAGGCGAACTTCTTCATGAGAATCTTCTTTGACCACTTTGCCCAGAGGCTGGATGAGTCTTTCGCTTTCAGGCAAATCTGAGAAACGAGCCAGCGCCTGGCAGGCTGCTTCCCTGAGAATGTGATGATCTGCAGTTTGCGTCTGCGGTGCCAGAGATCCTAAAATCGGATTGTAAATGCTGGAAGGAGCGACGTTCTTGTTGTTCACAAGTTCGCGGGAGAGCTCTCCCAGTCTAGAAACAGCGCAGCTCTTGTCTTCGAGGCGAACCTTTGGATCTGACAACTGCTTTGCAATTTCGTCCACTCCTGTTACCGGAATGCGGTTGAAAATGTAGCAAGTGGAGTCCTGCGCAAATGCAGGAGCTGTAAGCGCAAATAAAAGCGCCGCTGAAAGAATAAAACGAATCATTTGACCCTCTTCTCTATGACCTCGTTCAACAGTTCTGCAAGATCCTGGAACTGGTCCGACTTACGAATGCGAATTGCTTTGGGCTTTCCGCCCTCCGCGAGATCTTTCAGGCTCACCTTGATGTTATGGATGGGGCCTGCCATACTGTGCGAATAGAACAGACTGAAGACTACGATGATGATCAGATTGAGGAGACTGATGAAAAGAATCGGTTTCCAGAAAAGCTCAAATGCATTGTACGTTTTGCCAGGTACCGGAGTTTCCACGAAGGTTCCGTCTGGCTGAGGAATGCGTTTGATTTCCATGCTATGAAGTACGCCCGCATCCGGGAGTAGATCGTATGGGTTTTCGAACAATACCGCAAGCACACCGAGAGTGGCAACGGTTACCAGGACAATCACGAGCGCGAAACGCGCCATGAATTGATTCTGGAATGATTTATCGATGTAATAGCGCCAGCGCTTGCTGATGTTCTTCTGTTCTTCTTCCACGTGCATCTCCCCCACGAGATTCCGGTCTTTTCCAGGGTACTGTCAATCAATTTTCGGCAACCAGCCTCCCGGAATCGAGAGGAGGCTGCGGCGAAAACCGAATGGGATCATCAATAAAACAGAGAGTGAATCTTTTCCTGACCGAGGACAGAACTCCACACCTGCTTGCCCGCACTGTCCAGGATGCGGACTTCCTGACCGTCCACAAGAACGACACGTCCATCACCCAGAAGTGCAGCAGATTGAATGGCTTCTCCATTTCGCTCCGCCTTCTTGTCACCATCGGGATCAAACTGAATTACTTTAGTGGAGGAGTATGCTAAAAACCCTGTGCTTGCGACAGAAAGGTGATCCACCCCACGACCGACTGGAATGCTTTTCACTTTAGATAACGCAGCATCGTAAATGACCAGCTCTCCTGGAACCAGAACCAGAGTCAGTAGTCCGGATGCAGCTACAGTGATCACGCCACCTTTCACTGCGACGGATTTCTCTACTGCAAGTTTATCGTTCAAGCGCTCCAGATTGTTCCCGCGCAGACGATAGACGACTCCGCCCGCGAGAAAGAATCGAACCTGCTCCGGTGCCACCACCGCGATGCGATCTGTGAGAGAATAGAGAGACGCAGAACCTTTCGGGCCAACCGCAAGCAATCTATCTGAATCTGCCAGGAGCTTTGCGCCAGCTTCTGCACGCAGAGTTCCCAGATCACTTCCATTGTCTGGATCGAGAATGTGAATCGTCTCTCCCTCCAGAGAGAAGATCGCCTGCGATGCGGCCAGAGAAGTCACAGGCTTGTCAAAGAAACGGCGCCATACTACGCGACGGCTTCCGGATTCGTACGCCTGGATGCTCTTGTTTTCAGACGTAATGACCAGGTTCTGGTAGAGAACAGGAGTCAGAATCTTTGCAGTTCCACCGTACGGAACGAGAACAGGTACGCTCGATCCTTCCAGTTTAGCCAGGCGTTCGCGAGATACTTTCGCATTCGCAGACGCTGGATACTTGCGAAGGATAGTTTTGTGGATTTCTTTGATTCTGTTTGCGAGTTCAGGACTTCTGGACTGCTCATATTTCTTTTCTAGAATCTTTGCGTGCGCAGCGAGATCTGCAGGATCATCCCTTTCTTTGCGAGCCTGAAGAATTTCTTTTTCAGCTTTGTCCAGGTCACCGCGTGAATAGTGAATGTACGCCAGATGGTAGTGCGGTTCCGGATAATCCGGATTCTTTGTGGCCAGATCTTCAAATATCTTCTGCGCCTGATCGAGCATATTGTCATTGAACTGCATCATGCCCACATTGAGATGAGCAAGCTCAGATTTCTGGGCCATGGCTTCTTCGAAATCAGCGCGCGCAACGTCGCGTTCGCCTGACTGATAACGCGCAACACCACGAGCGATCTTTGCTTCTACAAAATCAGGTCTGTAGATGAGCGACCTGTTGAAGTATTCCACTGCGGGCTTGTACGATTTTGCGCGAAGATCAATGATCCCGAGTTTGTAAAGAGAGTAGTATGCTTCTTCATGCTGCTCCAGAATCTTTTCAAACCCCGCCTTCGCGCGATCTGTTTCGCCCAGAGTGAGGTAGTATGTGAACACTGCCTCTGTCAGCTCGAGATCTTCCGGGCGTTTTTCAGCCGCATCATTGAGCGCACGAATGGCCTCTTCCTTGCGACCCAGTTCCATCTTGCACGAAGCAATCTTCACTAGAATCAAGGACTTATTCCACCTGGAATACACCTGCTCGTAGAGAGGAAGCGCTTCATCGAACCTTCCACGATTGTAGAGATCTTCTGCTCTCTTGAGTCCTGGAAGAAGAGGTGCGTGTGCGATGTTATCTTCAACGATTGAAAGAGCCTCGTCCACGCCCTGCACTTCTGCCAGATCCTTTGACTTCTTAAATAGAGTGCGCGCCTGATCGTACTGTTCTCTCTTGTTTGCGTCTACACCTTGCTTATAGTAGAGAGAAGCAAGGCGGGTGCGCACAGCCGTATCATCGGGGCGTTCTTTGAGCAATTTGCTGTAATAGTCTTCCGCTTCTTTTGGGTTTTCCTCTTCCTTGAGACGACCGAGTTCCACGGCCCGGGCAGGATTGCTTTTTGCGATCGCAGCCACCTTCGCGCTGTAGGAGTCTGCATCCGCTTTCTTTCCCTGTGCGCGATACACTTTTACAAGGCCAACCATGGCAGCTGTGTTCTCTGGATCGAGAGCCAGGCTTTTTTTGAATTGAGCTTCTGCTGCGGGGAATGCTCTCTTTTCAAATTCAGCGCGACCAATGGAGTTTGTGACTACAGGCAAATCGGTTCTGATTTTGAGCGCGGTATTGTAGTCCGCGATTGCTTTGTCGAACTTGCGTGCGCGAAAATTCTTATCTCCGAGATCCAGGGCGCGATACACTCCAACCAGTTGTTTCCCCTTTTGGAGATCCGCATTCTGTGGATCCTGTGCCAGAGCATTCTGGAATTCGCGCTCCGCGTCCGAATAACGTCCGTCGTCCAGGTAGGCAAACGCAAGGTTGATTCTGGCAGGAACATAGTTTGGCTGCAAAGTCAGTGAGCGATGATACGCTTCAATTGCCTGCTTTTTCAGGCCCTGATCTGCATGAATGGAGCCCAGACGATTGTAGAGCTCTGCATTGCCCGGCGATTTTTTGATTTCACCGCGAATGATCTTCTCTGCTTCCACATGTTTGCCCTGCTTTTGCAGCGCGCTCGAAAGAAGTAGTAGCCCGTCTGTATTTTCAGGCTGAAGCTTCAACATTTGCTGAAGATCCTGTTGTGCCGCAGGATACTGAGAAAGCGCATAACGGCAAGATCCAGCCAGATACCACGGAGCCGTGGATGTGGGAGATTCCTTCTTTGCTTCATCGAACTTAGTCAAAGCATCCGCAAATCGTTTCTGACGAAAGAGAGCGTTGCCTTCTTCCAATAATTTTGCAGTCTTGCCCGCGGCAGATCCGATCGACGCATCTCCGAGCTTCGGGTTTACTTCGCGTGCCTTTTTGAAATACATTTCGGCTTCATCGTATTTCTTGAGTTCAACGCAAACGTCTCCGAGCTGCAGATATGCCTGGTCACGATTTTTGAATGCAGGTTTGTCCGCTTCTTTTAAAGTGCTGTAAGCTCTGTTGTAATCTTTCATGAGCTTATAGCCAGTGCCGGCTTTGAATGCGTATAGAGGCTCTTCCGGATAGGAGTCCATCAATCGAACATAGCGAATTTGCGCCTGGTCGAGCTGACCACGCGAAGTGTAGAGCATGGCCAGAAACAGTCCCAGTTGTTCGTTCTTCGGATTCAGTTTCTCTGCTTTGAGGTAAGGTCTGAGAGCTTCTTCCTGATCTCCCAGCTTCATGAGATCATTTCCTTCCAGGAAATAACCATCAAAACTTTCTTCGAGTTGAAGACTCTTTCTCACGCTGGCGAGGGACTCTTCAAACTTTCCGTCCTGGAACTGACGATTTGCTTTGTTCAACCATTCTCTGGACTGGCGATGCGCTTCCGTATTGGCGCCAGCGTCTTCGCGAGCATTAGAAATGGTGGGTGGAGGTGCCGTGGCACAGGAAAGTGCAGTCAGTACAACTGCAGAGCCAAGGATGGATTTAAGATTCATTCTTCGTATACCCCTCGTCCGGTGCGGACATCGAGCTTCTTGATCGGCATCTGGTCTGGTCCCAGGATAACGATCTGGCCCGTAGCAGAAGGACGGAATGGTCCTTCGAAAATGGAAGTTCCATCCAGCTCAACTGTTACGATGGACTTCTTACTATTGTATTCTATAAGGATGGTTCTATCCGGCTTTTCTTTGATTGGCTGGAATGCTTTTTTGGGACCAGACATGGCAGAGCCTTTTCCGCCCTGCACTGTGAATACATTTCCGATTCTTTCTACGAAGATAGAATCCTGATCCGAAACCCACGCAATGAACGCTGACCCTTCACTGAGTGGGAAAGAAACAGTGGTCTTCTGCTCATCCACGATGAATGGGCGAGAGCGAATTCCCTTCAAAGGCTTCACTGATTTCTCAGTCACCATTTGCCAGATATCGCTTTCCAGATATCCTTCCATGAACGCTTCAGTGTATTTCAAAAGCATGGCACGGTTTCTGTCGTCGCCTGACGGATTGGCAGTGCCCACTACTTCAAATCTTCCGTCCGCAAGCTTGCGCGCGAATTCCACTTTGTGCGCGGATTCATTGAGCAAATAGATGGGAGTCGGGCCTTTGACATCATCGTCTATGGCCAGGCGAAG
>JAIBBM010000040.1 GCA_019694685.1 Leptospirales bacterium
TTCGGAATTACACGTATGTGCGGCCGCAATATTCGCAGATGTATCTGGATGAGTGGTGCTGGTGGAAGAATGTGAAGTACTTCGGGTTGGAGAAGGTGAAGGAGTGTGGGGAGAGTATGGGGAGTATTAAACTACGAGTTCTTCTTCTCCAGCACGCGCCACCACGATCTCGCCTGCGTCTTCGAGTTTGCGGATGATGTTCACAATTTTCTGCTGGCAGTCTTCCACGTCTTTCAAGCGCACAGGACCCATGAAGTCCATATCTTCGCGCAAAAGAGATGCAGCGCGCTTGGACATGTTCTTGAAGATTTTTTCCTGCACTTCCGCTTCCACGGACTTCAGTGCTTTTGCAAGTTCCTGGTTGTCCACTTCGCGCAGAACTCGCTGGATCGCACGGTCATCGAGTAGAACTATGTCTTCGAATACGAACATCTTCTTCTTGATTTCTTCGGCGAGTTCCGGATCTTCCTCTTCGAGAGCTTCGATGATCGTCTTTTCAGTTCCGCGGTCTACGTTGTTTAGAATTTCAACCACAGTGTCCACACCACCCGCAGTGGTGTAGTCTTCCGAAGCAAGAGTAGAAAGCTTACGCTCAAGAACTCGCTCCACTTCGCGAAGAACGTCAGGCGACACTCGTTCCATGGTCGCAACACGCCGAGCCACATCCGCCTGAATCTGGTGAGGCAGAGCTCCCAGAATGGACGCTGCTTTCTGCGGTTCAAGATAACAGAGAATGAGTGAAATCGTCTGGGGATGTTCATTCTGGATAAAGTTCAGTAGATGAGACGGGTCAGTGCGACGAATGAAGTCAAACGGTCTTACCTGAAGGCTCGACGTCAGGCGGTTGATGATGTCGATTGCCTTCTGCGTTCCCAGCGCTCTCTCGAGTACTTCGCGAGCGTAGTCAATGCCGCCCGAAGTGATGAACTCCTGGGCCATCATGAGTTCATTGAACTCTACAAGCACGCCCTCTTTGTCTTCTGGCTGGACTTTGTCCAGACGAGCCATTTCAAAGGTGAGTGTTTCTATTTCGTCTTCGCGCAAATGCTTGAAGATGTCTGAGGCCACGTCAGGGCCCAGAGTGACCAGGAAGATGGCGGCTTTTTGCCTGCCTGTAAGTGATGATTTCTTTCCCGCGAGCATTGGATGGCGCCGATATCATTGTCGGTCCATTTCCAGGTCCAGGCAAGTCAAAAAAAAAGGCACGGTCTCCCGTGCCTCAGGTTATCTGGTGTATCCGGCCGGTGCCCTCTGGCAGGAGGGCTTCCTAATATTACTCGTCCTGTGACAGCCAGGTGCGAAGAAGCTTGGCCACTTGATCTGGCTTTTCTCGCGCCAGGTTCATTGCGTTCTCCAGCATCTCTCGCCTTGCCCTTTCATCCACAGACAGTTCCACTTCTGCGGCTCCTTCATCCGCTACACGGAGTGCCGCTTCGCGCATCAGTTGCTGCTGTGCTGCAAGTTCTTCTTCTCTCATTCTGCGTCTGCGAGAGATCTCGCGACGAATCGCTCTGTAGAGCATGTAGATCAGGAAGAGAGCAACGACTGCAATGACAGAAACAATGAGCAGTCTCTGCATCAGGAGCTTTTGACGAATTTCATTGTCCTCTTCTGCAAATTCAGCGGTGCGATCTTTCTGAAGATGAGCCACCACAATCTGGTCTCCGCGTGAGCCTTTGTAGAGCATGGACGCTTTGAGAAGCTTTTCCAGTGTGCGAAGTTCTTCCTCTGATGGGGCGGTGTATTTTCTTTCCCAGCCTGAACCATCTGGTTTGTATCCGGTCCTGACCCAGCTTCCGTCTACCATCACAGCGATGGATCTAGAACGCTCTTCCCATGGCTGTCTTGTGACTTCGCGTTCGATGCGATTGTAGTCATTGTTCTGGATTACATCTTGATTGCCATACTCGGAACGCTGGTAGTCCAGATCGCGATACCCAGGAGGGAGCTGCTGCTCTGTTCCAGTCGGCCCACCTGGAGTAAATCCATTGCCTTTGAAATTTTCTTTGCGGGCATTCTGAGAAAGAGTCAGAGTTCCGCCTGGCATGATCTTACGATCTGGATAAGGTGTATCCGGGTTTTCTGGTGACTCTTCCACTGGAGTCACCAGGTGCTGCTTTTCTGTTACTTCATCCCAGTTCATATCGAGAGCAACGCGAACGATGCTCACGCGATCTGCTTGATAAAATTCATTGAGAGACGTTTTGATTTCGTCGTACCATTTACGGCGCTCTTTTTCCTCGAACGCTTTCTTGCGATCCACTAGATCGAGTTTGCGCTGCGCTTCATCGATTTCGTCTGGTTCTACGAATTCCTTTCCGTTTTGATCTGTGATCGTGATGTTTTCACGAGTCAGACCCGGAATAGAACGATAGATCAAGTTCTTCACGCCCATGACCTGTTTGCGCGTGATGCTTTCCATGCCAGGCTTCAGAGAGAGAATCACGGAAGCTTTGACTGGATCCGTATCCGTAAGGAAGTTGTTGCGCTTTGGAATCGCCAGTTCTACGCGAGCGCTCTTCACATACTCAAGAGTCATGAGCATTTTCTCGAGAGAACCTTTGATCGCGCGATGGAGTTTGACATCTTTGTCAAAGCTCGTTTCATCCCAGCGAGACATGTTGAAAATCTCCCAACCTTCTACTCCGGCTGGAATCAAGTTCTCCTGAGCGAGTTTGGTGACGATTTCCTGACGACGATGTCCATCGACGTAGATGGCAGAAGTGCCGCTTCCGCTGTATTCTACTCCCATTGCTTCGAGTGCCTTTGAAATACTTGCGTAGTCAGTGGCACTCAGATTGTCATAGAGCAGTTCTTTGGACGGTTTGGACGAATATCCTGCCATTGCGATGAATGCAATGACGACGGCTGCCAGCACGCCCCCAATTGCAAGCTTCTTGGTATTGTCCAGCCCGGTCCAGAGCTGAGTGATTCGGTCGAGAACGTTTTTTAAACCCTCCGGCATGGTACACCTTCCTGTATTTGTTGCTTCCAAGAGACATAACGTGCCAGAAAGTACAAGAAAAATTTTATAGAAACCAGGGAATTTTTATAAATTTTCTGTACGTACGGCGAAGACGCCGCGCCACCCTTTCGGGCGCGCGGATTCTCTTTAAGGTTGGATTATCTTGGCTGTGTGAGTTCGCGGAATGTGCGGACCAGGCCATCTGCGACTGTCTTTGTAAGAGTCAGTGCAAATCTGCTCTTTTCTGCGGCGATCATCACATCATGAACTTCCACAGAATCTGGATCGTAGATTGCTTTTGTAGTTAGATCCCTGGATCTAGAATCCACGGATTCAACATCTTCCAGAGCGCGAGAAAGCATGTCCGCGAAGCCTTTGGCAGGTCCAGTGCTGCGCGCGGACTCAGGTCCCTGCGGGCCGATCTGCATGTGACGCGGGTCCTGGGTAGTAAGCTTTGCGTCCCCCAGAGGAACACGATTCGAAGGACGAAACTGCGGCATGCCGCCTGAAAACTGGACTCCGCGTTCACTCTGAATATTCATCGCTTAACTCCCTGAAGTTGATCTATTTTTATTTTCTTATACTGCTCTTGAGATTTCGAGTGCACGGTTGAACATCTGCCGCGCACCCTGGACTACTTGCAAATTCGCTTCGTAAGAACGAGAGGCAGCAATCATGTCCGTCATTTCTTCCACTATGTTTACATTTGGCATCTCTACGTAGCCCTTCTTCGGCCCAATCGCAATCGCATCCGGGTGAGTCGGATCATACACAAGGCGCAGAGGGCGCATGTCTTTCTCGATTTTTGCTACCTTCACACCCTGCCCCGGTCCGGTCTCGAGACCTCGCGGATACACTGGCGATCTCCATACGCTGCGCTGGTTGATGGGTTCCATCACCACACGATCCCGGCGAAAAGGTCCATCTCCCTGGGCATTGCGCGTTGTAGTTACGTTTGCTATGTTGTTCGAAATCACGTCGAGCTTCAGTCTCTGCGCTGAGAGGCCGCTCGATCCAATATTGATGGCTGAAAACATGCTCATATGATTGCTCCTACACCTTCTCGTTACGCGAGTCGAATGAATGTGTTCCAGTTACGAAACTGAGAACCAATTCGATCAATGAACAAACTGTATTGCATTTGATTGCGAACCATCTTGGACATTTCGTCTTCCATATCCACGTTGTTGCCGTCTGCTCGCATCGTGGAAAGATAGTCGGTGTGCGATGTGGGTTGCACGCTTCTATAGTCGATCGGGCGCCTTCCGTCAATGTGGCCCGGGTGCAAAGTCTTGAGCAAAGGCTGCTCTGCGAAGGATCTCTCTGAATCCACGGCTCTTTTCAGGTCTGCCTCGAAGGAAATCTCGCTTCTTTTGAAGTTCGGAACGTCCACATTGGCGATGTTGTTTGCGATCACATCTCGCCTCGCGGAGGTTGCAGAAAGGCCCATTTCGAGCATCTGCATACTTCTCATGCCTGGTCCGTCAAACATCGACATATTTAGACTTTCGGCCGGTATATAAAAAGCCTTGATGAATTATGTCACCCGCCCGACATTTTTCATAGATGAAATCCCTTTCCAGAATACTTCCCACCCCTTCTGCACGCTCCCTCGCTCTGATCCTTCTGGCAGCCCTGGCCGCAGGAAGCTGCAGAAGCGTCTACAGGAACCACGATCCTGCCGTTCCCAGCACTCAAACCGCGACGCTGTCTCAGTCCGGCTTCGTGTTCAGACTGACTGCGCTCAAGAACAAGGTTTCTATGTCAGACACCCTCAGTCTGAAGCCCGGGGATTACATGATCGATTTCCAGCTTCCTTCCACGGGAGACGGTGGAGTGGCCAGATGCGTTCTGGACGCGGGCAAAGTGTACAAGTTCAAGATTGTAGAAAGGAGATACCTGCCCGAAATCGGAATGCATGCTCTCGTCGGCGAATGTGCGATCAAGTAACCGGTCTTTGCGAAAAGTCACGCGCGGCCTGGCATTCGTTCTGATTGCATGCGGGATCGCGGAAGCAACCCTTCGATTCATTCCGGGCGTGGATTTCTATCTGAAAGAAAATTCGCTGCACTGCGCCGCCTCTTTTTATCTCAGACTCTGCCCTTCCAGGTCGATTGAATTTAAGAACTCCGCCGGGGAAACATACACTGTAACTACAAACGAAGCCGGAGAGAGAATCACTTCCGCATTGCGCGACACATCGCGCCAGGACAGCCGAACGACCCAGCTTGAACTATGGTTGATCGGAGATTCCATTGCAATGGGACACGGCCTCACTGATTCAGATACGGCCGCCTGGATCGCTCAGTCCAGATTGAAGTCGTGGAAGGTCAGAAATCTGGCCACGGATTCTGTTGGACCACTGGCTATGACAGACATTCTAAAACAAACTCCAGGGAAGCCCGCTCAAATAATATGGATCTTTAACCCGAGCGACTTCATAGACGATCCTCTCGAAACGGCACGACGCGAATCTTTCCCTCGGAGGGCTATCTTTATTCTTAAGTACTACGTAAGATCAAGCGCAATTGCATCCGCCGCGAGAATCATCGCTGGAAGTTCAGATGCTTCGTACGTTCAGGGTGGATCCTCTCCTCTCCCGGACGCGGCAGATCCGATCTTCGCACACATTCTGGAACTCTCGAAAGAAGCTGGCAATCACGGGGCTCGTTTTTGCATTCTGCTTTATTCAGACGTTGAGGCAGGCGCAAATAAACCGGAAAAAGAAAATCGTTTACGATCTATGATCGCGGATCTGGCTCTGGCACACCATATCTGCACGATCGACGTGAGGGGTCAGTTTCAAAGCTCAAAAGAGAATCTGTATTTACAGAACGGACACCCCGGCCCGGCTGCTTCTCGCATTTTCGCGGATGCTATTGTGAATTCTGTCTCTGGCCAAGAACCGCGTGCAAAATCAGAGCAATGACTCCGCTGATTCCATAAACCAGAACAATCATAAACAACAACGCCGCAGATATGGCAAAGCTTCTCAGTATCCCCACTGCAATCAGTGCAATGACAATGAAGGCGATGAGGATTCCAAGACGCACTGGATTGAATCTTTTGAATACCGTTGCCTGCGGCTTAGAATACTTGATGGTGCTTACCATTAAGAAGGCAACTCCCACAAAAATCACAACCATCAGAGCCACTGGAATTTGAAAGGAGCCCTGCAGACCAAGAGGCATGAGTGCCACAATGACGCCGGCGACGGGAGATGGAAGTCCCTGGAAAGAAGTTGGATCGTGTGCGACGTTGAACCGAGCAAGCCTGTAGGCGGCACAGGCAGGATACACCGCAGACAGAGCCATGCCGATGGGTAGAGTGATTCCCTCCACGACCGGATTGATTCCGCGCAGTGCGAAAGAATACATCACAACGGCCGGGGCAATTCCAAATGCAGTCAAATCCGCAAGACTGTCCAGCTGCGCGCCCAGATCAGACTGAGCTTTGAGCAAACGAGCCGCATATCCGTCGAGCCCGTCGCAAAGGCAGGCAAGCAGGATCAAACCGCAAGACAGAGCAAGAGAACCGGCGCTGTCCCCTTCTCTGGCGGAAAACAAGATGGCGAAGAATCCCAGTGTAAGATTGCCGAGAGTGAATAGGTTCGGTACCCAGTTGAGGCCAGCGCGGATGTTCATGGATTCTGAGTTCTTCTGTCTGACACTGCAAATCCCACAACATCTTTTTTGCCTTTCTGAAACAGAAAGAATCCAAGCGCTCCGATCATCGCTCCGTTGTCCGTGCAGAGGATTTTCTTTGCCGGATATCTCAGATCGAATTTGCCACTGGCTGCCGCCGACTCAAGGCGCGATCGCAGAATCGTGTTTGCAATCACTCCGCCCGAGGCGACGACCTGGTCGATTCCGGTTTGCTTGACCGCTCTTGTAAGCATCCGCGTTACAAGTTCGAAACAGGTCTCCTGAAAATCGTGACAAATCTTTGCGAAATCGTGTCCTTCTCGTTTTGCTTTTGTGACTGCGGTCTTGATTCCTGAAAAAGAAAACAGGAGTCCCTGCTCGTTTCGAAGCAGAGGAGTAAAAATTGACGGACTCTTTTCGACGTATCCGGATGCGCAAGATTCCACGGCCGGCCCGCCCGGATAGGAAAGACCCAAAGTGGCTGCCGTCTTATCAAATGCTTCGCCGATCGCATCATCAGCGGTGTCTGCAATCTGTTCCAGATCGCCTGGCCCTCTCACAATGAAGATGGCGGAATTCCCGCCGCTCAATAGAAGTCCAAGAAACGGATACACAAGTGGTTTGCCCGCATCGAGAGCCGCAGCATAAAAATGCGCCTCTAGATGATCGCACGTTACGATGGGCGTGCCAAAAGCAAGATGTATAGATTTTGCAAGTATTCCGCCGATCATCAAAGATCCAACAAGTCCCGGGCGAGTGGTCACAGCGCAATAGGACAGATCTTCCATGCGAACACCGGAATCATCCATTGCCTGCGCGAAGACTGAATTGATTTTTTCAAGATGCGATCTGCTGGCGATCTCTGGAACCACTCCGCCAAACCTGGCATGATCCGCGACCTGAGAGTAGATGGCGCACGATCTCATGATCAGGCCATCTTCAATGACTGCTACTGACGTTTCGTCGCAGGACGTTTCAATCCCGATGCCGAACATGAACTACTGAATCAACTCAAGCGCACGACGAAGCTGCGGATCGCTTTGAGTGTCTGGATCCGGTTCGCGAATTCCATACTCTCTCTTTAAGAGAAGACGAACGATCTCAGGGCGAAGAGACATGTTTTCAGCAGCAATTCGTTTTGCGAATTTATCCACAAGAGAAGGATCAAACTGTGGATTCTCTTTTAAGAAGGCTTCCAGCATTTTCTTTTCTTCGATCGACCCCAGATACACGGACTCCTGGGGCGTGGGCATCAAGTCAGGTACTTCCACATCTGGCTTGAGACCAATTCCATGAATGGCTCTGTTTTTTGGGGTAAGATATCTCTGTGTAGTGACAAGAACTGCAGTTTCATCCGGAAGAGGACGAAACACCTGTTGCACGGACGCCTTTCCGAATGTTTGCTCTCCGACCAGGATGGCTCTTCCATGATCCTGAAGGCAGCCGGACAGAATCTCAGAGGCGGATGCAGACCCTCGATTGACCAGAATCACAACTTTTGTCGCGGGCGGCACGAGCTCTGTATCTCCATCCGCAACAAACTCCCTGCTGTCCGTTCTGCTTTTTACGCGATAAACAACATCTCCCTTCTTTAGAAAGTAGCCAGAAAGAGTGCGCGCCATATCCACGTGACCGCCCGTGTTGTTGCGAAGATCTATGATGATTCCTTTTACATTCTGCCGGGCGAAATCTTGAACGGCTTTCTTAAATTTGGAAATAGAACCCGCATCTTCTCCAAAAAATGCCTGCAGCCTTACGTAGCCCACGCGCGAATCTGCGAGAAATGCGGTGCGCACATATTCCAGCTGGAATACTCCGCGTTCCACTCTGACAGGAAATGAGCTTCCGCCTCTCTGAATTCCAAGCTCCGCTATGGACCCTGGCTCTCCGCTGATCAATTCAGATAGTTTAGAAACACCAACATATCTGGTTGGTTGCCCTCCAATGCTGATGATGCGGTCTCCTGTCATGAGTCCTGCTTTTTCGGCAGGACCACCGCGCATTGGTGCAACAATCAAAGGATATCCACCCTGAATTGTAATTTCAACTCCGATTCCGACCAGGTCTCCACCTTCAGAATGATTGAAGTCCTTCTGCTCTTCGCGGTTTAGAAAACGAGAATAAGGATCCCCTGTGGCTTCGAGCATTCCCCTGACTGCGCCTTCGAAAAGTTTGGCGCGCGATACAGAATCCACATGATAGTTTTCAATGAGATAGAGCACCTGCTGCAGCACGTTTTGATACATGTGCGACGCTTCGATTTGGGCTTGAGAAGTTTTTTCCCCTCGCGATGGAGGGGCGTTCTGCGCGATCGCCGGTGCGATCGCCATGCAAAGGATGAGGGCCGCAACTTTCAAATTCATGGCTTATCCCCGGCAAGAGTTTTGTACAGCTCTGGATTGCGCGTCCTTACAATGTCTTTTACCAGGTCGCATTTCACTCTCTTGCTCCTGCAGGCAAGTTCGAAGATCTCTTTGTCCGTCTTCTGGGACAATTCAGGATTCAGAGGAGCCTGAAATCGGAGGGTCATGAACTCCTGAATCACACGGTCCGCGTCTGCTTCCGTTGGCTTCGCATAACAACCGCTAAGCGCCGCCAAAAGTAAAACCATCAGGATTTTTTTCATCCTTCCTCCCTCGCACCAACGACGGCACCGAGCTCCGTTATTTGCTGCATTGCGCGCAGCGTCACACTTTTCTCTTTTGCTCCGCCCTTGCCGACTTCTTTTGCAGCCGCCTCCGGCAGAACAATGGTCTTGTATCCCAGGGAAGAAAGCTCCCGAATCCGCGCGGACACGGCACCGGGGCTGCGAACTTCTCCGGTCAAACCAACTTCTCCAATGAATGCAAAGCCTGGCGGAATGACGATCTCGCGGTAAGAAGACAGGATCGCGGCGCATATTCCAAGATCGAGCCCGGGATCGTCTGAACTCAGGCCGCCCGCAAGATTGGCAAAAAGGTCAAACTCAGACAGTCTCAGCTTCAGATACTTTTCGAGTACCGCGCCGAGCAGAATCAACCGCCGATTGTCTAGCCCTTCCGCCATGCGTCTGGGTGGACCGGCGTAGCAGCGCGAAACAAGCGCCTGCACCTCGACACAGATGGAGCGCGACCCCTCTTGCAAAACAGAATACACTCTACCTGGCGCCGGGTTGTCTTCTCTGTGAGGCGCAAGACTCAAAACCGAATGCAAGCCCGCGTTGCCCATTTCAAAGAGCGCCACCTCTCCAATGGGTCCAAAGCGATTCTTCACAGCGCGCAGAATTCTATGATGTTTCAGGCGATCACTCTCGAACAACAAAACAGTATCCACCATGTGTTCGAGCAATCTCGGGCCTGCGATGGCTCCATCTTTAGTGATATGACCTGTAATCAGAATAGGAACGCTGCAAGACTTGGCCGCTTCCATAAGGCGAAATGCCGCTTCGCGCAAAATAGCAGGTGACCCGGGGCTTGATCCAGCAGACTGAACTGTCTGGATGGAATCAATGACTGCAATGTCCGGCTTATGCTTTTCTATTTCCTGAGCAATTGTCTCAAGGTCCGTTTCGCGCGAAACTTGAACGTTAGACGACATGACTCCAAGACGAGTGGCCCGGATGCGAATCTGCCCTGGAGATTCCTCCCCTGAAAAATAGAGAAACTTACCCTCAAAGCGTCTTGCGATTTCAAGAAGGAGTGTGCTCTTCCCTACACCGGGTTCCCCTCCCAGAAGAACGAGAGCTCCAGGCACAAGCCCGCCGCCGAGTACGTTGTCCAGGTCCTGGATGCCCGTTGTGATTCTTGCGATGTCTGCATTTGCTTCTGAAAGAGATTCGAAACTGGCATGCCCTTGAGCCGCGCGCTTCCCCGGCACCAGACCAGGCTGAAGCTCTGACTCTACCATAGTATTCCATTCACCGCATGTGCCGCATTTTCCTTCCCAGCGAGAAGACTTCGCGCCACAGGAGGTGCATTCGTAAGATTTGCGCGGCTTTTTTTCAGCCATTGTATTCCGGATCGAGGTCATCAAATCGGTTCATTTCAGGCCTGAACGCGAGGCGAAAACTTCCTACAGGACCGTTTCTGTGCTTGGCCAGAATGATTTCCGCTTTGCCGCGATTTTCCATGGCTTCTGGATCATTTGGATCCGGATTGAGTTCCCTGTGGATGAACATTACAATATCTGCATCCTGTTCAATGGCGCCTGATTCGCGAAGGTCAGAAAGCTGAGGCCTTCCCCCGTCTCCGCGTCTGGATTCAACGGATCTGTTCATCTGGGAGAGAGCAAGCACAGGCGCATCCACCTGTTTGGACAGCTGTTTGAGAGCGCGAGAAATGGACGCAACTTCGAGCTGTCTGCTCTGTCTGCGTGCAGCAGAATCGTTGAGCAATTGTAAGTAATCTACAACTATCAAACCAAGCGATTTTCCTTCGCCCTTGAGCTGGAGATGAAGCTTTCTCGTGAGTGCAATCGCTTCGAGTAGTTCCAGATAACCGGATTCGCACAAATGCATGGGTGCATCGAATACTCGGTTCATGGCAGCAAGAAACGTCTGTTCTTTTCCGTGCATCTGACCGCGCTGGTAGTCGCTGTGATTGAGACCGGACTCAGCACACATGAGTCTCCCCAGGAGCTGATTGGCACTCATCTCCAGAGAAAAAACAAGCACTGCTTTTTTTTCGCGGATGGCAACGTTAGCCGCTATGTTCATGGCCAGAGTCGTTTTACCTGCAGAAGGACGCGCGGCGAGAATGATGAGTTCTCCGCCTTTCAGGCCGGAAGTCATGCGATCAAATTCGCGGAAGTTCGTGCGAAGGCCGGAGAGACCACCGCGGGCCTGAATGAGGTGCTGCACATGCTGTCCAAAACTGTCCCGGAATTCTCCGATGGGTGCAACATCTGTGGACGACGTCTGCTGGGTGATGGAAAGAATCTTATCTTCTATGGTGCGAAGATAAACGGATTCGTCTTCCTGCGGAGAAACGGACTCTTCCTGGATTTCGCGCGCGGCTTTGATCAGTGCGCGCCTGATTCCAAACGAATGCACTCTGCGCGCATGCTGGAAGATCAAACCGGAAGGGAGCGCATCGCGCGCAATCTGAAGAAGAGTTTCCGCGCCGCCTGCCTGTGCGATGAGACTTCGGTCTGTGAGGTATTGAGATACACGGAGAGGGTCGATTGCCTCTCCCTTCTGAGTCATCTCTACGATGGCTCTATAGATAACTTTGTGACCTTCTGGATAGAAGTCGTCTGCGGCAACTGTGGTGCCTATTTGCAGGAAGAGATCCGGCCGCACGAGAAGCGTGCCGAGCACCTGGCGCTCGGCATTCTCATCCCACGGCACGCTCACAGGATTGACCTATTACTTGGACTTTTTAGACTTTTCTGGCTTTGCTTCTGCAGCTGCTTCCGGAGCTGCTGCTTCTGTCTGTGGAACTGCAGGCGGAACATATTCTTCTTCTTCCACTTTGCTGTCCTTGTCTGCAAGAACTTCAAGAGCCATTGGAACGATTACTTTTTCAGCCAGGCGAACGCGGAATTTGAAATTCCCCAGTGTGCGAACTGCGTCTGTGAGTTCTACTTTGCGTTTGTCTACCGGGTAACCCAGATCTTTGAGAGCGTTTGCAACTGCTTGCGGAGTTACAGATCCGAAGAGTTTCTTTTTTGCACCAACGCGCACTGAAATGGAAACTGTTCCAAGAGCCTTGAGTTTTTCGGCTACGTCTGCCATCTCTTTGTTGCGCTTGTCGATCTTACGCTGCATCATTCTTTTCTGATGCTCGAGTACTTTGGTTGAATCGCCGCGTGCTGCAGTTCCCAGTTTGCGGGGAAGAAGGTAATTGCGAGCGTAACCGTCCGCAACGTTCTTTACTTCACCGGCATCGCCCAGGCCCGGCACATCTTTTTGAAGAATTACTTTCATCTCATGCTCCCTTTACTCTTTCAATCAAAACGGAATATCATCGTCTGGATAATCACCCGAAGCGAAGCCTGCGTCTTCCTGTCTGACTCCCGCAGGTTGAGGCGAATACTCTCCGCCTCCTCTGCTTGAATCGTCACGACCGCCTGCTGCGCCAAGGAACTGGAAATTTTCTACTACGATATCTACCGCAGATTGTTTCTTTCCGTCCGGACCGTCCCAGCTTCTCTGCTGCAACCTGCCTTCAATGGCGAGCTGCTTGCCCTTTCTGGCATACTGACTGAGAATCTCAGCCTGCTTGCCCCAGGCAGTACAGTTAAAAAAACTTACTTCTTCCCTCTTCTCTCCGCCTGCAGTGTATGTACGATTGCTTGCTAGAGAAAATTTGCAAAGCGTGCTACCAGAACCAACAGACTTGAGTTCTGGATCACGCGTGAGTCGCCCGACAAGGACGACTCGATTGAGATCACTTGCCATCCGCTCTTGAGACCATGAATCGCAGAACGCCTGACTGGATGTTCAGATCGTGAGACAATTCCTTCACCTGACCTGCATCCATCTGAGCCGTAAGGCAATAGTAGATTCCAACGTGCTCGTGCTGCATTCCGTGAGGCAAACGTCTAGAACCCCACTTTTGATCTTCGCTTACTTTTGCTTCGTGACGGCCCAGAAGTTGAATGACGCCCTTCTTGAGCTCTTCTGTATCAGGCGCATCCTTGATCACGACTATAATATGATAATTTCTCATAGGTACCGGGCAATTTCCGGGACGGCCTGGACCTGTCAAGAAATTGGTTTTTAGAGGGCCTGGAAGAGGCAAAAAGGGCCGAGTTCGACCCGGCCGAAGGCTTCGGCCGTGGATCCGGTCGTGGCTGTCCGACCAGGGCGACCCTTCCCCGGCGCCCGCGGTTCTACATTTCGAGGCGACCCGAGGCCAAACGGGTGCCGCGCGCCCGTCGGTTTTATCACGCAATAGAAGTGCGTATTACATACGAATGCAGGCATTAACACGAACGTTTTGTTCGTTTTACATCGGGGGGAAGATATGAGGGCGAACGGGTGCCGGCGCGGCCCGGATTTATCACGCAATAAAAGTGCGTATTACATACGAACGCACGCATTAACACGCACGTTTTGTTCGTTTTACATCCGGGGGAAGATATCGCAAAACGTTAAATTTCTCTCAAGGCCCGCTGCTGTTCCGCGAACAACGCCGCATAACGGTAGAGCAAATCCACCCACTGCGGATTTAACGCCCCTCGCCTCAGTAATTGGAGCCGTTGTAGTCGATGACCTTTTCCAGCGCAGTGTTGCGATCGAGTATCTTCATCTTCTGCACGCGAGCCAGTAATCTGTCCACTCGCCTCAGCAGTTTCTTGTAGTTCAAGACGATCTGAGCTTGCTTTGGATACGGAATCGGATCTTTCACATTTGTATTGAGTTCGAGAGTAGACAGAGGCTTCCAGTCTGGCGCGCCATCCGGCACTCCGTCTGGGCCTTCCCATTTGGGAACCACGGTAGACGGAGCTTCGTAGAACTCTACTGTAAGTTTGCTGTTGTTGAGAAGTTCAAGAGGCGCACCAATCGGTTTGCCTGCAGCCTGCGCCTGATCCCTTGGATCAGGATGAATGTAACGACGCATGTCGCGCACGTAAGAAGAACCGGAATGATTGATGCGATAAAATTGAAATACGATTTTCTCGAGGCCGCCGCCCTCTTTTGGATACAGATAGCAATGAGCGCGAAACACAAACTGAGATGGAAATTCCGTAGAAGCAATGCTAAATCCATCACGCAGCCTGAGCCTCAGGTAAGGCTTGCCTGCGCGATCCTTTCCCGTAATGACAGGACGCACCTTCGCTCCATCCGTCAGCTCTTCGAAATTGCCCGGACCCTCTGGCAGACCGCCTGCTTCTAAAATGGCCTTGACGCGCGCGGCAATTTCGCCGTGAAGATTGTCTACTTCTAGATCTCCAAATCCGGATTTGCGCGCATTCTCGACCGCCTCTCTATACACGATATTGTCTTCGAGAGCCTGGGCGAAGGTCTGCGATGCAAACAGTACCAAAATCAATGCGAGCGTCTTCATACTGGGTACCATATCGAACCGAAAGGGCCTAAAATCCAGTGTGCCGGCCAAAATACAAAATGAAAGTAAAAAACTATGATCGGTATCATAGGAATCCGGGTCTCCTGCCCTCATACTACATCTAGAGGACAAAAATGCACAGAGCCATCCCCCCCATTCAGAAATACATGACCACCACGCCGGTCACAGTTCAGCAGAATACAACGATCGCAGAAGCCCACAAACTCATGCAGGAACACAACTTTCGCCATCTGCCCGTGATGAAGGGAACCGAATTCTTTGGCGTTGTTTCAGACCGCGATTTGAAACTGATGGAATCTTTTACAGGAGTGGATCCAAGCAAAGCGACCGTGGGAGACATTGCTCACAAAGACGCATACACCATCTCCCCCGACGCACAGACCGACGATGTGGTCAAGACCATGGCAACGCATAAGTATGGTTCAGCTCTCATCATCGATAACAAGAAAGTAGTCGGAATCTTCACAACCGTAGACGCCATGAACGCCTTCGCAGAAGTACTCGAAGCACTTCTGAAGAAGTAAAAAATCTGGGCCTCTGCGGCGCATCAATCACGCGCCCGCAGAGGTCTCGCAAGAAACCAGGCAGAAACCGCGAAGACAGAAAGCACCACTCCGCCCAGAATCACGGTAAACAGTTCCCCCTTCCATTCGGCGATTGCTCCCGCCACAATGCTTCCAATCGGCATGGTTCCGAGAAAACACAGAGTGTACACACTGATCACACGGCCTCGCAAATGATCCGGCACAATGGTCTGAACAATTGCGTTTGCCAGATTGAAAACAAACATTACAAAAAAGCCACCGGCGACAAGGAGCAGGCCAGACAAAATAACGTTACGCGACATTGCAAACCCGAGAATCGCCAGTGGAAAAAGCAGAAGCCCGGTCAGAAGCATCTTACCCCGTGATCCACGGGCAAAAGCAGCAATCGCAAACGCTCCAAGCAGGGCACCCAGGCCCTGTGCCCCCTGCAAAAGCCCGATCTCGAGAGCAGAGCCGCCGAGCATCGTTACAGTCCACGCTGGAATGATCGTGATGTAACCCAGACCAAAAATAGCAACCATGGCCACGATCAGCAAGATGATGCGAATGACTGGATGACCAAAAGCAAATCCGATTCCTTCTGCAATTTCAATTCGAAGTGATTCTGCTTTCCGTTTTTCACTGGCGACTGTTCGAATCGCAAGAAGAGCCACGATCACTGCCAGAAAAGAAAACGCATTCACAAGAAAACAAAATCCTGCACCGAATGCACCATATACCGCACCGGCCGCCGCAGGTCCCGCAGCCCGCGCGAGATTGAACATGATGGCATTGAGCGCGATTCCGTTTGTTAGATAGTCGCGATCTACAAGCTCTGCTACAAATGACTGACGCGCGGGTGCATCAAATGCATTGGCAATTCCAAGACCAAGGGAAAGAGCGATGATGTGCCAGGGTTCTACCAGATGTGCGAACACGAGCGCCGCGAGAATTGCGGCGAGAATCATCATAGTTGTTTGTGTGATGAGAAGCAAAATCCGCCTCGGCATTCTATCGGATACAACTCCGCCAAAAAGCCCCAGCACTGCAGGCGCGCCGGATGCAAATCCAGCGTAACCCAGATACGCAGGAGAATGAGTGAGTTGATAAATCAGAAATGCCTGCGCAGTCGCCTGCATCCACGTGCCGACCAGGCTACCCAGCTGGCCTGCAAACCAGAGTCTGTAGTTACGAAATCCGAGGGCTGCAAAGACCCCGGGTGGTTTCACACTTTGACGCCGCCGGAGATTTCGAGTATGACGCCGTTTACTAGATCGTTCTGTGCGATGAACAAAGCGGAAGCCGCAATTTCTTCCGGTTTTCCGAGCCTTCCGATTGGAATGACAGATTCCCATTTCGCAAGTGCGTCGGGTTTCATATCTTTCATGACCATATCCGTTGCAATGAATCCAGGCGCAATTCCAGCAGAACGAATGCGAAATCGACTCAATTCCTGGGCCCAGAGTTTAGTCATCGCGGCCACACCTGCCTTGGCTGCAGAATAGTTTGTCTGCCCTGGATTTCCATGCATGGAAACAGAGGCGATGGGGATGATCACTCCCTTTGATTTTGTCTCAATCATCTGCACTGCCGCTTCTCTTCCTGTCAAAAATACGCCCGTTAAATTTACGTCGATGACTGCCTGCCATTGATCGAGACTCAGTTTGCCTTTGACCTTGCCTGTCTCCTTATCCACACGAACCAGAAGGCCATCGCGCAAGATTCCAGCATTGAGTACTGCCACATCCAGTCTGCCTGTGCGCGAAACTGCTTCTTTCATCAGCCTTTCTGCGTCCGCTTCTTTCGAAGTGTCCGCCGTCACGGCGATTGCTTTGCCCCCGCGCGCTTCCACCTCATTCACAGCAGCCGCGAGACTATCTTCGCGCAAATCAGAGATCACGACTACAGCTCCTGCGTCTGCAAAAGCAAAAGACATTGCCTTGCCCAGTCCGCCTGCTGCTCCCGTGATTACAACTGTTGCGCCTTTTATTTCCATAAGAACGACGTAAGTTCATCCTCTCTGGCGATCATTCTTTTTTCTTCCGCCCTGGATCTTTCATGATCGTATCCAAGAAGATGCAGTACTCCGTGCGAAAGAAGGCGATAGAATTCGTCCTGGATGCTGTGGCCAATTTCACGCGCCTGTCTGCGGGCCGTGGGAATAGAAATCATGATATCGCCCAGAGGAAGTGGCCCCGCCTGCGGCCAGTCCGATACCAGGCGCGGCACACGAGTGCGAGTAAATTCCTGGGCCGGAAAGCTAAGCACATCGGTTGGTTTGTTTTTCCCGCGAAACTCCGCGTTCACGCGTCTGATCGCAGGATCAGATACTAAAGAAATCTCAATGATTGCGTTTTTGTAGCCCAGGTGTGTGAGCCATTGAGTTAGAACTGTGCGAATTTTGCGGTCAGATGGAATCCTGTCACGTACGTCTATGCGAACCCGACGATAGATTCGATGCATCAGCCCTTGCGCGCCTGTTCCAGTTTCTTTGTGGCTTCCATGGCCGGATACTTAGGCCTGTGATGAAGTGAACTGAGCAAAATCTCAGTGAATGCTTTGCGAATCACTGCAAGATCTCCCATCGTGAGCCCTGATTCATCGAATTGATTTTCTGCGAGCTTAATATTGATGATCTTCTGGATCAAAGAATCTACCGCGGTCTCTGTAATTTCGTCCAGGGAGCGCGAAGCTGCTTCCACAGAATCTGCAATCATCACAATGGCAGTTTCTTTGCTCTGCGGGATGGGGCCAGGGTAGCGGAAGTTTTCTCTCTTTACTTTGCGTCTTGATTTCTCAAGTGCCTGATGATAGAAGAAAGACATGGTAGAAGTGCCATGGTGTTCTGGAATGAATGCCATGACTTCGCGCGGAAGCCTGATCTTTCGCGCAATTTCAATTCCATCGAGGACATGATCGATGATTACCTTGGCCGCTTTTTCAGGATTGTTCTTATCAATGTTTTCAGGCTTTGGAATGAGATGCTGATTTTCTACAAAGAAGCCAGCTCGCCTGGTTTTTCCAATGTCATGGTAGTAAACGCCTGTTCGCGCGAGAAGAGTGTTGAGTCCAAGTCGTTCGCATGCTTTTTCTGTAAGGCTTGCAACAGTCAGAGTATGATTCCAGGTAGAAGGTGCCAGGCGATAGAACTCCTGTAAGAGAGGAGTAGAAGGATCAGAAAGCTCCTGCAAGCGGAAGCGAGTGGGCACATTGAAAACAGATTCGTACAGAGGCAAAATCACAATTGTAAAGGCAGTGGCCGCACCCATCAAAAGTGCCTTCACCATAGCACTTTTGTATCCGGTGGTCAGCAAATCCCCGCCGGACTGAGAAATGATCACTCGATTGAGATACAGATACCCCATGGTTACAAGCACGCCGGCAAGCAGCATCAAGAAGATGGAAGCCGCAAGAAAGTGAATGCGTTTTCGAATGCGTGTGCCGGCCCATACTGCCATCACAGACATCACAAGAGAATGAAGGAAGGACTGCGGATCGTATTGAGAAACGCCAAATACGAGAAGCGAAAGGTAGACTGCAGTTGCCAGAGCAAAGAGCTCTCCGGATAGAAGAGAAAACAAAACTGCAAATATTCCAATGGGAACCCACGATCCAAAGATATGATCTTCCGGATTGATATTTGGCTCATGCCAGAGTGTCTCAATGGCAAACAGCATTCCACAGAAGATCCAGATATTCATGAAGAATATAATGTTCGCTGACATGTCGCTCATGCGTTTGGATTCAAATCTGTACGCGAAGAAGACAAGTATCATCAAAAGCAAAAAGTGCTGTAGTGTAATGGCTGTTATGCGCTTCGCTTTCTCGCGCAAGTGCAACCTTGCATGAACTTCGAGAGCGGTTCTATTTTCCTGTCGGATCACATCCCCTTGCTTTACAATTGGTTCTCCCGCTGCAATTCGCATGTGCGGAATATCCAGGCGAGCCACTGCTTCCTTGCGCGCAAGTGCAGTCTCCTCCGGCATGTAACGCGCAACTTCGAGAGTCGCGATGTAGGGAAGAATCCAGTCCAGATACGACGATCTCATATAAGGATCGGGGATTGCCTGAGCAAGAACTTCACGCATCAGATTGCGTGTCTTTTCCTGCGAAAACTGACTGCGAAGAACAATCGATTCCACTGGAAGTGCGCGCCAGGTGTCTGGTTTACCTGGCCCAGAGTCCCGCACCTCCACCGCCGCGGCTTCGGGCTGAATGTCTTCCGGCAGCTTGTCCAGAATCAAAAGATGTTCTTGTAGTGCTATGGCTGCTTCTGTTCCCTTCGCGGCAATCTTCGGGAGATACACAAGAGTCCTTACATCGCGCAAACGGGAAAATCCAGGAATCGCACGAGCGCAGACAAGGAATGCAGGCTCATTCTTTGCTTTTTCGCGACAGGCTTTGAGCGCGGTAACATCATCCGCAAGCATGGTGGCCAGAGTCTTTCCTTCCTGACCCGCGATGATGGAAAAGTTTCTTTCAAACCTGAAAGGCACGGCCGCTTCCGCCGCACGTTTGTTCTCCTCGTAAAGATCCAGACGCGGAAACTCAACGTCCACTCGAGCGAGAACTGTTTCTGGTGCTACTTTGTCCTTATCGAATGCACCGCCGACGCGAAGATCAGGAGAAGCCTCGTTCCAGATGGGATAGGTGATTACAACTGCTACAACGACAAGCGTAAATGAAATGAGAATCGCCTGGAAGCGGCGGATAAATTTTGCCGGCCTCTTGCGAGATAAAATCTCGTACGTCTTTGCCAGAAAAAGGCGAAGAGGGCCTGAGAGGTTAGGCATCCTTTTCCTTCTGGGCCCGGTCAAAGGCGGCTACAATCTTTGTGACCATCGGATGTCGCACAATATCTTCCCTACCGAACTCAACTACACCAATTCCGTCTATCCCGGAAAGTATTTCCATAGTTCTTTTTAACCCGGATCGACCTGGAGGCAGGTCAATTTGAGACGCATCCCCGGACAAACACATCCTGGAGTCCTTTCCCAGACGAGTCAGGAACATTTTGAGCTGCAAAAGAGTGCAGTTTTGAGCTTCGTCAAGCACGATCACACTGTGGGACAGGGTCCGACCTCTCATGAATGCCAGAGGCGCGATCTCCACCTTGCGAAGAGCGATCAATTCGTTTGTGCGATCCGCCCCAAAACAATCGTATAACGCATCGTAAACGGGGCGCAAGTATGGATCTACCTTCTGCACCATGTCTCCTGGAAGAAACCCCAGAGACTCTCCTGCTTCCACCGCTGGCCTGGTCAGAATGATTCGATCCACTTCACCCGATGTCAAAAGTCTGCAAGCTGTGACAATGCTCAGAAAGGTTTTCCCGGTTCCTGCAGGTCCAAGGCTAATCGTGATGGGCCTCGACAAAATAGATTCCACAAATTCCGCCTGACGGGGCGTGCGCGGATAAATCGGTTTGCCACGAAAGGTAGTGAACAGTTTGAAATCAGTGCTGATGTTTGCCTGACCTGCAGGAGCGCGCGATTCTGCTTCTGCCTTTAGAATCGTAAGAAGCTCGCCTGCTTCGAGTGCGCGCAGGCGCACTGGATCTGAAAACCTTTCCTGAACTTGCTCCAGATATTTTTGAGCGTTATCCGCTATCTCTTCTGTGGGAGCGTGCACGAGCATGTTCTTTCCGCGCGGAATCAGCTTAACAGAAAGCATCCGCTCCAGCGACACGATGTTCGCATCCCCTATGCCGCAGAGATGCTCGAAGAGCTCTCGACTGTCGAAGGATATCTTTCTTTCAATCACCGCGCGGCGGCACCCTGCTCTTTTGCTTCTGCGAGACTCTTGATCTTCAATTCGCGAAGCTGCTCCACTGCAACTTCGGACGGACAATCGGACATGAGGTCTGTGCCTTTCTGTGTTTTTGGAAACGCAATCACATCGCGAATCGATGACTTCTTTAACAGAAGCATGAGCACGCGATCAATTCCGAATGCGACTCCGCCGTGCGGAGGTGCGCCAAATTCAAGTGCTTCGAGTAGAAAGCCAAACTTCATCCTGGCTTCTTCTTCTCCAATTCCCAGAGCAGTGAAGACGGCCGCCTGTGTTTCTTTGTCGTGAATACGAATCGATCCGCCTCCAATCTCAACTCCGTTGAGCACCAGGTCATAGGCGCGCGAAAGAATCTTGTCTCCTTCCTTTTGAAAACGCGCTGGATCTTTTAGAATCGGAATGTCTTCGGGGTTGGGCGCAGTAAATGGATGGTGCACTGAATTGAGAGCACCTGTATCCACATCCCGATCAAAGAGAGGAAAGTCTCGCACCCACACGAAATTCCATTCATCTTCAGGAATCAAATTCAATTGCTTTGCCAGGCGAAGTCGAACGTTGCCAAGAGTGTTGTGCACAATGTGCGCGCGATCTCCCGCAAAAAACACAATGTCTCCTTCTTTCGTCTTGAGTCGCTTAGAAATCTCAGAAAGAAGTTCAGGAGTAAAGAACTTGGAGACGGCTGATTTCAGTCCATCCGCTTCGTGCTTCATCCACGCAAGGCCCTTTGCACCAAAATCTTGGCCGACCCAGGTGGTTAGATCGTCTATGTCCTTGCGCGAAAGCACTCCGCCGCCTGGAACACAGAGAGCCTTGACTCTTCCACCTGCTTCTACAGCCTTCTGAAAAACCTGAAACGAGCTTTTCATTGCAATGTCAGCTATGTCTACGAGCTCCATTCCAAATCTAAGGTCCGGTCTGTCGTTGCCGTATTTTTCCATGGAGTCGTGGTATGTAATAGAAGGAAACGGAGTCTTCACTTTCACTCCGAATACTTTCTTGAGCACGTGTGCCCACATTCCTTCGAGCGATTCTACAATCATGTCTTCGTCGAAGAAACTGTACTCCATGTCCAGCTGAGTGAACTCTGGTTGTCTGTCCGCGCGAAGGTCTTCATCGCGAAAGCATTTTACAATTTGAAAGTATTTCTCAAGGCCACCAACCATCAGAATCTGTTTGAACAGCTGAGGAGATTGAGGCAATGCATAGAACCGCCCTGGGGATAAACGAGCTGGAACGAGGAAGTCCCTGGCTCCTTCCGGAGTAGACTTGATCAGAATGGGAGTTTCTACTTCAATGAAGCCGTCTTTTTCCAGATACTGACGAATGCACTGATTGAGTTTGGACCTTGTAATCAGAGTATCGCGCATTTCTTCGCGACGCATGTCCAGATAGCGATACTTGAGTCTGTGCTCTTCTCCTGCTTCCGTAAACTCATCGAGCTGGAATGGAAGCGGGCGCGAAACATTGAGCACTTCAAATTTTTCTACAACTACTTCTATGGTTCCGGTGGGGATTTTCGCATTCACTGCCTCAGGCGCGCGTTTGCGAATCTTACCTTCTATAGCAAGAACGGCTTCCGAACGAATGTGAGTGGCCTGTTCAAACGAATCTCCCATGGAACTGCGGTCGAACACGACCTGAACAATCCCCGATCGATCACGCAGATCGACAAAGATCAAGCCACCTTGATCGCGATAACGAAACGCCCAGCCAGCCAGATAGACTTTTTTCCCGGCATCGCCGGGCTCGCCGCAGGGTTGTCTCTTTGTAAAAACTTGATGAATCCAGTTCTGCACGGCTTTTCCAGACATTCCTGCTTGTAAAGGGCGTCAATTTGTTTTACTTCGTCTCATCGTCATGATTCGAGACATTTTTCTTCGCTCTTCCCCTGGCCTGGCGCTGCTGTTCCTTTTGTTTTTCGCTGAGTGCTCAGGTCGCGATCGGAAGTTCCAGCAGATTCAGGATCTCATCCAGGCAGGAAATCGCCAGGAAGCAGAAGACATGATCAAAGCAGAACTGCTCGAAGAGAATCGCAAGCACGCAAAGGAATTCGACGACGGGTCTCTCGAAGCGCCGCTGGCCAGTCCAGGCGCACGCACTGCGGTCTGGGTCAAAGGAGAATCCAAGCTTGTCATCCTTCGCAACGGAAAAAGAAATGAAGTGAGCCTGGGCAGAAGAATCAAAAACATTCAGCTTGCACCGGGAGGAAAATTTGCGCTGATTCTCGTCATAGAAGGTCAGGGTTGTAAGCTCGCCGCGGTGGACTTGCTGGAACGTGAAGTGATTCACGAAATCTCATCGTGCGATCCGGGAGCTGCAATCACAGGAGATGGCCAGGAAATCCTGTACTCAGCGCAGGGCGGAGTCGGTCGCATTCATTTAAAGAACAGGGAGAAGACGGTGGAAGATGTGCTTCTGGAAAAGTCAAGTTTCGCTGCGCACTATCCCAAACTCACGAATCGATACTACGTGGTTCCAGACGCACAGAATCATCTGTATGTATTCTTTGGATCCGCTGGAATGTACAAGATGTATTTATTCGTTTCGGGCCAGAATATATC
Organism: Leptospirales bacterium; assembly: GCA_019694685.1. Lineage (GTDB taxonomy): Bacteria > Spirochaetota > Leptospiria > Leptospirales > Leptonemataceae > JAEUSB01. The sequence goes on from JAIBBM010000040.1 coordinate 23,497, forward strand.
CATGCTAAAGGACGGAGCGGCCAGACCCCAGGTATACTTCGCAGACCCTGAACCAGAACTCATCAAATCAGAGGCGAAACTTCCAGAACGCGAAGCGCTTGGAGTGATCTTCACAGGCAGTGCAGGCAAGTATCGCCTGGCTTCCGTCTTCGCAGATCGCGTTTCAGATGAAACCCTGCCGGCACCCACCATTGATCCCATTCAAATGCTCGCCTCCGGAAGAATCTTTTACTTAAATGGTGAGACTCCCGCTCTCTACCACCCTGTCACAGGAAGGAAGAATCTGCCCATGCGAGCGCGCGATGCGGTCATCTTGTACGGAGAGGATCCAGAAGACCAGGGGATTCTCTACCAGGATCTGGATGGTTCGATTCGCTTTCGCCGCGAGGCGTTCACGGAGTGGGAAAAGAAAATACAGGGCCTCGCAGACAGGCTCACCAGGTAGGAAACAGTGGACATAGATTCCATCCAGGCAGAAGACCAGGGAAGAGCAGACAAACTTACAGAGCAATACCACGGCATCCTCCAGTCCCTGGGAGAAAACCCTTCGCGCGAAGGATTGCTCAAGACTCCGGAACGCGCGGCCAAGGCCATGCTCTTTTTGAATTCTGGCTACAAGATGAAGCTGGGCGATCTGGTGAACGACGCAGTCTTCTCGGACGTAAACCAGGGAATGGTAATCATTCGCGACATAGAAGTGTACAGCCTGTGCGAACACCACCTTCTGCCCTTCTTCGGCCAGGTGCACGTAGGGTATATCCCGGATAGTAAGATCATTGGAATTTCAAAAATCCCGCGAATCGTCGACATGTTCGCACGCAGGCTCCAGGTCCAGGAACGCCTGACGGAGGAAATCCTCGGTGCTCTCAACCAGGTTCTCTCTCCAGTGGGGGCCGGAGTCGTCATGCAGTGCAAGCATATGTGCATGATGATGCGCGGAGTAGAAAAGCAAAACTCGGTCATGTTCACAAGTAGCATGAGCGGCACATTTCTAACGGATCGGGCTACCAGAATGGAGTTCCTGGATCTCATAAGAACCTCAAAAAACTGAAGAAAACTGCTGGCAGAGCTCCATGGAGATTGGAGGATCAGACTCCGACAATAGAATATGCTCCGTAGACTGCTGCCATTCCTGATTCTTGCTTTGATTTTTGACTGCAAGTCCTCCAGCGATGAGGCTTCGGGTCTGCTGGTTGGACCGGCCGCCCTCTCCATCGGGGGCATCTACAGTTTCTACGGAAAGAGCGTAGATAAGACTTACACCACTAGCTGCGGAACGGCAGGAACTGCGTTTGCGACCACGAGCTCAAGCAGCACTTCTACGGCAGCCACGACCACCACGAGCAGCAGCTCGAAAAAGACAGAGCAGACCAGCTACGGAATTCAGAGTTACTACGTGTTCTCCAATGGAGAAACCATGAGCCTGAAGTATGATTACTACACTACGCGCGATACGTTTAGCTTCACCCCACTCAACGCGGCCACCACTTCCTGCAATACGGACGATTTGACCACGTGCAATAGCACGGGCAGATTCACCTGCACGACCTCAGACAACCTCAACTGCGGTGGAACCTACGCCTTTCTATTTCGCAATACGATCCCCGCCCTCGCCTTCCAGGGTCTGAGCGGTTCTGTCTCCTGGAAAAAAGGGTTCTCTCTCAATTCCTCGAACAATGCAGTCAACAACGTAGTGCTCACCTACAATATGATCAGCGCAGACGGCAGCGTCTTCAAGGGCACAGTGGAATGCAACATCGCCCAGTGATTCTTGTTTAATTTTGTCGCCCTGAACGAGCCTTGGAATATCCTGGGCGCGTGAGAGTCCTCTCCGTCATTCTACCCACCTACAATGAATCCAGGAACGTCCCTATCCTCATTGAGAAGTTAGGCGTTGCTCTCGCAGGCATTGACTACGAAGTTCTAGTCGTAGATGACAACAGCCCCGATCGCACGTACGAAATCGTAGACAACATTTCCAAAACAAACCCGCGTGTTCGCTGCATTCGGCGGATCCACGAGAGAGGACTTTCTTCCGCGGTTGTCACCGGAATGAGCGCATCAGAAGCTCAATACTTTGCTGTGATGGATGCGGACCTCCAGCACGATGAGTCCATCCTGCCTGACTTGCTTCGCGCAGTCAGAGAAGAAGGATATGATCTGGCAGTCGGCTCGCGCGCAGCAGAAGACGGAAGTTTTGGCGAATGGTCCCGTGTGCGAAGATTCATGAGCTGGTCTGCGACTCTCATGGCAAAGATACTTCTGCCTGTTCAGGTCAAAGACCCAATGAGTGGCTTCTTCCTCACGTCCAGGGGTGTATTCGAAAAGGCGCGCGACCAGATCAATCCAGTCGGATTCAAAATCCTGCTCGAGTTCCTGGGCAGACTCCGCGGTCTGAAAGTAAAAGAAGTAGGTTACACGTTTCGCACACGCATCCACGGAGAAACAAAACTGAGCGGATCCGTCATACGCAATTACCTCGTGGCTCTTCTGGATCTCAGATTTGGTCATGTGGCCAGTCCTGTTTTCATTCTCTATTGCCTCGTGGGTGCTTCCGGCGTGATTGTTTACTATGCTGTGCGTGCACTGACAGATCACATCATGATCTCTTTTCTGGACACCGGTCTGGCACCGCCCTTCGCGCGCATTCCGGCTGGTGCAATTCTCGCTTTCATATTCAGCGTCACAAACAACTATGCGTGGAATAACTATCTGACTTTCTACGATATCAGACACAAAGGGTTTCGCATCGCAACAGGAGTGATCCTCTTCTTCCTGGTGAGTCTGGTTGGTTTACTGGTCCAGACCGCAGTAACTCATCTCATCCACACTCTCGGCATGCCTGCAGATGCGGCAAGTGCAGCCTTTGCGCGAGCGGCCGGGATTTCCGTAGCGGTGATTACAAATTACTTCTTGAACGTGACTTTCACCTGGCGTGCGCGGCGAATCGCCTAGACTTCCATCTGGTCCAGTTCACTCGCAGATGTAAATGGCTGCATAGACGCCTCTCTATCAGAGAGAGCAGGAGCATGATCTGTAAACACAACTCGCGCCGCCAGATGCCTGGTTGCTTCGTAGACATCCACGGCAGAAGTATCCACATCTTGCAGTAGAATCAAAGAAGCCCCTTCCGCTATTTCTGGGCGCTTTCGAATGAGTGCCGCACTGGCGAGTAAGAGAGTGCGGCCAGAATGAGTGATTCTCAGAGAATCCGAGGACATGGCATCGAGCGCGCGAAAGCATTGCACCTGAAACGACTGAATGTGCTGCGAAGTCTCCGTGAGAACTGCAAACGTCTTCGTAGAGGGGCTTTCTTGAAACCCCACGGGGAAGAACGCAAAATCTTGCTGGCGTTCCATTCTTTCGCGCAGGTCGCTCACAGATGAAAAAAGAGTGAATGAATTTCCTGGAATATAAACGGGAACAAAGAAAGGCCAACCCTGCACGTGATCCCAACGAGTGGATGTCAGGATTACATTGAATTCGCCCTTCACTCCGCGCATCATCAAATCATAGCCAAGCCTGCGAGCGCCTGTGCCTACATCTATGATGATGCGGTCTGTTCCCGCCGTGATTTCGAGGCAGCGCGTTTCTCCACCTATGAGACGTTTGATATGAACCGGAAGAGACGCAATGACTTCATCCGGCGGAAGATCGGGGTTTACCTTCCAGGCTTCGTGCGCGAACAGAACAGCCTGCTTGACTCTGGACTGCATTTCCTCTGTCGAAAGCGAGGAAGGAACATCCGACCTCACACCCCAGAATTTCACGTCCATGCTGGTATCCAGGAACGTGATGGCTCCCTGTAAACCAAAAGATTTTCTGGACTCCGGATGGATAGAGAGCTATCAGTAGAGAGGCCAGAGCTGAGGGAAAAACTTCTATCGATCGCCCGATTGCAATATGCTGTTCACCCTGGTATCATCACGCCAGATGAATCCGGAAAGATCAGTCCGCAAAGACTGTTCAAGAATCCGGATAGCTTCCACGTTCTAGAACTGGGCGCGGGATTTGGAGAGCTTTGCGTCGAATACATGCGATCGAATCCAGATCATGAGTACACTGCGTTTGAAATCAAGTGGGATCGGATTCGCAATCTACTCAAGCACGCAGATGCTGACCGGCTTCACCCGCGTGTGGTTCCCGTTGACTTCGACTGGTTTTTTGAATCGATGCTTCCTGCGCATTCATTCGATCGAATCATCATCTATTTTCCAGATCCCTGGCCCAAAAGGAGACACTGGAAACACAGACTCATCCACAAAGGCTTCCCGGATAGACTCAGTCCGATCATGCGGCCTGGAGCGGACATCTATCTGGCGACGGATTACGGTCCATATGCCAGGCGGATGCTGAGTGCCTTTCGCAAGTCCGCTCTCAAGCCTGCTTTTCCGTTTCCTCATTACGTAAGGGAGAACCCCCTGCCCACTCGCACGCATTTCGAAAAGCTGATGTCGCAAAAACGCAAACCCTACTTCATGGTATGGAAAAATGAATAAGGCTCAAGCGGTTTCCTTCCTTTCCATTGTGCTCTTCGCAGCCACAGCTGCCCTGGCCCCGACTCTAGGAATCTGGGCACTGCCGGACCCTCCGCGCTGGCTGGTCCTTTTGCTTCTTGCCTTTGCTTTTGTCCCTTTGCTTGTAGATAGACTGCTTCCAGAAAATCGAATGATTCTGGTTCGATTCCCTCCTCTGCTCATTGCTGTTTTTTCCGGACTGGCTGCGGTCTTGATGTGGCAATTCAGACAGAGACTGTTTTTGCCTGCTCCAAACGGAAATGGAGACAGTCACTTCCTCATTGAACAAATCCCCGTCTACGCAGAGTTATTCGGCGCAAGACTGAGCTTCGATGAAATCCTTGCTTTGTTCGTGCACAGCAAATTCTATCTTCTCTGCAACAAATTCGGCGTGGGCATCATTGATAGCTATGCGATCTTGAGCTGCGGCGCAGGAATTCTATACACTGCCACTGCTCTCTTTTATCTAAACAGACGACCTTTGCTTTCGTGGTTGGCCGGTGCATCTGTTCTGTTACTTACACCTGCCATTTCCATCTTCTTTGGTTATGTGGAACACTACGACGCTGTGTCCTTGATTCTATTCGTGGTAGCGGTGATGTGTTTGCATCTCATGGACAAAGATGTTTCTACTCCTGCCTGGATTGCGATTGGCCTTCTGTCCGCGCTTGGTGCGCTCTTTCACATGATGGGAGGGCTTGCACTTTTTCCGCTTCTCTATTTTGTATGGTTCAAGACTGGAAACAGGCACGATTTCATTCGCGCGGCCCTGAAAGCAGGAATTCCCGCCATCACCTTTCTGGCCTTTGCCTGGATCTACTTTCTACTCCTGGCCGACAATCGCATCAATCTGCGCGAATCGTTTTTCGTAAAGCCGCCCATCTATCCATTACGTGAATTCTTTTCCGGCAAGCACATCTTCGACTCGATCAACTTGATCTTGCTTGGTATGCCATTTGCCGGAGGTGCCCTTCTGTATTTCTTGTTTCACAGAGAAATGTTTCGCACTACGATCTCAAGACCAGACGTTCGATTCTTACTCATTGGTCTGGCCGCATTCTTCACCGCGTCGCTGTTCATCAACCCTCTGCTCAGCTTTCCATCTGACTGGGATCTTTTCACCATGTTTCAGGTCTTTGGGAATCTCGCTCTGGCCGCGATTTTTGCGCACATTCATTCTAAAGAAAATAAACTAACGGCGATCGCTCTTTGCGCACTGATCATTTGCAGCACAAGCACCGTCCTCTGGATTCATCGCAATCATTCAACAACTCCGGAAAGCGAGTTGACCGTAAAAAGAGCCATTGAAAGTTCCCAGGGGTTCCTTGAGCAAATCAAGAATGATCCGGTCTATGCGAAGACACCTCCGCAGAGAAGAAAGACATCTGTTCAAGCGAGACTCTTTCTTTACGGATCTGAAAGAAAACTGCTGAACAAGCCCGGCCACAAAGAGCTTCTCGCGGAAGTCCAGGAAGAATCCAGACGCTTTGATGAGTTCATATTGCTTCCGGAAGCAGAATACCAGAAGGCGTACGCCACAGTCTGGCCCAGACTGACGGATCTGAATCGCAGACTGGAATCGATAGAATGATTACTTTGAGAGAGCGGTGTAGAGGAAGCTCACGTCGCAGTTGGCGTCGCACACGCCGGTGCAGGTCTTGAAGTTGTAAAACTCAGATGCGTCGATGGTTCCGTTTCGATTCGCGTCGTAAGTATTGCCGCAGTTGGTATAGCATGCCTGAACGCCCGCGCCGCAAACAAGAATATAGGTTGCTAACTTCTGAGGAGTTGTGTCAGGATCCTTCTGGCAGGCAACCAGCAAGAGCAATGCCAAAAATACGACACGCATACAACCAGTTTTCGGCTCGGCTCAGAAACTGCATAGTCCTTTTGTTTCTTCTTCCTACCTGCAGAACTGCCTACCCTTTCTACGTGGAACGGCCGGCCGGCGCGATCAAAGTGAAGCTCTACCTGCTCGAATCAGACTACAGGGGAGAAAGAAACCAGAAGGCAGTTGCAATGGCACTTTCCGGGAAATGGGCAGAAGCGCTGGGCACGTGGACTGAAATGAAAAACAGGAAGCTAGCCATTGACTGTGGCCTCTTCTCCAACTACGCTATTTCCCTTTATATGAACGGCGAACCAGCCTGGGCCGCCATGGAACAGGCAGTTCGTATGTGTCCGGATGACAATGAAGTAAGACACAATTTTCGTATGCTGAGCGTACTTCAATGAAACGGTGTTTGTTCTTCCTTCTCCTGGCTCTGGGCTGCGATCGTGCACACACTACGCCGCCTGGACAATTTCTTCTTCCTCTGTTGCGCAGTGGAGGAGCAAGGCCCACCACTCCCACGAACCTACGTGCGCGATACGCTGCGTCCATTTCCGCTTTGACGATGGATTGGGTTGGAAGCATAGATCCTGACACAGGGCTTCCAAACGTAGTCTATTCCATTTACGCGTATGAACTTCCTCCGCGCGAATACTACAGACGCCAGGACATTCTTGCGACCACTACGCTCACATCTTACTATCAATCAGCGGATCATTTTACAGGATCACTGTATTTTGTAGTCACAGCATTTGACGGAGGTGCGGAGTCATTGCCGTCTAACGTGGCACAACTGGAGTCATCTCTTTGAACAGGCGCACCATCCTATTCTGGCTGCTGCTGGCCCCAGCACCCCTGTGCGCCCTTACACCGGATTCCACATCCATTCTGTTCACAGACGCAGTTGTGCCAGGCTTCGGATCTTTCTACACAGGCAGACCGGTGGCTGGCTCCATGATCGCCGGCACGAGAGTCGGCACAGCCTATCTGGCATGGTACTTCAAGCAAAGAGAAAGGGAGTACAGATCCGCAGAAAACGCAGCGCGGATCGCGGAGTTCTACTTTGGCCCGGGCTATCGATTCAAGAATCCGTATGGTTCCGGCTACTACAGTGCCTCGGAGTTTCACAGGATGGCAGGCAGAAGAGAATTCTACTCTCACCTGGCGATTCTGTTTCATGCTGGGATTACCGTGGCCAGTCTGTTTGCGACAGAGAGCTTTCTTTCCCTCGATGCGGAGCAAAACGGTCCGGTGTTTCCCGAACCGCGAGTTCGAGTATCTCTGTCCGTTCCTTTTTAACTATTGGAGTGTCTTGCGGTGTGCCTGGAGTTCTACCAGGCAAGCGTCCATAAGGCCGAGATCTTCATCTTCGACCATCACTCCGGCCTGAGCTTTTTCATACGCGCGAAGAACGTGGCGTGCAAAATCATCCGCGCCAATGGTCAGACTCGATCCCTTTAATTTGTGGAGCAGACTTTTTGCCTGGTCCGCATTTCCGGCCGCTTTCGCAGACCGAATTTGACCCAGGATTTCAATTGCCTGCGCTATGAATTTGTCCAGCATCTCGAGGAAGAATCCTTCCCCTCCGATGTTTACAATTTCTTCCTTTTTCTGGGAATCAATGACCACGAGCGACTATGTGTCGATCAGCGGGAGCTGCAACTCAAAATTGGCCGCTGACTCACCCTCCGCACCCTTGCTGAAGAAATCGTGAATGTTGCCCGCTCGAATTCTTCCCTGATGTCCCTGAATGATTTTTTCCACGACAGAAAGACCAAGACCATAGTCCAGCGTCCCGAATCGCTCGTCCACAGTGCGGACGATTCTATAGAAAGGTTCGAAGATCAATCTCTCATGTTCCTCGGGCACACCTCTGGATCCAAATTGATTCTCACCTGGAGTGTTTACGAAAGAGCAGTGCAGATGGCTCGATGTTCTGCGAAATAGTACAAAGATTTGGGAGGAAGGCTTTGAAAACTTCATGGCATTGATCAAGAGTTCCCGGACCGCATCCGTGAGAAGTCGTTCTGAAATTCGCACGATCCCACTCTGGCGCGGCGGCTCGCTCACCACAACGCTCTGACTCTTGATATCCAGAAGGCTGTGCAATGAGTCTGCCACTCTGCAAACGAGTGTATGCACTTCTGCAATCGAAGCTTCCCTTAGATCGATTTCTCCTCGGATCAGCTGATCGATCTCTTCAAATCGCCGCATTGCAGATTCTGCCATGCGCGCGTTTTCGATCAACAGATCCATGAGATCTGTACCCACGAGATAATTGCCGTCTACGATCTTTGAAGTGTCCGCAATCAGAGAAGGGAGTGTTACAAGACCGCCAAATCCAATTCCCTGATTGAAACTCATGCGAAGGTTATCAAACAGAGTCTTGTTGTATCGATCCCGATCGCGACCGAGCACGTCTTCTTTCCAGACGCTAAGTGCAACCTGCCGTTCCATCCTGCGGTCCCGGTCTCGCGTGGCGCGCTCCGCCGCCTGCACCAGCCTTCCGGCTTCAATGGCATCCTTTACGCGAAGTACAAACTCCTCCGGCTGCACGGGCTTGGGAACATAGTCAAAGATTCCGACTCGCATCGCGCGCACGACCGTGGATACGTCCTCTTCGCCGGTCAGGATGATGGCCTGGACTGGATTTCCCTCTGCTCGAAGTTTCTCCACGAGTTCAATGCCGCTGATTCCAGGCATGTGAAGGTCTGTCACCAGCAAATCGTATTTGTTTTCTTTGCTCGCGCGAAGAGCCTCTTCTCCGCTTGAGACTAGAGTTGCCTCAAATTCACTTCCGCCGAGGATCGATTCCAGAAGCCTGCCGTTGACTGCATCATCTTCCGCGATCAGAACGCGCGATTTCAAGCCTGCTCCGTTGCTTTACGTTTCACCCAGACCTCTCCGCTCCAGACATTGAACTGGACTCTGCGATAGAACGCTCCGCCCAGGTCCGAGGAAAGAACTACGAGTTTCCCCGACTGGGTCATTTCTTCTACCGCACGAATGTTTTTTTCGCCGATCACTTCCACGTTGTCTACTCTTTCGCGAAACATGTTTCCGCCGCCAAAGGCTTTGCATTGAAACTCTTTGATGTTTCGCCCTGTCTTCGCAATGTTTTCTGCGAAAAGCTCCATGGCACCGTCCAGATATCTCCCTTTCGCGTGAGCTGCGTTCGCAGGGCGCGAAGGCAGCAGGAAATGGCACATTCCGCCAACTTTCAGCGCAGGATGCCAGATTGTGATGGATACGCAAGAACCAAGCAGAGTGCGAATTCGCGTATCGCTGTCTCCCCAGAAGAAATCTCCTGGCTGTAAGAAAACATCGAGCAGAAACTCCGGCTCGTCGCGTGTGATTTTAAGATTTGCCTCAGCCATTCGATCGAGGACTGAAAGTCCTCATCTCTTCTGGAGCGAGAACTAGATCCAGGTCCAGTAAAATAACAAAACGATTCTCAAATCTGGCCATCCCAGAAATGAAATTTGTGGGAACGCCTGAGCCAAAGTTTGGAGCCGGCTCGATCATATCCGGGGCCATGTCGAGCACCTGCTCCACAGAATCCACAAGGATTCCTGCTTCCGCACGATCCCCTTGAATCTGGATTTCCACAATGATTACACAACTCTTTCGCGTGGCGTCCGCAGGAGTGCCCTGGAAGAGGCAAAGCAAATCCACAACAGGAAGGACATTGCCGCGCAAATTCACGACCCCGCGAATGTAGTCCGGAGTGCGAGGCACAGTCGTGCAACCGGAGAACTGCAGAATCTCTTTCACGCGCAAAATATCTACGCCAAATGAGTTCTCACCCAGCTGGAAGACCAGGTACTGCGCAGCGCGATTCTCTTCCACTTTGTTCATTAGAATCTCTCAAAATCCGAATCTGCATCCGCACTTCTGGCGGGAGTTCGAGCGGCGAGCTTTGCTGCGGGAGCTGGCGCGCGCTTTGCCACCTGATCCTGACCAATTCTGAAATACTCCATCAACTGAGAGAGCTGCTGGGCCTGACCACTCATCTCTTCTGATGTGGCTGCCAGTTCCTCGGAAACAGACGCGTTCTGTTGCGCGAGCTTGTCGAGCTGCTGAACGGCAGAATTCATTTGTCCTACGTTTGCGTTTTGTTCGTCCGACGCGGCCGTAATCTCCTGAACCAGATCTGCGGTCTTGCGAATCGACGGAAGGATTTCATTGAGCAGTGTCCCGGCTCTCACTGCGATCTCCACACTTCCACCGGCGAGACCACTGATTTCCTGGGCTGCCGTCTGGCTTCTCTGGGCAAGCTTGCGAACTTCAGACGCAACCACAGCAAAACCCTTGCCGTGTTCTCCAGCACGAGCGGCTTCAATCGCAGCGTTCAGCGCCAGGAGGTTGGTCTGGTATGCGATTTCCTCAATGATTCCGATTTTCTGAGCGATCTGTTTCATCGCAGAGACCGTTTCAGAGACTGCGCGACCGCCTTCTTCCGATTCCTTCGACGTGCGATTTGCAATCTCATTGGTGGTTCGTGCGTTATCCGCATTCTGAGAGATCGTTGCGCTCATTTCTTCTAGAGAAGAACCAGTCTCCTCCACACTCGCAGCCTGTTCGCTGGATCCCTGACTCAGACTCTGCGCTGTGGCGCTCACTTCTTCCGATGCACTTGCAAGAGTCTCTGCCGATTCGCGAACTCGAGCAATGATCTCCGCCAGCCGCGTGGCTGTGTTGTTTGAGAAATCTTTAAGCTCCGCAAACGTGCCACTGTAATCTGCCGTTATGCGCTCTGTGAGATTGCCCTCTGCCATGGCACCGAGAACCCGGGCCACATCCGCGAGACCAGAGGCGCTCACCTGCATGAGATTGTTGATCTCTGCACCCAGTTTGCGGAAAAATCCCTGCTTGCCCTGCAAATCCATGCGCATGGCGAAATCCCCGCGCACTGCCGCAGATACGAGCGATTCGATTTCCTGCTCTGCATGAACTTCGTTGGTTCTGTCCGTCCATTCCAGAACCGTTCCCAGACGCTCGCCGATTACGTTTACGATGGCACTTGTGGATACGCGAAGAATATGTCCGCCCAGAGGCACTTCTGATCTTTCCAGATCCGTGAGACTGGTTCCTTTTGTGCTAAACTGATCGAACTTCATTCCTAGAACCCGGTTGCGATCAAAAGACGGAATATCCTTCTGAATGTCCTTCTCCGCTTTGCGGAAGAACTCTTCCATTGCGTTGTTCGTATATACGATCGCTCGATTGGTGTCCGCGATCATCACCATGGTAGACGAGTTGTCTACTGCAGTGCGCACTCTGAGGTTTTCTTCCAGCGTGCCCCTTAGATTTGACTGCATGCTGGCCAGGTATTTTAGAATCGTGCCGATCTCATCTTTGCTCTGGGCATCAATCTGATTGTCCAGTTTGCCCGAACCAATGGAATCCATATTCTGGATCACATATCCAAGAGAGCGCGAAAGGTTCCTTGTGGTTAAGTAGCCCAGGAACAATGCCACACCCATCGCAGTGGAGATCAAAGCGATGAGAAGAGCCAGCAAGTATTGCTTTTTGCGCTCCAGAGTATCATACCCCTCTTTGAGAGCCAGGCCGTTTTCATCATGAAAGGCTTCTAGCTTGTCGGCGGCAGCGCTCGCGTATGCGATCATCATCTTGCGATCTACCTTTCCGTCTCCTTCGAGTACATTTCTTCTTACAAAGTTTGCCAGTTCGTCCTGGCGTTTCTCTGATTCCTGAAACTTGTTTGAAACGCGCGATAAGTACCCTGGATAGTTTTCGTCAGTAGTCTTTAATTCCGCTTTGAGAGCATCGCGTGACTCTTCCAGATTCACTACGAGTTCGCGAAGAGATGCCCTTTCAAAGGAATCTACCTTGTCATCTTCCACAGCATCAAACGTACGAGACATGAGCTGGAACATGTTGTCGTAGATGCGAGGAACCTCCGACGTAGAAATCCACATGGGATAGTAGAGCATGCCCTCTTCTTCTAGATCCAGAGTGGACGCGGACCCGTAAGTTCTCGAAATAGCAAGGAGTGCGAGCGAAAGCTCTGTATGGCTGCGGTAGGATGATTCCAGAGATTGACCTGTGCCTGCCTGTTTCAGTTTTTCCCAGGCCTGACGCGCTTCTACATACGCCTTTTTTGTCTCGAAAATATCTCCATACTGAGTGATGAGTTTGTTCTCTTCTTCCATTTGATCGTCTATGAAACGATCCACATCCGGAAGCAAATCCTTTGACCCCTCTCCCCTGGCAACGAGAGCCATAATTCCGCGGCGAAAATTTATTTTAGTCCGCGCATCAATCATTGGATGCATCATTACGAAAGCGGTTCGGCGAAGACGTTTGAAGTGAATCACTTCCACCAGACTGGAAATCTCGAGGAACGCGAGAACACCCAGCGGTATGGTAAAGACAACAATTAGAATCAGAAGCCTGTGAGTGATTTTAAGATTCTTTAACATTTCAAGCTCCCACCGTTCGCAAATCCACCATATGACGTCCCACGCGATCCTGTTTCACAATCCCTTCTGCCAGAGCCGGGATATCGAGGATCAGCGCAATCGCCCCGTCGCCAAGAATGGTGCTCCCGCCAATTCCTTCTACTTCGCCCAGCATCTTTCCAATCGGACGAATCACGGACTGCACTTCTCCCCGAATCTCCTGAACGACAACGCCGGCCTTGCGACCCGCGTGTTGAACCACTACAATGTTTTGTTTATCGTCAGCCTGGACCGGAATATTGAAGAGACGCGCCGTATGGAGCAAAGGGAGGACTTCCCCCCGAAGATTCATCACCCCGCCTTCTCCGCTTCCGTCGTACTCCAGGCATTCTATGACTATGTCGAGAGGGATGATAAAGAACGATTCTCCAAGCCGCACGCAAAGACCGTCTATGATCGCAAGGGTCAAGGGGAGACGAATGCGAATGAGGGTGCCTGCACCACGTTCGGACTGTATATCGATTCTGCCGCGCATTGCCTGAATCTCACGCTTGACCACATCCATTCCAACGCCTCTCCCGGAAAGGTTGGTCACAGCGTCTGCTGTGGAGAATCCGGGCTGGAAGATCAGACGCTGGATCTCTGCAGTGTCCAGAATTTCGTCCGCCCGCACGAGGCCGCGCTCCTTTGCCCTGGCGAGAATCTTCTGCGTATCCAGGCCCCGCCCGTCATCCTGCACTTCAATGATGATTTCGGATGCTTCGTGCCTGGCACTCAGTCGAAGCAAAGCCGAAGCAGGCTTTCCTCCGGCACTTCTTTCTTCTGGCTTCTCGATTCCATGATCGATCGAGTTTCGCACCAGATGCAAAAGAGGATCAAAGAGTCTTTCTACAAGAGACTTGTCCAGTTCCGTTTCTTGCCCTCTGAGTTCGAGCTGAACGTCCTTGCCCAGATCCGCTTTCAGATCATGAACGATTCTTTGAAATCGACTGAAGATGCCGCCTATCGGTATCATGCGAAGACCAAA
>JAIBBM010000006.1 GCA_019694685.1 Leptospirales bacterium
CGAATCAGAATGGGAATAGTATCCCAATACGAAAAGGGTGCTTTCTTCAAAATTGGCGAAATGACGGCCGTGATAGTAGATACCCGGCAAAGAAAAGAAGCTTGATTCGGTGGTCTTTTTCTCTCCTTCTCCATCAGAAATAGAATTCAAATAGAAGAAGGGCAGAAGAACTGTTGTCGTTTCTTGTTTTCTCTCACCGGTAGCGCTCCAGCGAAAGAATAGAGGAACGATAGGCGCCATTGTGAAAGCATCTTCAGAGGTGTATTTGGTGGCCCCCGCTTTGGCGGTCGTCTCAACGGTTCGAAAATATGCAAGACTGACGGTCCGTTCGATTGTCTTTTCTTTCTCTCGATCTACACGATGCCAGTAAACGGGGATGACCCTGGATCCTTCGCTCTTTTCTGATTTGTGAAAATTTGCAAGTGGCCATAGTACAGATAGTTCATCTCTTTTCTCTTCTTCATCGTGTTCACGAATGGCAAGAAATGCCCCGTACGCTTCCACCCACGATTTGCCCTGCCTCTGCCGACCGTAGACAGGTAGAAAACCGGGAAAAATGGCAAAGTATTCAAGGTCTGCGGACGCATAGTTCAAGAAAAGGCCGGGCACGACGTACACTTTATCGTTTGAATTCGTGTCCCAGGAAAACCAATAGAAAGGAAGCATGCGAAAATGCCGCATAGAATCCGCATGTTGATAGGACAGCAATCCGTAGAGCACGGTGACACCCCAGTAGTAGTAACTGTCCTCTTTGCCTGCATTCACAGTCTTTGCAAGATGAGGAGCCTTCTTCGTGTCCTTCTGCTCCTGATCCGCCATTTCGCGCAGCGTCGGAGTGCTGACGTCGCGCAGAGTAGGTTCACGAATCGCAACATCGCCTACCGGTTTTCTTGAATCTTCTTTCTTCGTATCCTTTTTTGAATCGAGAGCCGGTGTAGAAATGCGCGCAGAAATGCTGAAGGCATTGTAAAGCCATGACACTTCTGTATCCAGATAGTAGCGTCCGTCTTTTGTGCCGACAGATGATCCAACGATGCCCGCCTGCTTAGTGGAAGAGTATCCGGAGAGGTTCACGTGAGCAGATTTAGTTTTGTCTTCGTAGTCTACGAAAAGGGGAAATAGTATCTGACCGGTACTCTGCTGCGTATGCCATGACCAGTAAACAGGAAGGACGTGTTTGTATTGGGCTTCCGGAGTGTAGTCATGATAGTAAGGGCCCCAGACCAGAAAGTCTGAAGTCTCCGTCCAGCTGTGGTAGTGAGTGATTCCAAAAGAGACGCCCTGGGGCGATTCGGGCCCATTGGGTCGAATGAAAAAGGGAGCGGCCACCAGATACCCCGACTTCTTGCCCGCCTTCCAGAAATAGAATGGAGCAATCGCAAGATGATGTAGATCCCCGTATGTGCGATCAAAACTCCAACTTGCAAGGAGAGCCCAGCGATAATCCACATCCTGCGTTGCCTTATGAAAATAGAGCGGGATAATCGGAGCCCAGAATGTATCCTCAAACTCCAGACTCTCTCCGCTCGAGTACGTCGCCACATTCGCGAAAAGTGGATTGTATACTTCTTTAGAATATGCAAGACCCTTTGGATCCGGCTTTTCAAACCAGGAGAAGTAGACTGGCGCGACAATCAGAGAAGAACTGGGCCCGTTAGACGACCACCAGACGTTTCCGATCAGACGCTGGTGCTCCTTCTCTGAATCATACCAGTAGTACACAGGTCCAAAGCTCGTGCTCGATTTTGCGACTTTATCCTCCGTGTGAAAATAGAAGGGCGCAACTGCAAGATAATCTGAACCACGATAGAAGACGGGAAGAACCCATAGAGCGTCATTGGGCCAATAGTACACGAAGGGCAAAACCCACAACCGCTCTAACCCCTGCGTTCCGGATCTCCAGTCCAAAAACCCGAGTACATTTTTTCTCTTCGTACTTCCGTCTTCCCAGGAGAAATAGAAGGGAGCAGCCACCAGATAATCAGATCCCTGAAAATAGAGAGGCAATACCCAGAGTCTCTCCAACCCTTTCGCGTTTGTAGACCAGTCTATGAAGGAAAGCAAGTTCCTGTGAACTCTGTCTCCTTCTTGATTCTTGTAAGCGAGAATGGGCAGGATAGGAAATCCCCACGCGGTATCCGTTCCAGATCTGCTATAAAAATGAAAAGGCGAATACGAATACGCAGATTCCTTTGAAGTCCCGGAAAAGAAGAACGGAAACACATGCAGATTGGAATCCTCCGCGCCGGAGTTTGATCTCCATACTGGACCAATGAGAGAGTAATCCTTTCCGCTGAAGTAAAACGGTATAAACCATGTGAAATCGTCTGCGAAATGATAGAAAAGAGGCAAGACAACGAGCCTTCTCAGTCCCGTCTTTTCATTTGTTTCCATATCAAAGAGAGACAGGTAATTGCTGTGAACAGTTCCGTTTTCGGAATTGCGATACATCAGGAAAGGCAGGATTGGAAAACCAAAGGCCGTGCCTGCCGCATCGCGCGAATAGAAATGTAGCAAAGAATAGGAATATGCAGTGTCTTTCGTCCCTCCTGAGAGAAACAAAGGAAACACGTGCAAGGATGTCTCATCTTCACCCGACTTAGATCGCCAGACAGGACCAATGAGAGAATAGTCTCTGCCCTTGAAATAGAATGGAATGAACCAGGTTATATCATCTGCGTAATGATAGAACAGAGGCAAAACCAGGAGGCGCCTCAACCCGGCATTCTCTTTTGTTTCCATGTCAATGATGGAAAGGTAGTTGCTGTGAACCGTATCGCCTGACACACTTCGATACATCAGCATTGGAATCACAGGAAACCCTGTGGAAGTGCTCGATTCGCTGCGATTGTAGAAATGCAACGGAGATATAGAGAAGAATGAATTTTCCTTACCGGATGCACTCCAGTGTGCATAGAGCGGAGTAAACAAAGCGGACGATTTTTGCTCAGGCGATTCGTTACTTCTATAATAGAAAAAGGGAATCACAGTCGCGTAAAAAGTACCAGGACCATTGCCCGTAAGAACGAACGGGATCACTGCAGTGTGAGTGACATCACTTTCCTTTCTCCTCATGTAGAACCAGCCGTACATGTGAAGGTAACGAGACTCCGAATCGTCGAATAACGTGAGTGGAGTTACAGTAAGAGAAGTATCATTGTCGATCTGATTGAAGTAGAAAGGTGGAGCAATCCAGGTTCTTTCTCTATTGTCACCTTTGGACCAGAGATGATAATAAAAAGGAATGAAACGTGTAGAACTGAAAGTCGGGTAATCCTTCTGCCCCGCAAACCAGAATGCATGCCATGAATGATGCCCTTCCCAGGCTTCTCTCTCTATGAAGAAAAGATTGGTTGGATACTTTTCTTCCTTCTCGCTCCCGTAGACGCGAGCTGCTTCAGGTGCTTCCAGGTCAGACCAATCTGCGTGAGGAACCGCCTCAACGCGCGACGCTGCGAAAAAAATAGACAGTATGAAAAGAATCAGGGCGCAACTGCGCGACTGACTCTGACTGGGGCTTCTCCTATATCCCAAAGCTCTCCAACAATGATGGGAGAGTCACCTGATGCGTCACCAGGGTCAAGTTCAATCACCATTGTTCCAGACCCGTGATCTGAATCATAGTGGACTGCGGACGCGGCTCCATCCGGAACCTGAGATCGCCTTCCAGGAAAAATTTGCATGGTGAGCATGTAATCACCGCGAGGAATCCATTTGAAACTATAATCAATCTCAACTTTTATTCGTCCATCTGGCAGGTTGGAAGTTCGAACTCCGCGCAAATAGATGCCATCTTTGTCTGGCATCTCCACGTTAGACGACACAGGTGGCCCTGCAGGACTGACAACAGCTGGCGGAGTTATGGGTGATGTGATGTCTTTATCAGGATCCGTTTTCGAGGAAGAAGTATCCGTGCTCAACTCAATAGCACGAATGAATTCAGTGTTTGTATGTACGTGAAAGTATTCGCCCCCGCCCGCCCCCGCTATCTTTCTCAGATCCACCGCAGTTGCATCGTCCACGCCCAGGCCAATTACAAATACATTGAATCCGCGCGCTCGAAGCAATGCTGCTTCCGCAGCCGGATCCCCACCGCAAGATTCCTTCCCATCGGAAATCAAAATGATGCGAGCGTTCTTCTCTTTGGCCAGGATCGACTTTCCAACCTGCCGCAAAGTCGCAGCAATCGGCGTTTCGCCGGCTGCCTGCATCTTGTCGATTTCGCGAACAATCGTGCCGGTGCTCGATCTGGCGATGGGAGCATACAGTCGATGCGAATCGCAACCCGGAATTCCATTTCCGTAGGCGACCAACCCCACCCTGGTTCCGAGGGGCAAGTGAGTGATTTGTTCTTTGAGCATGAACCGGGCAGCCTTCATTCTGGTCACACCCTGAAACGGCTCTGACATGGACCCCGACGCGTCGAAGATGAAAAGGATTGGCTCGGAGGAGGCCTGAATAATCTGCGGCCAGAGAGCCGCGTTTAGGAAGACAGGCAATAACAGTCGGCGCATCTGGTTTCTCCGAGCGTACACAAGGTCGTCCGGTTGGAAAAAACCTTTAGCCGCATCCACACTATGAAAATAGAAAAAAAAGGCGTATTGTTTGTCTGTCACGGAAATATCTGCCGCTCTCCGGCAGCCGAAGGAGTGTTTCAGGCTCTGATTCGAAAGGAAAAAGTAACGGACCGGATCTTCGCCGATTCGGCTGGAACATCAGATGAACACGAAGGGGATCTACCTCATCCGGTGACGCGTCGGGTTGCCATCACCTACGGAATTGATCTGGACCATAAATCCAGGCCCTTTCGCAAAAGCGACTTCAAAGACTTTGAACTCATCCTTCTCATGGACAGCTGGAATTTCAGAAACGTCGCATCCCTGGCAAGCTCGGACAAAGATATGGCACGACTGAGAATGTACAGATCGTTTGATCCAGAGTCCACGAAACTGGGCAGAGTACCGGAAGTGCCCGATCCCTATTACGGTGGAATAGAGGGGTTTGAACAGGTGCACGCCATTTTCGAACGCACCAGCCCTCACATTCTTCAATGGATTCTAAGTGAACGCTGAAATCATTGATACACACTGCCATCTCAATATGGTACAACAGGCAGGCATTTCCATTGAGGAAGCGTTTGCAAATGCGAAAGCAGCAGGTGTGACAAGCGCCGTGCTCATCGCAGTGGATGAAGAGTCTGCGCGCTATCACGCGGATCTAGTCCAGAAGAAATCTACACCCGGCCTACAGCTTCTATGGACTGCCGGCCTCCATCCTGAGGGCGCAGACAATGTATCCGGGTTGCAGACGTTATTCGCCTTTGTGCGCGAAAGCAGGGATCGCCTGGATTTCCTGGGGATAGGAGAGACGGGCCTGGACTACTATCATTCCACAGAATTCGTGAACAATCAAAAAGAAAGCTTTCGCGCTCACCTGGAACTTTCCGTGGAATTGCAGCTGCCGATTATTGTCCACCTGCGTGATTCCCAAAAATTTGAACCGGGAAAAATACAATCCGTGAATGACGCAGCAGCAATGGTGCGCGAAACAAAAGCCAGAGGTGTACTGCACTGCTTCACATATGGATACGAAGAAGCAATGCGCTTCGTAGACATGGGCTGGTTCATTTCATTCAGCGGAATTCTTACCTACAAAAATGCTCAGGTCATTCAGGACGCCGCAGCAAGACTGCCTCTCGAATGCATCCTGGTAGAAACAGATGCACCCTTCCTCACTCCGAATCCGGTTCGTGGAAAACCAAACCAGCCCGCATACACGGTGCACACTGCAAAATTTCTGGCAGATCTCCGCTCAAAAGCAAACGGAGAAGACCCGGACCAGGTGCTTGCTCAAATCCATCAAAACTCAGAACGCTTTTTTGCGCTTAAAAAGTAAAGGAACACAACCATGCTCGATCTCAAAAGAATCCAGGACAATCCAGAAGAACTTGAATCCATGCTTGCAAAACGCCGATTCGATTCTGCAAGTCTCACAGGCCTCAAGGATCTTATCAAAACGGTAAAAACTCTCAAGGCAGATGCAGACAAAATCCGCGCGGAAAGAAATTCCGCGAGCAAGGAAATCGGAAATCTGATCGGCCAGGGAAAGAAAGACCAGGCGGAGAAAAGAAAGGCGGAAGTCAAAGACCTCGGAGACAAAATCGCAGATCTGGAAAAGAAATGCGAAGAACAGGAAGAGAGCCTGAGTGACATCGTTCTTGGTCTACCCAACTTCATAGAACCCGAAGTACCGATCGGAGACGAAACTGCAAACAAGACAGTACGCGAAATCGGGCATAAGCCTCAGTTTGATTTCAAAGCGCAGACGCACTTCGACATCGGAGAAAAACTCGGAATCTTTGATTTTGAGCGCGGAGTAAAACTGGCAGGATCCAGATTCTATACGTACCGCGGACTGGGCGCTAAACTGGAACGCGCATTGATGAACTTCATGCTCGACCTTCACACAGGGGAACACGGATATCAAGAAACGTGGGTTCCCATTCTAGTCAATGATGCGTGCATGACGACGACCGGTCAGTATCCAAAGTTCAAAGGTGAATACTATCGATTGGACCGCGATGAGCTCTCTCTGATCCCAACATCCGAAGTACCTCTCATCAATCTCTATCGCGATGATATTCTCGATGAAAAGGACCTGCCCGTTGCCATGACAGCCCACACTTCCTGCTTCCGCAGAGAAGCCGGTGCTGCCGGAAAAGACACTCGCGGACTCATCAGAGTGCATCAATTCCAGAAAGTGGAACTCATTCAGATCGTTCATCCTGATCAGTCGCGAGAAATTCACGAGAAAATGGTAGGACACGCGGAAGAAGTGCTGAAGAGACTTGGACTCCACTATCGTGTGGTTCTACTTTCCTCTGTGGACATGGGCGCAACCGCAGCCAAAACGTACGATCTTGAAGTCTGGATGCCTGGCCTCGATCGCTACATGGAAATTTCATCTATCTCCAACTGCATGGACTTTCAGGCTCGCAGGGGAATGATTCGATTCAAAGACGCGGCTGGAAAAAACAAACCAAAGCTTGCACACACATTGAACGGGTCTGGAGTCGCCATTGGCAGAGCGCTCGCTGCCGTGATCGAAAATTATCAGAAAAAGGATGGCACGATTGAGATTCCCACAGTACTTCAGAAGTACCTGTGAGAACCCTCAGCCCTTTTCAAATAGAAACTCTGCGCAGCGAAATGCTGCGCACCACAATTCTCGCCGTCTTCTTCCTGTCAGGCGCTCTCTTCTTTACGGTCTTCTCGCTCACTTTTCCCGCTGAATTCAACCAAGTGTTTCAGGGAACTCTACAGTGGTGGCTTCCTCCCATCTTCTTCTCCATCGTAGCCACGTACCTACTCGGAGTGCGTACTCTGGCTGCCCATTTCTTGAAAACTTCCCGACCGTATCCCACGATTGGGAGATACATGAATGCGTTCCTGGAAACAAGCATTCCCACTCTCGTTCTCATCTTCATGATGCAATTTCGCAATCCGTTCTATGTTCTCTTGATGCCACCCGTATATGTGTATTTTATTTTCATCATTTTATCCGCACTCAGAGTAGACAGACTTCTATCTATTTTTACAGGTCTCGTCGCAGCCCTGGAATACGGAGCCCTTTCCGTTTATGCATTGTTATACGCTGAACCTGTAGGAATGGATCCGGCCCTGGCAGCCCCAGGAGGATTTCTGGCACGCTTTTTGTTTCTTGCGGCAGCAGGAATCACCACTGGATTTGTAACCAGACAGATCAAGCATCAGCTTACCGCTTCATTTGAGGCAGGCAGAGAGCGCGACAAAATCGCAGATCTGTTTGGACAACATGTATCACCACAGGTGGTAGATCGACTGCTGAGCCAAAACACAGAGTGGCTCAGCGAGTCCAGGCATGTGTGCATGATGTTCCTGGATATCAGGGACTTCACCAGGTTTTCACAAAATCGAGAACCAGAACAAGTGGTAAACTATCTTAACAGTCTATTCGACTTTATGATTGAAATGATCAACGAGCATCAGGGTTACATCAATAAGTTTCTAGGCGATGGCTTCATGGCTGTCTTTGGCGCGCCGATTTCATCCGGCGCAGATGTTCAAAACGCGGTTGCGGCCGCGCTAAAGATTGTAGAGCGCGTGGATTCGGACTCAGCCTCCGGAATCATAGCGCCCACTCGAGTGGGCGTTGGAATTCATGCAGGCATAGCAGTTACGGGTCATGTAGGAACCACGCGCAAGAAAGAATACACGATCATTGGAGATGTGGTGAACCTGGCCAGCCGTATAGAGCAATTGAACAAAGAGTTTGGAAGTAAGATCCTGGTGTCCGAAGACGTGTGGAAAGAACTAAAGGATCATAAGGGAGAAGAGCTGGGTACTGTAACTGTGAAAGGCCGCGATGAAGCAGTTCGCATTTTTAAACTGGCCTAGATCAGTTCGTTCTTCATGGGATAACCGGCCTGCTTGAGAACAGCAATCTCCTGCTCGGAAGCTGAAAGCAACTTCATTCCCTGTTTGATATAGTCCAGAGCACTCACGGGGCCCACCCCATCCACAACCAGAACGTGACGCCCCTTAACATCTTTTTCAATCTTCGCATCCGCTTCGCGATATCCAAGATGCAATGAATAAATCTTGATTTTCATGAATTCAGATGCTCCGCTACAAACGAAACGAGTTCCTGACCCAGAGCATCTTTCGGGGCAGGTCCAAGTTTTTTTTCAGCACCGTTTCTATCCAGAATCAAAAGAGAGCCGGACTCTGTCGCGAAACCCATGCCATCTTTGAATACTTGATTGGCACAGATGAAATCGACTTTCTTTTTTTGCATTTTGATCAAAGCGTTTTCGCGTACATGATCTGTCTCTGCAGCAAAGGCGATTCGAAGCATTCCGTCTGGTGCATTGGCGCCTACTTCCATGAGAATATCGGGAGTAGGACGAAACTCTACGTTCAGATTTCGCGCTGGATCCTTCTTGATTTTCGCAGAAGCGAATTCGACGGGAGCATAATCTGCGGGAGCCGCCGCCATGATGAGAACGCAATTCTTTTCCAGAGCTTCGAGAACCGCCGACAGCATATTCTCCGTTGTATCCACTTCCACATTGTGCGCGCCTTCTACACGCCGAAAGGCTTCGCTTCCGGGGCCGGCAATATAAACCACGGACTTAAAAACTCCGACGCCCGCTTTCGCAATCGACCAGCCCATACGACCACTGGAAGGATTGGAAATATATCGAACTGGATCGAGCCACTCCCGGGTTGGGCCAGAAGTTACAATGAGCTTACGTGAAATCAAATCAACTCCAGAATTCTTGATTCAATTTGTTCAATGGTTGCAAGTTTTCCCTGCCCTTCGTCTCCACACACTGCTTCTCCGTTGGCAGGATCTACCAGTATTACGCCATCTTCACGTAACCTCTGCAGATTCCTTTGCACTGCTTTGCTCGCATACATTCCAGGATTCATAGAGGGCGCGATCAGCACGGTTCCGGTGTGCGCGAGATAGGTTGAACTGAGCAAATCGTCTGCAATACCCGAAGCGAATTTTCCAATGATGTCCGCGGTTGCCGGAACAATTGCCAGAAGTTTAGAAAGACGCTTGAGTTCAATGTGCGGCATGCCGCTTTCCCATTGGCTCGTATACACTCGTTGCCCGGTCAACGCTTCAAAAGTAATTCTTCCTACGAAATGTTCTGCGCTTTCCGTCATGCACACGTGAACAGATACACCCTTCTTTGTGAGCGAGCGAATCAAATCGCACGTACGATAGGCGGCAATGCTTCCTGTAACTCCAATGACGACTGATTTCATAAATCTAACTTCTCATAAATAATCGGTCCATTGCATCGCGCGAAATTCGCACCATGGTTGGCCTTCCGTGAGGGCAGCGAGTCGGATCATCGCATTGCATCAAATCCTTTAGAATATCGGCCAGGACATGATCGCCTATGACGTCATTCTTCTTAATTGAAGCCTTACACGCCTTCATCGCCGCGTATTCGTCGAATATCTGAATGGATTCTTCTCCGTCGAGTACTCTCTGGATGGTATGCTTGAGCGTATCACTTTCTTCTCCCGGGTCCATGAAAAGGGGCACTTCCCGCACAGCGCATGCATCCTTTCCCATGGCCTCCACGACGAAACCGACTCTTAGAAGCTCTTGTTCGTGCGTCTGGATCACTTGCATTTCGTCCGGCTGAAGTCGGATCACTGCCGCATGAAGTAAGGGCTGCCTCTGGCCCTGAATGGACGCAAGCTGCTTCTTTTTCTTCTCGTAGTTCACTCTCTCATGCGCAGTGTGCTGGTCGATCAAGTAAAGCCCATCTTCTGCTTCTGCTAGAATGTAGGTTCCGAACACAACTCCCAGTTGCCTCAGTCGAGAAGGTATTTGAACCGAAGGCTTTTCGGGAGGTCGTATGAATTCAGGAAGGGCCGCTTGTTGGTTCGATAGCGATACGAGAACTGCGCCGCGCGCTGGCTCAATTAAGAAAGAAGACTCAGGCGAAAGAGACTCAACTGACAGAGGATTCGACGACACCTCACGAAAGTTTCTCTGCAAAGTCTGTTCAGAAAACACGACAGGCCCGGCAGACAGTGCTCTCTGAATGGCGCGAATCACAAGACCCTGCAATCTGTTTTCATCCAGAAATCGAATCTCTCTTTTCGCAGGGTGAACATTCACATCAATCATGTCTGGCTGTATGGTGAAGTGAATCACGGCAGATGGATGCATCCCGTGCGCGATGAGATCGCCGTACCCCTTCTTTAGTAGATAAGACATGTATTTCAGCTCCACCCATCGGCCATTTACAAAAGTGAGCTGGTTGTCTCGATTCGCGCGGACCGCATCTGGCGAACTGATAAAACCGAAAACAGAAATTCCATCTGATTCTGCATGGATTTCAATCCAGCGATCTAGCGCATCCGAGGGAAATACGTCTGCCAATCTTTCGCGAAGAGTATTCCTTCTTGCGAAGTGCAGATATTCCTGACCGTCGCGGATGTACAGGATTTCAACGTTAGGCGACGAAAGAGCGATTTTTCGGATCTCACGATAGATTTTGAGGTTTTCCGTTTTCTCCGATTTGATAAATTTCTTTCGTGCCGGTGTTGCAAAGAATAGATCACGCACCTGAACCACAGTGCCATAGGAACAGGCTTTCCTCTCGTGCAGGGAAATAGTTCCCGCCCGGCTCTCAAGAATCCCTCCTATTTCTTCATTTCTGGTTCTACTTGTGAGCCGGAGTAGACTGACAGAGGCAATCGACGCGAGAGCCTCTCCTCTAAACCCAAAGCTCAATATATTTTCTATGTCTTCGATAGATCCAATTTTGGACGTTGCATGCCTCTCGATGGCGGCGGGCAAATCATGAAAGGGAATACCGGATCCATCATCCTCTACGACCAGGCTATCCATCCCGCCAGCCGTCGTTTCGATTCTAAGCCTGGTGGCACCCGCATCCAGAGAGTTCTCGGAGAGTTCTTTGATCACGGAGGCAGGACTCTCGATCACCTCGCCTGCTGCAATGCGATCGATTACTATAGACGGGAGCCTGCGTATCTGCTTTTCTGCCATAGTCCACTATGACTTTCCTCCTCGAAAAGGATTTTCGTATAGGCTTTTTCGCCGGGTGCGCACTCCACCTCTGGTATCTCATTCCGCGCGTAAGCTGGCTTTCCCTGAAATGCGGAGCGCGCTGTTCCGACATTGCGACAGCAGATGCTCCCATCAGTCTTCTATATCTTGCATTTCCTGATCCCGGAGTGATCTTCTTCTCCACCATTCTTGGAACCATAGAATGGGGCGTGTGGTTCTATCTGATTCTTAAAGCAGTTCGTTTCCTCGTATCCAGATTCCTTCCGTCATGAAGCAGGTCTCCACAGTGCTTCTGGGTCTGGGCAGAATTGCCTGGATGCTGGAAAAAGACCGCCTACGATATCACCCCTGCACTCATGCAGGATCCCTGAAAAATCCTGGAATGCGAAAAAATCCGTTCCATCTCGTGGGTGCCTGCGACCTTATCCAGGAGCGATTATACGATTTTTCCTCGTACTGGAAAAAGCCTTTGCTCCTATCCCGAAAGCCTTCGGAGGTGCTGGCGTTGCGGCCAGATCTTGCAGTGATTGCAGCAAGCCTTCCATCTCACTTTGAATTGGTGCGCGCTGCTCAAAAATCAGGGGTGCACTCCATCGTACTCGAAAAACCTCCTGCCGCAAATCTAAAAGAGGCGACTCGTCTTTTAACGTTATGCGATCAAACAAATGTGTGGGTGAACTTTGAAAGGAGATACCATCCAGGGTACAGACGAGTAAAAGACATCATCGATTCAAAAGTCCTGGGGGAAATGCGAAGCATTCGAGGCAGAGTTCTTGTTGGTGGCTCTCCCGGAGCGGGAGAAGCGGGGCCGCTATTGCATGACGCCATTCATTGGATCGATTTGCTCCTGTGGTTTGCCGGAAAGCCTGCGCGAGCGTTCGCTCGCATGATGCGAAACACTCCGGATGCAGGAGAACACACTGCGTTTGCCACTTTTGAGTTTTCTGATTTTAACGCAGTTCTTGAATCAGGCGGAAGACGAAAGTACTTCGAATTCGAGATGGAAATCGATTTCGCAGCAGGAAGAATTTACTGCGGCAACAATGGCTTTCGAATGGAAGTCTCAAAACCATCTAGAAAATATTCCAGGTTCAACGAACTAAGAACTGCAAAACCGCTGCTCAAGAAGACCCAGAACCCGTGGCAGAATCTATATCAGGAAGTGGCTTCCGTTTCCAGCGGAGAGACCACCACCATCCACAGCAGCCTGGCTTCCGCAGTGGAAGCGATGAAAGTCATCCAGATGCTCGAAAAGAACCAGCGTTGATCTAGCGCTGCACCATCTTCTTTTTTTCATTCAAGAACTTCATATGATGACGCAGGTGTTCCACATTCTTTTTGAGATAGTCCGCCACCTGGATCCGACCGGTTTCGCTGTGCACACCCACCTTCTCGAATGCCTCGGGAGGGCAGAGGTTGAGCGTGTCCGCCATCATTTCCCTTAGATTCTTTACCATCGACGCGGCCAGAACCGGATCTGTCTTCTCGTAGAAGAGAGACCTGGCAAAAGCGCTTTCATCATACCCGATGAGCAGTGGATTTTGCTCTGCAATGAGTCTGCGCAGCCGATGCACCGCGATGAGTTCACTGTCGAACATGTGGACCACGATCTCCTGAATCGTCCATGTATCCGCCACTGGCCTTGTGTTCATTTGAATTGGATTGAGACCCTGGATTGCGTCCAGCAACAGACCACCATCTGCTCTATATTCCTCAACAATATGTCTATCCATAGGACATTCCTCTTCGAATGGGTGACAGATCAAGCGATTCGCAATTTAGGTTGACCTGGCAGTCATCACCTAGCAGCGTTAGCTCATGGCAGACATTCCAGGTCTCAGCGGACCGATCGACTATCACAAAGCAATCACCAAGAAGGAACGCTCTTCCAGATACATTCGAACTGCCTTCGATTATCTGGTGCAGGTTCAGGGCGAAGATGCTCTCAATGAATTGCTCCGTGAAGTTGGAATTGAAAGAGACAGTTCCATTTTCAAACACATCTACGACGACGAGAACTGGAATTCCTATGAACTGGAAGTGTTTCTCTACGAAAAGCTGAAAGATCGTTTCGAAGATCCTTACCAGGCTATCTGGCAATTCGGGATTGCATCTGGATCCGGAAGACTGGATCAAAAAGATACGTTATTCGCCTTTAAGCTCAAGATCGCTCCGGTGCCTGTGATCCTTCGCAAAGTTTCCGAACACACAGAAAGAGTGACTCTGGTCTCGGAATGCAACGCAGAGATTCTCAAAACCCCTGCAACGCATATTAAGAACGGAATGGCCGCCACCATATCTTTTAAGTACAGCCGCCTTCCTGAAAATTTTCAATATCCTTCCTGGACTTCAGTGGTCGCCGGCTATGCCATTGTATACGCAACCGTGCGCTACCGTAAAGGTCTCGATTTCTACTTAAAGATCACTCACTGGCCTAACCTTCCGTCCGACTTACCGTCCGTAGATGGAAAGGTTTATGTGTTTGACAAAGTCACGAAGAACGTTTCTGAAAAAGAAACTGGAAAAGTCGTCGGTAATGCCAGGAACGGACCTTTTGAAATCGACGGAGTAGTCTGGAACAACGGCGTGGAAGCCATCGCATGGATTGAATGGGAAAGAGAGTCTCTGGGTCAGGCCATTGCAAAACTAACGATTCATCGCAAGCGTCTGAAGAAAGAAGAAGAACTGCGAGTCTTGCGTAACGAGATTGTCGAAGAATTGAGCGCACAGCACCAGAAGCAACTCGCGGCGTATGAAAAAGAACTCACAGAAAAAGCCAGATTGATCCAGGCCCATCTGGAAAAGATCCACGAACTCAAAATTCAGCAAGATGGAGACTACTTTCTTACTTCTCTGCTAACCAGCCCCATGATCGCCAATCGAAACAAGAGTGATGCGGTTCAAACAGAGATTCATGTAGAGCAGAAAAAGAAATTTGAATTTCGCAAATGGAAATCAGAACTGGGCGGGGATACTTGCCTTACCGATCAGGTAATTCTTCGCGGCAGACAATACTCTGTCTTCTTGAATGGAGATGCGATGGGAAAGTCCTTGCAGGGTGCAGGTGGTGCAATCGTGCTCGGAGTCGTATTCAATACATACTTGAATCGCTCCAGGTTTTCCAGTTACCAGAAACAGAAAAGTCCAGAATTGTGGCTACGAGACGCAGCTCTCGATCTGCAAAACGCATATCTATCGTTTCAGGGAAGCATGTATGTTTCCCTGGTCATGGGCTTAATCGATGAGACTTCTGGTGTAATGTACTTCATCAATGCAGAGCATCCGTGGATGGTTCTGTATCGAGACGGGAAGGCGTCTTTCATCGGAGACGAACTTCTTCTGCGAAAACTGGGAACTCCCGGAATGGAAGACCAGATTCGCATCAACACATTCCAGCTCAAACCAGGGGATTCCATCATCATGGGAAGTGACGGAAGAGACGATCTGGAAATCGGCCACGATGGATCCAATCGCGTAATCAACGAAGACGAAACAATCTTTCTCAAAGTAGTAGAAGAATCCAAAGGCAACGTGGAAAGCATTGTCAAAAACATAAAGAAGCAGGGAAGCATCACGGACGACCTTTCGCTCCTCAAAGTTTCCTTTTTTGGCTCACCGGCTAACATAGAGAATGCGAACGCTGAATACAAGGCGAGTCTGGGCAAAGCGGTCGCCCTGGGCCGGCTCAACAAACTGGACGAGGCAATCCAGATCTTACATTCTCTGTATCGTGCGCATCCGGATCGAGTAGAACCACTTCGCTATCTGGGAAGGCTGCAGTTTAAACAAAAGGATTATCCCGCAGCCGCACAGACTCTTACCAATTTCTTCGAGCAGCATCAGGACGAAAGCGGCGTGCAGTATTTGATTTCCAGGGCAAGCAAGAAGGCTGGCGATTATAAAGCTGCCATCGATTTTGGAGAGCGTTGCATGCTAAGAGAACCAGAGCATCTCAACAATTTGATCAATCTGGCAGACGCTTACAGACTTTCTGGCAATACGGATAGAGCGCGACAACTGGTGACGCGGGCCGTTTCACTTTCGCCGGATCATGCGGCGGCCAGAAAGCTTGCAAATCTCATGGACCGATCCTAGAGACCATAATTGTCTCGCGACTTCTTCCTGTAAAACGGAAGAGCCAGGCAGGCGCCCGAAAGCGGATTATTCCCCGCCCAGGTGCTGCACGGTGTGGATATGATAGCGGAAACGCAGAGTGTGACTGCTTCTTCTCTCAAAGGAAAAATGGCCGGCAAAGTAAGAAACTGTCCGTAACCGCACTGCGCATTCTTGAGTCCAATGGCAATTCCAATGCGAGTGTTTGCCTCATCAGCATCAATGGTTTGATCTTCAGCGGTTGTGCAGCCAAACAAAACAATCAGAAATGACAGAAGAATTCTTTTCATTTTCAGGGACGTTCCTTTCCCAGAAATGGAAACATGACAGTGGATTCCAGCAGAATCGCAGGCGCCGTCCTGGTCTTTCTTTCCGCCGTCGCCTTCTCTGCGAAAGCAGTGATCATCAAGCTGGCATTCCTCGGTCCTGTGGACCCGATCACTCTACTGACTCTTCGCATGATCTTTTCGTTTCCATTCTTCTTGATCCTGGCCGTGATATCGAGCAAGAAATCAAGATCACCTGGAATTAGCAGAGGGGACTGGTTTCTTATCCTATTTTGTGGGGTCGTGGGCTACTACCTGGCAAGTCTGTTTGATTTTCTTGGACTTCAGTATATTTCGGCAGGTCTTGAAAGACTGATTCTTTTCATTTATCCAACGTTCGTTGTTTTGATTTCAGTGTTCGCATTTGGCAAACGCGTCACAAAACAAATCGCAATCGCGCTTGTGCTAACTTACGCGGGGATCGCTTTCGTTTTCTGGCACGACTTTGGAACATTTGGAGAGAATGCCTGGATTGGCGGAGGCCTGATTCTACTGAGCGCCATTACCTACGCCTTCTATCTAGCAATCGGTGGAAGATTGATTGGACGACTGGGTTCTATGCGCTTCACCACTCTGGCCCTTCTGGTCTCTGTGGGGGCGGTCGTGATTCACTTTCTTCTCACGCGGCCGTTGCATCTTCTTTCAGATGTGGACCAGAAAACTTACGGTTACGCATTCCTCATGGCGATCGTCTGCACAGTTCTTCCCACACTTCTCCTCGCATCTGGAATTAGAAGAATAGGATCGAGCGCTGCCGCCATCATTGGAAGCGTTGGGCCAGTATCGACCATAGCACTTGCCTGGTGGTTCCTGGATGAGCATGTTGATGTCACTCATGCAATTGGAACCATTCTTGTACTGTCAGGAGTTCTCACGGTTAGCCTTCAAAAATCGCATGAACCCTGAGGCAGGTATTCCGTCTAACGGCGGATGAAATCTGCACTGATTCTATTCTCCACGACATTCCTTGCGGTTACGGGAGTTTCCGCAGATGAATGGAATATTTCTACCTACCAGGGACTCTACTCCCAGACCAATCTCGGGCAGATTCTTCTTCAAGGAAAGACGCACTACCAGCCTGGTTACATCAGCGCTGCCACGGTAGGAAAACCAACGGACTACGGAATCTTTGGACTGAAACTGGAAACAGAGGGCCAGGTCGTACGGCACACAGGGCGTGATAAGCACATGGAATTCAACGGCCTTGTGATGGCTCGCACGGAAGAACTCTTCAACCTTCCTATTACATTTGCCATGGCAGAAGGGCTTTCTCTGGCCACTCGCAATCCCGATCTGGAAAACCCTCGCAAATCCATTGGAAACCCTGGAACAGAATCAGAGTATTCACGAAACCTCCTGAACTATCTTGCCTTTGAAGTAGAGGTGGGGGTGCCGCTCGACGCATACAAACCTCGCGCATTTGTTCGAGTGCACCACAGGTCTGGAATCTACGGAATCCTGTGCCCGCCTACGTGCGGAAGTAACTACCTGGGATACGGAATGAGGTTTTCCTATTGAAGATCGCTCTCCTTCTCAACCTTCTATAAACTCGCTTTGCACCGTTAGTCGGCATTGAGAGTGGCATCCGCAATGGAGCAGAAATCCTTCTCTGCATTGCCCAGGTTCATGGCCCGATCAAAGACGGCTTTCAGTGCGAAGGCAGAAGGGAGTTCAGCGCGCACACTCATCGCAAGAGACAGAGCGTGATTCAAATCCTTGTTCATATTCTTCAAAGAAAAATTCGTTTCATAGTTCCTATCCAGAAAGAAAGGTGTTTTGAAATCTGAAATACCTGAACGAGCCGCAGACTGATCCAGAATTTCTTTGAAGGTTGTCTTCTCGATTCCAAGTAGAGACGAAAGGTGGTATCCCTCGATCAATATCTGAAGAGTCCCAGCCTGAACCATGTTGAGCGCGATCTTCGCTCGCTGGCCGTCTCCAATCTTCCCGCATCTAACCACTGCTCTGCCTGCAGAGTCAAAGACCGGTTTACCCGCTGCGTAATCGTCATCGCTTCCGCCCATCATGAACAAAATCTTTCCATCGCGCGCTGCCTGCTTGCTCCCTGTCATGGGAGCATCGAAAAAGCGAATTCCTCTTTTGTCGAAAGCACGGAACAATTCATCCGTGAGTTCTGGCGAAGTGGTTCCTACATCCATCACGGAACCTGAAATCGCAGACAGGAAGGATTCCGAAAGTACGATCGCTCGCACCACGTGATCTTCCGTGAGACAAACGACTGTCAATTCCGCACCGGTGACTGCTTCTTCTGGCTTCCCAAAATATTCAATTCCCGGCCCCAGAATGTCTTCGATCTTCGCACGACTCCTGGTATAGATGCGAACATGATGCCCGTTCCTGGCCGCATTGGATGCGATCCCTTTGCCCATAATTCCAGCGCCAATGATAGAAATAACCATAGTTCCCTAATCGATGGATGCGGACTTTCGTCGAACGCAATTTCATTGCCGGGGACGACGACACACCAAATCGTTGCACATGCGCCTTACCATCCCGCTAATTCTTCTGTGTGCGGTTTGCTCACGATCCGGATTCAAATTTGCAGATACCTTTCACCCTGCGTTTCCGGCGCCAAACATTGCTTTGCAGGGATCAAAAGGTCCGTATGACTTCTCCAAAGACAGAGCAGAAAACCGCCAGGTCGTGACCCTGGTTTTCTTTGGATTCACTCATTGCCCGGATATCTGCCCCACCACAATGCACAGGCTGTCGCAGGCCATGGGTGCCCTGAATCCAAAAGAACAGGCCCGCGTAAGACTTTTGTTCATCACCATTGACCCGCAGCGCGATAGTCCCAAAATTGCGGGGGACTACGCTGCCGGATTCTTTCCGGGCTTCATTGGATTGTCCGGCAGTCCAGGCGACATAGACAAAGTGAAGACAGCGTTTAGCGCCACAAGCGATTCACAGGGAGGGGAAATCACACATTCTTCAGGAATCTACTGGATCGACTCAGAAGGCAATGTGCGCAAAAAGATTTCACAAAACTTCGAAATCGAAGACATGGCACACGACCTTAAAATGGTTTCTTCCAAATAAGAATTATCCGCACTGGATCGAGCCTCCGCCCGATCCAGGATGCATTCACTGAATTGCATCCCGGCAAGAGTTTGACACACGTTCGTCATGCTCTAACGTTAGTCTCTCTCCAGAAGCAGGAGAGAACATGTCACAAATCAGCACTCAAAAACGGCTTAAGAAATTGGAAGTCAAGATCGCAGAAGATCAGCTGGAAATCGAAAAAGCACTTCGACTGCGGTATGAAGTGTTTAATCAGGAAATGGGAGAAGGTCTACCGCAGTCTGCATCCACAGGCAAAGACAGAGATGAATACGATCTATTCTGCGATCATCTGATCGTCGTGGATCATGCAAATGAAAACCACGTTGTTGGAACTTACAGACTACTTACAAAAACTCGTGCACTCAAGAACATTGGATTTTATTCAGCACAGGAATTTGATCTTTCCAACATATACAAATTGGATTTTGAAATTGCAGAAGTTGGAAGAAGCTGCGTGCATCCAGATTACAGAGACGGAAGCGTCATCACACTCCTGTGGGCAGGAATTGCAAACTACATCCAGACCCACAACATTCGTGTTTTGATGGGTTGCGGCTCGCTCCATTCTACGGACGCGGAAGAAGTCAACATGGTGTATGCGTTTCTCCGCGATGAAGGTCATCTTGTAGAGGAGCATCTGCGCGTTCGCCCTCTCCCCACCAGCGTGCATCCTGGCTTTAGAGAAATTGAACTTGCCGGAGATCGTAAGAGCATCACGAAACGCTTGCCACCTTTGATCAAAGGCTATATGAGAATTGGTGCGCGCATTGGCGGCGAACCCGCGCTGGACCGTGAATTTGGAACGACAGATCTATTCATCTACTTTGATGCAGAGTCGATCACCAATAAGTACGGAAACAAATTCCTGAAATAGTCATTCGCCATAGAGCAAGGAAAGAAGGACGAACTTACTCAGGAAAGGACGATATCTCTGGATCATCAGAGCCTTTTGTTCAGGTGGTGGATTGAACAATCCTCTTTTACTGAGAAGCCGCCCCGGATTCCGCTTAACGTCTGACCAGGTTCCAATTTCAAGAGTAAATGGCAGAAGTTTGGCGGGTTTCTTGCTACGACGATAGTCATCGTACAGGCGATCCCAGAGATCGCCGTGTACGGTGTAAGCCTGGCTCTGCGGCTCGTACGTAATTCCGTCGCCTTCTGTGTGTAAAATCCTCGACAGTCTTTCGAACAGATAGTGATCCGCAGACGGTGTCTTCTTTCCAGCATAGGGCCACCACACGCTATCCTTCATCCCAAATCCAGAATGGACATCCAGCACAGGTAGAATGGTTCCTTTACGCGCCTGAGAAAAACGCTCCAAACAAAAACGAAAGAGTGCGCGAGATTCTGGCTGAAGACTTTTGCCACGAAAGTATGGCAACTTCGAACTCATGCGATGACCGCCGAAGAATGGGAGCGCTGTGTCCCCGTCTTTTCCCGAATTTCGCATCAGGTCCACGCCCGCAGGATTTGCTCGACTTTTCAAAGCAACTCCACCAGGATTTAAGATGGGAATGCTAACAATCCCTATATCCCCATCGAGCAGAGCCTGCGATACATCGCGATTGGGCTCATCAAATATGCTTTCTAGAAAATCAAGAAGGACGCGAATCCCGATCGTTTCCAGACCGTGAACGCCCGCAACCAGTCCAACCGGAGATCTTTCCAGGGCAGCCGGTTTTCCAATTGTTAAAGAATATATAGGAAATCGAAATCCGTCCGAGCTTCTGGCAGAATAGCCTAGCTGCTCTATTTGCGCGAGCTTTCCTGCTTTGCGTGCAATTCGAAACAACCTGGCCTCATACCGATTGAGGCGTCTGAGTCCGCGAAGAACGCTCAACGATTGGTCAGGGCACTCACACCGGGCAGGTCTTTACCTTCCAGGAACTCGAGAGAAGCGCCGCCACCTGTAGAAACATGACTCACACTTTCTTCCAATCCGGCCTTTTCAATCGCTGCAGCGGAGTCTCCACCACCGATGATCGTAATGGCACCCTTCTTCGTTGCCTCAGCCAGAGCTTCTGCAATTTTAAAAGTTCCGACCGCTGTTTCTGCAATTTCAAAAACACCAAGGGGACCATTCCAGAGAACAGTTCCGGCAGAAAGTACTTTGTCTTTAAAGAGAGAAATGGTTTCGGGGCCTGCGTCCAGACCACTCCATCCTTTTGGGATCCCATTTGCAGCAACAGTCTTCAGGGTTCCCACTTTGCGCGCATCAAAATCAAATGCGTCTGAAATCACACAGTCCACCGGCAATAGAAGTTTTGTCCCGGCCTTGGCAAGAAGCGTTTTGGCCATATCGATTCTATCTTCTTCGCATAAGGAAGTTCCGATTTCAAGACCCTGGGCCTTGTAAAAGGTATAGGCCATTCCTCCGCCAATCAAAAGAAAATCCACTTTGGGCAGAAGCGCTTCTATCACGTCTATCTTTCCAGATACTTTAGAACCACCAAGTATTGCAACGAACGGACGCTTAGGATTATTTACCGCGCCACCAAGATAATCCAGTTCTTTCTGTAGCAAGAATCCGCTGGCAGATTGTTTGACATGGTGAGTGATGCCTTCTGTAGAAGCGTGCGCGCGATGGGCTGTTCCAAACGCATCGTTTACGTACACATCCCCGAGAGACGCTAGCTGCTTTGCAAAGCCAGGATCATTTCCTTCTTCTTCTGGATGAAAGCGCAGGTTTTCTAACAGCAGCACTTCTCCATCTTTCAAGGCAGAGGCCGCCGCTTGAGCTTCATCGCCCACGCAAGTTCCAATGCTTTTTACAGGCTTACCAAGTAATTTGCCGAAAGCGTCCGCCACCGGGCCCAGACGCATCGAGTCTACAGGCTTTCCTTTTGGACGTCCCAGGTGACTCATGAGGATTACCCGGGCTCCGTTGGAAATGAGGTACTGAACGGTGGGCACACTTGCGCGAAGGCGTTTGTCGTTTTCAACTACTCCGTTTTTGAGAGGCACATTGAAATCGACTCGAACCAGAACCTTTTTGCCGGCAACATTTAGATCCTTTACCGTAAGCTTGTTCATCGCATTTGCCCTCGCGCTTTTACTTAAATCATTTTACTGTACTGATGTGCTGGATGAGGTCCACAAGTTTGTTTGAGTAGCCCCATTCGTTGTCATACCAGGAAACGAGTTTCACGAAAGTATCGCTCAGCTGAATTCCTGCGCCCGCATCGAAAATACTGGTGCGTGGATCCCCGAGAAAATCCTGAGAAACTACTTCGTCTTCCGTGTAACCAAGAATTCCCTTCAATTCCCCTTCGGAAGCTTCCTTCATTGCTTTCTTGATATCATCGTACTTCGCAGGCTTGGAAAGGCGACAAGTCAGGTCCACTACAGAAACGTCTGCTACCGGAACGCGAAAGGACATGCCTGTCAATTTTCCGTTTAGATCTGGAATCACTTTTCCAACTGCTTTGGCTGCGCCAGTGGAAGAAGGAATGATATTCTGATACGCGCCACGACCACCTCTCCAGTCTTTGTGAGAAGGACCGTCTACGGTTTTCTGCGTAGCTGTGACTGCGTGGACTGTGGTCATCAAACCTTCTAGAATTCCCCAACGATCATTCACGACTTTCGCAAGAGGAGCCAGGCAGTTGGTTGTGCAGCTCGCGTTGGACACAATGGTCATGTCTGCTTTGTAAGTTTTGTGATTCACGCCCATGACAAACATGGGTGCGTCCGCAGAAGGGGCAGAGATAACCACTCTCTTCGCGCCGGCTTTGATGTGAGCCTGTGCCTTTTCAATCGTGGTAAAGAGACCGGTGGATTCAACTACAACTTCAGCACCAATATCTCCCCATTTCAAATTCGCAGGATCCTTTTCAGCAGTGACGCGAACTTTCTTTCCATTTACAATGAGTTGTCCGTCTTTTGCTTCCACAGTTCCTTTGAAAGCGCGATGAGTTGAATCGTATTTGAGCATGTAGGCCATGTAGTCTGCGTCGAGCAGGTCATTGATTCCCACGATTTCGATATCCTGTCTTTCCAGAGCTGTGCGGAAAGCCAGTCGGCCAATTCGGCCAAATCCGTTGATTCCAATCTTAAGCATATGAGTCTCCTGTATTCTAAGTGGCTTCGGGCTATACGGTACGCAAGCGGATTTTCGCCGTCATTTCCCGACACAAAACGTCGAAAAAATGCGTCCCAGAATTTCCTCGTTTGAAATCCGTCCTGTGATGCTACCAATATGATCGATCACGTCATCGATCTCAAGGGCTGTGATTTCGTCAGGCGCATTCTGCTGCCAGAGTTCCATGATCTTTGTCAGCGTCGCCTTCATCGCCAGTAGATGAAAGCGATGTCTTTCTTCGAGCAATATAGGATCACGACTTTCCGGTCTTTCAAGAACTCTATCCCGAATCGCCTCTTCTACATGATCCATTCCTGCACCAGTAAGACAGGAAACCTGAATCGCGCTCCCTGGATTTGCGCCCGGATGAAGACGATCTGCTTTGTTGATTACATGGATTACGTTGTCGCGGTCCGATTCTACAATCGAAGCGTAGGATTCGCGTGAACCGTCTATTACGTGAATCACAAGAGTGCTTTCTTCGAGCTCACGCTGGCTTCTGCGCACTCCTTCTCTTTCTACAATATCATTGGTCTCACGAATTCCAGCGGTGTCCACGAGACGCACAGGAATTCCAGCAATCTGCAACTCTTCCGAAAGAGTATCTCGAGTGGTACCTGCCACTTCTGTAACAATGGCTCGATCGTAGCCGAGAAGTCGATTGAGTAGCGAAGACTTTCCAGCATTCGGCACACCTACAATCGCAATAGAAATTCCTTCTCGAATCCTTCCTGTTGCACTTCCGCGCGCAAGGAGCGAATCCAGCTCTGCGATCAGTCCCATAACTCGTGCGCGCCTTTCTTCGCGCGATTGAAAAGTGAGATCTTCGGTGGAAAAATCAACTTCCGCTTCCGTCTCCGCCTTCAGGCCAATCATGGCCGACCTGAGAATGGACATCCTGCGAGAAAGCTCTCCTCCATAGATAGCGCGCGCGGCCGAAAGCTCATACTCACTTTTTGCTTCAATCAACCTCTTCACAGATTCTGCGCGCGTCAAATCCAGACGACCATTGCGAAACGCACGCGAAGTGAATTCTCCTGGCTCAGCAAGCCGAATCCCCGATTCGACTAACAGTCGTAAGGCGCTCTTCAGTAAAATGGGATTTCCGTGAAAGGTGATCTCGGCTGAGTCTTCTCCGGTGTAGGAATGGGGGCCTTTGAAGTAAACGGCTACGACCTCGTCCACGAGCACATTTGCGTCCATGAACTTTGCGAAAAATGAATGGCGCGGCTGATTAGAAAACGGAATAGGCTTCAGGTCCGGTGCAACAACGAACCTGGAAATAATATCTAGAGTACCCGGACCGGACACGCGAATCGTACCCAGGGCCGCGTGGCCCGGGTACGTTGCGATCGCCGCAATGGTCATTGGTCGTCGAAAGCGTCCTTTCTATTAAAATCCTGATCTTCCTCTTCTTCTTCGCGAGGAGCTCGATTGAAGTTTCTTTCTCTGTCCTGACGATCAGGGCGATCCTGACGATCCTGAGGTCCAGAACCGGGTCTACCTTTCTGAGGAAGAACTCGCACTCTCTTGTATACTCCGTTTCCATCTGATCGAGTGGTTACTCTCTCGTCTGGTTCGAGCGCAAGATGAACGATTCTACGTTCATACGGATTCATCCATTCTAGCAATACGCTCTGGGAAGTGCGCGCCACTCGATCGGCCACTGCCTTTGCGAGCTTGGTCAATCTTTGTTTGCGACGCTCGCGGTATTCTGCTACGTCCAGAACCACACGACGATTGTTCCGGATGCGTGAATCCACCATGCAATTGGTGAGAAACTGCAGCGAATCGAGAGTTCTTCCCTGCTTTCCAATCAAGATCGCAGAATCTTCAGAATCAATGGAAACCACGAAGCTTTCTTCTTCAATATGGACTCCCACATTCTCAACTGTCAGACCCATCTTCCTAATCAGTGTGATCACGGTGCCTTTGATGACTGTTTCGATAGGAACGTTCTTCGCGAACAAACGAACAACGGTTGGTTTCCTGTTTACAATTCCCAGGAAACTCTTTCCGGCGGAAACTGCTTCAAACGTAACATCTTCTTCTTTCAATCCAAGCGCGCTCAAGGCGATCTGTTCTGCTTCAGCGCGCGTCTTGCCTTCTGCCTCGTAAATGTAATTCATACTCTTACTCCAAAAATGGTTCAGGCGGTCTTCCCGTCATCGGACATCCGGTTGGTCACCAGTTGCCAGACGATGGCGAGCACATTCTGGACAGTCCAGTAAAGCGTCACGCCACTGGGCATTGTCCAGAAAAAGAAAATCATAATCACAGGCATCATATACATCATGATCTTCTGCTGCGGATCCGTGATCACAGTTGTGAGCCTTTGCTGTAACAACTGAGAGGCAACCATAAACAGCGGCAGAACATTGATATGAAAATCCTTTAGGATCAGAAAGTCTTTGATGGTGTATATTGTATCAGGCGCGGATAGATCTGTCATCCACAGGATGAACGGACTCCGCCAGAGTTCAATGGACTCTGAAAAGGCGCTATAGAGAGCAATGAAAACCGGAATCTGGATCACAATCGGCACGCAGCCTTTGGCAGGATTTACGTTGTGCTTCTTGTAAACCTCCATGGTTCTCTTCTGTTTTTCCGCCGGATTGTCCGCATACTTCTCCTGGATTTTTTCCAGCTCAGGCTTTAGGGCGCTCATTCGCTTCATGCTCTTGGCCTGCATCTGATTCAGCGGAAACGTAATCAACTTGAAGGAAACAGCGATGACAATGATGACCCATCCATAGTTGCCCAGATATACGTGAAGGAATCTCATCACCCATACGATTGCATCGCGGACTTTTGAGAAGAGCGCAAGAAAACTGGAAGTGTAAATGACTCCGCGTGCTTCTTTGTCCGTGTCAGACGATCCGAATTCAGTCCTGGCCAGCGCTTCGTTTGCAAAAGCATGACTTTCGTCTGTTCGCACGCCGTAATAGATTTCCTGATCCAGAATGACTGCATCATTTCTCTGCTGGATCCCTTTGATGTATTCATGACCGCCCGTCGTCTGCGCCCCTGCAGGCTGCAATTCAAGCTCCCCGGTGTTGGGCGCGAGCCTAAAGTCGTTGAGAATCGTAGTGAATGCGCGCTTGCCGTCCGGATCGATTTCGTTTCTAATGGCTACGCCATCCACCTGGCTCTGAGGATTGTTTGTATCCAGAAACTTCGCGTATGCGAAGAAATACTTACTGTGTGCGCCAACAAAATGAAGTGAATTGGGATGTTCCGCATAAACACTATAAGGTTTATCTTTTAGATTTTCACCGCAACCAATGGGAGCAAGAATGCTATTGGTCGGTGGAGTATTCATTCTGCTCTTGAATTCTCCATTGTAGTAGTAAAACCTGCCGTGCAGAGCCGGGTTGATCCCTCCGGCCATTTCTGTAGAGGGCCCTACATCCCCAAAGGGGCGAAAGAACATTGGACCGCCCCAGACGAATTCTTTTTTGTCCAGGTTTCGTATTACAGCGATTTGACGAAAGAAATGCTCTCCTTTCAAAAAGCGATAG
The DNA here is from genome assembly GCA_019694685.1 of Leptospirales bacterium. Classification (GTDB taxonomy): domain Bacteria; phylum Spirochaetota; class Leptospiria; order Leptospirales; family Leptonemataceae; genus JAEUSB01. The sequence continues at coordinate 26,730 of JAIBBM010000006.1, forward strand.
ATCTTAACAATTTCGAGATTTTGTCCGCGAAGTCGAACAGGAAGACGAAAACGCACTTCTACGACGCCATCTTTGTCCTGAAAAGGTCCTTCTTTCTTGAAGAGCGCTTTGTTCAGGGCCGGATCACCGAGCTGCGAGGCTCCGTCTCCATAGTAGTATCCATGAAATTGAAAGTCGAATCCGTTCCCCCGGCTTCCCTCGAAGGCCTGGTAGGATTGCGCTTCCGGAGTTTCCGTTTTCAGTACGGAATCAGGAACATTGAGTTCTTTGCTTTTCTTTACGTAGAACTTATCAATTCGTCCGCCCTGGCTGTTCAACTTCACGATGAAGTTGCCAGTATCTACAGAAACAATTTCCCCGGGACCCGACTGAAATTCAAAATCGGTTAATTTCGCACCCGTGCCTTCGTGCTCCTGAGTCACCGGGGGATGAGATCCGCTTCCGCTGAATTGAAAGAACAGTAGGACCGCAATACCGATCAGCAGTACTGGCAGAAAAGAACCCAGTCCGGGTTTTTGTTCTTCTTTATTTTCCATTTTGTTTACGCCTGGTTTTGGGGTTCGTCTGGAATAACTGGATCGAAGTATCCCTCATTGAAGGGATTGCACCTGAGAATACGATAGCCTGATTTGATAAACGCATGCCCGAATGAAAAACGTTCGAAGCATTCTACTGCGTAACTCGAACAACTTGGATAAAAGCGACAACGACCAGGAATGAGTTTAGAAATAGTATTCTGATAAACGCGAATCCCTGCGATGGCCAGAGTGTTCGCATTCATGGGGCAAGCAGCCTTGCACGAACAAACGCATCACGAAGAGTCGCTGTTCTTTCCGGAAGGGAAAGTTTTTCGAATTCAAGATCGGCAAATACTGCAACAGAACACCCGGGTTTGATTGCGGGAACCAGAGGCTGAAGTGCGGAGCGGATAATTCTTTTTCTTCTATTTCTATCCACAGCTCTTTTCATACGTGAAGAACACACAGCTATCCCGCCAGGATTGCCGGACGATACGATCAACATGATTCCTCTGGAATGCATCTTTCTGCCTTCCCGGAAAAGCGCAGAAAACTGGCTCTCTCCGCGGAGGGTACGGGCGCGCAGGCCGGACAGAAATTATTTCCTGTGTGTTTGATCAGAAACAGTCAGGCGCTTGCGCCCTTTTTTTCTTCTGTTTGAGAGAACTTTGCGTCCGTTGGCCGTAGCCATACGAGAACGAAAGCCATGAGTTTTGTTTTTACGCTTATTGCTTGGTTGAAATGTTCTTTTCATAGGGAAATCGTGATGATCCTGCGATCGATGTTAGTTTAAGTTTCCTGAGTCTGGCTGAAGATGAGAAATATGATCAATCTCAGACTGTTTGATCAAGAAACCTCGAAAGAGGCATCAGGGTCAACTGTTTTTGAAGAGATTACATTTTTGGCTTGCTGACTTCTACGCCTCAAATTTCATTCCGCCGTCCATCATGATCAAAGACGCGTGGAATCAGGTCCTCAAAGACTTCGCAGGCGAATCCTCCCAGAATTCAAGCCTGAAATGGCTATATTCCGCGAAGCCCGGAACCAGTACTGATTCATCCCGACTGATTCTCAATGTGCCCGATAATGGAATTCTGTCACATTTGCGAGAATACACTCGCCCGATTGAAGTGAAGATGGCCAGCATTTTAGGACGGCCGGTTCGCGTTGAATTCCAACTATCCCATTCACTGCCGGAATGGATTCATCCCGAATACAGCTTCGAAACTTTTCTAGAATCAAAATGCAATTCAAACGCGCTTCAATGCATTAGAGCCGCGTGTCGCCAACCGGGCAGACACAATCCAATCTTTTTGTCCGGGCCCGCCAATTCCGGTAAGACTCATCTACTACACAGTTATGCGAGAAGCGTAATCGAAGCAAAGCCAGGCGCACGCATTGCATATCTTTCGGGGATCGCTTTTAAGCTGGGGCATCTTCGCGCTATCGCTTCGAGGTCTTCCCTGGATTTCAAAGAATCTATGATGTCTTTCGATTGCGTCATTTTCGATGACATCCACTTGATCGGGAGCGGCAAGTCCACTCTAGAAGAAATTGACTTCCTGATCACTGCTTTTCTCGACCGAGGCAAACAAATCGTATGTTCCAGTTCCACAGAGCCAGGTTCTGTTTTCCCTTCCGGCAGACTTCGAAGCAGAATTCTTTCGGGCATTGTTGTTCAAATGGAATCTGTGGATGCTGACTTGCGCAGAGCGTTCTGTCAAAAAATGGCGGAGGTGAATCCCAACATTCTAGACCATTCTACGATCCAAAGAATTTGCAAATCCGCAACAGACATTCGTGAAATCAAATCCATCTTCGGTAAAATCGAACTTCAGTCCAGGGAAAGCAAACATCTCTCTACCTCCAATATCGATTCTGTCATAGAAGGAACCCTGCGAAGACCGGCAATCCCGTCCATTCACGCCATTCTTGAGGCAGTCACTCGTCACTATCACGTTTCTAAACAGGACATTCTGAGTTCTTCTAGAAAAACGGAGCATACGTGGCCCAGACATGTGGCCATGTACCTGGCTCTCACCCAGGGTGGAATGAGCAAATCAGCAATTGCACGGTTTTTCAAGAAGAAGGACCACACAACGGTAGTGCACGCAGAAAAGAAGATTCAGATTGCTCTAGAAAACGACGACGCACTGGCAGGTGCCCTCAAGGCCATTGTGAGTACACTGTGAACAATTGACAAACCTGTCGTCAGAAAGCAAAGAATTTAGTTCAAAATCAGGTCCGTTTTCGCACAGTGAATTTCTTTTTGGAGTGTTTCTGACAGTTGTCTTTTTATTTTGACATAATCCTTTACGGACAGGAAATCGTTCCGTCGCTTGGGAAGCGAGATTTACGGCAGTACTGACTTATTCACAGGTACAACAAAGTACAAGTACAAACACATAATCATTATATAGTTGAAGGGCACCATGAAGTTCACAGTAGATAGACAGCAGTTCCTGAAAGCAATTACCACCGTAGACGGTATCATCCCATCACGCGAAATTAGATCTGTATATTCAAACGTTTTGATCGAAGCTGACAAGGGCGAAGCAGTGTTCACGACCACTGATCTGGAGATTGCTCTAAAAACAACGCTTCCTATTACACTGGATAAGAAAGGCGGAACTACAGTCCCCGCGAAAAAACTAACACAAGTCATTGGAGCTATGGATGGAGAGACCATTGAGATCTCTTTGGATGATGACAAACTCATCATTTCTTCTCCAAAAGCAAGAACCAAACCGAGAGTGAATCTGGTAACTTCTCCTACCTCAGATTATCCTCCAACACCTTCACCTTCTTCGGAAGATCTTATTTCTTTTTCGCCTGCAGTTTTTCGCGAAATGATTTTGAAAACATACTATTCGATGGCGCAGGATGATAGCAGATATGTGTTCAATGGTTTGTTTCTAAAGTCTCAGAAAAATTCCAATATAGTTGTTGCGACAGACGGAAGAAGACTCTCGAAAATCTCCAGAGACTTTCCATCTGCACTTCCTTTCAAAGATGGCGTGATCATTCCGGCAAAAGCAATCAAAGAGCTTGTCCGCCTCCTGGATGCAGGCGAAGAAGCAATGATCGCATACGATGACAAAGACAAACGTGTTCATTTTAGAATCGGTAGAGTAGATCTTGTAACAAAGCTAATTGATGGAGCATTTCCTGATTACGAACAAGTCATTCCACGAAAGTTAGATTACAAAATCAGGATCAATCGCATTGACCTGGAAAAAGCAATCAAACAGGCGGCGTCAGTTGCCATAGAGCCTGCTCGCCAGGTTAGATTTATTTTTTCTGAAGGGACCGTTGGTTTTCAAGCCAGCACACCTGATCTGGGGGGAAGTGAAAGCAGTCTCGAATGCGAATACTCCGGTCCGGAAATGGTGATTGGATTTAATTCCGTTTATCTAATGGATGTTCTAAAAGTAATTCCGGGTGAAGATGTGATTCTTGGGTTTTCTTCTCCCAGTTCGCCGTGCACAGTGGGAGATCCGGCGGATCCAGATTTCTTATCTGTGGTTATGCCAATGAAGATTTGATCATCGCTTGTGCGAATTGAACAACTCTTACTGAAGAATTTTAGAAACTACGAATCACTATCTATTTTATTCCCGTCTCGCTTAACCTTCCTTCTTGGAAGAAATGCGGCCGGGAAAACCAATTTGCTCGAAGCCATTGGAATGCTTTCGCACGGAAAATCTTTTCGAGGAGCTTCTGATCACGATTTGCTCCGATACGGATCCAATGGATACTATATAAAAGCGAAGTATTCTAGAGCAGGCCAGAAAGGAGAAATGGAAATTGCAACGGACGTTTCCACAGGTGATTTACGGCGTAAAATAAAATTTAACGACAAAGCGGCTTCTTCGAGATCATCGATAGTAGGAGAATTCATCTGTGTTGTCTTTTCTCCTTCAGATTTACAAATCATTGAAGGTTCACCTGCAGATCGAAGAAAGTTTTTGGATGCTGCGATTTCTAGCATGGAACCAGAGTATCTCCAAAACTTGATCGGATATCAAAAAGCACTCAGACAAAGAAATGCCCTATTGAAGAAGATCAGACAAAGACAGGCAAATATCGCAGATTTGCAGATCTGGAATGCCAGACTGGTTCAATTTGCATCTCAGCTCTGGAGCAGAAGGGAAAATTTTCTTCTTTCATTCAAGGAACCGTTTCGCGACGCTCTGGAACAAATATCCGGAAACAGAGACGCGATGAATCTTGAGCTTCAGTTTTCGCACAGAGATGATCTCAAAGAAAGCTATGATAAGAACGTGGTTCGCGATCTATCACTGGGATACACGACAAGTGGTCCGCACAGAGACTCGCTCGTTTTCTTGAAAGATGGTCGTGATATCATGCAATTTGGAAGTCAGGGACAGAAGAGAACGGCGGCACTTGCACTCAGGATCGCACAGTTTCATCATTTGAAGCAAAAACTAAAGATAACACCTTTGCTTCTCATTGATGATGTAATTCGAGAACTTGATACAATGCGCAGATCGGCCTTTGTGAAACTCCTGCGCGAAAGTGGCCAGGCGATTTTTACTACACCGGATCTAGACGGGATCGATGAGGACCTTAAATCTCTGGTCAGTCAGAGTTCCGTAATTCATATTCTTGGGGATGGCAGGGTTGAACAATCCGTTGGATGAAGAGCAGGCTCCTGGTGTGCCCCAGTCTGCGCAATTGCGAGAACTCAAGAACGCATTCGTGCGATCTCTTCCGTTTGATGAAGGGACGCGTGAATTGATGCTTCTGGGAGTATCGTGGGACGAAATTGCAGGAAATCTGTCTGCCCGGACCAGGCCTGAAAAAATAGAGAATGAAGCCTTGTATGTGAGTGTCGCGGGGGGCGTCTATATGCAGGAATTTTCATTTCAAAGCAAGACCATTTTGAAAAAAGTCCAGAATCTAATCCCCAGCATCCGCAGGATTATGATCGTCCAATCCAGAAGTGGGTGAAAGAACTGTTCTGGACGGGCTCAGGCTCCAGATAGAGACCTCTGGGACCGAAACAGTCTATAGTGGTAGAATCATGCTAACATTTGTAACGATTGCGGCACTGGCCCTTGCACTCATCGTCTTCCTGAACGCGTTGAATCTGCCCACGTCTGCTGGCGCGAAAAAGTCGCCCGCCAATATTGAGAAACCTGTGACTCTGGATACGGCACGTATTCTGCGTATGAAAGCGGCGGAACGTCCTCGGATATGTCCCGTCTGCGGAACACCTCTCAGTCAGGACGAATATCTAATCGCTGCAATCTTTCCTGATCTCGGTCCAAATCAAAAGCGACAGGCACACATTTACGGATGCCGCCACTGCTATGTGAGCGGTGGAGTTAACTTAACCCGGGTTCATCCGGAAACACTGGCGGAGCAACCGAATGTCCACTCAGTTTGATCTATCGCACCTGAAACCAGAGGAAATCGAAAAGGTTCGTAAAGTTCTACTGAACCTGATCGCGGGAATCAAAGCCAGACAGGTCATCACTGCGCATGGAAGCGCGCTTCTAAAGGATGAAGAGATTACTCTCCAATCGCTTTTGCATCCTGAGCGGGGGGACGTACTGGTAACTATTGTGCGCGATCACGGAATGTTGCATGTGTTTCTCTCAAATCGCAGGGATCCAGGAAGTCCGTTTTCCGTTATGGATTATCAAACCATGCGACGATTCCCGGCGCGTCGCCCGGTAGACAGTCATCACATTGTGAAAGACGGAGAGACGGCACTTTTTCTTTGCACGCAACAGGATCGAGACATGCTTGCGCGTGAATCGCCAGACATCATCAGCGCGTACTCAAGTCATTTTGACGTAAAAGAAATTTCAGAATTAAAGACGCAGGCTGCTCCTGTAGATCCAATCAGCAAATCCATTCAGGAAAAATGGGAATCATATCGCAGACATGATCCGGGAGATCCGGCTGTGGCTCATATTGAAAAGGAACTGTTTGGATACACGATTACGTACGCAAAGTATAAGGCGTCTGCTCGCGAAGAAACAGTGATCATTCGTCCGGAGAAAGAGAAGCTCTTTGTTGGGCAATTGATACGTGATATCTATCCGTATAACATTCGTGCGATGTTTCGCAAAGACAATCATGAACAGCATTTGCAGAAACTCGGAGAGGTGCATTCCACTCTGCGAAAACTAAGAGAGCAAGTAACCAATCGAAAAGGTGATTCGCTTCCTGAACCATACATGCATTATCTAACCGGTCTTCAAGAGATGATCTCGAACGTACTTGAGAAGGATCCGCAACTGAACGGATTTGTATAATCAGATCAGTAAGACTTAAGTCTTAAGCGTGCCACTACGGGTAGATGATCGGAAGCGATTCGAGTGAGTTTGTTTCGCACGACTCTGTGCTCCACTACTTCCCATTGTTGAGTGACAAAGATTCTATCGAGTCTGAGAATTGGAGCATAAGCGGGAAAAGTATTGTGACCCTTTCCTGGGCATGTATCGCGAAATCCAGATTCAAGAAATGAGTGAGAAAGTCTGGTAGTCCGATCGTTTGTATCACCAAGGAGAACCATGGGAACTCGAGCGAGGCGCTCCATATGGTCTGAATGAACGATTTTCTTTTTCTGTCTAACCTGCTCCATGCGCGCCAGGCCCATGTGAAAATTGAAGATAGCGATTTTGGCATGAGGCAAGCCAATGCTTGTGATTAGACAACCTCGTTTCTTCTTAATGCCCCAGGTTATGTTGAAGTTGTGGGCTTGTTCAATAGGATATCTTGAAAAAGTGGCGTTGCCGTAGTGGCCTTTCTGAAGCCTCACATTCAGTCCGAGCTCATAGTGCATGTCTAGATTTTGCGCAATCAGATGCGCCAGGTCTTCGCCTTTGCTGCGAGGGGCAAATTGGTCCACTTCCTGGAGGGCGACAATGTCCGCATCCACGTCGCGGCAGGTTTCTATGATCCTTTCGAGCCTGTATTTGCGATCGAATCCAATGGCCCGATGGATATTGTAGGTCAGAAAAGTAAGTTCCATTCTGCCGGCCGGGTGCTATCCTGTTATTTGTTGCTGACGACTGACGATGGCATCTGGTAAGAGACCGACTGGAATTGGAAGCAAATTTGTATGATCACTTACAGGTATGGCCCATACGAACCCGAACGTGACCGCCCCTGGGACATGGATCGTTTGATGAATGTCCTTTCGGACATGATCATGCGATACGACCTGGAATTGGACGAAGCTCTCAGAATGCTCATCGATCGTGGGTTGCCGGTCAATATGTTTCTGAAGGAAGGCGGTATGGACGATCTGGTCCATAGTCTCCAACAGCAATTGCAACAGAAGATCGATGATGTGCTCGGTCAATTTGACATTAAGCCAGCGCGAAAGGACACAGAATTTGATTTAAAAAAAGATTCTGGCGATCTGCTAAATACGGCGAAGAGCAAAGAATGGAAGGATAGAATCGAAGATGCGATTCGCAACCTGTCCATTGATGAATTGTATCGCATCAAGAATGAAGTGATGCAGGAAAAAAAGCGTCCGGTTTCTATGGACGACATAGCATCCGTCATCCAGGACATGGAAGACCTGGATGATCTCGTGGCAGGAGAAAAGAAGTATAAGTTCACAGGCTCCACTCCCCTTTCGCGCGACGAAGCCATTGACATACTCAAGCATCTGGATGACTTAGAAAAGCTAATGCAGGCTTTGAAAGAAGCAGAAGAAAGTGGTGACCTCTTCAATTTTAACCTGGAGAAGCTTGCTCAATATCTCGGGCCCGAACAGTTTGAGGAGTTTCTAGAAAAGAGAGAACAAATCTTTGAAAAGCTCAGAGAGCTTTTAGAAAAACAGGGAAGGATTGTTCCGGATCCAGAAACAGGGGAGATGCGTCTTTCGCCTGAATCAGTGCGAAAGATTGGAAGGCGTGCGCTCGAGGAAATCTTCAGTAAACTAAAAGCGGATACATCCGGCGGGATGCATTCTGCGGATGAAACAGGAGAAAGCGAAAACGTTTCGAGCAAAACCAGGCCATTTGATTTTGGAGATCCAGTATCCAATCTGGACTTGTCTTCTTCGATCGTCAACGGCTACGTTAGGCGAAAGTCAAGCAAGCCGGACCTCTCTGATATGGAAGTATTTGAAGCGCGAGGATCTGCTAGAAGCTCCACTGTAGTTCTGATTGATATGAGTGGAAGCATGATGCGGTCGGATCGTTTTTACAATGCGAAACGCGTTGTGCTGGCTCTCGATGCTTTGATTCGTCAGGATTTCAAAGATGATCGCTTGACGATCGTTGGTTTTGGGACTCTAGCAAGTGTAATTCCGCCAGCAAAAGTTCCGAGTCTCCAGCCACATCCAGTGACCATGTACGATCCGCACATTCGTTTGAGATACAACATGGCGGCTCAAACAGAAAAGGGTAAAGATAGAATTCCTAAGTATTTTACGAACCTGCAACGGGGGCTGCAGTTATCGCGTACTCTACTCGGAAGCGGAGAGACAAAGAACAAGCAAATCATCTTGATCACAGATGGGGTGCCTACGGCTCATTTTGAAGGCAGCAGTCTGCATGTAAATTACCCGCCTTCACCTGCGGATTTTGAATTCGCACTGCGCGAAGTGCGCAACTGCACGCAGGACAACATTGTCATCAACACGTTCCTTTTAACGTCTGACTGGGAGATGGGCTATTTTGGCGAAGAATCGTTCATGCGCCAGTTTATGAAACAATCTCAGGGTCGGGTCTTTTATCCACATCCCACGCAGATGGGCAAGATGGTTCTCGTGGATTTTCTACAGAACAAAAAGGCCATTTTTCAATACTGAGGGTTGCCGTTCCTTTCCGTTGCATGAGCCTCACTCCCCACCCTTTGTGAAAAAACGTAGGTGCGGCGATAAAAAAAACTGGAAGGGCTCGGACCGCATAAATAAGAGGTCTGTATGCCATACATTATCACAGAACCCTGCCAGGGCGTGTGCGATACAGCATGCGTAGATGTCTGCCCGGTTGATTGCATTCACCCACGTAAAGACGAATGGGACAAGAAAGGCTATTCCAAAGACAACCTCGGCGGAAAGCAGCTGTTCATCGATCCGCAGGAGTGCATTGATTGTGGAGCCTGCGAACCCGCCTGCCCGGTGCAGGCAATTTTTCCTGAAGACGAAGTTCCGGAAAAGTGGAAGTCATTCATTGGTGCGAACTATTCTCATTACGGCCATACTTACAAGGGCTAAAGAGAGTGTCTTGGCAATGCCGGCGTAGAATCCGGCATTGCTTCTGATTTTCGCGCCCCCTCTTTCCATCAACCGCGAATCCAGGCAATCACGCCCACGCCTGCGAGCAAAAACAGAAAGTGAAATAATCCCGTTCTCAATCCCGCATAACGGTGAAGTCCCGGCACCAGGTCCGCGATGGCTACATAGATCAAGCTCGCAGCTGAGATCGACATGAAGAATGGAAGTAGATGCCTGAGTTCAGATAGAAAATAGAATGTGAGAATTCCACCTGCCACAGACGGAAGGGCCGCCAGGTAGTTCATCAAAAGAGCGCGATTTCTTGTATATCCGCTCTGGATCAGCACTGCGAAATCGCTGATTTCCTGCGGAATCTCATGAATTAGTATGGAGATGCTCGTTGCGATTCCAAGCTCAACCGAATACTGAAAAGCGGAAGCGATGATCACGCCGTCAAAGAAGCTGTGAATCGCATCTCCAGTCAGGATGACCGCTCCCGCTGCGCGATGAGTGGAGCACTCGTCTTCATGGCAGTGGCGGAAGATTACAAGTCTCTCGAGGAGGAAGAAGAACAAAATGCCGATCAAAACCCACTGCATCGTTTTTTGCGTACCAGCCTGACGCAAAGTGTCTGGAATCATCACCAGGAGTGCTGTCGCAAGTAGCGCGCCCGTGGCGAAACTGACGAGGATGGGCAGAAGCGATTTCTGGGTCTTCGCAGGTAGAAATAGAAAGCCTGAAGCGAACGCAGTGACGCCTGTCGAACCAAGAAACAAAATGAGCGCAATGGCAGCGAGGCCCATGGGTTCATCCATTTGTTGCATGAGTTGATATTTTGAAAGTCTTTCTAGTTGACACTCGCCTGAAAAGTACCAGCCTGGAAAGTGGAGGGATGGCCGAGTGGTCGATGGCGGCGGTCTTGAAAACCGTTGTGCAGAGATGTACCGTGGGTTCGAATCCCACTCCCTCCGGGGAATTGGAGAGGTGGCTGAGTGGCCGAAAGCGGCAGTTTGCTAAACTGTTGTACGAGTTAAATCGTACCGCGGGTTCGAATCCCGCCCTCTCCGAAATTTCGAGGCCTTCCAGGAAGTCATGGCTGACAAGATTAGAGAAATTCAATCGCGGTTTTCGCGAAACATGCAGAACAATGATTCTGTCGCAGCGGTGATCGGATACATTCCGCTCTTTGGTTGGATCTATCCGCTCTTTTTTCGCAAGGAAAATGATTTTTGCCAGTTTCACGGTAAGCAGGCAATGCATTTGAATGCAGGCATGCTGGTTGTTTACTTCGCAGTCTGGATTCTCGAAAATTTTCCCATTACGTCGTGGTTATTCGGCGCAGATTCATGGTTTCATCCAATCACGCAGGCGGCCTGGCGTATTACTATGCTCGGATATTTCGGGCTCTGTGCATTTGGCGCATACAAAGCTTTCATCGAAGAGAGATGGGAGATCCCGTTTTTGAGCGATTTTGTGGATCGCATCCAGAACCAGATTAAGAAGTAAATCATGCGCGCTCGAATTCTTAGCATTCCTTTGCACATCCGTCGAGTCCTTTACACAGGTCCTTTTTTTGTGCTCTGGGTAATTGGCTACACAGTGGAAACCAGTGCGACAGAACTCAGGGCAGCCGGGCGTGGCCTGGTAACATTGATTGGTTTTGTTGCTTCGCACGCAGTGATTCTATTTGTGCGAGAGCTCATCAGGGCTTTCACTGTTCCGGCCTATCCTGTTGAATTTACATTCTTTCTACTGAAATCCCTGATCGGCCTCGGGTATCTGGGACTCACTGTCTGGATTGCAGTACGCGAATACAGAAATCAAGAAACCACTTTGCCATTCATAGACAGGCTTGCGCTTCGCATCGATTCCGTTCTGAGCAGGTAGTATGGCTCGGCTTTATAGACGAGATGTAGCCCGGAAAAGAGGAGCTCCTCCCGGAACTCTAGTCTATACCGGGGATGAAAAAGCTTCTACTGAGATTCAACTCATCGAGTATGATGAGGAAAGGTTTCAAGAAGAAGTCATTAAAGATCCTAAAGTATTTCAAGCGTACAAGGATGATCCTGCCGTCACCTGGATCAATGTTCGTGGTTTGTCGGATGTGGGCCCGGTTGTAAAAATGGGTGAGGTGTTTGGGCTGCATCCACTGGTGCTGGAAGACATTCTGAATACGGATCAAAGGCCCAAATTCGAAGACTACGAAAAGTATCTCTATATTGTGTTTAAGAACGTGACGTGGGATGCGAAAGGTGAAGCGAATTACGAGCAAATCAGCCTGATTTTAGGGGAAGATTTCCTCATTTCTTTCACAGAATCCGAGAATGATATTCTAAAGTCGCTTCGAGATCGGCTTCGCACAGCCAAAGGCCGCGTGAGACGAATGGGTGCAGACTATCTGGCTTATTGCGTCATGGATCTTGCCGTGGATAACTATTTCACGGTGCTTGAAGCCACAGGCGAGAGACTGGAAATACTTGAAGAGAGTCTTCTGGATCCTGCGGCAAACCCATCCGTGAGAGAAATCCAAAGAATGAAGCGAATGCTTCTGATGATGCGCAAGAGTGTCTGGCCTTTGCGCGAAGTAGTCATGAAGATGGAGCGTCGCGAATCCGGTCTATTCAAGCCTGGCACGGAATACTTTCTTCGTGATCTCTATGATCACACCATTCAGGTTGTGGATACACTGGAGACATTTCGCGACATGTTGCAAGGCTTGATGGATATCTATCTTTCTACTGTGAGCAATCGTCTCAACGTAGTGATGAAGACTCTCACTGTGATTACAACCATCTTCATGCCTCTCACGTTCCTTGCGGGAATTTACGGAATGAATTTCAAACATATGCCAGAGCTGGAATGGACGTATGGCTACCCTGCATTGATCGCAGCGATGGGGATGATTGCAGGCACAATGTATTACTGGTTTAGAAAAAGAGACTGGCTCTAGTCAGGAATCTTCAAATCCGGTGTGATGATACGCTCGCATCATCGCGTCTACATTTCGCTTCCACGTAAATCCAGCGGCCTGCGATAAACCAAGGGATCGTAGTCGTGCGCGCTGTTTGGAATCTTGCAACACAACCTGCACTGCGTGGATGAATGCGTCTTCGTCCCGCGGATCAAAGAAGCGCGCTGCATGACCGCATACTTCCGGAAGACTTCCGCCAGTGGATGCAAGAACTGGAGTTCCACAGGCCATTGCTTCTAGAGCAGGCAGTCCGAATCCTTCAAGCAGAGAGGGCATGATGAGCGCCAGAGCAGAAGAGTATACGGCAGGAAGATCTGACTCAGGAACATGAGGGAGAAGGATTACATTTTTTCTGACCGAGTTCTCCATCATGGCATGTGTCGCGTAAGATGGGATTTTTCCTCCGGCTCCCGCGAGCACGATGGGCGGACAGTCCGTGTCTTTCCAGAGGTGCTTGAGCGCACGCAGGGCGAAGTCAATATTCTTATGCTTCTTTCCAATGCCGATTGCCAGAAAGTATTCATCGGGGAGAGAATGTTTCTTTTTGAGTGCAGCGACCGCACCGGAGCTGGCCGGCCTGAATAGTTTGTGGTCAATGCCGTTTAACGTTGTGAATGTGCGGTGCCGTGCTTCTGGATATCGACTGAGGAACTGGCTTCGCGTTGTTTCAGAAACAGTTAGAATGCAGGGTGAACGGCGTGCGATTTGCGAAAGCATGAGCGACGCATATGCTCTGTAAGCCGGGTGCTTGAATTCGTCTGACTGAAGATGGATCAAGTCATGGACAGTCACAGAACAATGAGACAGATAACGAAGTGGTGCGTTGTAATGAGGAACATGGATGCGTGCGTGCGAAGCTCTGGGGAAGGATGTTTGCTCCTTTATGGAATATAGTTTCGCGTCAAAGGGAATGACGGGGACGCCGGTGAGCGAATGAGATGCAAGTTGTCTGCTGTTTCCGGTAAGAGTGATGGGGATTTTGCGGGAAAGAATTTCCCGCAATTGACCCCGGATCGTGGTTCCGATGCCGGAGTTCTCAACGAGTCTGGCATCGTATAACAGGCTCATGGCCGGATGTTATTTTTTGCCCAGGAATTTCATCATTCCGCGGAGCTTTTGACCTACCTGTTCAATTGGGTGTTTCAGGCCTGCTTCGCGAAGTTTGTTGAAGTTCGGGTAACCATTCTTGGATTCTGCAAGCCATTCCGTCGCGAATTTCGCGCCTTTATCTTTCTGGATTTCAGTGAGTACTTCTTTCATACGAGCTTTCACTCCAGCATCCACGATTCGTGGTCCGCGCGTGAGGTCTCCGTATTCTGCAGTGTCAGAGATAGAATGGCGCATGCGTGCAATTCCACCTTCGTAGATCAGGTCCGTGATGAGTTTTACTTCATGCAGACATTCAAAGTAAGCAATATCCGGATCGTAACCGGCTTCTGTCAGTGTTTCAAAACCGGCGAGGATGAGTGATGTGAGTCCCCCGCAAAGAACTACTTGTTCACCGAAGAGATCTGTTTCCGTTTCATTCTTGAAATTTGTTTCCAGAATTCCAGCGCGACCTCCACCAACACCGGACGCATGCGCGAGAGCTCTTTGTTTGGCCTCTCCTGTCGCATCCTGGTGAACTGCAATGAGGCAAGGAACTCCTCCGCCTTCGCGATACACGCGACGCACGAGGTGACCGGGACCTTTGGGAGCGACCATGTAAACGTCAACGTCTGCCGGTGGTTTGATGAGTTCGTAGTGAATGTTGAAGCCATGCGAAAACACGAGTGCTTTCCCTTTCTTCAGATTGGGTTTGATGCTCTCTTCGTAGATTGTCATTTGCACTTGATCCGGTGCAAGCAACTGGATTATGTCCGCTTTAGCGGCTGCGTCAAATGGTGAAAGTACTTCGAAACCATCTTCGCGGGCGATAGGTGCTGATTTGGAGTCTGCTTTGAGGCCAATGATGACATTCAGGCCTGAATCGCGCATGTTCTGCGCTTGTGCATGTCCCTGACTGCCATAACCAAGAACAGCGATTGTTTTTCCTTTAAGGAACTTAGAATCGCAAGAATCGTCGTAAAAAACCTGTGCCATGCGGACACAACGCGTTCAGGTCAGTGCGATGGCAAGGAAAAACTTTACAGGGGGGCCTCTCAAAAAAAATTAACCAAAATACTATGAAAATCTTTATTACCGGCGGTGCCGGCTTTCTGGGCTATCACCTTGTACAGAGACTGAAGAAAGACAAACACAAGATCACTCTTTATGATATCGCAGATTTTAACCCCGCTGACTATCCAAAAGATGTGAAGATGATCAAAGGGGATGTGCGCGATGCGAAGGCATTGCAGGAAGCAATGAAAGGACATGATGCAGTCATTCACGCTGCTGCCGCGCTTCCTCTCTGGAAAAAGGAAGATATCTATTCTGTAACGATAGACGGCACGCGAAACGTTCTGGATAGCGCTGCTGTTAACAAGATCGATCGAGTAGTGTATATCAGCTCAACTGCAGTTTATGGTATTCCCAAGAAACATCCAATTCTTGAGACTGATCCTCGTGTGGGCGTAGGCCCTTACGGAGAAGCAAAGATCGAAGCGGAGAAAATTTGCGAAGAGTATCGTCATCGCACAAAGATGTGTATTTGTGTTATTCGCCCAAAAACATTCATTGGAACAGGCCGTCTTGGTGTGTTTCAGATCCTTTTTGACTGGGTCGAATCCGGTGTAAAAATTCCTGTCTTTGGAAACGGAAAGAACCGTTATCAACTTCTTGATGTAAGAGATCTCTGTGATGCGATCGAACTTGGAATGACCGGAAATGCTAAAAAGGCCAACGACAACTTCAATGTTGGTGCGGAAAAATTCCAGACAGTGCGCGAAGACGTCGGCGCTCTGTGTGCCTTTTCAAAAAGCGGCTCGAGAGTCTTTGGAGTCCCATCCAGTCCCCTCAAGATCGCTCTTAGATTTTTTGAGATCCTTCACATTTCTCCGCTTTATCGCTGGGTATACGGAACGGCAGACAAGGATTCATTCGTCTCCACTGAGAAACTCACGAAAGCTCTTGGATGGCATTCGAAGTATTCGAATTCAGACGCGCTCATTGATTCTTTCCGGTGGTATCTTGTGAACAAGCCGCAGGATGCAGATAGCGTGGCAGGTGTTACGCATCGCGTACCGTGGAAGCAAGGGATCCTGAAAGTATTCAAGAAATTTCTTTAAGAATGAATGGCCTAGTAGGCCGCGATCAGGATTGTTTCAATTTCATTCTTGTCTAGATCCCGTGGTGAGTTCTTCACCATGGGAATCCGGAACGCAAGTTCCGCAATTTCGGGCAAATCCTCTTTTGCAATTTCAAATTCGCTCAGTCTCTGAGGAATTTTCAATTCCAGGTAGGTTTTGCGGACGCCTTCCACCGCTTTAATCGCAGCTTCAATCACGGTGATGTCCTTGATGTCTTCGTCAAGCGCTCGCGCAATTTGCACATAACGCCCCGCAGACGTTGTAAGATTGTATTCCATTACGTGCGGAAGTAGAAGTGCCATAGCCAGATGAAATTCCAGGCCTGTAAGTAGGCTCGTCGCGGATGCAATGCTATAGCAGAGACCGAGCATACTGTTCGAATGCGCCATTCCGCAAAGCACGCTTGCAAGACTCACGTTGGTGCGTGCAGCCATATTGCCAGGTTCTTTCATTACCTGTTGCAAGTTTTTTTGCACAAGATCCAGAGAGCGCAGAGCAATCGACGTTGTGATATCGTTAGCACGTCGAGACAATATCGATTCCACGGCAGCGGCGACGTTTGCCGCACCAGCTCGACTGAGTTCGCCTTTGCTCAGTGTGCTTGTGATATTTGGATCAACGAATATGATCGCGGGGAACAGTCTGTAATCCTGTGAAAAGAATGCGGATCTAGTTTCTGGATTGTAAACTGAGAACACAGGACTCGTTTCTTCGCCCATGGAGGGCGCCGCAGGAACCTGGGCGACTGGCAGAGGCGCCCGTTTCAGTGGAAGTGCAGTGTGCGGTAGATCTTCTGCGAAGACATCATTCTTGCACAGGAGAGCAATTGCCTTTGCAGCGTGAAAGGAGTCTCTGCCGCCATAACCGATGATGATGTCGGCTCTCGATTGCTTCGCGAAATGGGCCGCAGTGTCGAGTTCCTTATTTCCAGGCCGCGAAGCCATATCGTCGTAGAGGATGCAGCCCGACGTATATTTGTCCAGACTGGTTTTGATGACTGCCAGTTCATCTGGATTCGACATTTCGCTTTTCAGCGCGACCAGAAGCGCTCGACTTCCCACTTCTTTTACGAGGGTGCCGATCTTGTGGGTCGCATTCTTTTCAATAAAAATGCGAGCAGGAAACTGATAGTGTACCCATTCAAACACAGGCCGCTTCCTCGCAGTTGGATAGTGACAGGGATGGATTGTTCAAAATGGACGATGGGCTCCCGCTATAGTATCGGAGGTTTTCGGTTAATCCCTCGCTCATTTCGCGCTCCTGCTTGACCTGTGCATTCAGGAATGTGCGGTGAACTATGGCGCTCAGTGCATCCAGGCTCGCAGACGATCTGGCAGATGCCGGGATCGAACTGGATTCTCACCAGGCGAAGCAGCTGCTTCGCTTTTACGAACTGGTCGAGGAGCGCAACCCAGACCTGAACATGACGCGGATTCGCGGATATGAGGCTACAGTACGCAAGCACTATGTGGACAGCCTGATCATTCTTCGATATCTAAAGAGAATTTTTCCACCCCTTGGATTGCCGGCGTCCATACTTGATTTTGGTACAGGCGCCGGATTTCCGGGAGTTCCGCTGGCGATCGCCTGTCCTGAAACCAGAGTCATTCTGAACGAAAGCAGAGCCAATCGCGCGGAGTTCCTCGAGGATGTGGTAGAAGAATGCGGATTGAAGAACGCAACGGTTCTGGGTAAGCGGCTCGCCATGGAAGATGACATTCACGTGGACGCAGTCATCGCACGCGCGGTGAGCACAATGGCAGATCTCCTGACTCGGACCATCTTCTCCATCAAGAAGGGCGGTTCCATCATTTACATGAAAGGTCCGAACTGCGATGCAGAAATTGCGGAGATGGGTGCGGGTGTGTCTCTTCTTCTCGATCAGTCATACACCCTGCCTGCTTCGGAAGATCATCGTCGCCTGGTGTGCTTTCGCGTGGATGATCCAGGAGAGTGGAAAGCTCCTGGATCGAACGCAATTTCATCCCGAGAAAACGAAAAGTTCAAGATGTTGATCTCTCTGCAGAGTTCCCGGGGTATCAGAAAGAATGGACTTTGTCTTATTGGCGGAAAGAAGATTGTTTCGGAAGTAGTGTCCAATGCGCGCGTGCGAGTACAGGCGGCGGTGGTTCCTCAGAGCTTTTCCGGGAGCATGCCGCCGGACGTAAGGCAATTTGAGTTCAAGAATGATCTATTCGCACAGATCGATGAGTTGGGTACAGGTGCCCCGTTGCTTCTTGCGGAGATTCCCGAAATGTCCGAATGGGATGGAAGGGTGAAAGGTCTTTGCGTTGTGATTCCCTTTCAAGATCCGGAAAATGTAGGTGCTGCCATCAGGAGCGCGGTTGCCTTTGGTGCGGGCAGGATCATTCTCACAAAGGAATGTGCGAATCCTTTTCTTGCGCGGGCCATTCGTTCCTCTGCGGGAGCAGTTTTTGTGGCCCCACTGGTGAAGGGACCTTCTCTTGTGGAATTGCTTGAGAACTATCCGGAAATCTATCAACTTTCGTCTGACGGAATCGCCCTCGAAGATGTGAATTTCAGCAAGGATATTCTGATCACAGCGGGTCTGGAAGGCCCGGGTTTACCCGGAGCTGGCGGCAATCGTCTACGCATCGTTATGCGATCAGATGTGGAATCACTGAATGCCGCGACAGCTCTTGCAATTGCGCTTTATGAGTTTGACAGAAGTCAGCGTCGCAAAACGTAATCTTCGCCTCCGTATTCGCTACTTTTGCGCACAAAGAGTCGCCGGCTAACGTCCACTCCGAGTAGTACCTGATATACGTCCGTGAGAATCGCACGACCTGAGTAGTACCCGTGTCCGAGTCCTCCGATTCCTAGAACGGGAGAATCTACTTCGTTTACGTTTACAACATCTACATCTGGAATCTTCGCACATCTGCCGATTCGTTTACCTCCGTTTACTTTTTCAGAGGCAACGAGAGCATTGTCTCCCGGAGAGCAATAGAGAGTGATCCGCTTGACTGCAGGTCGAAGAATGGGTGCTGCTTTCTTAAAATCTTCGAGAGCAAAGTCAGGCGCGTTGAATATAACTTCCCCGAGTCTTGGTGGCGGCCCTCCTTCTGTGAGGGCGGGAATCACAACCTGGTGGCCCATGCTGTGAACAATCAGATGTACGGTGGATCCGCCTCCGCTGAGTGCGGTGATGAATTCGCGGAATTGATTTCTGGACTTGCGTGCGTTCTGAAAATTCATCTCATAGGTACCGGATACATTGAGGCTGGATAGAATTCCATCATCGCTTCCGGCGGGCCAGGTGAAGAGCACGACAGGGCCTTTGAATCGAAGATCGTATTTGATTTGTGCTGCACGGTAAACCGCCTCTTCGAATTTCACATTGAAGCCGTGAACAAAAACGAGAACTTGTTTTGCAGACTGCGAGGCCGCCACTATTCCTGCCAGATCAGAGCGCCTGATGGTGGGCGCGAAGAAGTGCGCATCGCGATCGGGGGCGTCGTCCGTCTCGTCCAGTGCTCCCACAGAGTGGTTTTTGGGAACATTCGTTTCGCATATGACATAACGTGTTTCTTCTGACGCCTTCACGCCAAAATATTGGTTCTTGCACGCAGGTGCGTTGGATGCCGCTCTGGTGGTGGCGATATAGACAGGCACAAACGAGCTTTCGCGAAATTCCTGGGCCGAAGAATCGTTCAAGGCTTCTGCCAGACGTTCAGGAGTGACGGAGCAGGCACCAGTAATCAGAATGAGAAGCACGGAAAGGATGGCTCGCATGAAAAAAACACCTCGAATCGAAAAATTGTGGTGAAAAACCCGGAGCTTGGCTAACTCCAGGAATCGAGTTCTTCGATAATGAGCCAGAGGATCATATGTCCGTCCCCAAGTCGATAATTGCTGCAATGTTTTTTATGGGAGGTGTGGCCGCCATCATCAGCCAGACCCCTCCAGCCACAACTCCCGCGACCACTCCGGTGGCGGCGGAAACAAAACCGGCCGGGCCAGCTTCTGCCATCCAGCTGCAGGATTTTGATCCTGTCGCCGTGAAGGATCCGCGGTTCACGCTTACGAATGTGAACTTTGATAGAAGATATGCTCCCAATGGTGTAGGCGAGTTCCTCGATGTAGTGTTTGATCTCAAGAATCTCACGAGCGAACCGGTCGATTTCTATGCCTATGTGATTGCGTTCTGGGAAACCGATGCGGTGGATCTCAATTCGCGCAGACTGATTCCGTATCCAACCTGGCGCGTGAATGATCCGGCTCGCGGCGAGTATCTGGTGCACTATATTACCATCACGCCCAAAGACCTTCCAGACGAAGAAATCTGGAGTGATAAGGATCCGGATTACAAACACTACAGCCACATCGTGCAAAGCATGCGCGATTCAGTGGCCACTACCGAACCGGTCTCAGACGTTCACCCGCCATACTGGAAGTATCTGAGCTATATTTCGCAGCACCCGGCGCAAGGATTGAAGTTCAAACTTTACGGGGACAAGGGTCCGGGACAGCACGAAGTGATTCAAACAAACTACGTTCCGCCTACAGCTGAGGAAAAAAAGAACAAAGTGCATCGCACTCTCTCGCAGCATAAGTTCACGATTGAGCATACTCGTCGCATGGCGATTTTCCGTTCGCATCATTACACGGCATATAGAGCGGATTTCAAGTTCTTCAATTCTGTTTCAATTGTGCTGTTCGATGCGAAGAAAGCAGATGCTTATGAAGAGCAAAGGAAAGCCGGCGGTCCAAAGGCGGGCGAGGCAAAAATCGATCCTTTGATTTACAAGCAGACGTTCAAGATTGGTCGTCCCCTGAAAATGTAATTAACCGAAGTCATGCGCTGCGCCGCTTATGTGGTCGCAGCGGCTTCTCGGGACGGAGCAAAGGCAGCGTTCTGAGTTTTCCAGCCAGTTCATGGTCCTCATCTGAGAACAAGTTTCCCTGGAGGCCTTCGTCTAACGCGGGCTTTTCCCGAAGATTTTCGATTTCCCATTGTGCCTTGATTTCCCCTGCGATTTGCGCCCATTGGGACGGATCGCGGTCGTATTTACCCAGAAGCTCCAGTTTGCCGTTGATAAAGCGAAAATATAGACCGGGTGCCTTTTTGAACTCCTGCCATTGTCTGTTCATAAACCAGAGTCTATCGGGCCTGTGTGACAAAAATGGATGGCAGTTCCAAACATACACTGCCAGTTAAGGTCGTGACTCGCATCGAGCCAGGCCAGGAAGATCAAAGAGGCATTCAGGGGATTCTCAATGGAGCTGGCCTCGGGTTTCGCTATTCTGGGCTCATTGACGCGCGATTCAATTTCGTTTCTGGATTTCTTCACAGGTTGCTCTGCGAAGTAGATCTCGGTTATCGCACGGAGCTGGTTTTGACCATTTTGCGGGAGCTTGCGACGAATTGTTCGAAAGCACATGCAAAGCGAATCTACTTTCAATCGCAAGGCCTTGATATTTCTATCCCTGCAGATTATGCTTCCGGAATGGCATCCTTCCGGGCGGATGTGCTTTCTCACTGGGATCAGTTTGTAGCTGCTAATTCAACAAACGAGTTTTACATTGAGCTGAGTTTTGAACTCAATGCGGACGCGATCGTGATCCACATGGAAAACAATGTAGAGCTCCTTCCCTCAGAATGGGAAAGGATCACGCAAAGAAGACAGAAAGCAGCGCAGATCAGGGACATACTGGAAGCATTCAATGCATTCGATGACGACAACGAAGGAGCAGGCCTGGGAATTGTTTTCATTTCTTTACTACTGCGCAATGCTGGCATTGCGGAATCCAATTTGATCATCGACTCGAGACGCGGCGTGACTCGACACACTTTGATCGTACCGCGATTGCCCGCGCAACTACGTAGTGGAATACGCGATGAAATGCTGCGCGAAATTGAAGGGCTTCCGTCGTTGCCTGATCGGGTCAATCAGCTGGTCGTTTTATGCAGTGATTCTTCCGCGTCTATTGCTTCCATCGCACAAGAAATCGAAAGAGATCCAGCCATGGCTGCGCAAATACTACGGCTGGTTCATTCTGCCGGTTTCATGACCAGGCGACGAAACATGGACGTAGAATCTGCGGTCAAGGTCATTGGCCTGCAGGAAGTGTCTGAGCTGGTAGTTGCTACTGCCAGTCGCAGCGTTCTTGCAAATCATTTTCAAATCAAAGAAATGGAAACTATCTGGGATGCGAGCAATCGTGTATCATTTTTCGCCGCGGAGCTTGCTGAACGTTGTCATGTAAAGAGAAGTGATGCGGCCATCGCGGGTCTATTGCTCGAGCTCGGCAAAATCGTCATGATAGGCCTTAAGCAAACTACAATGGAGCGCATAGACGAAATGCTCGGCAGCAAACGCGTGCGAACGAGTTCCATTCTAGAGGAAAGTACGCTTGGGATTTCGCATCCGGAAATCGGCGCTCGGTTAGGAGAAAAATGGAATTTTCCGCAGGCTGTGATAGATTGCATTCGATATCAGCATAAACCCTTGCTCTGTGTTTCTCCGAATGAGGCTCTCGTGCGCGCGGTTTCGCTTGCCTCTAGATTGCATGCAAGCACTCAGGGGATGGCAGACTACTATGCCGTTGATCCTGAGGTATTGCAGGCGGGTAGAGTGCATTCCCCGGAAGAGTTCGCGAAGCTTGCAAAGTTACTTGAAGAGCAATTTAAAAAACAAATAGCATGATCGTTGCGCATAACGTGCGCTATGTGCGCCAGGGAAACACGATCCTGGATGGGATCACTTGGAAGGCGGAAAGAAACGAGCACTGGATCATGCTCGGTCCAAATGGATCTGGAAAATCTTCCTTCATTAAGCTGCTGACATTGTATGAATGGCCTACCGATGGATTCATAGAAATCGATGGGATGCGAAGTGGTACGGAGCCAGTGAGCGTCATGCGGCGGAAAATCGGCCTGTTTGAACCTGCACTGCATTCATCGATCGCTCATTTTTATCCGGATATGACAGGCGAAGAAATCGTTCAAGCAGGGGCGCGGGGAGCTCTCGCCCTTTATGAATCACCACCGGAAGAAGTGGTTCATCGTGCGAGGAAGCTTCTGGTGGAGGAGCGCCTACCCTGGGAAAGGCCATTCAGTGTCATGTCGAGTGGAGAGCAGCGGCGAACTCTGTTGATGCGCGCCCTGATGCCAAAGCCCTCCATGTTGATTTTGGATGAACCTTTTGAATCGCTTGATATGAAGGCGCGCTATCAACTTGAATCCACTTTGAAGCGAAACACAGAGGGGATGGTGACGCTCACCGCGCTTCATCGCATCGAAGAGATACCAGCGCATGCGAGTCATGCTTTGTTGATGAAGAACGGCAAGGTGCTCCGATCCGGGCCCCTCGAAGAGCTGTTGAATCGCGAGAATCTTTCTGAGCTGTATGAAATGCAATTAGAGGTTACAAAGCATGCGGGTCGATACTCATGCAGACCAACATGAGCCAGTTTTCTGATTCATTGTGCGCGCAACAGATGCGCATGTTGCGTCTCGATCTACCAGTTTCTTCTGAGGCGGAGGTAGCGAGACTTCACAGCAAGTACGATCCATGGGAAGAGGCGCGGCGACAACTGGGGCAGATAGAATCGCGTCCGGTCGTTCTCGCGTTTGGGGCTGGGCTGGGCTATGCGATTGCGCTGCTCTTGCGATCGGGAAAGGAGTGTATCTGGTTTGAAAGCGATCCGCGCATTCTGAGTCGGGCACTGGGTACTGTCGATTTGCAGGAGTTCATCCAGTCTGGTCGCCTTCGGGTAGTTAGACGAATCTCTAATGAAGAAGAACTGGAGGAGATCTTCCGGGGTCGAGGGAACGATGACATCTCGTTTTTCTCACATAGAAATTTTCTAACAGAAACACATGCAGAATGGAAGCGAAAAATCGAATTCTTCTTGAATAAGAAGAGTGTGAACATGGCAACGCTATCCCGGTTCGAGAGCATCTGGGCAAGAAATCTCGTAGCCAATATGCCTCTTCTTCTAAGAGGACAACCTGTTTCTACGTTATTCGGCATTCATTCGAACAAGCCCGCGATAGTAGTGGGTGCGGGCCCGTCCCTCTCGGATAGTATAGGCGATATCGAAAAGGTTCGCCAGAAAGCGGTCTTAATTTGCGTGGACACAGCTCTGGCCGTGCTTCGGCATGAGGGTATTGACCCTGACTATGTGGTGACTGTAGATCCTCAACCGGTGAATCGTTGCTATTTAGAGGGATACGACGGCGAGGCGTTGATCGTGGCCGATCCCACTGCCTCGAGATTTGCATTGCGTCATGTGGTGGCGGATCGGATTCGCTACTTCTGGTCTCCCTTCGCAATGGCACAAGTATTCTTCGAGGCCATAGGAGTGACCGCTGGTGAAATCGCATTCGGGGGATCTGTTTCGACGAATGCGTATGATCTGGCCAGGAAGATGGGATGCGATCCGGTCTTCGTCGTCGGTCAGGATCTGAGCTTTCCTGGTGGAGAAGTGCACTGCAGAGGAGCGACTCTCGAAGAGAGATTGAACTGGAAGGAAAGTAAGACGTTCAGGCGTGAGCTTCACAACTACAGACAGCTTTCCGCCCTGCCTCCAGTGTTGCTGCCTGGACTCACCCAGGCAAGCGAGAGAACCAACGACAAGCTTGTGATTTTCTATCGATGGTTTGAAAGGCGGTTTCGAAAGGACCTCGAAAATGGTCTGCGAATTCGCAATTGCACTGCTCGCGGTGCTCGTTTTGATTTTCTTGAGAGAGCTCAGCTCAGCGAGCTTGCCGGTTTACCGGACGCAATGCCCGGTCCACAGATGATTCGCGCGAATGACGTTTCGGATAAAGCTCGCAAATTGCTTCTGGTTCTCGAATCGCTAGAAGCGGATTTCGCATCCACATCAAAAGAGCTCGAGCTCGCGGTGCAGATCATTCGGAAGGAAGGACCGCCGAAGAAAACCGGGGAGACTCTGGATCGCGTCGATGAAGAGCTGCGCAAGAGAAAGAATGCCCTGGCGATTCTGGGAAATGCGTCGCAGAAGGCGATTCACGCTGTGACTGAATCTGCACACGGAGGCGAGCGAGCACTGGAGTTGTATGAGGCTCTTTACTCAGCGTCGCTCAGGTACGAACGTTGGCTTAAGAGATCCATACGGATCCTTTCGGAAACGTTAGTCGGCATTGCACGTTAGCAAGAACGGTTCAAAGACCTGGCCGACAATCAGCATTCCGTTCCACACGAGACCCGTGGAAGATCCGCTGATCTGTTTTCCATCGTTAGAATAGATGCGTTCGGCAACCCGGCTCTCGGTGTTCAGCCTGAAGATTTCTGAAGGGGAAAGGTTCTCTGAGGATCGCATATGTCCGAGGAAAGCGATCGCAGAAGGATGCGCCGCTATATCCAGGATACCAGGTTTTTCCCACATCAAATTGTCTGCCCCGCTATGAAGGTCAATAAAATCGGGGCGTGGCGAAAGCTCACCCGTGGAAGGTGTGCGTTTGTAAACGAAAATGCCTCTGTCTCGGGAAGAACCAACATACAGAAAATCGCCGGACGGAGAAACGGCGATTCCGTTTGCGAAAGCAATCCCATCCGCCACAACGCTCCATTTTGACGACGCGGCATTGTACATGACCACGCTGGACCAGGGCCTCACCAGCAGGTCCTCGACCTGCCGCGAAAATCCATTCCCGGATGATCCGTGATCATTTGTGACGTAAAGATCTCCATTTGGTAGCACAACCAGATCGTTCGGGCTGATGAGGAGAGGGCTTCTGAGTCGCCGAAGTAACTTGAGTTCACCTGGTTTCACCGCAAAGACTTCGATCAAGTGATGGTTGAGCATAGCGTGGTTGATCACATAGAGAAGCGGGACACCACCTAACACCGTGAAGGCGATTCCATGTGGATGAAATGGCAGGCCGTCTCGATCTGCGAAGGACAAGGGTTGGGGAGTTCCCACCAGTTCGCGCGCAGGTGAAAGTTGAAATATGACGCCCGGCTTTACGAGTTCTCCGTTCGGATCATGATCGCGCCGATCCTGTGAAGAGATGAGAAGTCGCGGGGGTCGGAAGCTTGTGTCTACGTCGAAATCTTCCGGTCCAGGAATTCCAGCCGTTGCCCTGCACGCTTTGCCAGGGACGGGTGCGGGAGTAGCGCAAGAGTAAAGAGAAAGGGTTGCAAACAGTAACGCCGCGCTAGCCCGGAGTGGATACGAAACGCCAGTGAGGGTTGCCTCCCGGCGAGAGGATGCGTTCGAATACGAAAGATTCATAGTATGTCTTCCAGAAATCTTCGACATACGCGGGCACGGAAGCAAAATCATCGGGAGCGGAACGAAGCAAAGCGGCGAACATGGTCGGTAATGTATTTTGAATTTTGGGAGAAGGATGGAGGAGGTGTGCGCACAGAGACAGGTGCTCGATCACGAAAGGCATATAAACGGATAGAAATGCCATTCGTGCGCCAAAACTGAACCGTTCGGAAAGGGAGCGGTTCAGAGAAGAGAAGTCCAGACTATCAAATAGAAGACTTCCGCCGCGAAAGACTGTTTCTTCTGCGGGCTTGGCGTGTCTGGTTTCCACGGCCAGCTGCAGTGTGTCCGCCTCGAAGCCCGTAATGCGGTTCGAATCTGTTTTGAAATCTTTGATGGGAACGAGCCAGCAGTGGAAGTAGATTCTATTTGTCTCAAAGGATGGGGCGATTCCCTGCGCGGGTGGTCCAAGTGGCGTAGCGCAGCCTCCGAGATAGGAAGCCGCACACCGAAAGAGAAAGGCCAGTTTTTGATCCTGCGTGGATACGTCACGAATCCAGTAGAGACGAGGACCGGCATTCGGGTGAAAGTCAGCTGGCAAAGGTGAAAAGCCGTCGAGCCAGGGAAGAGGAAGAGACTGAATGAGAGACGAAACCTCTGCTACTTCCTCTGCTCTCAGTCGATCCAGGTGAACGGACGGAAAACGAAATGATTCTGTAAACTCAACGTATGGATGTCTGAACGTATCGACGCACAGGGCGTAGCTCACGACTTCCTTCTGGTTCCTTTGCGTGAAGTAGATTTCCTGGAAGGCGTCGAGCCAGTGTCTCGCGTGGCCAGTTGCCCGGTCGAGGATGGGATCGGAGGCCTTTCCATGGACGCGTTGAGTGCGCGGATGATCTTGCGCTGGTCTAGCAGTACGAAGGCAAGAAAGCACGAAAACAGCACGAGTGTAAGCACGATTACTAGAAGCAGGTTGTTCAGTCTCTTCTGTCCCGTTTCATTTGCGGAAATCTGCGCGAGGTGCGAAAGAAGGTAGTTGAGATGATCGATCTGCGGATGACCGGGACGAGAAATGAATAGGATCTGGTCTGCGAGTGCTCGCGCTTGTTCCCCGCTGAGATGGGAGGCATACTCCGTGGCAGCCGCGCGATCCTTCTTGAGGAAGGCACGCGCCTCGGATAGCGCTTCTTCGCGCGATTGCGCGGAGAGATGAACGGAAGTGAATAGTAGTAAAAGACTGATAGTTAAGATTCGCATATTAATATTCCCGGGTCTTTTCAAAAAGTGCGGTCAAGTATTCGCGTCGAATGGCAAGGCGGAGGAATGCCAGAAACAGGAAATGGTAACCAAGGACGGATATCCAGAATGTAATGCGAATGGGAGGGGCCATGGTGCCCATCACGGATTCGGGATGCGTGTCCGGTGTGACCACTCGAATCGCAAGCCATGTAAGCACAGCGGAGATCGACGTGAGTATGGACATGACAGCTCCCACGACAGCTTTTCTGTCGGGTCTTTCAGTGGAGCTTCGCGCGTAGAAGTAGCCAACGAGTGAAAGGAGTAGAATGAAAAAGGACATGAGCCGCGAGTCTTTCCAGTTCCAGTAGGTGCCCCATTCTGTCGAGGCCCAGAGAGGTCCTGAGATCACTACGGCCGCGGCAAATAGGAGAGAAATACGATTGGAGGCGAGAGACCAGAGGTCGAACCGTTGCTCGCGTGTGCGAAGATACAATATGCCGCTCACTGCTGAAAGGAGAGGAGCATACAGAGCAACCCATGCGATCGGAACGTGTATGTAAAAGATTCTATGTGCCTGACCCTGTGAGATGATGGTTGGGGGATAGGAAAGAGCTATCCAGCTAACGAGTGGTAAGGCGAAGCCAAAAGCTACAAATAGGAAATCGAGAACACTGGATCTGGCCATGCGAGCAAGGTCAGACTGAGAAAGGCCCTTCATCGTTAAGGAAAGGAAATAAGATCGATCCCAGAGTGCAATACAATATGCCCGGTGCGAGCAAGGATAGAGCGAGAAGAGGATTCGCTTCTGGAGAGTTGCTGAAGGTTTCGAGTAGCCCGGCTGCCACGACCAGGACAGGAACAGAAGCGGGAAGGAGTAATACAGGCAGAAGCACCCCTCTTGATCTGTTGGTGAGCATCGAGTTAAAAAGTGAACCCAGAGAGGAAAGACTCAACGCGGTGCCCGTGAGCAGAATGGATTGCGAAGAAAATGTACGAGCGGGTGGTAGGGTGCCTGCGAGTAAGATGTAGTTCGCCGGAAGATACGCGATCAATAGAATCGTGAGCACTGTCCATCGTGCGAAGACGCGACCCACGTAGAGCGCACTCGCGTCAAGCGGCGAGAGAGACAGGATTCGGAATGCTTGATGATCTGAAGCATCAGAATTCCAGCCCGTCAGAAGAATGCCTGCAAAGAACAGAGTGGCCAGAGTGGCTCCTGCCAGGTTGTGCGCGGACCTTGCGAAGGCCTGGTCCATCGAGTAGTGATAGATGACGGAGAGGACCACAGCGAAGGCGGCTACTGCAACGATGCGTCCGCGGTTGCGCCATTCTAGTTTCGTTTCGAGCCAGTAGATCGTGCGAAGGGACAAGAGGAATCCGGGAGGCTTTTGGAATTGACCGGCGCGCACTCGTCCCGCGCTAGTGTCGCTGTTGAAACGCTTCATTGACCGATACGCACCCGAGCACCTGACCATCTACATCGTAGCTCTGTCCGCCATCACCAGCGGATATGTTTTGATGACCGGAAGCAGCCTGGGGTTACTGCAACCCAAATTGCTCTCTCATCCGTGGGACCTAGTCTTTTTTCCGTTTCGGCTTGAGTTTCCAGGCGCGATGCCGGCCTTGCTAGGCGGTGGATGGGGAGGCCTGTTGATTCGGTTGTATCTGTACTGGATGTTTGGATCCATTGTGGAAGCGGAACTCGGCCGGGTCAGATACAACGTCTACGTGTGGATGGGCGTCGTCATGGTGACGCTGACCGGGGTATTCATTCCGGAAGTAACAGCTGTCTACATCTATTATTCGGT
Organism: Leptospirales bacterium; assembly: GCA_019694685.1. Taxonomy (GTDB): domain Bacteria; phylum Spirochaetota; class Leptospiria; order Leptospirales; family Leptonemataceae; genus JAEUSB01. The sequence continues at coordinate 55,919 of JAIBBM010000006.1, forward strand.
GTTCTTTGCGGTGGCATATCTCGCGCCCAACATGGAGCTCTATATCATGTTCATATTGCCTGTGAAGATCAAATGGCTTGCGTGGCTGGCAGTGGCGGGCATTGTCCTGGAATCGCTTGGAAGTGCCGCGGCCACCGGGAACTACTGGCTTCTTGCTGGCCCATTTCTCACATTCTTAAATTTCTTTATATTCTTTGGCAGAGAGTTTCTTGAGACCAAGGTCCGCGCACATTCTTCTGGTCGTCGCATGAAGGCAATGGCGACCGTGCGAGTGAGTGCACTTCATCGGTGCACTGTGTGCGGCATGACAGAGAACGATGATCCGAACATGGAGTTCAGGTTCTGCGTGGATTGTTCAGACCATGAGTACTGCATGACTCATCTGCGACAGCATGAGCACATACGAGAATAAGATCCTATGCTTTGATTCCCATCCCGTGCAGAATACGATCCAGGTCGTCCAGGTTTCCATAGAATACAGTTAACTTGCCTGCACCGTTCTTTTTGTGGTTGAGGCTCACCTTCGCTCCCAGTTTGGTTCTGAGTTTTGCCTCTACGGATTTCAAATTTGGATCGCGTGCCGCGGCTTTTGCTACAGGGGATCGTGCGCCAGGTTCACCCTGGAGTTTTGCGACTTCATCTTCCACTCGTCTGGCAGACCAGTTCTCTCTGCAAATGCGATCTGCAAGTTTTGTCGAGGTGCGTCTGTCTGCGATGGCAAGCAAGGGACGAGCCTGGCCGGCAGTCATCATCTTGTTCTCTATGAGTTTCTGGATGTCTTCGGGGAGTTTCAGAAGCCGCGTGAGATTGGTGATCGTCGTTCGATCTTTCCCAACTTTCTCCGCAAGATCGGATGGCTTGTCTCCGGTCTTCTCCATCCAGATTTCGTATGCGCGGGCTTCTTCCATAGGATTGAGATCTTCTCTCTGGATGTTCTCGATGAGGCCCATCTCTAGAGCGCGGATGTCATCCACTTGTTTGATGACTGCGGGGATCTTTTTAAATCCTGCGAGTTTACATGCGCGGAACCGTCGCTCACCCGAGATGATCTCGAAGTTGGCGCCTGATTTTCTGACTACTATGGGTTCAATGAGACCGACGCTATGCAGGGTCTGAGCGAGCTCGCGAATATCGTCTGGATTGAATTGCTTACGCGGTTGATCCGGAGATGGAACAACAATGGAGATATCCAGTTCCTGATAATCAGGGTTGGTCTGGATTTGAATGGTGGATTCGCCGGGCAGAAGATTGGATAGTCCGCGCCCCAGTACTTTTTTAGCCACGATCGTATACCTCCTTTGCAAGTGCCTGATAGGCTGCCGCGCCCGTTGAGTCTGGCGCATAGTCTCCAATGAATTGTCCGAATGAAGGAGCTTCCGAGAGCTTTACGTTTCTCGGAATGACTGCCTGGTAGACGCGATCATGGAAATGAGAGCGAACGTCTTCGACCACCTGTTGTGACATGGACGTTCGAGAATCATACATTGTAAGAACCACACCGTCCAGAATGAGGGTGGGGTTGAAGTTTTTTTGCACTCTAGAAATAGCATCGAGCAATTGAGTGAGTCCTTCAAGAGCGTAGTATTCCGTCTGCAATGGAATCAGTACTCTACTTGCGGCGCAGAGTGCGTTGAGGGTGAGGATGCCCAGGTTAGGCGGACAGTCTATGAGCACGATTTCATATCTGGTCTTCAGTTGTTCGAGAGCTCGCTTGAGCACATACTCTCTGTTGTCCGTTTGCAGAAGATCCGGTTCAATTCCTGCAAGGTCCGTGTTGGACGGCAAGATGGAGAGGCCTTTGATGTGAGTTGGTTGCAGTATTTCTGAAGCGGATAATTCCCCGATCAGCATGCTGTAGACGGAGCGCGGAAGTTCTCTGATGTCTACTCCGAGCCCGGAGGATGCATTCCCCTGAGGGTCCATGTCCACGAGGAGGACATTATGTCCCATTCGCGCCAGGTATCCACCGAGGTTCACAGCGGTCGTAGTTTTGCCAACTCCGCCCTTCTGATTTGCTACGGCGTAGATTCTTTCCATTCCTTCACTTCCTGTTGGATGATTTTCCAGGGCCTGGGGTACAGGCTATCCTGTTTCCCTGTTTTTTCCAGGAGCAGGAACGTTCTGGCTCCGAGAAAAGACAGCTCAGATGGGACATAAGTTTCACGTGAAACAAAACCGAACCTGGACAGGTCCGTTTCCTGAAATCTTGATCCCGAGAGCACTAGAAATCCTCCCTTTCCCACAAGGTGGCACACCAGCTCAACGCACTGCGGAAACGGAATGAGTGCGCGCATAACAATCAGGCTGAACGTGGTTCGCATTTCTTCCAGGCGGCTGAACTCGAAACGAACGGAAGCCGGGCTCCCCTCTGCCCTGTGATGCTCCTCAACAAAGCCCAATCTTCGCCTGGAGGAATCAATGAGCGTAATCCGCGGTGGCTGTTTTAAACACGCAAAGAGATATCCAGGTAGGCCAGGGCCCGAACCAGCATCTGCCAGATTAGTTTCACGTGAAACCTTGCATCGTGATACGACATAATCCATGAATATGACGTTTTCGTACAGATGGCGCTCCAGTATTCTCTCCGCATCTCCCTTCGAAAAGAATCCCCCTGCTTCATTCTTGTTTCTGAGAAATTCACAGAATCGTCCAAGTCGATCCCAGTCCACGATCTCAATGAGCCGTTCCGGGATCGGGAGGCCGGCTTTTGCAAATTCTTCGAGCATGCAAGCATCCTTCTTACCTCCGGTTTTCGGTCAACTCCAGCGCCCTTCCTCCGATACATAAGTGGTGAGAACACTTCTGCTCCTGAGCCTGGCGATCCCGGCTGCCCTCCATGCCTTTCAGCCAGGGCGCTATCATCCTATGGATTCCTATGTCACTGCGGGATCTCCAGGCGGCCCGGCGTCGATGGTCGCGAAAGACGCGAAAGGCCAGACTCTCGAAACGGTTCAATTCACTTATGATGGTTCCGGAAAGCTCATCCGCGAATCATTTGTAGATTCGAAAGGTCAACCTGCCGGTAAGGCGGAGTATAAACGCAATGGCGACCAGCTGACAGAGGAACTTCGATTTGATCGCACGGGCACTCTGCTGTCGCGCACAGTCTTCAAATACAAAGACAAAGACCTCATCGCGATGGAAGTTTACAACTCCCAAAACGCTCTGGAACTCAGGCGTACCTACACAATCCAGGGTGGGAGAATTACAGGCGGTGATGAAATTTCAGACGGAGTCACGGATCACTTCGTGATGAAGTACAACGATGTAGCCCGACTCCTGGAAGCTCTCGTATTTGTTCAACAAGACGGTCATCCGTTCGGTCACATCGCGTATCGTTACGATGCGCAAAAGCGGATCACGGAACGCGAGAGAGTGCAGGTCGACAAAAGGGAATTGTGTCGATATGAATATGACGGCGCGGGACGAATCATTCGCTTCTCATACTTCGTGATGCAAGGAGATTGGCGCCTTCAGAAGACTTTGACATTTACTTATCCCTGAGGCACCACATGCACGAACACCGGCCCTACAAATATTTCGATCTAGTCATGGCCGGTTTTGTTACCGTGCTTCTTTGTTCCAGTTTGATTGGCGTATCCAAGGTTTCCGAATTTCCGGAGATCCATCTGGGCTTCCTGACGATTGGTCCTTTCAGCTTTGGCTCGGCCGTTCTTTTTTTTCCATTTAGCTACATCTTTGGAGACATACTCACAGAAGTATATGGCTATGCGCGGGCGCGCAGAGTAGTATGGGCCGGGTTTGGAGCTCTGTTCTTTGCAACATTCATGAGCTGGGGAGTGCTGGCAATGCCTGCGGCGCCAGGGTGGCCTCATCAGGCAGCATACGAAACAGTCTTCGGGTCCACATGGCGAATTGTGCTCGCAAGTCTTACCGCATTCTGGGCCGGCGAGTTTGTGAACTCGTTCGTTCTCGCAAAGATGAAGATCTGGACGGAAGGCAAATTGCTCTGGGCTCGTACCATCGGTTCTACGATTGCCGGAGAAGCAGTGGACTCTCTGATTTTCTACCCGGTGGCCTTCCTCGGAGTATGGGACACAGCTCTAGTACAGAAGGTTTTGATTTCCAATTTCTTCTTAAAGGTTGGATGGGAAGCCCTCATGACTCCTATCACGTATGCTGCTGTTTCTTTTTTGAAGCGAGCGGAGCACGAGGACTATTACGATCGGGACACCAATTTTAGTCCGTTTCGTCTGGACGACGAGTAGCGCGGGTTTCCCCGCGCCCTCTGGTTCGCGTAACTGGCGTTAGGCGAACGAGTTGCTCTGTGGCTTAGTGAAAGCCTCCTGTTTTCATTTCTGACACGAGCCTGCTGATGGCATCCTTCGCATCTCCAAAGAACATGTAGCAGTTTGGATATGTGTAGAGTTCGTTGTCAATGCCCGCAAAGCCTGGCTTCATGCTTCGTTTGATGACGATTACAGTTTTGGCTTTGTCCACGTTGAGGATGGGCATCCCATAAATCGGACTTCCGGGAGTCGTGCGCGCGGCTGGATTCGTCACGTCATTGGCCCCGATCACGAGTGCAATGTCTGTCTGAGAAAACTCAGGATTGATGTCTTCCATGTCTACGAGTTCGTCGTAGGGTACGTTGGCTTCCGCAAGTAGAACGTTCATGTGACCTGGCATGCGCCCGGCCACAGGATGAATGGCATACTTGACTTTGATCCCCCGTTTCTTCAAAATATCAGCAAACTCTCTCACAGTATGTTGGGCCTGGGCCACTGCCATACCGTACCCGGGAACGACCACCACAGTCTCAGCCATCTTGAACATGACGCCTGCATCTTCCTGCTTCATCTCCTGGATTGGGCCGGCTGCACCTGCAGCTGCGGCTGAGCCCGCTGCTGCGTCACCGCCGCCGAATGCTCCAAACAGAACGTTCGTGATCGACCGGTTCATTGCCCGGCACATGATCACAGACAGGATAAAACCAGAAGCGCCGTCCAGTGCACCCGCAATGATTAGAATCTTGTTGTTGAGTGCAAACCCAGTAGCGCAAGCCGCAAGACCAGCATAAGAGTTCAGGAGTGAAATCACCACTGGCATGTCTGCGGCACCAATCGGCGTCACGAGAAGGATACCAAACAGCAGGCTCAGTCCAGCCATTGTATAGAAGACAGCAGATTGACTGGGATCGATCACTACATAAACCGCCAACCCGATGATCGCGACAAACAGCGATATATTGAAGACATTCTGGCCAGGGAAGGTGAGAGGAGAGCCACCGATCGTTCCTTGCAGTTTTAAGAACGCAAGCATACTACCAGTGAAAGTGAGCGCACCAAACATGACTTCGAAACCAATCGCAGAGAGTTTGATTGCTCCCATATCCGGATGATCGTAAAATTTCGCCACACCTACTAGAGTTACGGCAGCTGCACCGAATGCGTGCGAAAGTGCAGTTCGCTGCGGCATCGCAGTCATAGGAGTCCAGATGGCAATGACGGCACCCAGCGCCGTTCCTACAACTGCGCCCACCAGGATCCATTCGAAAGATACAATTTCCTTGTCGATCAGAGTGCCCACGACCGCAAGCAGCATGCCGATCTCCGCCAGAAACATACCCTGTCGGGCGGACTCAGGTGATCCGAGCATTTTTAACCCGAGTATGAACAGGACTCCGGATACTAAATAAACTATATTAATTAAGCTGACCAGATCTACGGCATTGCCGAGAAGATTTTGAAGGAGCTCGCCAATCATTTCTTTTCCTCTTTCTTCTTCTTAAACATTTTGAGCATACGGTCAGTGATCAGAAAGCCGCCCACAACGTTTGTCATCGCAGAGGCCACAGCGATGCATCCCAGGATGCTCGGCAAAATGGAACCGTGATGAGATCCTGCGACGACGATGGCTGCCACAACAGAAATTGCGGAAATCGCATTTGTTGCCGACATGAGTGGAGTATGCAGCAGCGGCGGAACTTTCGTAATCACGAGAAATCCAACGAATCCCGCGAGCACGAAAACATATAAACTTGCAATGAGAGTTGCTGTATCCAATTGTGAATCCTCCTGTTTACGCGCCTATCGCTGCGCGAGTAGCTTCATGAATGATTTGCCCCTCATGCGTGATGAGGCTGCCTTTTACGATTTCATCTTCCAGGTTCAAGGCGATCTTCCCTTCCTTGGACACAACTTCCATGAGGGCGAGAACGTTCCTTGAGTAAAGCTGGCTTGCGTGAAAAGCAACATGCGAGACGACATTCGTCTCTCCAATCACGGTCACTCCATTCTTTGTAATGGTTTTACCGGGATCAGTCCACACGCAGTTTCCGCCCTGCTCCGCGGCGAGATCTACAACCACAGATCCAGAACGCATGCGAACGAGCATTTCCTCTGTCACAAGAACAGGCGCCTTCTTCCCTGGTACAAGCGCGGTTGTAATCACAACGTCCGCAGCTGCGATATGGTTTCCTAGAATTTCCTGTTGCTTGCGAAGAAACTCTGCAGATGCTTCTTTTGCATAACCGCCCTGTCCTTCGAGATTGTCCTGCACAGGCGGTTCAATGTATTTTGCACCGAGACTTTCTACCTGCTCTTTCACTGCGGGGCGAACATCAGAAACTTCTACTACTGCACCGAGTCGTTTCGCAGTGGCGATTGCCTGTAAGCCAGCTACACCTGCTCCAATGATCACCACCTTCGCAGGTTGTACGGTTCCCGCGGCAGTCATCATCAAAGGAAAAATTTTAGTCAGAGAATTGGCAGCCATCAGCACTGCTTTGTATCCCGCGAGGTTTGTCTGCGAACTAAGAGCATCCATTCGTTGAGCACGTGTTATGCGAGGCACTGCATCCATGGACAGCACATTCACTTTGTTAGTCGCTGCCAGTTTCACAAGGTCGGCGTTGCTCAGTGAATAGAAGAATCCAACGTAAAGTGCGCCTGCTTTCAGCATTTCAAGTTCGTTCTTGCCCGAAGCAGGATGTTGAATTGGCTTTTGAACTTTGACCAGAACGTCTGCCTGGCTATACAAATCGCCAGCTGTCGATATGATTTCAGCGCCGGCTGCCTTGTAGTCTTCGTCAGAAAAACCAGCCGCGGCCCCCGCGTCTTTTTCCACACGAACCTGAAATCCGCTGGCGATGAATTTTTTGACTGATTCTGGAACGACGGCGACACGCTTTTCGCCTGCTACGATTTCTTTTGGAATTGAAAGATTCACTTCATCCTCTCCGTAAACGGTGAAAGGACAAATGAGCCCGCATTCCAACGGGGTCAAATCAAAAGAGCACGAATGCTTTTTCGGTCAAACGCTGAAACCAGATCCACGGCATGCGCGCTGTGCCAAAGTGCCCCCATGTACCACCCGCCGAATTCTGAATGAGAACTTCCTGCCGCGTTATGTCGTATCCGATGACTCCAACTGTGTGAATCGCAACAAACTTGCCAGCTGGAGTCCAGAGCGGCTCGCGAAGATCGACAAAGTTTTCCGTGATCTTCATGGATACGATCAAGACAGAACCCTGCAGCAAGTGTGCGTGAACCTGGTCAAAGTCACGAAAGTCGATTCTGGAATAACCGCGAACGCGAAATGCGTCCGCGTTCTGAAGCGCATCGGGGCCAGGCTTGCGGAAGAAATCCTTTTCATTGAAGGGCATGAGTTGCTCTGTCGGGCATCCTCGCGCATGTAAAAAGTCTAGAGCATCGAGTACTGAGATGCCCTCGTCTTTTCCGCCGTTGAGGGAGTTGTATACAAAGGAAGGAGAGCACGTGTATCCAGGCTTGCCGCGCCGACGATGGTAGTAGCTCGTCGCCAGATACCCTGTGGAGAAGGCAACACCGCTCGCCTGGCGCATCTGGTTGCCTGCGGGAGGCAAATCAGATAGAATAAAGACCTGCGGCACGACATCTGGCAAAGGAGCCAGCATGATGGGCACAGCTCTTTCTTCGTCTGTGTAGTTGGGCTGAATCTGAAAATCATCCGGCCGAAGCGCTTCGCGAGAGGAGCGAGTGCCAGGGCGAAAGCGGGCCGCTTGTTCTTCTGTGATGCAGGATCCGGTAAGAATCAGAGCGCCCAGGAGAAAGATCTGCGATTTTGACGGAATACTTCGTAGCATGCGATTGCAACAGAGTTGCTCAGGTTTAAAGATCGGCACTTTTCTCCTACCGGGATACGAAGTAAGCGACCATGCTTTCTTACATGTTCAGTGATTTCTTGCGGCAATCCTGCAGTTTCTTGACCAAAAAGGAGTGCTTCCTGGCCGGAAAACGTGAAGTCCCACATAGAATCCGTGGCAAAGCGCGAAAACGCTACGAGGGGCACTCCAATCGATGCCAGACTCGCATAGAATTCCTCGTAGTCCGCATGCCTTTTGAGGTCCAGTTGAGCCCAGTAGTCCAGTCCTGCCCGCCGCACCGCCTTTTCGTCCATGGAGAAGGAAGGCTCGCCCACTATGTGCAGCGGCGTGTCCGTGCACACTGCTAGTCGCGCAATGTTGCCGGTGTTCGGCGGGATCTCCGGTCTATATAAAGCGATGTGCATTCCACTCGGAAACCATTTGCCTTGAGGGGTGCACGCCAAAATTGGGATTAGAACTATGAACTATTCAGCGCAGAGACTTAATATAGTAGAACCCTCTCCAACTCTGGCTATTTCAGCCAAGGCGGCAGAACTCAAAGCTGCCGGTAGAGACGTGATCGGCTTTGGTGCAGGGGAACCTGACTTTGACACGCCTGATCATATCAAAGCCGCAGCACAAAAGGCTATGGCGGAGGGTCAGACCAAGTATACTCCAGTGGGCGGAACTGCGAAGCTCAAGAAAGCGGTGGTAGACAAATTCAAAAGAGAGAACGGTCTCAGTTACGAACCCAAAGAAGTCATCGTTTCTACCGGAGGAAAGCAAGTACTGTTCAATCTATTCCTCGCCTATCTGAATCCGGGCGAAGAAGTGATTGTACCCGCGCCGTACTGGGTCTCGTATGCTGACATAGTCAGAATTGTTGGCGGAGTTCCAGTCATCGTTCAGTGTCCTGCATCGCAGAACTATTTGATTCAACCTTCGCAGATTGAAGAGGCGGTCACTCCGCGCACTCGTGCGATCCTTCTTTGCTCTCCTTCGAATCCCACCGGAAGCGTGTATTCAGAAGCCGAGCTTCGCGCGATCGCCGCTGTTCTAGAAAAGTATCCGGACATTCTTATCATTTCAGATGATATATACGAACACATATTGTTTGATAACAGAAAGTTTACAAATCTCGCCATGCTATTTCCTGAGTGGAAAGATCGCATCTTCATAGCCAATGGAGTTTCTAAGTCATACAGTATGACCGGATGGCGAATTGGCTACGGTGCTGGAAACCGTGCACTCATTGAAGGCATGGAGACGATGCAATCTCAGAGCACATCGAACCCGAGCTCCATATCTCAGGCAGCCGCACTCGCAGCACTCGAAGGGCCACAGGAGTGCGTCTCCACCATGCGCGTGGCCTTCGAAAAAAGAAAAAATATTGTGATGCAGAAGTTTTCGCAAGTTCCCGAAATCACTCTGTCTGCACCAGGAGGTGCCTTCTACGTGTTTCCAAACCTGGATCGCGTATTTGCGCTGCCTGGATTTCAAAAACTTCGCGCAGCATCGAAAGACAGATCTCTTTCGCGCATTTTGTCTGCGCATCTGCTTGAAAAATATGACGTGGCAGTGGTCCCGGGAATTGCCTTTGGTGACGATAGCGGAATGAGATTGAGCTTTGCACTCGGAGAGGATGCTCTCATAAAGGGCCTGGACCGAATTGCCAAAATGGTAGCCGACTTGCGATCATGAAACCTCTGTTAGGTGATGTTCGTGAGTGGCTCAAAGAACTTGATCTTCCTGAGCCCACGAACATTCTACCTTTGCAGAAGGATCTCTCCACTCGCACATACTACAGGCTGACTCTAAATGAAGTATGTGAATTGGGTAACTCTCTAGTTTTATGCGTCCATTCCGGTCAATACGAAGCCACTATTTCTGATTTTGTAAGCATTAGCAGACAGTTCAAAGAAGCCGGTGTGGCCGCGCCTGACGTGATCGCGCAAAAGCAGCACTGGCTCCTCCAAACAGATGCCGGTTCCATAGATTTGCGTCAGCATTGTCTGGAATGGATCGAAAAGGGAGATACGCAGTCGATTGAAATAACATATGAGCGTCTGCTGGATCAACTTGTGCGGTTGCAGGCGGTGACTCCGTCTCACCCGGTATCTGCTCGGTTTTTTGATTTTGATAAATTGCATTTTGAGATGGAACATTTTGCTCTGCACGTCGCACAGGCGGGGCAGAAATTTGCACGCGAGTACTTTTACAGTTTTGAATTTCAAATGTTTCTAAAGACTATATGTGAGAAGCTTGCGCAATCATCATCCAAGGTTTTCGTCCATCGAGATCTCCACAGCAAGAACGTTATGCGCTCTTCTGAAAACCTGGTATGGATTGATTTTCAGGACGCGCGAAGCGGACTGAGATACTATGATCTGGCAAGTTTGCTCTACGATCCCTACCTGCCTCTGTCTCGTGACTTCCGGACCAGGATGTTGTCCAGCTATGCAAAAAAGTCCGGGAAAGCCGTGGAGGAAAACCTGTTTTACATGCAATCATTTCAGCGCCTGGTAAAGGCGATCGGCACTTACATGTCCGTGATTCACACGCGCCAGGACAGGGACTATCTTGGATTTCTACGTCAGGCGGCGATTCATCTGGAAGAAGTGGTTCAGCTCGGCGGATTTCCGGACCATACATTTTTGTTCGTCCGCGGAATGCAGAAGTTTTCAGAGTTAGAATTCTGATGAACGCATTCTTGCCAGCAGCCGGTTTTGGCACTCGCATGGGAGACCTGACGCGTTCCATTCCGAAACCCCTCTTGCCTGTGGGCGGTGTCCCGATGATTTACTACGCTCTGTTCCAACTCTGGAGATGGAAAGTGGACCGCGTCGTTGTGAATTTGCATTTTTTAAAGGAAAAGATAGAGCGTGAACTCTCAGGATTCAAGGCCATGGAAATTGTTTTTTCGCGTGAAGATCCCATCCTTGGTACCGCGGGCGGGATCCGCAATGCTCTACCGCTGTTTTCGTCTGACGCGGTCGTAGTTTTGAATCCGGACAGCATTGTGTTTACCGATCGAAGTCTCGAGCAAATCACGTCTGCTGCGTCCTCGTCGTGGGATAGCTTGCTTGGAATTGCTCCCCTGCCTCAGGGTTCAGCCAACACTCCTCTGTCCTGGAAGGAAGGTCAGCTTAGTTTCGAGGAAAGCGGTTCCTACTACTACATGGGTGCGTCCGTGCTCAAGCTGTCACAATTTGATCATGTTGCCTCCGGTTACAGTGAGCTGGGTTCTCTGTGGAGAGAGCAGGCGTACGAAGGCAGACTGGAGGGTTTCCTGTATGAAGGAAACCTGTTGGACGCCGGCAACGCATCTGAATATCGTTCCCTTCCAGAGCAAATTGTCCCAGGGCATCTGGCCGCATCATGGAAAGAATTCATAAAAAATTGCAAATAATTCTGCTCCTTGTGTTTGCAGTGCCGTTGTTTGCGGAAACGCCCATTCAAAATGTTTCTCCGGCAACGCCAACTACTCCCGCCAAACCGGACTCGCGACCCTCAAAGGAAGCTCGCACCCGTGCAGAAACGGACTTAGAACTCAAGAGATTGACTGCGTCCCTGGATGCTGCCTTTAGACTGCAAAAGAAGTTTGAAATTCCTGGTTTACTGGAAGACCTGAAAAAGCTCGCGCCGGACTCCGCGCAAAACTTCTATTTCCAGGCTCTGGACGCGTACACTCGCGGTGAGAAACTGAAGGCTCTGGCTCTCATCAAGAAATCGATTTCAAAGGATCCCCTCTTGACCCCGGCCTATACCATAGGTGGACTCATCTATGCAGACGGAGGCAAGGATCAATCGGCTCTCCCGTTTTTCGAGCGTGCGGTCCAACAAAGTCCTTACGATCCGATCTACCTGCTCAATCTGGCGCTCTGCAAGAATCGTCTTGGAATGAAAGCCGATGCTCTCTCGTTGCTAGACCAGGCTTTGCGTGCTCGCGCGAATCTAGCGGAGGCCATGTATTGGAAAGGTGTCCTTCTCGCGGAAAACGGTCAGAACGCGGAAGCGCAAAAATATGCACGCGGTGCTGTTGATGCCGGTTTGAAGAATGTTTCTGCGTATCGCCTGTGGCTGCAGCTTGCGTTTGAGGCGGCGGACGATGTAGACGTGGCGCGCGCAGTGTCGGAGCTTTCGCAGGACGCGCGAGAATCAGCACGCTGGAGACTCGCAGCCGAATATTCGTTTCGATTCGGGGATTTTCGCAAAGCGGTTTCCTTGCTGGATCGAGCCTTCCAGATAGACGAAGGAATGCCGGAGGATCGCCGCATGTATGTTAGATGTCTATTTGCAGAAGGTCAGGATCCAATGCCCTGGATTCGATCTCAGCGGCTGAGCGATGCAGAACGTCAGGAACTGCGGACGCTCGTTGATTTACTTCAGAATACTCCCGGTATAGTTCAGAGTAGAGATCCCCTGGTTCGTCCCGCTAAATAATTATCGCGGTTGTTGCCACGTTAGTCGACATTGATCCTGATCCCATCCTCTTCCTCTATAATGCGAGAAGACATGCTTGGATTGATCTTTGTAGACTGAGTCCATAGATCCGGAAAAAAGGAATGGAGTTCTGTTGTGTGAAGAGGGCGTGGCGCATGGCCGCTTTCTCTATAGTGGCCCGTGATTGGAATCACACGGAGTCCCCGCACTCCAGGCTTTTTAGCTTCAAATTCCATGAGTACAATCATGTTGTCTGTTTGGAATGGATTGCTACTTCCAAACAAAAAATTTCCCAGTGAATAGCAGATAACGGTATTTTTGGAAGTCTCAATCCCCTGTGCGACGTGAGGATGGTGCCCAATCACAGCAGACGCCCCCGCCTGGATGAATTGTTGAGCCAGTGGGCGCTGGTCCGGCATTGGATATGGATTGTACTCCATTCCCCAGTGGAGACTTACAATGACGTGGTCCGCCAGAGTTCGAGCAGCTTGAATTTGCGCTAGAATTTGCTCCGGCTTTGCAATGCCGGGTGTTTTGTCGTCTGCCCACATACGCTCATCGCCGATGGCTGATGCGGCAACTACGGCGAATCGAATGTCCCCGATTCGAAAGAGCACTGGAAGAGACGCTTCCTTTGCATTTGCTCCCACCCCCGCCGTCAGAATTCCTGCCTTTCGCAGGTTCTGTCTCGTATCTTCCAATCCTTCGGGCCCCATATCCATGGCATGATTGTTGGCAAGTATGGCCAGATTCAGCTTGAGCGGAGTCAGTGTTTTGATCGAACCCGGACTTGCGCGAAATATGTGGGACCGACCTGACGCAGGTTCTCCTTTGTCCGTGATAGCGGTTTCCACATTCAGAATCCGAAAATCTGCCTTTTCGAAAGTGCGTTGCATTTCGCGCACAGGCGCGAGAGCATCCTCCTTTTCAATCAGTTCCTCGATGCCCCATTGAAAGTGTGTATCTCCTCCAAAAAGGATCGTCGCTTTGCCAGGGTTCGCGGCGGGGTAAGATGGTATTGCAGTCTCTTCCGCGGATCCGGGGTTCGGAAGAAGATACCAGAGAGCGCAGGTTGCAACAAAGCAGACCAGAACTAAGCGCGCTTTCACAATTGCAAAAGATCTACGCGCCACGCTCCGCGCCTAACAAAATTGTTCGCACAACAAAATTTCGTTTCGTCGGAATCATAGTAGATTTCACAAGCGCGAGGGAAATGCAGGGACATGCGCAAAGTTATTTGCATCGCCCTCATTGCTTCCCTGACTGGTTGTTTCAACAAGATCGTTCTGGCACCCTTTGGCGCCAGTGGCGATGACCTGGAGCTCCGAGAGCATGTTTTATACGGACGTGCATCGACCGCCTGTTTTTCCGGTTTCTCCAGCAGGACCAAGGTTCTCATCGTGCCTGTTCAAGGTGTCATAGGCGCGGACAGCATGCTTTCCCGGGGCGGTACGTCTGTTGCGGGGATCAAGAGAACTCTGGAAATCGCTGAACAGGATCCCGAAATTGCGGCTTTGATTTTGCTGATTGATTCACCCGGCGGAACCGTGTCCGCTTCAGATCAAATTCATCGGCTTCTCATAGATTTTAGTGCGAAAACAAAGAAGCCCATCTATGCGCACGTAGATGGCGTGGGCGCGTCCGGGGCGTACTATATAGCCTCCTCCGCCCTGGAGATCAACGCGTCTTCTGCTTCCATAGTGGGAAGCATTGGAGTGATATTGCAGAGTTTTAGTGTGCAAGGGCTGATGCAAAAGATCGGCATTGAGTACCGCAGTCTGAAAACAGGAAAGAACAAGGATAGCCTCAGTCCCTTTAGAGAGCTGCGAGAAGATGAGAAAGACTTCTTCATGAAGCAGCTGACACAGGCGTATGAAATTTTTCTGCGACGGATCATGGATGGAAGAAAAGACAGAATTTCGGAAGACAAGCTCAGACAGCTGGCAGATGGATCCGTTTACTCAGCTGCGGATGCAAAGCAGTATGGGTTGATTGATTCCGTTTCGTATATAGAAGATTACCTCGCTGATGTATCTAAGAGAATGGATCTACATGATCCATTGTTCGTTGCTTATCTGCCGCCAGGAAAAAGCTACAGCCTGTACAATGTTCGATCTGATCGGCGTGCGAGCTGGATGAGTTTGCTTGAGATGCCAGACCATCCCACGGCAGCGATGTACTACCTGTGGGACGGTGGCTTTTAGGTGAGAACTTAGAAAGTCTTGTTCGGTTCGATCTTCAGCGGATCTTTCTTCGTATCGCGTTTGATTGTGTTCTCGTCTGCGCGACGAACACGTTCGCCTTTCTCTGGACGAGCTGTTTCATCTTTGAGTTGAGCAATCTTGTCATCTGTGCTGCCGTTGATTTCAACACCTTTGATTGCATCGCTGGACTTGATTTCATCAAGCAGTGAATTGTATTCCATGATCGTATTGCGCTGGAACACTGCTAGTTTCTTTAATGCCGCGAGCGACTCTTTAGAAAGTGGACGCACTGCCTTGTCTGAAATGTCCTGGCCGCTGCGAATGGAAAGTTCCCCTGGTTCTGAGAGAACCACTTCCTTTCCTTTGTCGTTTTTCACCGCAACTGCACCGTCATAGAGTGCAACTCGTGATTCAGTCGGGCTATCCACAGAAACCATAAATGCTGTTCCGCGAACACCCGCCACTGCCGTAGGAGATTGAACTGTAAATTCCCCCGTGCGATCCATCTTGCGAAGGAAAAACGCAGAAGATCCTGACTTCAGGTCGATCTTTGTCTTCAGGTTTTCCTGAAGAGACGCCAGGGTCAGTTCAGTGCTTTCGCTGAGTCTTACGATCCCCTGGCCCTTGATGAAGATCTCAGCCGTGGATGCAGCCGCAGTGGACACACGGTCCCCCTGCTGGAGCATATCTCCCACCTTGAGTTGCTGATCAGCTTCGCCGCGGTGTAGAGTTACTTCTCCCGTGATGAATGTAGTGCGAGCTACAGTTGATTCGGATTCTTTTACTTGCGATCCCTGCTTGCAGGCCGCCAGTCCCAGCACAAGCGCCAGGGCGATTAGAGTGTGTTTCATAATAGTTCTCCCTTTCAATAACGTAATAGTGCGCTGGAATTGCGGCCAGCAATCAAAATTTATTGCTATTCCTGGGATAGTACCGGTCCATGGACCCCGCCATGCTGGCCCGGGATACCGAAGAAATCCAGAGGATCGAGGGCTTCAAAAGAGGCTACCTGCCTGTTCTAGAGGCTCAAAGCGCCCACGCCCGGGCGGGACAGCAACTGCTCACATCCAATGCTCTGACGCCGGAAGAGAAGAAAGTTCTGTCTCAGGCGCTCCCAGAGCTCGACAAATTGCTTTCCTCTCTTCAGACCTTGACCCGCCAGATGACTATGGATCTCAATCCGAATAACATCGCGAAGGAGGCTGCTCGAGACTATCACGCATTCTTCAAGGGCGATGTCATGGATCACCAGATGTCATTCATCGTCTTTTTTAAGACGTACATGCATCTAACCCGCTTTCTCAAGTCCCTGTCCGATTCATGGAAGCGAATCCGAGATTTGATCACAGAATCTAAACTTGCTGACAATTCTGAGTTTAGAAAGCAGTTGCTGCACTTCCGAGTCGGGCCGGTCCTGGCAGACATTGAAGCTTTGCGTCTGTTCTGCATGCGCATGGCCACGATCCTTCAGATCACTCGAGATCCCCTGACATCGCGCGACGTTGCGAGCACAGGAAAGTATCGTGAGGACATTGCCTATCAGTGGTCCACAGTATTTACCGAGAATCTGGAAGCGCTCATCCATCCCACCGGTCCTGACTGGGATTCCATGGGAATCGCCACAGCTCGCGCGGTTACGAATGCACCTCCGCAGGCGCCTCCTGTTGGAGCCGCCGCTTATCGTCTGAACGCGGGTGGCACCCAGAGCTGGAACAATTCTGCGTATTACTACTTTACCTATGATCCGAAGCTCATGGAGGGAGAGAGAGCGCGCCTTACGAATATTGTGCACATTGACACTCACATGGGTGCGGATCAGAACGTTATGCGATCAGAGAGGATTCTGAAGTATACGCGCAAAGTGGCTCATCCGGACGTGCACGAAAACGCGAACGTGGAGTTGGAGTACACTGGTTTTCTTCACAGCTTCTTTAATCTCGTAATCGAAATCAGTACCCTCAATATGGGCATTCCGCAAAAAACTCGAGATCTGTTTTTGTTTCACCTCGGGCCCCAGTCATTCTATTATCTCACTCGTCGTTTTCTTCAGGAGCTTGATACAGGGACCATTCACCGCAAGTCCGGACGCGGAACAAGCATGGAGAAGTTTGTTCCAGGTGAATTGCTAAAAAAGATCATCCTCGAATGGTGGCAGGCGCATATCCTCAACGTAGTTGGAATGGAGCGAGACGATCTTTCTCAGTACAGAATGATTTGCAAATTAGTAAAAGATACTTATGATCGTCTGTCTGCAAAAGCAATGGCTGAATATGATCAGTTGCCCGAGAACGAAAAGGTCGGTAAGAATCGCGCAGAAATCATTCGCGAAAACCTGAACAAGTGGTTGGGCCCAACGAATATCATTGTGTTCCGCCGTTTTTTGAAATCGGGTACTCCTTAATACAAAGGAGAGGCACAGTCCACTGCTTGCCTGGATTGACTACACTACCCACTGTCTGAGCCCGCGTAAATAGCAAGTTTTCACCGACTGGATCATTGCATTCTCTTTGCAGCAAGAGCACGCTGTCAAATTCGCTCCAGGATTTCCACTGGTAGCGTGAATCGTTTCGAGCGCTTGTGCCGGGTTTCATCCGAATTAAGAGATCGAAGTCGGTCGCGTAGAGCCTTCCCGGAAGAGGTGCGTCCGGTTCATGAAAGCGATTGATGAGCATGTATCTCTTTTGTGCTGGAAGTTGGCTTACAAGTGTGCGAACAGGTTCATACATGTTCGCTTCCACGCCGGTCCAGCAATGATAGCGAAACATATAATGCTCTGCCTTTAAGACACTTCCTTTTGAAGCTATCAAAATGGATGCGCTCCCAAGCAAAATGAATCCAGCGATGATGCGGATCGGATACCGGATTTCCCTGAGTGCAAAGACCATCCCACTGAGAAGGATCGCGGGGAGCAGATGGTATAAGTGACGCAGCTGCTTGTTCGCAGTTAGAAATTCGAGGATCAACACGTGCATGATGAGCACGAGGAGCATTGCGAACAATGGATCTCCAGTAAGTTTGGACTTTCTTTTGATCGCGGCAAATACGATCGACACAACAAGCAAGCCGGCAAAAGCGAATAAAGGCACCGGAGAATCTGTAAGATCGAAGAAACTCAGTAAAAAGCTTCGTGCGGAGTCCTGTTCGTGCAACTGTGTCCCTACGGTGCTCGAAAACCGGTCGGGGTTCAGGAATGTCAGAAAGAGAATGGGTGTAACAACAGAGATATAGATCGTCTTCCAGACGGGGGGAATCCAGTTCAACTCCGCGCGCGCCTGATAGAATTTCCAATTGAGGTCGACCCAGAGCAAGACCACGAGTCCGTAAAAGACATACTTGAAGCCTTTCACTTTTAGAATTCCTTCCGGAAGAAAACGCGCCATGGCGAGAGCTGCGATCAGAAGCATAAGAGCGCCGGGCAGAATTAGCGCCGCACCCCGATAGCGTTTTCTGAGAAAGGAGATCATCGGGCCAATCGATTCAAAATGCGCAGCGATTGCTACAGGAACGACTGCCATTACAAGGATATGGCCATAAGGATACTTCGTGAGAAAGAGGCCAAGGGCACTGAACGTCAGCAGCGTGATTCCTTTTCCGTTGCGAAAACTCCTGTAAAGCGCGAGCATCGTCAGTGCTAGAAAGA
Organism: Leptospirales bacterium; assembly: GCA_019694685.1. Classification (GTDB taxonomy): domain Bacteria; phylum Spirochaetota; class Leptospiria; order Leptospirales; family Leptonemataceae; genus JAEUSB01. The sequence goes on from JAIBBM010000006.1 coordinate 74,292, forward strand.
ACATGCCCTGGGTCTCGAGCATGGCGGAAGTAGCATAGGCGGCGAGTTCCCGCGTATGACTGAGAATGATCACACTCGCCACAAAGCTCAATGAAGCGGAGATCATCATGTCCTCTGACTTTCCTATGTACGCAGCCATAGCTGCGAGCAAGGCGATGGTAAGAGCAAAGAATAACATCCCGATGCCTGCTTCCGCCACTGTAGACGGAGACGTGAACAAGTAAGCGACCAGGGCGATCAAGCCGTGAAGGGGAGGCCAGGTAGGGGATTCCAGAATGTTGCCAATGGCTCGAAATGATTTTCCGTGCACAAAGTCATCGCGAACATCCAGAGTCTGGAGCATTCTCAGATTGGCGTCCCACGTGAGCACATCCCTGTTCGGGCAAGCTGCAAATTCTGTCCAATCCCTTTGAATCTTCCATCCTCCAACTAACAGCCCAAACGCGATCAAGCCCAGAGAGAACGGAATCGATGCCTTTTTCAGAATAGACGATAGACTTTCCAAACTCCGTCCTCCCGAATGAACACAGGATGATTCAAGCGGTAGTCTTCTTTCTCATTTCCGGTAGCGTGCAGAGCAAGTTCGCATTCCTGACTGCCTTCTTCCATATAGTAATCCACGCGAATAGAGTTTCCTGACATGAGCACCTCTCGCACGGCAATCTGGTCTTTGTCATGAGTGAAGGCTCGCAGTGTGTCTGTATCATGATAGAACACGTACAGGTAGCTACCGCGATCTCGGACGTCGGCTTCCAATTGCGCAAACGATCTAAAGCCTTTTAGATCCACGTATATACCCTTCTTCTTGCTGACCAGTCCAGGCAGATCGCTCCAGTCCTTTCTCTGCACCATGGACAGAAGTTGTTTGAGTAGCAAATCTACCGCTGTAAGTTCCGCTTCCGTTGGCTTTCGCGCACCCTCTGAATAGATAACGCGTCCCCTCTCGAGCCCGGGGATCATATCGCGCGTGCGAACCGTTCGGCACTCAGTCGAGAATAGAGCAAGAAGCGAGACTATGAGTATGAGCTTTTTGAAAATCACTGGCCCAGGACCTTGAAGAGGATCTCTGCCAGTTCAATGTCGTGGAGAACAGTAATTTTTTTCAGATTCGCGAGCGCGGATTCTGCACCTGGAGTCAGGCGCGTTCCTGCCACAAAGAAGCCTTGATTCATTTTCATTTCGTTCATCAGGTTCTGCATTTCTCTCAAATAGATATCAGAGATGGGCTGGTTCTTCCACTTTCTAAAGCGAAAGAGTGCTTTCACCTTTTTGTCATTCTTGTTTGCCGCGACAAAGTCTCCGCCATCCTTTTCGCGGTAAGGCAAAGTCTTCTCGAGCTGAAATCCCTGGAGAGAAATGATCTTAGCGCATGCATTTTGAAAGGGAACGTCCGTTAGAGTGTTGAATCGCTCGATCATCAACGCCGGATCTATGGTCGATTCCACCTTCTTCTTTTGGACTTCCCCTTCGGAAGTGAAATAGTCGTCTATGTTGAATTCGTCTTCCATCTCGAGGCCGGACAGTCGATAGATCATATCTTCCGGGAATCGATTGCGAAGCCAGTCCTGAATTTGTGCATTAAAATCAAAGCCGCGGGGACTGATTCGATCGAGCGCGGCACTGCCCTCTTCTAAATCCATGCGAAAGTCAGCCAGCTTTTGCACTGTCAGGTCGGACGGGTTTACAAGCTCAAGTTCAAGTAACTGATCATTGGCGAGTTCTAGATTGCTCGAAGCGATCCCGAGAATGGCAAGACTCAAGCGTGCGTCATACTCTTCCCTTTTTAGATCTGACTCTATGGCTGTGGCCAGACACTGGTTCGCGCACGATATGGCTCGCGGATAATCTTTCACATGAAAGTAGATTACGGTGGCCAAACGATTCGCCAGGTGCAAAACAATTGGGTCCATGACCAGAGGTAGAGTTCTCTCAATCGCCTCCCGAGCTCTATCGAATTCCCTTTGTCTATAGTGTTGAAATGCTAGAAAGAATGTTGGGGTGGGATCATTTGGTGCCAGAGCTGCGGCAGTTTCGAATTCGCGGATCGCATCCTTGCTTTTGAGCATCGCCAGTCCCACTCCGCGTCCTATGCGATATTCCAGAGTGTTAGGTGCTATGCGAACAAGAGTGCGAAAGTATCTTTCCGCAATATCAAACTTGGATCTGCCCACAGTCAGGAATGCTACGCGTGCCAGGGCCTCTTCGTTTTGTGGTGAGAATTGCAGTGTGGCCAGATAAGCGTCTACACTGGCGCGATAGTCTCCGTCTGAATATTCAATATCCCCTATTCGATTCAGAACACTGACCGGATGCACATCCGCTCCGTATGCGTTGATTCGCCGCACTTCTAGGAGATGTCTTTTCTCATCTTCTGTCTTTCCCTCGAGTGCGTAAACCCGGGCCATTGTGTAGTGGCCGATGGAATTATCCGGATGTCCTTCAATCTTCGCGCGAATCAAACCACGCGCGTCTACGAAATGACCTTCGGCTGCCATGTTGAGAGCGCGCTCGTACACGTCGCGGCGATCGGTGAACAACAAATAGTATGCTGCAACACCTGCGATGGCAAGACCAATGATGACAGATACGATGACCATACTAAGCCGGCGCGTACACTGCGCCCATTTTGTCTGGATTGGCTCCGGCGAGAAGTGCTTTCACGGTTCTGCGCGTATGCTCCGTCAGACCATCCAGGGATTTTTCTTTCAAGGCCAGCAATCTGCGGAGCCGCATGGGCCCGCCTGGAAATTTTAAACCAATCCGCATCTTCCCGAACCAGTTCTCTCTGTGCCATCCCCGCACGAGTTCTTCATGTTGATAGAGGTCATATTGGGCCGGTGTATCCCCGACGACCTTGCAAAATACAACAGAGGTGTCCTCACGCACTTCATCCACTTCTCGAAGAAGTTGCAGGATTCTGGATGCCTCCATATCACAGAAGCGAGCTTGATAGTCGCGGGAAAGCAACCATTTCTCTCTGGGTTCAAAGACCGGTTTACGAACGGTCAGGAGTGTTCCTCCGTGTGGCTGCACCGGAAACACCAGGTGCGTTTCAAATTCAACAACCGATGAGATCTTCGCGAGATCCCCCGGAGCCGGCAGAGGATCATCCGTGAGAGTTCCAATAAGCCCCGCGTTCACGATGATGTCCGGTATGATCGTTTTGAAGATTTCGCGTAGCTCTTTGCGCTTTTTGACACCGGGTCCCGTGGTCGCGGCAAACAGTTCGGGGTAGTTGGCCGATTGGTAGAGGCCGGTCTCTTTCGAAAACACCAGGCGAAACTCAGGAATCATCGGATAGAGCTCTTCCTGGATGCCTGTGAGGAGTAACAATTTCATATCGGCCGGGATGTCTTATAATACGGAGATTTTCCATCTGCTCTGCACAGAAAAAGCCTGGCGTCACCCGCTAGGAAAAAGCAATCGGTGTTATGGATTTTTCTTTGTCCAAAGAGCTCGTCGATTTTCGCGAATCGGTGCGGCAATTCGCCATCCAGCACGTGAAGCCCACAGCGGAGCAGCGCGACCTGGACGAGCGCTGGGATCCCGATATCTGGAGAAAAATGGGTGAGTTCGGCCTACTTGGGCTGTGCTTTCCAGAGGAATATGGCGGCTCAGGTGCCGATTGCCTGACAACCACAGTGGCCACAGAGGCATTCGCAGAAGGCGCCACGGACGGAGGACTCACTCTTGCCTGGGGTGCGCATACGATCATTGGCACTATGCCGATCGTTCTGTGCGGGACCAAAGAACAAAAGGAAAGATACGTGCCTAAGCTCGCCAGCGGCGAATGGGTGGCGGGCCTGGGTTTGACAGAACCAGGATCCGGTTCAGACGCCGCGGGAAGCATGGAGACTCGTGCGGAAAAAAAGGGGGATCGTTATATTCTTAACGGCGCCAAGATGTTCATCACAAACGGACCCATTGGAGATGTATTTACCGTGATGGCGGTTACGGACAAGAAGAAAGGACCACTGGGGATCTCCGTCTTTCTCGTAGAGAAGAATTTTCCAGGCTTTCGCGTTGGGAAGAAACTCAAAAAGATGGGAATGCGATCGAGCACAACCAGCGAACTTATTTTTGAAGATTGTGAAGTGCCCGCAGAAAACATGATCGAGAAACCTAACTCCGGATTTCTCAGAGTGGGCAAGGCCACTCTGGAATGGGAGCGTACGGTTCTCGTCGCCAGTGCCATCGGATCTATGCATCATATGCTCGATGAATCGATCCGATATGCGAAAGCCCGCCGTCAATTTGGTGAACCCATCGCGCGCTTTCAGGCAATTCAAGAAAAGATCTCCAGGGTTCGCATGAAACTCGATGCGTCAAGATTGCTTCTATATAAGAGTGCAGTGATGAAAGACCAGGGAAAGCCCGCGCCCATCGAAAGTTCACTCGCAAAAGTACATGCGACCGAAGCAGTGATTGAAGCCGCCTACGAGATGGGACAAATCCACGGGGGCTATTGCTTTATTCATGAATATCCGGTGGAGAGAGCATACCGCGATTGTAGACTGGGCACTCTGGGTGGCGGAACTTCTGAAGTGATGAGATCTATCATCGCGGCCAACCTGTGAGACATTCAAACGGAATTGTGGTGTAATTATGGACTTTGAACTGAATCAAGAAGACAAAGAATTTGCGGAGCATTTCAGACGCTTCTGCGAAAAAGAGATTGGCGCTGTAGCCGGTGAAGTGGATGAATCTGGAAGTGTGCCGCGTTCGCATTACGAGGCGTTAGGTGCCATTGGCTACAATGGTCTCCTCCATCGCCGTGAATTCGGTGGGCAAGAAGCTTCCATTGTGCAGGCGACCGTTGCGCAGATGATTCTCGCGGAAGCTTGCGGCTCTACTTTCTTCTCTGTGGGTGCCTCCTGCGGCCTCTTCGGTGGGCCAGTGGCGTCCTATGCATCTGCAGCTCAAAAGAAATCCATTCTGCCAACCTTGCTTGCGGGAAAACTCATTGGATGCCTCGCGGTTACTGAGCCAGACACTGGTTCGGACGTAAGTGCCATTCGCACCCGTGCCAAACGGTCGGCCAACGGATTTGTTTTGAATGGGCAAAAAACATTCATTACGAACGCGCCCATCGGGGATTACGCAGTGGTTCTGGCGCGCCTTGGTGAGGAGAATGCGGATTCTAAGGGATCCTTGAGCTGCTTTCTGGTAGACCTTCACCTTCCCGGTGTTACGCGAGGCAAGGCTATGCGAAAAATGGGGTTGCGTGCCTCTCCCACAGGAGAGTTGTTTTTTGACAATGTGGAACTTGCGGCCGAATCCCTCCTGGGTGCACCAGGCCAGGGCTTTCGCATGGTCATGGAAGCGTTCGCCATGGAACGGCTTGCTTTAGCGGCTTATTGCGTTGGTACCATGAAAGCTTGCTTTGACGATTCACGTCGCTATTCGCGGGAAAGAAAGGCTTTCGGACGGCCCATTGCGAAGCACCAGAGCGTTGCATTCATGCTGGCAGACATCAAGACAAAGCTGGAAGCAGCCTATCTTTTGCTCATGGAAACAGCATGGCTCGTGGACCGACAGAGGGCAGAAGCAGTGGGTGGAAAGTCACCGTCCAGACTCATGCACAACGGTTACGTGATAGACATCAATGCTCGCGCTGCGGAAACAAAGCTTCTTGCTTCTACTTACGCGCGTGAGGTGACCAATCTCGCAGTGCAGGTTCACGGAGGTGCAGGCTACATGGAAGAGTATCGGGTGTGCAGATTGTATCGCGATATCAAGATCGCGGAAATTGGTGGAGGCACTTCAGAGATACAGAAGCAGATCGTCGCTCACGCGGAAATCAAGCGCGTCGGTGTTTGATGATTCGCACGTGCGCATTTGCGATATGGACCTCACTCATCTTCGCATCTGCCGCGCATCTCTCTGCGGAAACTTCCATCACCGTTTCCATGGACCGCACGTGGAATGACGGCGAAACTGTTTTTGAAATTGGGTCTAAGCAACCGGACATCACTGGAATCGCTGGCGGTTCTCGCATCACGTATCCCAGAGATTTTGCATACACGCGGATGGCTCTTGGTTTCTACTCAGGGAAAGTCGGCATTGATCTCGATGTAGGAGCCACAGGGCACGCAGTGCGATCCGGCACAGGTAGAGATGAAGACTTCTTTTTGTATTCAACGTCTCGTGTTGATGGCGCCAAAGTCTCACTGCAGGATGGACGATTCAGTGACAGGACTCGTGTTTTTTCAGGCGGAAGAAACTGGGCCGACTCATCTGGCAAGACCGCGCTCGTCGAGTATCGAGCACGACTGATCACAAACTACTTTCCGTGGTCTGACGCCAGTCCCTTTCACCGCGATTCAGGAACTTTTTTTGCACTCGGTTTTGAGCACATCTACTCCAAGTATAGAATCTATGATTCTATACAATACAACGTAGTGTCCGTCACTCCCACCAATCCATATCCCTTTAATTTAACCCCGATTGGGAGTGGTCTCTCGTTTACAAACGTAAGCGGAGAACTGATGCTGGGTGCGGGCGTGGCGTTGTATCCATGGGAGGCAGTCGGGTTTTCTTTTTCTCTTTCGCCTTTGGTTGGTTATGCGAACAGCCGCGACTATCATTCTTTGCGCGGCATCACATTCATTATGGAGAATGCTGGATCTGGTTTTCTGTATCAAATGGAGACAATGATTTTTCCCGCTGACCGTTTTCTTGTGCGATTGGGTGTGACCGGGCATAGGTTCTATGCAAGTGGAACCGTGAAGGCGCATGGACTTGATTTGCTGTACAATGTGCTGCCACCGCAGCAGATGTTTTTGAACACGAAGGAATGGGGTGCGAAGATCTCTTTGGAATATCTGCTTTAGATCAGCCCGGTGTTCTTTCCACTTTCAAATCAAATTTCATTTCTTTGACCTGGTCTACTTTGCCATCCAAAAGATAGCGCACACTTTTGCATCCGATTGCGGATGCGAAGATAGATTCCGTGAGCGATTGAAAATAACGGTCCAGCAATACTGCCTTTTCGCCTATCTTTGTACGATTGCGAGTGTACTGTTCTGTTTCTACGCGAAGAGTTTCCGAACGAAAGTCCAGAATGCAACTTTTCTCTTTCGTGACCCATACTTTCCTGATCGCGAATGCGTAATCGGGAAGGTTGGCAACCGGAGCAGAAGTGTCGTGAATTCCTGCCGTTTCCGAAACTGTTCGTGCGAGTGCTTCTAGATTGTGTTCCAGCGAATCGTTCAGGCGAAGCTTCCGCGTAACCGAAATGATGGCATCCCCTTCTGCTGGAAACATGCGCAGTGAAACCGCACTGCGGGAGTCGGAAGCAGGCCTGGTGACTCCCCAGACTGGAATTAGAAGAGCGAAAGGATTTGTGCGCCCGAGAATGCAGACTGCGCTGAAACCCAGGGCAAAGCACCAGAGAAAGGTTAGCTTGCGCAATGGCCCGCCATCTACGGAGGCCAGTTTAGCAAAGAAACCCACCACGTGACCGGGAACGGCTTTGAGCCTGGCAGGGAGGGCTCGCGCCTCCGATTGAATAACAGGCCACGAATCCTTCGCCGCCTGGCGAATGGTAGAGGGCAATTCACGGACCGTCTGAATGATTCTTGCGGACCATTCTGGCCAGCGTTTGCGGAAATCTTCCTTGAGTTCGCCAAACTTCATGCTCTTGTAAACTTTATTGTCCGCATTTGTGCGTCGACCAAATTGCGTCTCATGTCCGTCGAAAAGTCTGTCAAAGAAATCCGCGCTACCGGGCTCCTGGTGGTCTTCGCAGCCCTGTGCACTGCCCTTTCTGCCGGGATCATCACCGCCGTGGCTGGATCGCCAAAGCCAAATCCTGGAAGCGCATTCCAGAATGCCATCGTTGAGTTTGAGCTGGCTGTGAATTCGCGGGAAGTGCAGGCCGTTCTTAGCCAGCCGACTGAGGAACTGGCACGAGCCAGACGAACTCAGTTCAACTACCTAAATTACGCAGACTATCTGTTCATGGTATGCTACAGTGCTCTGAATGCCACGATCTTTCTGTATGTGGCGGCGCTCAATCGTTCGCGTTTCAGAGAGCGGTTTGTAGGAAACGCATTCATCCGATTTGGACTGCTTTTGTCTTTCCTGATGCTCGCAGGTGATGCGCTTGAGAACGTTCAACTTCTAAGACTCACTTCTATGCCCGAACCTGAGATGAGTTCCACGATCAAGGCATTGATCATTTTCACGCGCATCAAGTGGGGCGCCCTATTTACTGCCGCGATCTTGTTGGGCCTCGCGTATGCTTCTTACTCCGGAAGGACGGGTTTGCTTTTCGTAGGGTTTCTTTACGCGACCGCCGGGTCCATCGGCATTATGTCCCTGATTGTTTTGAGCGGAAGGCCGCTATGCGAATGGGGAACCTTGCTGCTTGCCGTGGCCTGGCTGGTGTCCGCAGTGCACGCAGGTGTCAGAACGTTTCGCCGCGCTTAGTACCATTTGCTTGACCCTGGGGGCCTGATTGCATCCCTTGGTTTCTACGCTGCCTTAGCTCAGCTGGTAGAGCAACTGATTTGTAATCAGTAGGTCGTGGGTTCGAAGCCTACAGGCAGCATATGGGCAGATTCCCGAGTGGCTAAAGGGACCAGACTGTAAATCTGGCGGCATTCGCCTTCGGAGGTTCGAATCCTCCTCTGCCCAGATTCCAAAACGGGTTTACTTTTTTTCCACATGAAGCTATAAGAGCCGAATGCTTGGAATTCGCTACATCAAGACTCGCCCCACAGAATACGTTATGCTCTTTCGCGGTGGTAAGCTGCGAAAACACGGAGCTGGTCTTGCCTTCTTCTACTACGCGCCTTCTTCCAGTGTTGTGATTCTTCCGGCAGAGAGCCGTGATATTCCGTTCATTTTCAATGAAGTCTCAAACGACTTCCAGGAAATCACAATCCAGGGTCAGGCTACCTATCGCGTACGCGATCCAGAAAAGCTCGCAGCACTTCTTGACTTTTCCGTGGATGTGTTTTCGAATTATACAGGCGACGGAGCAGAGAAGCTTGGCGTGCGCGTTACGAATTCCGTTCAGCTGGCCATTCGCGAAAAATTTAAAGAGATGAGTCTGCGCGATGCCCTTGCAGGTGCGTCCGCGCTCGTTCAACACGCTGCGGGTAAGCTCAAGTCCAGTGAACTTCTGTCAGCCCTTGGAATTGAAATACTTGATCTTTCTATACTAAAGATCGCGCCCACTCCTGATATGTCCAGGGCCCTGGAAGCCTCCGCGCGCGAAAAGCTCTACAAAGAGGCAGACGATGCGATTTATGAACGTCGCAACTCAGCGGTGGAGCAAGAACGCCGGATTAAGGAAAACGAACTTCAAACTCAGATTGCTATCGAAGAAAAGAATCGCAAGATTCGAGAAGAACAGATGAACGCTGAGATTGCGGTACAGGAAAAACAGCGCGCCGTAGAAGAAGAAAAGATGAAGACCGTGGAATCCGTGGAAAGAAAAAAAGCGGAGATTGAAGACCAGAAGATGCTATCGCGCACTGCACTCGAGGAAAAGAAGCGCAAGCTCGTGGAAGTGGAAGTGCAAAACAACATTCAATACGCGAAAGCTCGTGCCGAATCAATGCGACTAGAACTCGAAGCAGTGATGAAGCTGCCGCCAGATGTTCTTGAGGTATTGATGGCCAATCAAATGCAATCGCGCAAACTGATCAGTCGCGCCATGCGCGATCTTGCCAAAAATGCTCAGAAGATTGGCACATTGAACATCACGCCGGATTTACTGCAGAACTTGCTCAAAGACGAATGACCACTGTTGAAAAAGCCGTTGTAGTCACGCGGCCCACGAGGCTGCAGGAATCAGTCAAGAGATACAACACAAAGGCGCAGGCCAAGTTTTACGTAGAAAAACGCGGCCAATCCTTCCAGGACTACGAACTCGAAGAAGATATCTATGAGCATTCGCGAGATCATGTACTCAAGGCAATTCCGCGGGATCTAAAAATCCAAATCGTGGATCGAAACTTCCTTCCCAACTATCTTTTTTCTCCAAAGGATTTGATCATTTGTCTGGGACAGGATGGGCTGGTGGTCAACACGGCGAAATACCTTGAAGGCCAACCCGTGATCGCCATCAATCCAGACCCCGATCGCTTTGATGGAGTTCTTTTACCCTTTTTGCCGGATCAGACGGAGGCGGCAGTGCAGGCCGTCATGAATGGAAAGTTTCAGGCGAGAAACCTCACCATGGCCCGCGTAGATATGAACGACGGGCAGAAGTTGTACGCATTCAACGATCTTTTTATCGGGCCCAGGTCGCACATAACAGCTCGTTATACGATTCATGATGGTGAACGCTCAGAAAGACAAATGTCAAGCGGCATTCTCGTGGCCACTCCTGCGGGCAGCACGGGCTGGATCAGTTCGCTCTTCAACCAGACCAGGGGCATTGCTCGATTTCAAGGGGACGGTTCCCCCCTGGCGGGAATGCGTCTGGAATGGGAGGATCAGAAGCTGGTCTACATGGTTCGTGAACCTTTCGCAAGCAAATGGAGTAAGACTGAAATGGTGGCCGGAGTCATTGAGGGCACAAACAGCATCAGTGTGGAAAGTCACATGTCTGAATCCGGTGTTATCTTCTCCGATGGAATGGAATCTGATTTCATTCAATTCAACACGGGCTCCGTGGCGCGCATTGGCATTGCGGAAAAATCCACCACGCTTGTTGTGAAGTTCTAGTCTGGCTTACGTATTCTTCAATTCTCGAGGTAGGTTGCGTCTTCGCGCGCTTGATTGCAGGCAGCTCTCGCTGCAGGAGGAAGTCGCATATTTTCCAGGCGAATCCGATCTCCTTTCTGACTCATGTATTGTCTGTAAATACACACGGGCTCCAGCAGATTGGAATTGCAGTATTTTTGAGCCTCTGCGTTTGAATCGATGAGCTGTCTGGCAGAGCGAAACAACCCTTTGTCTTCCGACGCAAGTTTGCTAAGAGTCTGAAGCATAATCGATGTATTTCCAGCGCATGCAATGGTGTAGTCGGACACCGCAAATCCAGGAGGGCTCAAAATACGCACGTTGTCCTTCGAGTCTATTCGGGAAAGTTTCTGTGAATCGTCTGTCCAGAGAGCGGACGCTTCTGTCTGAACAGACAGAGAGCTTCGCATAAGCAGTGTTATGCCGGCAGGACAAGCGAATGTGTCTGTGCGATCACCGTCCAGAAAAGACACATGGTCTTTGACGACTTCTCCGTCCTTGAGAATTCGCGGAGTGATTGAATCCGGGCCTGAATTTGAATCTGGATTGTAAGAGGAGAGTTGAATTTCGAATTCGTCTTCCCCGTCAACGAGTCGTTGTTTCTCCGGTTGCAAGGCCACTGGAAAGGGCGTAATTTTGTCATCCCAGACCACGTCCCTCTCAACGAAGTACAGTACGATCTTGCCTTTGCACGGAGGACTGAAGAGCAGATCGTAGAGACCCGCCCGCATGATGAGATCATTTTCGCAAAATACATTCCATCCGAATTCAGGATCACTGAAAGTATCTTTATTTTCCTGGTATGTTTCCGGGCTAATGAAAGCTTTCTTGACTTTGAACTGAGTCCAGGGTTCCCCCATGACGGGCACTGCCAGGAGAAGATACCCAATGGCCAGGAGAAACGGTTGCGGCCTCATTCGTATTTCCTGTCCTTTCGCGAAAGCATTCGCAGTCTCTCTAAGAGCCTCACTTCCTGGCCTTCCCTTGTTGGAAAATAGAATTGAGCGCGAATGTCATCCGGCATGTATTCCTGTTCGACGTAGTGACCTGAATATTCGTGCGGATATTTGTAACCTTTTCCTGCGCCTTCTTTTCTGTGCGTAGTGGTGGGAGCATTTCGCAAATGATTTGGAACTGAGATTCTTTTTCCTTGAATGAACTCAAGGGCCGCATCGATTCCACGATAGGCGGCATTGCTCTTCGGACACGAGGCGAGAAACGTCACGGCCTGCGCAAGAATGATTCTGCCTTCCGGCATTCCTACTCTTTCCAGGGCTTGAAAGGCAGACACAGCTACTTGCAGCCCTTGCGGTGCAGCATTTCCCACATCCTCCGAGGCAAATATGATGATTCTGCGAGCGATGAAAAGAGGATCCGCACCAGCATCGATCATGATCGCCAGATAGAGGAGCGCCGCGTCTGGATCCGAACCGCGCATGGATTTGATGAAAGCGCTGATTACGTCGTAATGGTTTTCACCCGCGCGATCATATTGCCTCGCAAAGTTCTGTATGGATTTGTTCAGAGCCTCGAGAGTGATGATGTCTGGCTCTTCTGCCGCTATTTCAACCACTCGAAGTAGCTTGCGAGCATCCCCTCCCGCAAATTGAATGAGAGCTTCCCTTGCCTCTCCCTCTATAGTTTTTCCTTTGAGCAATGAATCCTGCATAAGGGCTCGCTCCAGGATCCGATCCAGGTCTTCACTCGAAAGCGCTCCCAGTTTGTAGACCTGGCAGCGAGAAAGCAGAGGAGAAATTACTTCGAACGACGGATTCTCTGTGGTGGCTCCAATCAATACCAGCCAGCCTTCTTCCACCGCATGCAGAAGAGCATCCTGTTGTGACTTGCTGAATCTGTGGATTTCATCTACAAACAGTAGAATTCTTCCGGTCTTCCTGGCCTCTTCGATCACATCTCTCAATTCTTTGACACCAGACGCCACCGCGGACAGGCTTCTGAACGGCAGCGTTGCTTTTTTGGCGAGGAGCAAAGCAAGAGTTGTCTTCCCGCATCCTGGAGGTCCGTAAAGGATCATCGAGTGTGGTTTTTTCCCGGCGAGCTGGTCTATGAGAGATTGCTGGCCGTGGAATTCTTCAAAACTAGATGGCCGCAGTCGCTGAGGAAGTGGCGCGGCCGGTGAAAAAAGATGATCCTGCATGTTCTACTAAATATGAATTGCGCTATTTACCGATATTTTTAACGTCATACGACCATCCAGGCTAATCCTGGCGAGCAGAATGAGTCAGTCAGAACAAAAAGAAACCATAGAAGAGCTGGCGGCCTCTCTTGAGAAAATCAGTCAGAAAAAACTGAAGTATGATATTGTCCGCCACTGGTTCCAGGGCCGCGAGCCCTATTTTGATCTGTTCGTGAATACGCTCAATGACACTCTCGTCTGGTTTCAGTTCACCTTCAGGGGTCATTCCATTTGTTGGAGCCAGCAGGATCCAATCATTCGCACTGGAGTGACTACGGACTTTGCGCTCCAGGACGTTTCTTACTATTCAGCTACAAAGACTGTGAAACTCGATGAGGAAATCGATCCGCAGTTTTTAGCTTTCTGCAAAAAACTCGCAGGTTGCAGGGCGACGGAAGAACCATTCCGATCCATTCTGAAAGTTCTGTCCTCTCCTCCTGATTTAACGGCAAATCAATAGTTCGCGGCCGGGCAGATCTTCTTTAAAATGCAGGTCGCGCAGTCGCGCGTGCGAGCAGTGCAATTCGATCGCCCCAGAAAGATCATGTAGAGAGACCAATTCATCCACATCCTCTCTGGAACGATTTGCATCAGGTCTCGTTCGATTTGCACAGCGTTTTTGCTTTTCGTAAGTCCGAAGATTCGAGACAGCCGCGCTACATGAGTATCCACAACCATCCCGCTGGGGATCCCATACAATTCTTGAAGAACTACGTTTGCTGTTTTCCTGCCGACCCCGGGCATTGCAGTGAGCTCTGCGAGAGTGCGAGGAACAACCCCTCCATGCTCGTGAACGAGTGAATGGCAAAATCCCTGGATATTCTTCGCTTTGTTTCTATAGAAACCAGTGCTGTGAACCAGGTTCTCGACTTCACTCAAAGGCGCAGATATGTAGTCCCCAGGATTTGGGAAGCGCGCGAAGAGCGCCGGCGTAGTCTTGTTTACCTGAGCATCCGTACACTGTGCGCTCAAGATTACCGCGATGCACAGTTCGTGAGGTTTCCCATAGGTCAGCGGACATTTTACATCCCCGAACTTTTTCTGGAGCAATTTGTAAGCGTTCTTTACAAATTCTTCTGCATCATCGCGTTGTTTCAGCGCGGCGTCTCCTGTGATTTCAAAGTCCACACCCAGGCAATTGCAACGATGGTCATGGCGGATGCAAAGTAGCCCACCCATTCATAATGAATCAGTGTGTGCTCGGGACCTTTTGTGAGGAGTGCACCGCCAATTGCTGCAGATACTCCCGAAAACAAATGCTGCACAGAGGATTGAACGCTCATGAACGAGCCTCGATCTTTTGGTCTAGCACTGGTTGTGATCATTGCCATGGCCGGAACAAATCTACCGTTCACAAAGATCATGAATATTGTAGTCACACCAAGAATGGCGGCCATCGGAAGAGGGGGCAGACTCGTGAGCGCTACAATGGGAATGATGGAGAACAGACCAATGATGGAGAAAACTTTTTGTTTTCCATGTCTATCCGCGAGTCTTCCTGCGTAGCGAGAAGAGAAGATCGTTGCGAGGCCTCCGCACAAATAGACCAGAGCCAGATATTTTTTTTCCAGTCCTACATTGTAAGTGAGATAAGGAGCAATGTATGGGATCACTGTGAAGCCGCTAAACATAAGAAGTACCGTCAACACCATGGCGCGAAGGTGAGAACCATGCGTGATCATGGAGCCCATCGACTTGAGAGTCTCGAGCGCAGATCGTTTAACCGGTGCTATGTGACCGCGAAAAGCAGGGAGATGTAAAAAAGCGATGGGCCAGATGATCGCGCCGATCGCTGTGATGAAATAAAACGGAACGTGCCAGTTGAGAACTTCGTTCAGAAGCAATCCAGCCGGAACTCCAGCGATGGTCGCCACTGAAAAAGAAGCCATGATGATACCCACGGCCTGTCCTCGACGAGATTCTGGAACGGCGTCGCTGACCATGGAAAGCACGAGGGCTCCCAGAACACCTCCAAATGCACCGGCGAGAACGCGAGCGGCCATCAGCTGCGAGTATTCTTGCGAAAGCGCGCAGAGTAGAGTTCCAACCAGGAATCCACCGTAGGCAATGAGCACTGCAGTCTTTCTGTCGAATCGATCCACGAAAAATGCGCTCAGTACTCCTGCGATGGCGGCGCTCGTAGAATAGGAACTCAGTAGAATGGCGAATTGCGCCGGCTCAATGTGAAAAACCTGGATGAACGTAGCGCTCATGGGCATCATGATCACGAAATCCAGGATGTTCGTAAATTGCATGCCTGCAAGGATCAGCAGGATGGATCTTTCGTGTGCTTCGGGAGACATCGGGTCAAACTCGCGGGATTGCGTTTCCAGTCACGAACATAAGGCTCAATCTGTTCTCTTTTGAGCCGATGAGAAGATACATGGGCTTTCTCCAAAAATTCTTCCGCAAGAAGGATGATCCAGACCTGTTCGAGTATGCCGCACGCTCTCAAGAAGAGGAACCAAGCAAAAAGCGGCGATTCTGGTTCCTGTTGATTCCAATTGTAATTCCGGCTTCTTTTTTTGCCGGGTTCCAGCTTGGTAAAGACAACAGTTGCGAAGAAGAACGAGCGACCATCAGTGCGATGGCCGACACTGGCACGACCAATCCACAAACAGCGCCTTACCAGTCGTTTCTCGGAACCTACAAGGTAGACGTCAGCGGACATCAGGGTCTCCTCTATATATACTCTCTCCCTTCCGGTGGTCCTGGAGCCACGATTCATTTTCAGAACTGGGGGCGTCGTGTTCCAGAACCCCTTTTCGCAGTCCAAACAGCCGGCAATCGGATCACATTTGTGCGTGCCTGCCAGGCGCAGAGATGCCAGGAGATTGGCGCTCCAGGGCCGTTCAGGCAGGATTATCAGGGAACTCTCTCAGATGATGCCAAAAAGCTGGAAGGAACATACACAGGCGGGCAGTCGGCCAGCACCTGGAGGGCGATTAGAATCCGGTAGAAGCCTGTCCAGGGTCGTGTTGCAGAACCGCATCACTGAGTGCGCCCTTACTACAATCGGGACAGATTATGTCTCATTCCCGGCAATGGCTGACCAAGGCCGATTTGCGGTCTCGCCCCCAAAATCTGCACAGAATGGCCAAATTGCGGCGTTTTTTGTGAAAGGGCTCCCCTGGTACGGGTCTTGCGTTAGGGGGGGCAGAAGCCTATGACTGTATCTGCAACACATCCCGGTCTGACGAAACGTGCCACTGTGCGCGGCATCGTCCACATCGACGGCATCGGCCTGCATTCAGGTGAAGCCGCCAATTTGCGCATCAAACCAGCTCCAGCCGGCACCGGTCTTGTTTTTCAAAGCCCCAATCACCGTGGCCCAATCGAAGTGACCCCTTTCAATGCTGTGGACACTCGTCAGGCTGTTACTCTGAGCAATAAAAATTGGAAAGTTCAGACGGTAGAGCATCTTCTCGCGGCCCTTGCAGCCACTGGCGTGACAGATGCGATCCTCGAGCTCGATTCCCAGGAAGTTCCTATTCTGGACGGCTCTTCGCGTATCTTCGTGCAGGAAATCCAAAAAGTAGGCGTTAGAGAGCTTGGAGCCGAACTGGAGCCGATTCGCCTTGCACAGGCAGTCTGGGTAGTGGACGGAGATCGTTATATTGTAGCCCTTCCTTCTGACTCATTTCGCGTTACATGTACCATTGATTTTCCGCATCCGGAGCTACGTGGTCAGTCCATCAGCATGGATCTGGACAGCAGAACGTTCCTGGAAGAAGTAGTGGATGCGCGCACTTTTGGCTTTTTGACAGATGTGGAGGCTCTCCGCAAGAAGGGACTCATCAAAGGTGCTTCCGCAGACAACGCAGTTGTGCTCACAGAAGATGGTTACCTGGACCGCGAAGGTCTTCGCTTTTCAGACGAATGCATTCGCCATAAGGTCCTGGACCTCGTAGGCGATCTGTATCTCATGGGACGCCCCATTCACGCTCATGTAATTGCGCACAGGGGCGGCCATGGATTGGATGTTGCTCTGGCTCGTCTGATCCTCCAGCGCACTGCAATGGACGAACTTTCAGCAAGAAGACAGCAAAAAGCAGACACAGTTGTGGCTCTGTAGGCCTCTAAAAATACTGTTGACACTCCCCGATTTGCCGAACTATAAATGATGGATCGGCCGTTCCCGGTCCATGGGGAGTTGCGTTGGAAGCCTTAGATTTTCTCAATCGCCACAGTATTTACCTGAACTACTTCGCCATTGGCGCGATCATCTGCTTCATCTTTAACTTCATTTGTGGAGCTTTCCTCTTAGCGCTCCCACACAAGACAAAAAGCACAACGCACATGGGCATTGGACTCATGTTCATGTCCTTCTTTGTTTTTGGCTATGTAATCAGTCAGTCTTTCTATAGCGATATCGCTGCTTACCATCGCTGGGTGACTGTAGGCTTTGTTCTTCCAGCTATTGTTCACTTTGTGCAATGGCTCCTTCGCTTTCCTGAAAACAACAAACCAGGTCTGACTCGCTGGACCGGGGTGGCCATGTGGGCTCTTTCCCTCGGTGCTCTGGCTCTCTTCATGTATGCGAGCGTAGGTGCAGATCGTAAGTTTCACTTCTCTGCTCACTACTGGGACTTTGATCTGGAAAAGGCCAGCAAGTATGTTGGATTCCTGATCTTTGCCTTTGTTCTGTGCATGCCCGGATTTGGTATCTGGAAGTTCGTGATCGTAAAGACAAAGGAACGTTATGCGATCGTGTTGATCATCGCATCACTCCTGATTGCGTCGGTCATCCCTGCTATTCTCAACATTCAAAGCCGCGATGGTGTAGTGGAACGGGGGACGTTCCTTCTCGTATTTGTACTAACGATTGTTGGTGGTTTCTTCATGGTGATCCTCACCTACATGAACACGACCAAAGATCGTTCCACATTCATGGCCAAGATCGTTGGTATCACTCTTGTGACGTTCCTCGTGATGATGCAGGGCGTGAGTCTCGTTACCATGACGGATCGCGAAGAGGAATACGATGCGTTACGAGTTCAATACATGCTTCGCGCACTCGATGGAGCAGATGTTCATCCAACGATCGAATACATTGTGGCCCTTGAGCCTGTGAAAAAGACCATCGATCAGTCGTATCAATCGGAACGTTATGCGCAATTGCCGGAAAGCAAGCGTGTCGATTTTGTAGCGCAAACACCGGCCCTGCTGAACACTCGTATTTTCGAAGAGATACAGTCCGCCTCTGCACAGCCTCAGTTCCGCGATGCCGTTGCGAATATTGTGCGTGATAGCCACGTTGAGTTTGCCGGTTACAAAGCGGCTCTCGAGGACGCAGCAAAGCAAGCGCCCAATGATGACGCGCTCAAAGGCTCTATCAATGACTATATGGCTCGCCTGGACAAAGAGGCGTTCATCAACACAAACCGAATCTCAGGCATTCCTTCCGATAGTCACTTTCGCGAAGAGCTGATGAAACATCTGGGCAAGGCAAACAAGTACTTTGCATTCTTTGTTCCGGGCATTCAGGAATACATGAAACAAAATCCGGATATGCCACCGGTGACACTCAAGAAGGGAATTCTTAAATACCTCGCGCGATTCAGTCCGGATCACACCAGGGTCTATCGCCAGAGCCCGGATGGAAATCAGCATTTTGTAGCTTTCAACGTGTACGATGCAGGCACCGGAACGATGCACGAAGTTGGATATTCCTATCAGGAGTATCGCGCATTCGTTCATCCTGCGGCCAAACGCCTCGTCTTTATTTTGTTGATCGTTCTGGTTGTTCTGGTCGTCCTCTATCCTCTGTTCTTCAGAGGGAGTCTTGTCAATCCACTCAATTCACTTCTGCGTGGTGTGACCAAGGTGAATCAGGGCGATCTGACAGTAGAAGTGCCGGTCAAAGTTCAGGATGAAATCGGCTTTCTCACTACGTCTTTCAACTCCATGGTTGCATCCATCAAGGATGCGCGCGCCAAGCTAGAAGACTACGCCGCCAACCTGGAGGAGAAAGTTCAGGCTCGCACGGCAGAATTGAACAAGACCCTGGAAGTGGTGCATGCACTGAAGATCCAGCAGGATGGGGACTACTTCCTCACTTCTCTTCTTGCAAAACCGCTTTTCTTCAATGCAAACAAATCTCGCTCCGTGACCACCGAATTTCTGCTTCGTCAAAAGAAGCACTTTGAATTCAGAAACAAGCAATCGGAACTGGGTGGTGATATTTGCATCACCGGTAACCTTCGCTTCTCCAAGCATCCGGAGCGTAGATATGTAGTTTCGCTGAACGGAGATGCGATGGGTAAATCCATGCAGGGTGCCGGTGGATCCCTCGTGATGGGTGTTGTGATGAACTCCATCCTGGCTCGTTCCGCGAAGAACAATCGTGTACTTACGATTTCTCCAGAGCAATGGTTGAAAGATGTGTACGAAGAAGTTCATTCCGTCTTCCTTGCATTCAACGGATCGATGGTGATCTCGGTCGTCATGTCCATCGTGGATGAAGTGACAGGCGAAATGTGGTACTGGAACGCGGAGCATCCTTTCCAGATTCTCTATAGAAATGGAAAAGCCTCCTTCATTGAAGAAGACCTCCAGTTGCGAAAAGTAGGTCTTGAGTCAGAAATTCCATTCCGCGTTCGGAATTTCCAGCTTCAACCAGGTGACGTGGTTTTGATGGGATCGGACGGTCGCGACGACATTGACCTTACTCCAGATGCATCCACACGAACGATCAACGAAGACGAATTCTTAATCTTGAAGAGAGTAGAAGAATCTCGCGCGGATTTGAATACGATTCTGGAAAGACTCCTCGCAACGGGCGAATTGACAGACGACCTTTCCTTCCTTCGCATTGAATTCAAAGGCGTGACTGCAGCCGGAACTTCAGGTCCGACTGAATCCAAACCGGTAGCCATGGCTGCGCCGGAGAGAGTGATCATCGACATTGACCCGGACGACGAAGATGACATGAACTTCGAAGACGTAGAGGAACTGGGCAGTTTCGAAGAACTTTTCCAGGAAGGTAGAAGGCTCGCACGTCAGGGAAAGCACGAAGAAGCGCTGGAGTTGCTCAGACAAGCATACGCGATGCGAAGAGATGTTCCTGCTCTGAATAAGATTCTTGCTGTGCTCACTTTCAAGGATCGCGATTATCCCAAGGCAATAGAAATCCTGGGCAATTACCTGGAACACGATCCGCACGTTGCTGATTTCTGGCTTTATCTCTCCATCGCGCACAAACGAATGGGCGAATATGAGCGATCCCTTGAGGCCGCCCAGAAGGTATACGAAATCAACCCGAACCGGATTCCAAACTTGATCAATATGGCGGATCTGTATCAGAAGCTGGGAAATGCGTCGCGTGCTCAGGAACTCCTGGATCGGGCACTGCAACTTGACCCCGGTAACCGACAGGCGCAGAGCCTGTTGACCGTCATCTCCTGACATGGAGCAGAAGCGCAGCGCAAGACGGACATCGCTCCGGTATAAATTTCAGCTTCGCCTGGTGCGTCGGGCCATGCTTCCTCTTGCCGTGTTGTCCGCGGCCGCCATGGTTGTGATCTGGTCTGCAACCACCGGTCGTCATGAGTATTCCATGGACGAACTTCGCTGGCTGGGGATTGGCGGAGTGGCTCTGCTCTTTGTAGCATCTCTCGTGGGTGTTGGCTGGAGTCTGATGCTCTATTCTTCCAGGCTCGCCGGTCCACTCGTTCATCTTGAAAAGACTCTCGCGGCCATTGCAGCCGGTGACCTTTCCACCAGAGTACATCTGCGAAAGGATGATGAGCTCCAGGAACACGCGGCTCATTTGAATCGGACGTTCATGTCTTTACAGGATCGCGTGAAGCGAATCCACCAATACTGCAGATACGCTCGCGAAACAGTAGATCGCCTGGCCGCGTCCCCGGACGTGAAGGACAAAGATCAGCTTGACCAGATGCGTCAGTTGATTGGATTCATTGAAGAAGCTCTCCAGGACTTCAAGGTATAACCATGGTAATGCGACTCGACGATGTTTTGCAGAGAATTCGCACGCTCGATCGCGACGTCGAAGAGCTCCGCCGTCTCCGGGCCCGTCTACCCGCCAACAGAGCGTTTACTTCCGGAATGCAAGTGGCGTTTGATCGCCATATCAATGAATTGCTCAATGAGAAAATTCAACTCGAAGAACTTGAAGTAGAACATATCCCCGAAGACCTCCTCAATGACATTGCTTCCGTTGACGTTGCTACTGCGTCGCGAATTACGGTCGACCGCGAAAAGAAAGAATACGAGCTCACTTCCGAAGACAAGAAAATCATGGAATTCATTCGGGCCATGCCCAAGACTGAAATCCACCTGCATATGGAAGCCTGCATCAATCAGCAGACGCTTCAGGGCATGCTGGACAAGAATGGTGTTCCATACGAATCCGAACAACTAAAGAAGCTTTATCAATTTACGAATTTGCAGGAGTTCATCAAACTCTTTCTTTTCATTATCGACTCTATCAAGATGGCCGAAGACTTCGCATTGATCTTCAAGAATCTCAGGCAGTATCTTGAATCGAATAACATTCGTTATGCGGAAGTATTTCTTGCTCCCTCGCGAATGATTCAAAATGGATTGGATTACCGGGACATTGCGGACTCACTGGATTCGCTTTCGCGAGAATGTCGAAACAGCGGAGGGCCGGACGTTCGTTTCCTCATTGACGTTTCGCGCACATTTGGCCCAGAAAACGCGAGTAAAAACCTGCAAAGAGTATTGTCCAATCCGCGCCCTTCTATCATTGGAATTGGGCTGGGCGGAGCAGAGCTCATGGGCCCGGCGCGTGATTACAGAGATGTCTTCGCACAGGCCCAGGCCGAAGGGCTTCGCACGGTAGCGCACGCCGGTGAGGATGACGGCCCATGGTCCATTCGGGACACTGTAGAACTTTTGAAAGCTGAGAGAATCGGACATGGCACATCCGCAGTTCAAGATCCAGCACTGCTTGAATTGATTCGTAAGAAGGCAATTCCTATTGAGATTTGCCTGACCAGCAATATCTTCACAGGCAAATATGTTCGTCGTGAGAAAGATCATCCTGTCCGTCGTTACTATGAAGAAGGGATCATTTGCACGGTGAATACGGATGACCCGGAGATCTTTCACGTCACTCTTTCAGATGAGTATTTCAAATTCCACAAGTCGTTGAATTTTACGGTGAGTGAAATTGTGGATCTATGCCGCCAGGGTGTGTATGCTACGTTTCAGCACAATCCAGCTACGATGTGGAACCAGTTCAAACCACAGATAGACGACCTTCGAAAAAAATTCGCACTTTAGTCTGTGCGCGGAAGCGGTGAGACGGACAAAATGTCTTCTCTCATTTGTCGGATGAAGTCGAGCTTGCCCGATTTCAAAAATTCCAGCAGAGTATTTCTTTCGTTTGTCGTGATGACCTGATGTTCCACCAGATGATGAAGCACTTCCGCCGCGAGTTCGAATTCAATTCCAAATAGTTCGGAATAGAGGGCAGGAAGGGAAAGTCGTGAATTGGTTTTGTTGTAATACTCCACCATATTGTCTGTAGTTGATATCACAACGGATCGTCTTTTTACGAGCTCTTCCATTCCCGCGAGCACCATGGAAATTTCCGGCTGTTCTGCAAACAGGGTCATCATGTGATCGTATATGCCAGGGGATAACAGCGGTAAGGTGAAAAGATCTCCCTCCAGCCCCAGGAATAGTTCCCTTTCTTCATCTTCTGTCAAGCCGGAGAGTTCCGGAAAGCGGGAGATGACGCTGGACGGAATAAGCACCATAAATTGCGCCGCACTACTTACGTCTTTTTTCTCTCGCACGATGTAGGCAATGACCGTACAGATTTTGGCGACGGGAAGTTTGGACCAGTACTGGGTGGCTTTCTGTAAGAAGTAGTTGTTGGTCTCGCGGTCTGCAGGTGCCTTTTGTTTTTGCTTTTGCAGAAAAACTGCGTAGTCGCGTTTGAATATTATATAGAGAGCATCCGCTTTCAGGGAGCTTGCAATGCTGATGGAATCTTCTGGTTTCTGTACGCCAAGAAAATAGCGCGCGAGGTCTACGTTGGCCTCCGACTGAGAAATGAATTGATCTATGAGCTTTGCGTCTCCCTGGAGGAACGCACTTTGTGCTACACCGAATGAATTTTTACCTTGTTGGAAGAGTTCCAGCTTTTGTAGCGCGATGCACGAGTTCATGAGATTGGACTGCCACCTGTTGTCCTGAATTGCAGATTTGCAATTTGCCAGGCACTTCTGGTGCAGACCTGTATCTAACAGGCATCGCTTATGCGGGTCCATATCAATGTCGGAAATGTCTCATCCCGGTAAATACCATAGCAATGCCGTGTTCGTTGCAAGCCTGAATCACTTCTTCGTCTCTCACAGATCCACCCGGTTGGATCACGGCGCGTGCTCCCGCGCGAGCCAGAGCGTCCACTCCGTCACGGAAAGGAAAGAATGCATCCGAAGCAACACAGGACGTGGCCAGAGAAAGCCCCGCCTTTTTAGCTTTGGAGGCAGCAATTTCAGTTGAATCGACCCGACTCATCTGACCCGCCCCAATTCCAAGTGTGGACCTTTCATTCGTAAAGACGATCGCGTTGGATTTTACGTGCTTCACAACTCTCCAGGCAAGCTCCAGGGCATTGAGTTCTGCGGCTTCCGGCGCCCGATTCGTAACGACCTTCCAGGTAGATCTGGGTGCGTAGGTGTGATCCATGTCTTCATAGAGTAGCCCGAGTTCATTCAGGCGAAGCTCCATCCCCGGAGCGAGGAATCGCTCTGGTCTCTTGATTTCGAGGAGCCTTAGATTTTTCTTCGCGGAAAACGCATCCAGAGCTTCTGGAGAGTACCCTGGCGCGATGATCACTTCCGCAAAATTCTCATTGATCAGATTTGCTGTTTCCAGATCCACCAGATCCGTAAGAGCGATCACTCCGCCAAACGCGCTGACTGGATCGCAGGCGCGCGCAAGGCGAAACGCTTCTGGCATTCCACCTTGAAAAGTCTGAACGTTTGCCGATCCTTCCTGCCCCGGAGTTGCGCCAAAGATACCGAGCGCCGGATCCATAGATGCAAGAGCGACTCCGCAAGGATTCAAATGCTTTACGATGACAACTCCATGTCCCGGGAGGGAAAGGGCGCTCATCAGAGCTGCGTTCGCGTCTAACATGTTGTTATACGACAGTTCTTTGCCTTGAATTTGATGCCACAGGCCACCGGTTCTTCTTTCGCGTTCTATGTCGATCAGAGGACGATAGTAGGCAGCTTCTTGATGCGGGTTTTCGCCGTAGCGCATTGGTTGCACCTTGCGAAATGCAATTGTAAGTGAGTCTGGAAATTTTACTGCTTCGATCTGATCGAGGTACTGAGAAATCAGCGAATCATATTCTGCTGTGTGATGGAAAACGCGTCGCGCGAGATTCAAGGACATCTTCTCAGGAATACCGCCCGCTCTTTCGATTTCCTCTTTGAGTCTGGAATAGTCAGAAGGGTCCGTTACTGCCGCGCAAAAGCGATAGTTCTTGGCTGCGGCGCGCAGCATGGCCGGTCCACCAATGTCTATGTTTTCAATGGAATCTTCAAAAGACGCGTCGCGTGCGATGGTCGCGGCAAATGGATAAAGATTCACAATCAGAAGATCAATCCCTTCTATTTGCTGCGCTTTCATTGCGTCCAGGTGCGATTGTTTGTCTCGCAAAGAGAGAAGGCCGCCGTGAATCTTTGGGTGAAGAGTTTTTACTCTTCCGTCCATGATTTCAGGAAAACCGGTGACCTCTTCCACCGCCCTCGCTTTGATCCCTGCTTCCTGCAGAGTCTTCAGTGTCCCTCCTGTCGATATGATGTCTACGCCTCTTCCTGCGAGGAATCTTGCGAAATCGTTTAGGCCGGTTTTGTCTGAAACTGAGATGAGCGCTCTTTTGATCTGAATCATGCTGTTTTCCTGGTTATTTTATGAGTACCTTTCTGCCGTCCACCTGGATTTGATCCTTGAGAAAAAGATCCAGAGCCTGCACTACGATGCGATGTTCCTCTGCCTGAATGAGGTCCGTGATTTCTTCCAGAGTTGCCCCTGCGGGAACTTGAACCGCAGATTGTAGAATGATTGGGCCTGTATCCACTCCAGTGTCCACAAAATGCACCGTTGCTCCCGTTACGCGAACGCCGTATTCGAGCGCCTGCTTTTGCGCATTCATTCCTGGAAAAGCAGGAAGAAGGGAAGGGTGTACATTGATGATTTTGTGACGAAAGGCAAGAACCAATTTTTCTGGGAGGATTCGCATAAACCCGAGTGCAAGAACGCAATCCGGCGCGAGATTCGAGATGACTTTTGTTAGATTTTCGTCCGAGGACGCGCGCTTCGATTTGTCTGAATAATCTACAAGAGTGATGGGAATGTTCGCATCGCGCGCGATCTGTTCTGCTCCTGTTCCAGATCGATCAGAGACCAGAGCGAGGATGTGCGCGCCTGCGATGCGATGATCCTCGATGGCCGAAAGAACTGCGCGAAAGTTGGATCCACGACCAGAAGCAAGTACCACAATCCGTTTCATGAATGCATGAACTCTATGGAAGCAAGAGCTTCCGATATTAGCATGGCCATGCCCTGGTCCGGTACTTCATCTGAGTTATAAATTGCAAGCAAGCATTGATTCCCCGCGCCCAACGCGTTGACCATCCAGAATCGGTTATCCACGATGTACTCAACTGCAATTCCGTTCAGGCCGGATGGCAGGCGAAACCTGGACATTCGCTCCGGATCTGCTTCAATTTGATTTTGCGCCAGATATCGCTCGAGTTCTGCCTGGATATCATAATCCTGACCCTGTCTTTTCAAGGCCGCAACCTGCAGCACTCCATTGCCTTCCGGGTCAAAAAACGCGGGCATATTCTCGATCACTTCGATTTCCCAGTGAGATGGGAGCCGAATGGAGAAAAAGGGACCCTGAAAGGTCTGGTAACCGCCGCTTTCGCTCTGCATATTTTAGTTGCTCAAGGGCACTCTCGACGCATTTTGTAAAGCACCTTGTTTGGTCCCATCAAAAAACGCAAAGATCCGCTGACCATCCTGGTCTCGATCATCATCATTTTGCTTTTTGCATTTCTCGCGGGCACAGCTGCGCTCGTCATGGCGGCGTTTCTGGCCGTCCTGGTCCTATTTTATCCGTTCTTCCTCTACTGGTGGGATAAACTCTACGGCACGCGGGACATTGCCGATCAGCTCTTTTACGCGCACACGGACGATGGCTGGAACATAGCGATGCATTTTCACATGCCGCGCTACCCCAAAGCAAACGCCTATCCTGTGATCATGTCTCACGGCATTGCGGTGAACAAATACGGAGTGGATCTGGACGAAGCGCACAGCCTTCCATACTTTCTGAAACAGAATGGATATCCAGTGTTCGTGTTGAGTTTGCGCGGATGCGGAAAGTCGTATCATTCTTCCAAAGGCAGATACCGCGATTTCAATTTTGATGACATAGTTATGTATGATGTGCCTGCAGTGATTCGCAGGGTCAAAGAACTGACCGGTGCACCCAAAGTAAACTGGGTGGGTCATAGCATGGGATCCATGATTATGTACGGATTTCTGGGCAGAGAACTTCCTGGTTCAGAAGACATTGCCTGTTTCACAGCACTGGCCAGTCCCGGGAAGATTGATCATGCGAAGACGACCATCTGGGGTGCGATTGCGAACATGCCGTGGCTTCCTCGAGTGCTTGATATGAAGTTTGGTGCACAGATCATCTCCCCGCTCACAGGCAGGTTTCTGACTCCCATTGACAACATTGTATATGATTCAGAAAATATTTCGAAAGTAACCATTCGCAGATTGATGAAGAACGGGATTGAGAATATTGGAGCAGGACTCATCTCGCAGTTCCTCGACTGGATCAAGAGTGGAGTGGAGCACACTCGGGATGGTTCACACAGTTACAGAGACGGATTTAAAAACATAAAAGCGCCTGCACTCTTCCTGGCCGGTACTCGTGATCACATTGCTCCTGCAGAATCTGTCAGGTTTGCTTACGAACAATGCGGAAGTAAGATCAAGGAATTTAGACTTCTTGGAAAAGCAACCGGCTTCCATTGCGACTACTGTCACACAGGAATCGTTCTGGGGGATCGTGCGCGCGATGATGTGTATCCTCTTGTGCGCGACTTCCTGGACGAATACGGGATGAAAAAGAGACGCAGAAATTTCATCAAGGCGATCTTCAAAAGATTCATTCGAAAGCGCAGGCAGCGCCAACTCAAAGGACTTCGCATATTCAGGGAGCCGGCAAAACCGGGCAGCATCATCGTATCATGACATTCGTTTTTAAGCGCTTAACGTTAGTCGCCATTCTGCTGGTCGTTGTCTCCGCCTGCAGAGTAGCGGAGCCTCGTGGCAATTCTATGGGCCAGGATTACCTGGAGCGCGAATTCAAATGCACAGAGACGCCTCTGCCCGTTGAAGTCGATCCTGGATTTGGGCTCATCAAGCAGGCTGTCAGGCAGAACTGGGGCAACGAGAACAGAAAGAGTGCGCGCATTGTTTTGACCGGTGATTCCACCATCGCCCTTTTCGCGGGACCTCGTCTGCAAGCGTATCTGCCAGGATTGGATGTCGCTAACCGCGGCATTGGTGGAGATACATCGGGTGGATTGCTCGCGCGTTTGGATACGGATGTGGTGGCCCTTCATCCTTCCACGGTTGTGATAGTGATTGGCGGAAATGACATACTGCAGGGCAGATGCATGCGTACGGTTCTCGCAAACACCACAAGCATTTTCAAGACCTTGAAGGAATCATTGCCCGGCGTAAGGATCATCATGGTCAGCATACCACCGGTAGTATCGTGGAAAGCAAACAGCATCACTCCCTACTACAATCGCAAGCTGGAGTACCTGACGCGGGACGAAGGGATTGAGTATCTGGATTTATGGCCTGCTCTTTCTGATTCAGACAAGCCGCAACTCAAGGAAGAATTTTACTTTCGCCTTCCAGGCGGAAAGGTGGACCAGGTCCATTTCAATGACAAGGGCTACGAGACTTTCGGACGCCTTCTCCAGCCGCTTCTTTCCAGGTAGATCCTACATTTGCCAGCGAACGCCAAGGTTTGCACCGTAAGCGCGTTTAGCCCACAGACCTTCTGCGAAAATCTTAAACCAGAGAATGTTGAAGTCCAGTCCCAGTTTCGCATACGCCATGTTACGCGGAGCCTGCCCACTTCCCGTTACTTGCATTGTCAGATAGGAATTATACGCGGAAGAGGCGACTGTTTGCCCGGTGGCGGCCGCAAGCAGTGCTGCTGAGTCGTTAGACAGATAAACAGGACCGAGTCGAGTCAGTGTCACATCTGCTGATCCACGATTGATGCTCATTCCTCCACCAAACGACATGTTCAACGCATAGAGAATTTGCAGACCAGTCATGATTTCAAGCGGCATGGATTTTACCTGGGTTTGTATCTTCCCCTGATTGGCGCCGTCCCAGATCAAATTGGAACCACCTGTCAGGGTGATTTTCATTTTCTGATTCTGATTCTGTATGGCGGTGATGTCCATCGCGGCCGTGTGATAACCAGCACCAACAGACACGCCGAGGAAGCGAAGAAGTGGACCGGCTGCCAGAGGTTTGCCTTCTACAAGATGATATCGCACATCAAATCCGAGATTACGGGTGTTTACAGTAACTTGCCCGCTATCTTGCATCACATAGTGCCTTCGGTCCTGGATGAATGAGCCGTACAAGTCGAATCGAGAGAGGGAGAGGAAAAATGGCTCAGAGGATTCTCCATCACCCCACGGATCATACGCCTGGTTGAGGAGCCAGCCTACATTCGCTCCAAAAAAGATACGAGGGTTGACTGCGCCGCCAGCGCGCGGGATGTCTTTGAGTTCGCCGTAGCCTGTGATTGGAATGCTGACTTCTTTTATCGGGATGTAACCCAGTCCTGCGCTGGCTCCAATGGTCCAGCCGTAGAGATTCACCGTTCCGGTGGGTGCTCCAGTCAGGTTTGCAAGCACTCCTGCCGCAGCCATGTCCTTGAAGAGCTGGTCCGTGTATTGCGTCTTAAAATCGTAATACATCTGATCCAGGGTTGCCTGGCTCAGGGGGAGGTACTGGCATCCCGGTCCCGTACAAACGATTTGCGCGCGGAGAGGAGCCATGCTGCTCACAGCCAGAATGAGTCCTATCCCAAGATACTTTTTCATACACCTTCCCCGGTACAATCAGACGGGCCAATCCGTGGCTCCGCTATAATAATGATAACAAACTCGGATTCATTTTTTGTCAAACAAACCCCCAGACGGTACATCGGTTGGTCGGCGGCCCCGATCTATGGTTTTGAGTTGTTTTTGTCGATTCTCTGACGAATCTGATCCATGCGAGCTGCCCGAAAGGTCCTCTATACGATTGTCTTCTCTGTCTTTTTTTTCATATTTGCGGGTGTGGCACGCGACATAATGGAGCGATTCCAGCCTGAGCTCGTCCAGATTCCTTCTGTGATCACTGGTATTTTCCTCCTGAAGTGGATTGGGATTTTTGCGGGAGTTGTGCTGGTTTCCTTCTGGGGAGCGGGAGCAGTCGTTTATAAGAATCTCTCCGGCCGCGATTTAAGCGACCGCGATGATTGGCGTCGTTGACCGAGTCTTTGATGAGTTTACGGAAAATTGATTCTGCACTGCAGATGGAGGAAGCCTGCTGCGCTTTCTTCGCGCAATTCCTCGAAAGCCTTCCAGTAAGTGTGGTCTTGTTGCGAGGAGAGCCTGGTGCTGGAAAGACCACCTTTTGCCGCGGATTCATGCGAGCTATGTCGATTCGCGAGAATATCAATAGCGCTACATTTAATTTGCACAATCGATATGAAGGGTCGCGCGGAGTGCTTCATCATTACGACTTGTACCGATTGCAGAAAGTCGCAGAGCTCGAAGAGTTGGGATTTCTGGAAGACTGGCATCGCGTCGATCACGCTCCAACCGTGCACGCCATAGAGTGGGGAGATCGCGCTCTACCTCATATTGGGCCCGGAGTTCCCGTATTTCTGGTCGAAATTTCCATTGATGAAAAGGATGACAGCCTCAGGCACATTCAGTTCTATAGAAGGCAGGGTGAACAATTACTGTCTTTGCATTGATACCACTCACACCCACATTGTAGTCGGTCTTTTTTCAAAACAGAATCAATATCAGATCGTGCGAAAAGCTCCGCGCGAAGCGTTCCAGAATCTTTTTCCTGCGATCCAGGAAGTCTTATCTGCCGCTAACGTTAAGCGACCTTCAGAGATTGTGACTCTTACGGGTCCTGGATCATTCACAGGGATTCGCATTTGCGTGAGCGCAGCAAGAGATCTGGCGCAACTCTGGAATGTACCTGTAAGAGGGATCGGAACTTTGACGTGCTATTCGCTGCCGATTCGAAATATGGAGCCAGGTCCCTTCGCGGTGTGCATTGACGGAAAACAAAACCGTTTTTATACAAAGATAATTCCAGAGTCTGGACTCAGCGCTACGCAAATGGATCTGATTCCCGTACAGGATTTAACCGCAGAGGAAGTTGCCGCGTCAGGTTTGCCGGTGTATTGTGATGACCCGGATACGTTTCGCGCTCGCAACGGAGGAGATTCGCGTCAGCTGAAGGAGCCGGAGGCGGCATGGATTTTTGCCGCGCATTCGGAGATGCCGGCGTCAGGCTCCTATCAGGAATTGTTCCCCTACTATTTACGTAAGGATCCGGCCGAGGCCAGGTATCCTGGAGGATTTAATATAAAATGAGTACAGCATCGCGATTGTTGCGATACCTGGAACAAAATGCAGGGCGTAAGCTCCCTCGCAAAGAAGTCTTGTCTGCTTTTAGCAGCACGGGCGCGTTCAAAGCAAAAGCAAAATCTTTTAGAAAAAGTCGGCAGGTAAGGGGTTACCAGGCCGAATCCGAAGTCGACGTACTGCTCGCCGAACTAAAGCTACTGAACCTGGTACGAACCGATGGCAATAAGATCATTCCTGCGAGTCCCTTTGCGGCCGTAGCCAAAGCATCTCTTTCTCCTTCTGGCGCGGTCTTTGGTGCCGTGAGAGGGGCAGATCCTGCGTCTCGTGATTTGTTCATTCCGGCAGCCAAAAGCATGAATGCACTGACCGGCGATCTTGTTCTCGTGAAGCTCACAGACAAAACCAGAGATCGATTCGAAGGAGAGGTCATTGAGATTCGGGAGAAAGCGCGTGAGCTTTATCGAATGAAGTTGCTCAGCGAACCAGTTCATCGCGGAATTCCTGGCGTTCTTCTTGATATACACTCTCGCATAACGGCCTGTTTGGCGACCCCGCGACTACCTGCGGATCTGGTAAGCAGGATGAAGCAAGATGTGGTCGTTGTGGTTCGCATGCCTGGGAAGACCATCATGCACATGGGTCTACCTTTGCCGGAAGCTGAGTTTGTTCGGTTTGAAAGCGATACGGATATGGATCCGGATTATGCGCGTGTTCTCATGAAGCACAATCTCGATCCGGTGTATCCAGAAGTAGAAGGTTTACCGGAATATGATCAGGAAGCTTCAGAAGTAAAACCGGAGAATGTCTTTGATTGGAATTCACGCATTGATTTACGGGATCTTTACACGGTCACCATCGACGGGCCTGACTCGAAGGACTTTGATGATGCGATCAGTCTGAAGGTAGAGTCTCCGCGGCTCTGGAAACTTTATGTTCATATAGCAG
Organism: Leptospirales bacterium; assembly: GCA_019694685.1. Classification (GTDB taxonomy): domain Bacteria; phylum Spirochaetota; class Leptospiria; order Leptospirales; family Leptonemataceae; genus JAEUSB01. The sequence continues at coordinate 105,864 of JAIBBM010000006.1, forward strand.
ATGTTTCGCATTACGTAAGGATTGGAACAGACCTGGATCGTGAAGCGGCGCGTCGAGCTACCTCGGTGTATCTTGCCAATCGAGTGGTACCAATGTTGCCTCCTGTTCTTTCAGAAAACTTTTGTTCGCTCATCGCTGAAAGGAACAGACTGGCATTCACCTGCGAAATGGACGTCCGTCCAGACACAGGGGAGATTCTAAAGTATCAGATCTACAAGTCCGTGATACGCGTGGACAAGCGGCTCACCTACGATCTGGCAGAAACCATGCTGGATGAATCCGACAGCATGCTTGGGCGAGTCTGGTCGCTTGCGAAGGCACAGAAGGCTGCGCGATTGAAAGCAGGGCGCATCGACTTTGATATGCGCGAGCCAAAAGTGATCTATGATGCAGAAGGTAGAATAAAAGAAGTACTGTATCGCGAGCGGTTGAAGTCCAGCATGTTAATTGAAGAATGCATGCTTTCTGCGAACATCTGCACCGCTGAATTCCAGAGAAAGAAGGAAGCGCATACACTGTTTCGCGTTCACGAACCAATGGACGACATGAAGCTGGAAGCGCTCAATCACTTCCTCAAGATCTATGGAATCAATCTAGAACTTCCGAATTCAGATCCGGAGAATATCAATCATGCGCTGAAGGTTGTTCATGAATTCACAGAGAAAGGAAAAAGCGTACAGAAAGGATCGACGCGCAAACTGGAAGGTGTGCCGCCCGATCGCATCTTTCAGATGTTGATGCTCAGATCCTTCATGCAGGCAAAGTACATGGGAGAGCCTCTGGGTCACTACGGCCTGGGCTTTCGCGACTACTGTCACTTCACCTCTCCTATTCGGAGGTATCCGGATCTTGTTGTGCATCGCGCTCTTCAAAACCTGATCCAGAAAAAGAAGCATGCATACACAGAAGCTGAAATTTCTGAACTCGGGTTTCATACTAGCGAGATGGAACGCAAGGCGATGGACGCAGAGCGCGATATCTGGAAACTGAAGATGCTTCGATCCATTGAGAGAAGCGGACAAAAAAGCTTTCGCGGTTTCATTACTGGTTTTCGCCCGGACAGAGTGTTTCTGGAGTTGACTGACGTAAGTGTAGAAGCAATTGTACTGCATATGCATCTCACTCGAGATATGGAATTGATTCTTCCAGATCCTTTTTCTGCATACATCAAGAAGCTCAGCCGGCCTGCGTTTCTGGGCGAAGTGTGGAATCTGGAGCTAGAACGTCTGGATGTAGAAGAGATGAGGCTGTTTGTAAAACCAGTCTGGTAAGGGGGAATGATGCGCGTCTGTCTCACAATCAGCATTTTCGTATTTCTACTTTCCTGCAGGAGCGCGGCCACTCGGCATGAGCTAGAATATGGCGGACGCGCTCGCGAGTATCTGGTAATACCCGTGGAGCAGCCTCGCTCCATGATCTTCGTGCTTCATGGCGGTGGCGGCAAAGCAGCACATATGATACGACTGGCGGAAGGTCTGCCTGAAATCGCAAAGCAAAGACATATTCTGCTGGTGTATCCTCAGGGAATCGACAAGGGATGGAACGACGGGCGCGATACTAAGATATCCACGGCCATTTCGGAGAACGTAGACGATGCAGGGTTTCTGGATTCTCTGGCGCTCAAACTCGCCGCGGACTACAAGATCCCTGAAGATAAGATTTTTATTACTGGCATTTCCAACGGCGGAATGATGTCGCAGCGGCTTGCATGCGAAAGTCGGGCGTTTCGCGCGATCGCATCCGTGGCCGCCAATCTCCAGGAATCATTTGCGCCTAAATGTAAACCGTCCGCACCCATTTCTACTCTGTTCATACTCGGAACGGAAGATCCTCTTGTCCCTTACGGCGGCGGGGACATCTCTTTGTTCAAGAAGACCAGGGGTAGAGTCCTGTCCGCGGATGCCACTCTGCAGTTCTGGCGATCGCATAACCAGTGCAATGCGGATTCTGTGAAGACGGATATTCCGGATGCTGTCAAAGACAACACAAGCGCGACAGCGGAAACCTGGTCTTGCGGGAATGCTCGAGTCAGATTGATACGAGTGCTTGGCGGGGGACACACATGGCCGGGAGGTTTGCAGTATCTACCGGAAGTTGTTGTGGGGCGCACGTCGCGTGATTTTTCTGCGAGCGAAGAGATCGTTCGATTCTTTCTGGGAGATTGACTTTGAAGATTACATACACCAACGATTGCACAGTGGAAGAGACAGACTCGTCTCTGAGTTTGCTTCAAATCTCCTTGAAACATGAAATACCGCACACGCACGTTTGCGGTGGAAATGCGCGTTGTTCTACGTGTAGAATACTGGTTCTAAAGGGAGCAGAAAACCTCGAACCACGCAACGAAGCTGAAACGGCACTCGCACTCAGAAAAGGCTTCACGGACGACATTCGCGTGGCCTGCCAGACTCGCGCGCATGGAGATGTTACGGTTCGTCGTCTGGTCATTGATCAGGATGACATCCGCGAAATTGTGGGAACGTCCATTCACACGACGGGGCGAGAAATGAATCTCGCGATTCTATTCAGCGACATTCGCAGCTTCACTCCTTTTTCAGAGAATCATCTTCCGTACGATGTTGTTCACATTCTCAATCGATACTTCAATGCGATGGGAGAAGTGATCTTGCGAAATGGCGGGATCATCGATAAGTACATTGGAGACGGATTGATGGCAATCTTCGGATTGAATTCATCTGACGCTCGCACCGCCTGCTTGAATGCTGTTCGCGCTGGTTCATCCATGCTCGCGGAATTAGAACATGTGAATCGATATTTGCAGAGAACGTTCCAGGTGAATTTCAACATTGGCGTGGGCGTTCACTACGGCGAGATGATCGTGGGAGAAATGGGACACCCCAAGAAAGTGCAGTTCACGGCACTCGGTGATAATGTGAACATGGCAAGCAGGATTGAATCTGCAACCAAGAAGGCTGGCGTTCCGTTTTTGATTTCAGATGCGGTCTACGAGCACGTGAAGGACCAGGTGACGCGTGGAAAAGTATTCAGCGCTCCGTTGAAAGGGAAGACAGGCAGATTCAAGCTCTACGAAATTGTGGAAGTAGCTCCGGGTCAGGGCGGGACGTCTGAACAGTACCAGCTTCCGCTGTTGCAGAAGATGCAGATTGCTCAGGACACGTGGGCATTCTTGCTCGATACATCGCTGAACGACTATGCGTTTGAGCCCGGACAGTTCGCGGATTTGACTCTGCCAGAGATGGAATCTGTGCCGGGCCAATCGACTCGCACGTTCTCCATTGCCTCTTCGCCTGATCGATCCGACGCGCTGATGTTCGTATCGCGGATGCGCAACAGTCCCTTCAAGAATGCTCTCATGAAACTGCCCGAAGGTGCTCCGATCTTCGTGAGTCCAGCCATGGGCGAGATGACAATCAAAAATACTCCGGCCCCTCTTGCGTTTATTGCAGGCGGAATTGGAATCACTCCGTTTCACAGCATGGTGAGCTGGGTTCTAAAAGAGAAGCCGGGAACAGAGGTGTATCTGTTCTATTCGATTCGTTCCCTGGAGCTGGCGGCATTTCTAGACGAATTTGAAACGTATGCTGCTGAATTTCCAAACTTTCATTTCATTCCAACCTTGACGGAAGCAGATAGTCCAGGGTGGAAGTATGAGAGAGGCAGAATCGATAAAGTAATGATTCGCAAGTATGTGCCCCGGGACGCCTATCCGGTGTTCTATGTGGCCGGCCCTTCTCGTATGGTGACTGGAATGCGGGAACTCCTGGTCCAGATGGGCGTATTTGACCACGATATACACAGCGAAGAGTTTCTGGGCTATTGATTGCTTCTGCGAGGGATGCCGGCAAACCTGGTTATGAAAAAGCCAGAGTTGCTCTTGCCAGCCGGCAGCCTTGAGAAGATGCGCATTGCATTTGATTTTGGTGCCGATGCAGTGTATGCAGGCCAGCCGCGTTACAGTCTTCGTGCGCGTAACAACGAGTTCAGGATGGAAGAACTCGCGATCGGTATCTCCGAGGCTCATGCGCGCGGAAAAAAGTTTTATGTAACATCTAACATCATCGCGCACAACAATAAGATCAAAAGCTTTCTCAAAGATATGGCAGAAGTGGCTGCTATGAAACCGGATGCAGTCATCATGGCAGACCCTGGTTTGATTTATCTGGTGCGCGAAAACTGGCCGGAGCTTCCGATTCACCTTTCCGTGCAGGCTTCTACGACGAACTACGCTGCGGTGAAATTCTGGGCAAAGCAAGGCGTAGAAAGAATCATTTTGTCGCGCGAACTTTCGTTGAAAGAAGTAGAAGAAATCAAAATGCAATGTCCGGAAACGGAAATTGAAGTGTTCGTTCACGGTGCACTCTGCATCGCCTATTCTGGTCGTTGTCTTCTTTCGGGGTATTTCAATAAGCGTGATCCGAACCAGGGAGTTTGTACAAACGCTTGCAGATGGGAATACACTCTTCATCCGGCCGCGATCGATGATTCTCCTCGTCATCCACTGGGGGAGTATGAGTATCTTCTTACAGAAGCCACGAGACCGGGTGAATTCATGCCCATCATGGAAGATGAACACGGGACATACATATTGAATTCACGTGATCTTCGCGCCATTCAGCATGTGCCGGATTTGATGAAAATGGGAGTGGAAAGTCTCAAGATTGAAGGTCGCACAAAATCTCTGTACTACGTGGCACGTGTGACTCGCGCGTATCGCAAGGCCATTGATGATATGGCAGCGGGCCTTCCTTTTGATGAATCGCTCATCGAGGATTTGGAGCATCTTGCCAACCGCGGTTACACACCCGGGTTCTTTGGTGGTACAATTCCAGGAGACGCTCACAACGATGGTGCGGCTGTATCGCGTTCGGACAAATCGCGTTTCTGCGGTATGGTAGCGTCTTATGACTCGAACACAAAGAGAGGATTCATTCACGTGCGAAACTTCATGGCGCGTGGAGATGAAATCGAAGTTCTAGTGCCGTCCGGCAATCACAGGTTCGTAATTTCTGAAATGTATGACGAGTCTGGAAATCCTCTTGAGGTAGCGCCCGGAAATGGATGGAAGATCCACGTTCCTATGGATGCGGATCTAACAGGTGGTTTTGTAGTTCGCATTGCATCTGAAGATTCCAGAGTCTCTGGAGAAACTGACGCGTGGAAAAGTCCAGTGCAACGTGACCTTACTGCTGTTAGCGCTTCATGATTTTTGCATTTCATTCAGCATAGATTGAATCGCGGAGGCAAGCATTCCGCTTACGTCAATCTGGTTGGACGGATGGGTGATTGTATTGCATGAAGCAATCGTCGCCGCTCCGGAAGCTTTCAAATCTTCGAACGCGCTTCCATGAAACAACGGGTGCACTGCAATGCAAACGGGAGAAAATCCCTGAGCTCGAATGAGCTCCGTGGCTACGATCATGGTTCTGGCGCTTGAGATCATATCATCCACCAGAACCGGCGTGCGTCCCACTGGAAGATTTTCGAGGCCCTGGATTTCTACTTCCCTATCTCCCAGTCTTTGTTTTTCGAGAACGATGCAGGGATGTGCGCGGGCGATTTCTGCGGCCCATTGTCTGCTTTCCGCGTCCGGTCCAATGATCAACGGTTCGGGCACAGTTTTCTCAACCCAGTCCGCAATCAAAGAAGCAGCGTGCAGGGAAACGGCAGGAATGGAATAGATTTCAGAAAGAGAAGAGATCCTGTGCAGATGCGGATCGATGGTGATCAACCAGTCAAAGCCAGCGCTGATCATCTTTGCGAAGGTCCGCGATGTGATTGCTTCTCCGGGCTGAAATCGTCTATCCTGCCTCATGTAACAGAGGTAAGGTGCTGCAAGGCCGACAGATGCCGCGCCCTGTTCTCGCAGCGCATCTGCTAGAAACAACAAAGAAGGGATGCGCGCATCCGGATCGCGCAGGGAGCATAGAATTGCTGTGTGCTTATTTCTGACCTGATCCAGAATGCGAATGTAGGTTTCTCCATCCGGAAATTTTCTGGAATTCAGATTCCCCGCATCGAACTGTCCTGCGCGACACACAGACGTGGCCAGTGTTTGATTTTCCCCCAGACAGAATAGAATCATGGCGCACCTTCGCTCATCTGTAGAAAGTCTTCCTGTCTTGCGTAATAGTCGAGCGCATATTCCAGCTGGCCTCGCGAATCAGCGTGAAGAGTGAACAACAAATCCCCCCTGGAGATGCGTGTTCCCGCGGGAGCGAGAAATTCAATGCCCGCACAAGGGTCTGCGGGCGCGCCCACCAGCTTTGCGAGGCGCGCGATCTTCCTGTTGTTGACACTCGTGATTCTGCCGCTTCTATCTGAAACGATGTCGTGTTGAAACTGTGCCTTTCGCGGTTCGCGAAAGCCGCCTTGAGCTTCGCAAATGTTCATGAAGCGAGATAATGCTCTTCCGGATGTTAGTGTTTCCAGGGCCATTTCTTCACCCTGGCCCTGGATTGCCTTCCCGCATTGCTCTAGAATTTGTCCGGCAATTAGAATGGATTTCGATTTAAGATCATGTGGCGCATCGTTTGCGTTGTGCAATACGCAAAGTACATCGCGAGCCTCGAGCGCTGGTCCAATTCCTCGGCCTACGGGCTGGGACCCATCCGTGATTACGGTCTGCACTGTCAGCCCAATGGCCGCTCCAATGTCTTCGAAGAGATCGCTCAGTCTTTTTGCCTCTGCTTCACTTCTTACTTTTGCTGTTTCTCCCACAGGAATATCGAGCACCACATGCGTTGCCCCAACCGCTGCCTTCTTTGATAGAACGGATGCGATCATCTGGCTTTCGCTATCTATGTCCAGAGCGCGTTCTACTCGAATGAATATGTCATCTGCCGGGCTGAGTTTAGCCGATCCGCCCCAGGCGATGCATCCGCCAAATTTCTCAACGACTCTGCGAATTTCCGGGAGGGACAGATTCACAGGAGCCATGACTTCCATTGTATCCGCTGTTCCCGCGGGAGAAGTAATGGCTCTGGAAGAAGTCTTCGGAATCAGGATTCCATTTTCCGCCACGATCGAAACCACGATGGGAGTTGTGCGATTTCCTGGAATTCCACCTACGCAGTGTTTGTCGGCGACGATCCCCGGCCACGTCATTCTCTGCCCTGCATTGAGCATGGCCCGCGTCAGGCCCAGAACTTCTCCTCGATCGAGCTTGCTTGCGACACAACCCGCGATGAAGGCTGAGAGGTGGACTCCTGAATAATATCCGTGAACAATATCTTGAATGATGATATCGTAGTGTTCCTGTTCCAGTCTTCTGCCATAGATTTTCGCCCGCACGAGGCTCATGGAATCGAGCGCACTCAAATGGCTGACGCGGATGGTATCTCCGTCCGACGCGCCGAGAATTTCGAACGCGCGGTTGGAAAGAGACGCTTCCCCGGGACCCAGAATGTTTCCCGTCACTGCATTGACTGTGGCCACAATTGTCTTACCGCGGCAGCTGATCTGCACCCGCATCAGACTTGTAATCCCTTCTGAAACGCAGACGCTCGAATCGGAGCGCATAAAAACGATGTACTCCTGTTGCGTGTCGATTCCCAGCTTTCGCAAGACAAGTTGATTGGGTTGCCCTTGCATCTTCGCCCTGCCTGACCTGCAAGGGTTCCCTGTCAACCGACCTTGAGTTCCGTGGTCCTGATCTTCCAGATGTAGAAAAGAACAGGATAGATCAAAAGCTCAAGCACGAAGGAAGTAGCAAGGCCACCCACCATGGGGGCAGCAATTCGCTTCATCACATCCGCGCCGGTTCCCTGAGACCACAGAATGGGAATGAGTGCGATCATTCCGCAGGCAACTGTCATGATTTTTGGTCGCACTCTCTTTACTGCACCATGAACGATCGCATCGCGCAGATCGCTTTCTGTCTGCAATCTTCCGGAGTCATGCCATTCTTTGTAAGAAAGATCGAGAAACAATAGCATGAATACTCCTGTTTCTGCATCCAGGCCCATCAGCGCGATCATGCCAACCCAGACTGCTATGGAGATGTTGTATCCAAGCAGGAACAAAAGCCAGATCGCCCCGACGATCGAAAATGGAACTGCGAGCACGATGATTGCTGTTTTCACTGCCGATCCCGTATTCGCATACATGAGCACTAGAATGAGAAACAGTGTCAGAGGAACCACTACAAGTAGTCTTTCGCGCACGCGAAGCATGTTTTCATACTGGCCGCTGAAACGAACTGTGGTCCCCTGAGGCAGTTTTAGTTTAGAATTTACAAGTTTCTTTGCGTCCTCCACGTAAGATCCAATGTCGCGTCCTGCAATATCAATGTAGACGTAACCGGAAAGCAGCCCGTCTTCATCGCGAATCATGGAAGGCCCGGAGTTAAATCGAACCTCTGCGATATAAGAGATTGGAATTTGTGCCCCGGAGGGCGTGGAGACAAGGATACGCTTCAGATCCGGCAGGGTTTCTCTAAACTCTCTCGCATAGCGGATGTTAATCGGAAAGCGTCGCCTCCCTTCCACAGTGGTAGACAGATTTTCTCCTCCAATTGCGGATTCTACAATGGTCAAAGCGTCGTCTACCGTCAGGCCGTAGCGTGCCAGCTCTTCGCGCTTCAAATTGAAGTCGAGAAAATACCCTCCCGCCACTCTCTCTGCATAGACACTTCGGGTTCCAGGCACTTCTTTTACAATGGTTTCCAGCTCCAGACCGATCTTTTCTATTTCCTTGATGTCCGAACCAGATATTTTGATTCCCACCGGAGTCCGAATGCCCGTCGAAAGCATATCAATTCGGTTTTTGATGGGCATGGTCCACGCATTCGTCCAGCCCGGGATGCGAATCTTCTGATCCATTTCTTGAACCAGTTCCTCATACGTTATGCGATCTCTCCAGACGCGACGGAACGGTTCCTTGCTCCATTCTGGCAAAAAGCTATACCAGCGCTTCACTTCTCTCCATTGAGATTCAGGTTTCAGAACGATTACAGTTTCTACCATGGATAGAGGAGCAGGGTCTGTCGCAGAATCTGCCCTTCCCACTTTTCCAAACACTCTTTCCACTTCCGGAAATTCACGCAGCATCCTGTCCTGAATCTGCAGGGATCGCTTTGCTTCTCCTATCGAAATTCCAGGAAGACTCACAGGCATATAGAGGATGGCGCCTTCGTTCAGTGGCGGCATGAATTCTGAACCTAGCTTTCCATAAATCGGAATGGTGGAGATCATCAGAAGCACGGCTGTGGCCAGAGTTGCCTTGCGATGTTTGAGAACAAAGTTGCACGCAGGCTCATAGAAACGAAACAACACGCGGCTTACAGGATGGTTTTCTTCTTTGTAGTATCTTCCGACGAGTAAATGACTCATGAGTGTGGCCAGCCACACGGGCCTGAAACGAAAGAATTCGTAGCGATTGTACATCATTCGAATCGCAGGATCGAGGGTGAGTGCGAGAAGAGCAGCAATCGCCATTGCAAAATTTTTCGAGTACGCAAGAGGTTTGAAAAGCCTGCCTTCCTGGTCTACGAGAGTGAAGATGGGCATGAAGCTCACTGCAATGACCAGAAGAGAGAAGAAGACGGATGAGCCTACTTCCGTGAGAGCACGGAGCCTGACTTCTTCAAATGGTTCTTTCTGTCCGCTTTCCATCCAGATCTGGATGCGATGGTACATATTCTCTACCTGAACGATCGCTCCGTCTACAAGCACACCAATGGAAATGGCAATGCCGGCAAGAGACATGATGTTCGAAGTCTGTCCCGTTAAATAGAGCGGAATAAAAGCGAGAAACACAGAGACTGGTATCGTAATGATGGCAGTCGTGGCGGATGGTAGATGCCACAAGAATAGTAGAATGATGAGACTCACTACGATGATTTCTTCCACGAGAGTGGACTTCAGAGTCTCTATCGCTTTTTCAATCAGTTCGGAGCGATCGTATAAGGTAACAAGCTTCACTCCTTCGGGAAATGATGATTGAATTTCTGACAGACGCGTCTTTGCGCGTTCGATCACAGCGAGTGCGTTTTCACCGGATCGCATAACAACGGTTCCAGTGGTTACTTCTCCTTCGCCGTCCATATCGGATGCGCCGCGTTTGATATCCGGACCCAGAGTGACTTTGCCCAGATTTCTGAGTAGAACGGGAGTTCCCGCGTCATCGACCCTCACTACGATGTTTTCCAGATCCCGCGTTTCGCGAACGTATCCGCGCCCGCGCACCATGTACTCGTGGCCGGAAAATTCTACTACGCGACCGCCTGTTTCACGATTGCTTTTGCGGATGGCGTCTGTGATGGTAGGAACACTGATATTATACGAGAGCAGCGCGCCTGGATCGAGTAGAACCTGGTATTGCTTAACTGGTCCACCAAGGCTTGCTACTTCAGCGACCCCCGGTACTGTCTGCAAGTGAAGGCGCAAGTTCCAATCCTGGAATGCGCGAATTTCGTGTTGTTCTACGGAGCCATCGCCCGTAAGGGCATACTGGTATACCCAGCCCAGGCCCGTTGCGTCGGGGCCAATTTCCGCCCTGACTCCTTCTGGCAATCTAGGTTGAATTCGCGCTAGATATTCAAGCACGCGACTTCGGGCCCAGTACAGGTCCGTTCCATCTTCGAAGATCACATAAACAAAAGAGTATCCAAAATCAGAAAAGCCGCGAACCGCTTTGACTCTGGGCGCACCCAGGAGTCCAGTGATGATGGGATAGGTAACTTGATCTTCCATGATGTCTGGACTTCTTTCCCACCTGGAATAGATAATGACTTGAGTGTCGCTCAGATCCGGAAGAGCGTCTAACGGTATATGTTTCGCACACCAGTACGCTCCCCAGAGGAGCACTCCAGTCATGAGGAGAACCAGGAATCGATTTTTTGCGCTGAATCGGATTATTCTTTCTACCATCTTACTCACCCGCCTCGTCGATCGCGGATTGAAGTCTGCTTTCGGAATCAATTAGAAAAGCGCCTGACGTTACGATTCGATCTCCTTCATTCAATCCGGCTGCGATAACGATTCGTTCTCCTGACTCCTGGCCGACTTTGATTTCTCTGGCCTGGAAGGTATCTGCGTCCGCCGCGACAAAAACGATTTGTCTTTTCCCTGTGTATACGACTGCACTCCTGGGTATCACGATTCGAGGACCCAGATTTGCCTGAACTGTCACGCGAAGATATGCCTCTGGTCTGAGTATCCCTTGCGGGTCGCGCACCAAAATGCGAGCGCGAACACTACGCGATGCCTGGTCTACCACGCTCGACACGGAGCGCACCGTACCTGTGAGTTCTTTCTCCGGGGCATACGAGGGAGAGATGATCGCGGTTTGTCCTACTTTGATCAAGTCTACTTCCTGTTCGTATAACGTTGCATAAACCCAGGCGATGCCCGGAGTGGCCACCTGATACAGCGATTCCACACTGGCAGGATTCAGCTCCAGTTGTCTGATTTCCTCTGGTCCCATTCCTAGAATGCGCAGGCGCGCTGCTGCAGAGCGAGCGAGCGCCGGATCTTCTTTCCCAAGAGTGATGAATTCTTTGACGGCGGATGCAAGTTCCGTATCGAGCGCTGCTTTTCCAGTCGTGCGAAGAGTGACTTGGAAAGGTTCCTTCTTCACAACGCTGAGTTTGATCCCACCTTGCTTTTGTCTGGCTTCCGTAACTTTGACCACTCCAGCACCAGTATCGTGTTGATGCGATTGGTCCTCTTTGTAAACTGGCACGAGTTGCATGTGACAGATTGGACAAAGACCAGGACCATCCTTATGCACTTGCGGATGCATGGAGCAAGTCCAGTAGGAGATAGCCGCCTGGGCTGGATCCACGGCCGCCTGCTGGGAATACTTAAAAATTGTTAGTAACTGCTTTCCGCGGGCTGCGATGATTACAATGACTGCAGCTGCGAATACGAAGATAACGATCCATTTTGTTTTCATTTGTCTTTTCCTGGGAAGAACGCATCAAGACTTTCTGCGGCCTTGAGTAGTTCGGCAGTGAACTCAAGCTCGTGCTCGAGACGCGATAGTTCATGATCAAAATGAACTTGCAGCGATTGGATTACGATAGAGAAATCTGCCTTGCCATTTGCGTAGCTGATGCGCGCGGCTTCATGCGCATTCATCGCTCCCGGAATGAGAGACTGATCGTGGAGGCGCAAGCCCTTCTTGATTCCATCCATCCTGTCGAGCGAAGCCTGCAGATCTGTCTTCGCTTTGAGTCGCGCGTCAGCAAGCCTGAGTCGCGCCGCCTCCAGGTTTCCTGATTTTTCAAGGATATTCCAGTGATTTGTGAAAGCTGTCCAGAGTGGAACGCGAATCGTAACCCCTGCCTTGTAAAACTTTTCACTGGTCCAATCGCGTAAACCGGCGGAGCTCTTGTTTTCCTTTCCATAACCGGCGAACACTTCAAAATCAGGAAGATAGTTCATCCACGCACGCGTGTCGTCCAGATCTCCTTGTTTGATCTGCGACTCGGCCATTTTCATTTCCAGAGAATGTTCCTCAAACTTTGCAGCCAGATTTCGCACGCGTGTTTCCAATTCAGCGAGCTCGGAATCTACCTGATCATCGGACATGTTGTGTGTTTCCCCGGAGGACGTTGTATAGTATTCGACCGCGCGATGAACAGACGCATATTCACTCTGTGCCTGGTTCACCGCGAGAGCAGCTTCTGATTCTCGAACATGAACCATGGATAGATCCACCAGAGGTGTCTTTCCTGTTTCGTATCGAATGCGCGCAAGGGTTTCAAGAGTGCGAAGCCTTTCCTGCGTCTGGGAATTCAGTTTGATTCGCGCCTGAATGAGCCTTTCGCGCGTGCGGAGCATCAGGAATTCCCGCGCCATCCGATTCTTGATCAACCGGATTCGAAGTGTTTCTTCGTCAGCCTTCGCACCGAGGCGAAGGGATTCTACTGTGCCCTTACCAGGAAAAGGAATTGGTTGACGCACTTCAAATTCAGATCCAGTGATCTTCTTTCGATCCACCATCTGATCAGGAAGGGCCTGAATCATATCCTCTCTGCCGCGACTGCGCGAGATTTCAATTTCTGGGTCCGGATACCCAAACATCGTGCTACGGGCCGCATGTCTCGACGCTCCTGCAGTCGCAGACTGGCTCTGCACCAGCGGATGTTGATCTATGATTTCCTCAAGCGGTGAAGCATAGAGGTTCGCAGCGAACCATAACGCTGCGCAAAGTATTAGCGATTTCATGTTTCCTCCTTCGCGTTTTGCAGGCGAAGGAGATTCTAGATCAGGAGGGAACGCGTTCGAAGATATGTTTTTCCACGATCTTCATGAACCAGAGCTTTTGTGGCAACCTGGACGGACAGCCAGCGCGGAGCTTCCAGCCGAACGGACGCCAGCGGAACGATAGCTGGCATTGAAAATGCGTCCACTTCCACGCCAGGAATCACTTTGCAGCAATTGAGGCATTGTTCCTGCTTCTGGCTTTTGTGGCACGGGGGCACATCTGCCGCGGGTTTGGCCGCGAACAAAAACATGCAGAGCCCTGCTTTTAGCACGACCGCTGGAAGAAGTGGAATGGCCACAGCTCTTCGCAAGGAACTCATACCTTACCTAATGAGTCGGATCAAACGATCGTCAACTAAAAAAGGGAGAGCGCGATTGTGCAAAAAAGCGTGACGCAGCGCGAAGCAATGGAATGTTTTTCAATGTGGGCGCCGGGCATCATCATGGACCTCCAACAGTCACGCGAGCGTTTGTGCTGGGCGTAATCATCAACAGTGCATTCGTTGTAATGGAAGCCGCGGCCGGATTGTTTCTAGGATCCATAGCCCTTCTGACAGACGCAGGACATAATCTTGCGGACGTAGGTAGCCTTCTCGTAGGGCTCGTAGCCGCTCGCCTGGCAGAGAAGAGATCCAGTTCTGTATACACCTACGGTCTGGGCAAAAGCACAGTACTGGCCGCTTTGATCAATGCTACTTTCCTGCTCGTTTCCACGGGAGCCATTGGCTATGCGGCGATTGTTCGCCTAACGTCACCGGTACCGATCGCTGGAGAGAAGGTGGCTCTCGTTGCGTTTGTTGGAATCATCATCAACGGAGCGAGCGCTCTCTTGTTTTTCAAAGATCGACATCACGATCTGAACGTGCGTGCCGCGTACTTGCATTTGCTTGCGGATGCTGGAATTTCACTGGGAGTCGTTGTTGCTGGCTTCGTGGTCTATCTAACCGGGTGGATGTGGTTTGATCCTGCAGTCGGTATTCTGGTTGGGGTTGCCATTCTTTATGGAGCTTTTTCTTTGATGCGAGATGCGCTTCGTCTGTCTCTGGACGGTGTCCCGCCTGCACTTGAGCTTTCAACGGTGCGCGATTATCTTCTTTCTGTAGATCGAGTTTGTGATGTTCACGATCTTCACGTCTGGGCTATGAGTACTACGGAGACTGCTCTGACAGCACATCTGGTAACAGACGATACGGCGTCGCTTTCCTTTGAAGAAATCAATGAAGAGCTATTTCACCGATTTCATATTTCGCACGCAACGCTGCAGGTAGAGCCTGTTGGCGGGGCGGACTGCCGACAGCGTTGCTAAGTATTACATATATTTCCCGTCTTCCACTGGCTCGAACTTTCCACTCTTGTCTGCGCATTCTTTGCTTTTCATCTTCAGCCAGGCTTTGCCTTTGCAAGTGTTCAACCCGGCACAACCGTGTTCTTTGCTTGCGCAGGAACCAGTTCCTTTGCAGGAGTTTACTCCATAGCATTTGCCTTCGTCACTGACCTGTGCTTTCGGTGCCTCTTTACAGGTGCCACCGGCAAGGATGCCCGCCAGCGCGGCCGAAATCAAAATCGAATTCTTCATGCATTCAATTCAGTGAATGCGCCTCTTCCGTAAAGTGAAATACACCCGGGATTGACAGCACGCGCGGGGCTTTTCACCTCTGGTTATGGAGTCCTCTACATTCTGGTTCGGCATCGTTCCTGTGATTGCGTTTGTGTTACTGGAATCCTTCGCCGGAAAGAGGATGGCGATTGTGATCGCACTGGTCCTGGCCTGCGCGGAACTCGTGTTCTCTCTGGTTGTATACGGCGCGATTGATGAACTTACGATTCTGGCGTTTGTTATTGTTTTCATTGCCGGTGCGATTTCAGTCAAGACCGGGAATGATCTATATTTTAAATTGCAACCGGCATTGGTGAGTGTCGCGACCGCCGCTGCTTTCTTTATCTATTACTATCTTCTTGATCGACCATTGTTGACCTTCATGATGCACAAATACTTGCCATCGATGCTTGCGCAATTGCCGGCGGATCGGCAGACATTGTTTGAAGGAACGATGCGAGTCTTGTCTCGCGACCTTATCTTCTGGTTCCTGTTGCATGCAGCGGCCACAGCGTATGCTGCGATGAGGTTGTCTAAATGGTGGTGGTTTGCGATTCGCGTGCCCGGCCTCTACTTGATGCTGTTCCTGGCCACATTCATTGCAGTTCGTGGAGTGATCCCGGCCTGAGGTGATTCTCTGTTCGATTCCCTCACGCGTAAAAAAAATCTGCTGGAAGAAATCCCTGGGCCAGTCTCCCATGAAACAGAAGCATGAAGCAAGACATCCAGACAACAGATAGTGCACTGCCTGAACGTTTAAGGCCGCCTCAAACATTAAACCTTGTTTTATCCGTTGCGTCTGTTTTTGCCTGGATTGGGTTGATGTATGCCGCCAGTCGGGCAGAGTCTATGTGGGTGGTTGCGCTGATTGTTTTGCCTTTTTCTTTTTGCATTCTAACTATCTATTCGCTCATCCATGAATGCGAGCATGGCCTGTTTCATACGGATCGTCGTATCAATGAAGTCGCGGGTATTTTGCTTTCTGTCTTCTTTCCAGGATCATTTTCATTTCTACGCTATTGCCATGTGGGCCATCACAGCAGGAATAGAAGTGAGTGTGAACTTTTTGAACTCTACTATCCTCATGAGAATCGACTGAAGAAGGCTGTATTTTTCTATTTCTTGTACCTGGGCGGATTCTGGTTCAGCGTTCCGTTCGCATCAGTCGTGCTTCTGGTTTTGCCGTGGTTTTCTCGCACCTGGTTGGTTCAACGTTCTGTTTCCGCATCTGCGATGATCAATGGAATACCATTGCGGGCTCTCACTACGATTCGCCTTGAAGGGCTCTTTGTGATTGCCGCACATGCAGCATTGATCTACTTTCTAGATTTGAATCCCGCACGTTATGCGATATTGATGCTTGCACAGGGAGTGAACTGGTCCTGTCAGCAGTTTCTGCCTCATGCTCATTCCCCTCTCGATGTCATTGACGGTGCGTACAATTTGAAGGTGCACCGGTTTTATCAGGCACTGTTATTGAATTTCAATCTTCATCTGGCCCATCATCAGCATCCGCGAGTACCGTGGAACTACCTGGATCGATTTGATGATCCCGGTCGTCGTAGACCGGGCTACTTTGAAGCCTTTGCCAGGTTCTGGCGTGGTCCGCAGCCCATTTCTGAATTTCAGGCTGAAGTGGGGGTCCGGCGTGATTCTTCTGTGATTCGACCATCTTCCATGTGAAGTGTTCGATCTGCAAAGAGTTCGATGCGTGGGTCGTGACTCACGATGATCAATCCTGCTCCCTTTTCTTTTGCAGTCTTTACAAGTGCGGCCGTTGCGGCTTTCCCTGATGCGCCATCCAGACTACCCGTAGGCTCATCTGCCAGAATCAAACCTGGATTGAGCGCAATCGCCCGAGCAATAGCGACTCTTTGTTTCTCTCCCCCGCTTAGAACTTCAGATTTTTTGTCCGCCTTTGCGGCAATACCAAGTTCTTCCAGAAGCAACATGCATGCTTTTCGCGACCCGGAATGCAGGCCCGCTAGATTCATTGTGAGTTGTACATTTTCAATTGCGGTTAGCGATGGAATCAAACGAAATGCTTGGAAAATAAAACCAATATGGCGCAGGCGAAATGAAGTAAGGCCAGCTTGAGACAGCGAGTTTACATTTACATTTTGAATCTGGATTTCTCCCCCATCAGGTCTGGCCATGCATCCGAGCATTGTGAGAAGTGTTGTTTTTCCGCTGCCGCTTGGGCCGGATATAAGTACCGTTTCACCGGCGCGAACGCTGAGATGAATGTTCTGGACAACCGTAGCGCGAGATTCTCCTGTCCCAAAGCTCTTTGTAAGATTGGTCGCTGTCAACACGTTCATGCGCGGAATGCCTCCGCCGGATAAATGCGCGAAATACTTCGGAGCGGAGCAACCGCGCTGACGAGTCCAATCAAAACGGATCCAGCGAGCACAAAGAGAACATCCTCATATACGAAAGCGAGGGCCACTTCTGGCACGAACTTGGACAAAAGCGGTGCTACAGACAGAGCAATGCACAGGCCGAGAAGAGCTCCTCCGACGGATGCGAACAAAGCCTGCTTCACCACAAGTCCAACCAGAAACCAGGTAGAGGCTCCGATTGCTTTCATGATCGCATATAGTTCGCGCTTTTCAACGACGCTCCCGTACATCATGAGTGTGATGACTACTGCGCTGATGATCGTCCCAAAAATCGAAATCGTGCGTACTACGGGTAGGAGACCTGTGTTGAGCTCGACAATATTGTTGTTTATGAATGCGGGTTTTGCAAATACAGAAACGTTAGGAAACTTTTCGCCAAGCACTGCGGCATTTTGCCCCGGTGTTCCATGGTTGAATCCAACCAAAAAGAAACTCACGATGCCATCTACGCCAATCAGATCTCTCGCGTCTGAAAGAGTGATGAACGAGAATTGAGCGATCGTTGCGTTGGTTTTATCACAGATTCCTCTTACAAGAAAATCGGTGTCACGAATTCGGAGTTTGTCTCCCAGTTGAATTTTGTGGCGCTTTGAAAACGCGCTATCTAGAATGATTTCACCGTTGTGAATTCGTGAGGTTCCGGCAATGATCGTGCGAGGGATTCCCATTTCCGATTGTGGCTCGAACCCGATCAGCACCATGGTGATCGAACTTCCCCGAATCGTAGTGGCAGAGAGCACTTTCAAGATGCCGCTAACTTCGCGTACGTCCTGGGTTGCAGCTAACTCCCGTTGCATGTCTGCTCGCAGGAAGCTTGAAACTTTCAGGAGATTGTTCGCATTTTTTTGACTGACCCAGACTTCTGCTGGACTCCTCTCGATATAGACGACGGCCGCTTCTTTGATGCCCTGGTAGACTGCAAGCAGGAACAAAACCAGAGCGACCGTTAATCCCACACCGATCAGAGTGATGAGAAACTTACTCAAATCGCCTGAAATGAATCTTCGAACGATTGGGATCAAATCTGTTTACCCATCTGCATCCGCCTTCTCCTGAGAGTGGATGCGGTGATTTTTCTGTCTACGCATTCTGTTTTCGGCAGCGGTACACATTACGAACTCGAACGATAGTTTCTGGTATCCGAAAGCTGAGACGCGGCGGGACGATTCCGAGCCTCCATACGAGCGGGCAGGGGCACGAAAGCGAAGCCAGGAGGGCGAAGCGCACCACGGCTCGGGCACGGACGCTCGCGCCGTGGTGGCGTGCCCCCTGCCCGTTCCTATGGAGACGGCGGGAGTCGAACCCGCGTCCTACGGTGCGAAGCATGTGCTTCTACGTGCGTATCCAGCAATTAATAATCCCGGCCGATGCCTGCTGGAGGGGCCTGTCCGAGATGCTCAATCTGTAT
>JAIBBM010000041.1 GCA_019694685.1 Leptospirales bacterium
AGAAGCGAATGTTTCACGGGCGGCTGAGCGTCTTAATTACCTTCACTTTGCCAGTGAAAGCTACCTTCGCCTCGGGCAAGAAAATCGTCTGATCCTTCTTCGCAGTGCTTTGCAAGAGTTGATGTCCAGCTTCGCGGGCTCGCCGGATCCAAATGTAGTTATGGTAACAGCTCCGGACGGAACCATCATCGCGTCGAGCCATCCCGAAGAAGCAGGTAGAACCTGGGAATCCACAAACTACGGAATCAACGCAAAGATCGCGGAGGGCGTGATTCGAAACCGTCTCGCTCGAGTCATCGTGGATGAAGATCGATCTGTGGTAGAAGGGTACACATTCATGTGCGATCGTACCGCTGTTTCGCATCCGGAGCCAGGTACTTGCGGTTTCCTGTTTTATCAGTTGAACCTTGCCTATCACATGGAAGCTGCTGGATCAGATCTGGTGGCACAAACTGTCATTACTGGAGCGGGACTGCTGGGTGGATCGGGTGTGCTCTGGTGGATGCTTACTTATCTCATTACGCGGCGTGCAGAAAGAATTGGAAGAGGGCTGCGGAGCTTCGCAGAAGGGCAGAGAAATCACAGGATCGATCTGGGTGGCCAGGATGAGATCGCGCGCCTGGCGCAATCCGTGGATCGACTGTTTGACCGGGTGGAGTCAGATGAAGCAAAGATTCATGACCGCGAAGAAAGACTCATGCAAATCAATGAGCAATTGAAGAAAGCAAATGGACTGCTCGCGGAAGCCGCGGTGACGGATTCTCTCACAGGCCTCTTCAATCGCAGATACTTTGACGCACGCATTGAAGAAGAGATTCGTCGTGCGCAGAGGCAGGGGCTGGCGGTGTCTTTGATCATGTGCGACGTGGATCATTTCAAGCCATACAATGATCACTATGGTCACCAGGCCGGAGATCAATGCTTGCAAAAGGTGGCCAGCGAGATCCACACGTGCTTTCGCCGTGGTGGAGAATTCTCCGCCAGATATGGCGGAGAAGAATTCGTCATTATTCTTCCTGGATTGGACCTGGATCAGGCCTGGACTCGTGCGGAAGATCTAAGAACTATCGTGGAGAAAAAAAGAATTCCACATGATGCATCGCCTACGGCTCCTTATGTGACTCTCAGTCTGGGAGTTGCCTGTCACCATCCAAATGATGCAGGCGAACCCCAGATTTCTGCGATTAAGCTTTTGCGCCGGGCAGATGAGACTCTCTATCGTGCGAAAGAGTCAGGTAGAAATCGTACGGAGCGCGAAGTAGCGAGCAACTAACCTTTGTTCTACGAAACATGATGCGGCCAGTTGCCAACGAGGATCGTCGAGATCCAGTACACAATCTTGATGACTTTGTCCTTCATGCGAACTCCCGTTTGATTAGTCGAATACGGGTCTTCTTCTTTCTTTGAAAGCGGTCATCATTTCACGGAGCGCGGCTGTATCCAGGAATGCTGCATTGTATGTGGTCACGTAATCCATTCCTTCCAGTGTGGATTTGCCATTCTGGAAATTCAGGTTCTGTTTTACTCCACGGAGAATGATAGATGGATTGGATGCTATTTCTCGCGCCAGGTCTCTGGCTGCCGTCATCATTTTGTCCTGGCTTTCATACACTTCGGAAAACAATCCCATTGCTTTGCATTCTTCTCCGCTGAAATCACGTCCTGTAAAAGCCATCAAACGCGTGTGACCGTCTCCTACAATGAATGGAAGACGATTGAGGCTACCCATATCCGCTACGATGGCCACTTTTGTTTCGCGCAATGAAACAGAAGCGTCTTTCGAGGCGAGTCTTACGTCGCATGCGCAAATGAGATCGAGTCCGCCGCCAATGCAATGTTTGTGAACGCAACCAATGTATACCTGCGGGCTGCTCATCATTCTACGAAATCCGGACTGCATCACTCCAATCAATTCTGCCAGTTTTTCGCGCTCTTCTCCAGTGGCACCGTGAAGCGTTTCTTTGAATTGCTCAAAGAATTCTTCGAGGTCCAGTCCAGTTGTGAATGATTTTCCCGCGCCGGCCACAAGAACCACGCGCACTTTTTTCAGAGTGCTCAGGTAATCCACTGCCTTTGGCAGATCGCGCCAGAAGGGCCAGCTCATTGCATTTCGCTTTTCAGGGCGATTTAAATAGAGGCAGGCATACCCTTCATCTTCGTGCAGTTCGATCTCAAAAAATGGAAATTGCATGGATTGACCTGAATCAGCAGGCTTCCGGGTCAACAGAAAGAAATTGACCTGCTTCCGGCACAGCACAGATTGAAGCCATGGGTGCCGGCGAGAATCTCATGCAAATGAGCGACTTTGAACTCGCAAGCGAGCTGCGAAGTCTTTCTATGCGCGCGTCCGAATCGGAACAGGAAGCGCAGGAAACTCTGGAGCAACTCGTGCGCGCCTGCGACGCAAAAGCATGGGAGAGTCATCCGCGTTTTTGTTCGAGCGTGACAAGCGCTCTCATCCAGGCAGGCACTCATCGATCCATGCTGTTTATCATGCGTTTTTTACGCGACATCCCGTCCACGGTTACGTTTGGCGCAATGGAAATGATGGCGGGTCAGCTCACCATCTATGGCGCGAGTCTTCTTCCCACTCTGCGAAGTCTGGCTGAATCGTCAGAGGAGGCGTCACGCGCGGTTGGAATTCAGACACTGTGCAATATGTACTTTGAGCATAAGCTTCCTCATCCAGACGAAGAGTTTCTTTATTCTCAGATCAAAGACTTCAAGGATGATCGTTTTGCAACCGGGCACCTGGCAGAGCTGGTGAGAGATGACATTCAGTCGCGAAAAGGCGAAGACAGCGAGAGGCTGCTCAAAGACATCATTGGCTTATGATCGCCGTTCGGGCCGCCCCTGAGATGCAGGGGCCCCCAACGAATGACGCTTAACGGTAAATTTCACCCGTCATATCAAAGAAGACGGGCGTAATAAAGAAAGTAAATGGTGGCAGATACCAGATTCCAGTTTCACGCGTGGCACTGATGACCCTTACGCGGCTTGCTCCGCGCTTGCGCGCATCTTTTGTAAAACTATCGAGTGCTGAATCGAGGCTTGCTCTATAGACCGGGATAAGACCAAATAGAAGGTGCACGCCTATGACGGTTGTCTTCTGCATGATCCCGGATGGACCGTCTACTGGAACCATGCCGTTGTATTTTGTAGTGTCTTCTGTGAAGGCAAGCTGGGAGCTTCTGCAGCTCTGCGAAGCGAAGCAGGCCACGATTACCAGGGAGATCCAGGCGATTTTTTTCATGGAGCGGACACTGGAGTGTGCCGGTCTTTCTGCAATTGAAAATTCCAGATCAATTCCGAATGAATTCTAGAACGTCGGATGGTACCTTTGCCACGAAATCCGGCGAAGGTTCGGGAGCAGAGGAGATATAACCCCAGGAAGCCCAGATGCTTTTTGCGCCGAAGTTGCGCGCCGCCTGCATGTCTGCCGCCGTGTCTCCGGTCATCCACCTTGCACCTGTTTCACCCAGTCTGTCCGCCATGGTTTGCATGGGAATCGGGGATGGTTTGCTTTCGGGGAAGGAATCTCCTCCAATGATGCCTGAAACGGTTTCCAGGACCTGCAGTCTTTTCAAGAGTTCCCTTGAGATTCTCTCCGGCTTGTTTGTATAGACCACGAGTCTTCCAATAGACGCTACGCCCTGCAACATAGACGAGATTCCGTCATAGAGTCTGGTGTGATCTACAACGTGCGACAGATAATCCTCTTCGTAAAGGGCCCGCACTTTTTTGAGGTCCGTTTGATTCTCGATGATTTCCGGGAAGGCAGCCTCAGTAAGGGCATCCATCCCGCGGTTTACCAGGGAGCGAGCCACTTCGAGCGAGAGTGCGGGCAGTGATTTTGTTTCGCGCACTCGATTGATAGACAGAGCCATATCCTGTCTCGAGTCTTCGAGTGTGCCGTCCAGGTCAAAGAATGCGATCAACTTCGTGCTTGCAGGTCTTCTACGCTGCCTTTTCCGTCTCCGTGTTCGGTTACTACCCTTTCACCTGAGATCGATGCTTTGTAGGCTGTGAAGGGACGATCGTTGTGCGTGCGCACTTCGTGCGGGACTCCAGCTGGAATGAAGAGGATGTCGCCCGCTTCCAGTGTTACGGGCCCATCGTCAAAATGAAATGTTGTGACGCCTTCCACTGCGCCCCGGATTTCATCGTAGTCGTGTGAATGGCGGCTTCGCTCAAACCACGGCGGAATGGTCTGAAGATCGTAAACACGATATCCTAGACCGGCCATTTCCTTTTTCACCGATTCTTCATCCGGTGTTTCCTTATGTGGCCATTTTACTACTCTGACTCCGGGGGGCATTGGGAAACCTCAAAAATCGTATGCTTGTACTGTCTTGCGCTTGTTGTCTTTCGTGCGCTTTACTGCGTCCTCAATGAGACGGTGGACTTTGCGATTCAGTTCATCGAGCGCATCTCCAGCAACCATGCAGTCATGGTTCTTGATGATGAGCTTTGCCTTGCTCGCAACGACCAGGCTTTCCATTGAAGTTTCCTCTTTGTTTTCCATACCGAGAGATTTCTCCTTTCGGCAAGACTGAACCGTCTTTTCGACGCATCAATTCAAAATCCCACCCCTCCTGGAATTCCGTTTCACAGGGAAGGGGGTCCGGAGGACTCTGGTGCCATGCGAGTTGTCGTTACTGGCGGGGCAGGCTACATTGGCTCCCACACCGTTCTGGCCCTTCTAGAGGCCGGTCATGATGTAGTCGTAGTGGATGACCTGTCCACAGGTCACAAAATCAACCTGCCGGATGGAGTGAAATTCGTTCCAGGCAGATTTCAGGACGACTCAGTGATCCAGGCAGCCCTTTCTGAATCGCCTGACGCGCTGTTCCATTTTGCGGCTTTGAAAGCAGCCGGGGAATCCATGGAAGAGCCTGAAAAATATGCAGCAGCCAACATTCGGGGAAGCCTTGGATTGATAGAGAGATGTGCGGCGTCCGGCGTACGCAATTTTGTATTCAGTTCCAGTGCGGCCGTTTACGGGGAGCCGCAGTACTTGCCCATCGATGAAAACCATCCCACCGTTCCAATCAATTACTATGGCTTTACAAAGAAATCAGTGGAGGAGAATCTCTCGTGGTTCTCGAGGCTTCGCGGAATGCGATTTGCCGCTCTCCGGTACTTCAACGCAGCAGGCTATGATCGCTCGGGGCGGATTCGAGGCATAGAAA
The DNA here is from genome assembly GCA_019694685.1 of Leptospirales bacterium. GTDB lineage: Bacteria > Spirochaetota > Leptospiria > Leptospirales > Leptonemataceae > JAEUSB01. The sequence goes on from JAIBBM010000041.1 coordinate 5,193, forward strand.
GACGCACTCAGAATCTGCTTCCACTCGTGATGGAGGTGGCAGCAGGCATTCGTCCACAGATTTCTGTTTTTGGGACGGATTATGATACGCGCGATGGAACCTGCATTCGCGACTACGTTCACGTAGAAGATCTAGCTTCTGCGCATGTTCTTGCTCTCGAATACACGGCGCGCGAAAGGAAAGACGTGATTGTCAATCTGGGTTCAGAGCTCGGCATGACTGTGTTCGAAATGATTCGCATCGCAGAAGAAGTGAGCGGAAAAAAAATCAAGTTCGAAACTGCAGCTCGTCGTGCGGGAGATCCACCTTCTCTGGTTGCATCTTCCACTCTTGGAAAGAACTTACTGGGCTGGAGTGCGCGTTATTCGGATGCTCGAACCATCATAGAAAGCATGTGGAATCTGTACAGGGATCTGAAATGAGTCCTGTGCGATTTTCCGGGCTACTCTCTTTTATTGCGGTTTTGCTTTTCGCCGCTTGCGGTCCTTCGAGTCGAATTCAGGAAGGGGACGTACTTCTCGCCCAGAACAAATTTGATGCCGCTCTTCTTTCCTATCAGCGCGCTTACCTCGGGAGCCCGGATCATCCTCTGGCCAAAGTGGCGCTCGGCAGAATGCTTACATTGCGCCGCGTTTCCTTCTACGCTGGAATGGATTTGATGAAGGCAGCATACGATCAGAAACCCACAGCCTCTCTTCGCCGCGAGCTGGTTCTGCTTCATACAGAAGCGGGAGATATAGAGAGAGCGGAAGCCATTCTGCATCCGGATCACATGGCTCTGGATGAATATATGACTGAATCTGCGGGAATTGAAAGAGCATTTGTAACGTGCATTCGCAAACAGAACGAAGAAGGATTCTATCCATTGTCCAATCGTGCTTCCGACATCGAGCAAACAAAGGAAGGATTTCAAATACGCTGCTTGCTTTCGCCGGGTTGGAGAAGAAGCAAGCTCGAAGACGCCAAAAAGATTTTTGCAACTCTCAAATCGCCCAGATTGCAGTGCGAACTGATTGTTCTTTTTCCTGAGCTATCAGATAAGAAAGCGGATCAATGCAGAAAGGAATTTCCTGGAGTGATCTCCGTTCATCGTGAGAACATTCGAGGGATAGAAAGCCAGAAAGGTAGAACTGCGAATTTGTTTGAGGACGATTTGTTCATTCCAGGAGATCCACCGCCTCAGCCAAAGGAAGAAGATGCCGGTCCTTTTGTAACCGCTCCGCCTGCGTCTCCTGGCACCACTCCGGCACCCGCTGTCACTCCTTGATTTGGATGCCAGGATCTTCGGCTGTCCTGATTAGAGGCTGGTGAATCCTGCGTTTTTGAATCCGTAAAAAAGGAACAATCCCAGGAGCAGACCCTGCATCACTTTGTCGATCAGCACCGCCCTCTGGAAGGAAGCCGGTAGCTCAAGCTTCATCATTGCTTTGCGCGTGGATAGTAGACTGAACGGAAGCCACAGTGCGATGAGAGCGCCGGCACCGGCCAGGCCCATGAGCGCCTGAGTTCTATCTGCTCTTCCGGAAGAAACGTACAGGATGATGCACAAAACTGCGATGATCCCGCCAAACTGCCACATCCTCTGAGTCATGAATTCAGTGCTCCAGGTCTGTATCTGGGCCTGGGTGAGCTTTCGCATTTCGCGGTGAAGGGTTGCTTTCGCAATGGTAGCACATCCTACAGCTGCGAGCATGGGGGCCCAAACGATCCAATCTGGCATAAGAGCAGGAATTTTAAGGCGATTCTGCTGGCAATCTGGATCAGTTGACACGGTCGTTCTCACGGCAAATTTGACCTCGTGAGAAAGCGCGCCATTCTGGTCCTGGAAAACGGTTCTACATTCAGGGGCTTTTCATTCGGAGCAGAATCAGAGGCCCTTGGCGAAGTATGCTTCAATACATCTCTTACCGGCTACCAGGAGATTTTAACAGATCCTTCCTATAAAAAACAGATCGTAACTTTGACTTATCCCATGATCGGGAACTACGGTGTGGAACCTCTGGCAGAACAGTCTGCTCGCATCCAGGCAAGCGGACTGATTGTAAAAGAATACGTCCGCATTCCTAGCAACTTCGCAAGCAAAAGCAGTCTGTCCGATTACATGAAAGAGCAGAACATTCCTGGCCTGGAAGGAATTGATACTCGCCGTCTGGTGCTGATGCTTCGCAATGAAGGCGCCATGCGCGGGGGAATTTTCCCGGATCAGACGGATACGTCTTCTCTTGTCGCGAAGGTGAAGTCTATTCCTGAAATGACAGGGCTTGATCTGGCACGCGAAGTGACCACTGCGAAATCATACAAATTCGGAGATCATAAATCGGGCAAACTCAGCATCGCCGTGCTTGATTTTGGAGTGAAGACAGGGATCCTCAGGCTTCTGGATCAAAATGGATTCAATGTAACCGTATTTCCCGCATCTACCCGTTATGCGGAATTGAAAGATCAGAATTTTGACTGCTATTTTCTTTCCAATGGTCCCGGTGATCCTGAACCACTCGACTACGCGATTGACACTGCTCGCAAAATCATTGAAGATGGAAAGCCTGTCTTCGGAATTTGTCTCGGGCATCAGGTGCTTGGTCTTGCTTCCGGCAGAAAAACATATAAGCTGAAGTTTGGTCATCGCGGTGGAAATCAGCCAGTCAAAAACCTGGAAAGTGGCCGAGTAGAAATTACGGCGCAAAACCACGGCTTCGCTGTGGAAGAGGACAAAGGTACAAGTCCGCTTGCACTTTCGCGCGTAAATCTGAATGATCAGACTGTGGAAGGATTCGGGGATCCTGCAAGGAAGATACTGAGCATTCAGTATCATCCGGAAGCGTGCCCCGGCCCGCATGATGCGGAGTATTTATTCGCAAAATTTTATGAAATGGTGAAAGGAAAGTGAAGAAGATCGCCTTTCTTTTGATTTGCCTTCTGGCGGCCTGCCACACCGGAGACAAGAAAGATCCGGCAAAAACGGAACCTTCTCAACCTGCAAAACCTGAAACTGCAAAGCCACCGGGCCAGCCTGCAATAGCAGTGAAGCCGGGCACCAGGCCTGGAGAAGTTCTCAACCGTATTCGCTTCATCGTGGGAGAAGAAGCCATCACAGACATGGACATTGAGGCCATGCGAAAGAACCTGCTGCGCATGGGTAAGCCTGTGCGCAATCTCCAGGAAGATGCCGTCAAAGAATTGATCCGGCGTGCTCTCGTTGAAAACGAAGCGAAGGCAGAATCGATCATCGTATCAGAACAGCGCGTAGAAAATGAAGTAACTCGCGCAAAAGAAAACGCAGGTGTGCGCGATGACGCCCGCTTTCGTCAGGGAATTGAAGCGGAAACAGGAATGCCGTACTCTCTCTGGCTTGAAAACCTTAGATATGATCTGATCAAACAGCAACTCATTCAAATTAAAATATCAGTGCCTCCTCCCACGCAAGAAGAGCTGCGTCGTTTTTACGGACAGAATGCGGCCAGGTCCGGTCAGGAAGTGCGTTACCGCGAAATTGTACTGCAACCACAGAATCAATCTATTGAAGAAGAAGCTCGCATTTCCAATCTCGCAAGACAGATTGTTCAGCGCAGTGGTGGCAACGCAACTGTGTTTGGAGAACTGGCCCGCACAACGCCGGATAACGTATCGCCTCTGAAGATGTATTCTGGCATGCAGGATTATATTTCGCTCACAGAAGTCGCGAACTTTGATCGCATCAGCGCAGGTGTTTTGTCCACACTCGGGCCCGGTCAAACGTCGATTCCGTTTCGCGATGCGCGCGGCCGCTATGTTGTTTTCCTGATGGAAGGCAGACGCCCCGTTTCTTTTGAGAAAATTGAAGATCGAATCCGTCAGAAACTGTTTTTCGATAAAGCAGAACAGGCCTTCGAAGAATGGATTGAAAAGAAGCGCAAAGAAACTGCGATCACGGCGATTGACTGAAGATGCCCGGGAAAATTCGCGCAGTCGTTATATATGCTCCCTCTCCCGACCGGGAAATGGCGGATGCAACTCTCGCAAAAATAAAGGAATGGATGCCAGGTTGCAACATCTATGGCAACTTCGACGGAACCATTCAGGTAACAGGAAGCAGTCCTTTTGAAATGGCAAAGGCCGCCTATTCTGAACTGGCGCGCACAACTCCGGTGAGCCCGGACGATAGCCTCGCTCTCTTTACGGGTCTGTGTCCTTTTCTCGACAAAGGCATTGCGGACGATCTGGCCAAAGTGCACACTCAGTTTTACGCGCACTATTCGTATTGCGAAAACAGTCCTTATGGATTTTTGCCGGATCTGGTTTCATCTGAGTTTCTGGCAGAGGCAGAGCCCGGCGCTACGGATCTGCGCGATTTTGTTTTTAAGAACATAGAAAAATACGATGCAGAAATTCTATACCGCCGGCCGGATGTTCGTCAGTTTCGTCTGGATTTTTCGTGCGGAAGCCCCAGGTCCCTCGATCTTTCGCGTCGCCTGCGAGCCATTGACCCGGATGTAACATACGAAAGGATCGAGAAGGTGATCCAGGATCATCCTGAAATCATTCGTTCATTTCCATCATATTTTGAGATTGATCTGACCAGCCTGAGCAAGGTTCATCCCATCCTTTACCCCGAAATCTCAGGTACTGATTCTTTGCCTCTGGCTCTGGCGATTAAGCTCAATGCAGAGATTGCAGCTCATGGCTGGAAAAAGGACGCAACTGTGTCTCTTGCGGGTCGCGGCGAGCCCATGCTCCATCCTGATTTTTTGGAAATCCTGAAGTTGTTTTTGGCCAATGAAAGTGTCAGCACAGTCTTTGTGGAAACGTACGGTCATTCCATTGATGAAAAGCAGATAACGTTATGGAATTCGCTGCCCGGAGCGGAAAAACTATCTGTCATACTGCGCCTTTCCACTCTGAAAAAAGATCGATACAGGTTTCTCTATGGAGAAGATTTGTTCGAGCCTGCGATGGCTGCTGTGGTTCATCTTGAAAAAGCGGCCAATCGCAAATTCGCAGCCTATGTGGAAATGCTTAAGATCAAGGAAGTGGAAGATGAGATCACTCCTTTCTTTGATCGCTTTGAAAACTCGACCGTTCGCGTAATCTTAAATAAATACAACCGTTACATAGATCTTTTGCCGGAGCGCAGAGTCACGGATCTCACTCCTCTGGACAGAAGTTTCTGCTGGCACATCGCGCGTGATTTCTACTTAAAGCCGGACGGAACTGTGCCTCTGTGCAAACAGGACATTGTTGGCCGCGCTGCAACCCATGATTTTGCAAAGAAAACGATTCTTGAAATCTTATCTGCCACGGCCAGGGCACATTCGCATTCTGTAAGAGGCGAGCACGATTCTGTAGGAATGCCCTGCCTGAACTGTGACGAGTGGTACACGTTCAACGGATGAAGTGCGCAGTCCTCATCCAGGCAAGAAGCGCATCCGTCAGGCTTCCCGGAAAAATATACGAGCCCGTGCCAGAATCCGGTTCACCATCTATTCTGGATCATGTGGTGCGCCGTATGCAACTTGCAAACGTGGGCCCGGTGGTGGTGCTCATTCCAGAAGATGATACGCTTCTGGCTGACTATCTAAGCGTGCGGCGGATTGAGTTTCTTCGGGGCCCGCATGAGGACGTTCGCGCCCGATATCGCCATGCGGCGCGAGCCATGAATCTGGATTTAGTTGTGCGCGCCACCGCAGACAATCCGGCTCTCGATCCGGTCTGTGCGGCGCGTTCCGTTCAGGAAATTCAGAGTCGCAATCTGGATCTTTTTTCTTTTTCTGCCATGCCTCTGGGCACAGGAGTGGAAGTCTTCACGGCTGCCGCCCTCTTGTCTGATTCTCTGGAAGGACCCGAGTACAGTGAACATGTATCTTTGCACATCAAGCATGCCCCAGACCGGTTTCGCGTGGAGCACTCGCCATGGAGAGAGGGGCTGCCTCCGGAACTTCCCCGCCTAACCGTGGATACACGAGAGGATCTGGAAGTGGTTCGATCCGTGTTTCGCAAGCTGGGTGTGGACTTTACTCTCGATCAACTCATGGAACTATTTGCATCCAATCCCGAACTATTCGCGGGCAATCGTCATGTGGTTCAGAAGACATTTCTGCCGCCTGGAGCATCGTCTTGATCTTGATACTGGCAGGTGCGGGCGCCCGATTTGGGACGGGCCACGTAGAGAGAATGCGAATTCTTAAAGGTCTTCTCGAAGCCCGCGGTCATTCTGTGTCTCTTCGCCTCACAGATGAGCCAGAAGCGGAGCGTGGCAGACATGGAGATTCGCTCATTGTTTTTGACGCGCGCGATTCTGCCTGCGATGTGGGGGAACGCGTCATCGCAGTGGACAATCGTTCCTCTATTCGCGCAGGCAACACGAGCATTGTGTTTCATGACACTCTGCCTCATCCTGAGGTGGCTATGGACGTTGCGCTCAATCAGTGTTTGATGGATCCTGCACTTCTGACGCTGGAAAGACGGACGGAAGACAAAGCCAGCATTCTCGTATACAGTGGCCAGGAAGCGCCGCCGGAACTTGCAGTGGAAGGGAAGGTTTTTCAAGTGGGACGCGATAGAATGCTCGGTGCTATAGGAGCTAACAGGCTGGATCGCACTGCGTTTCTAGAGCGATTGGCTGCTTCGCGAGTACTTGTATCTTACTTTGGAATGACTGTTCTCGAGGCTATGTTTCTTGGAATTCCCACAGTTACGTATTCAATTGGAAGCACTGTGCATGATACGTTATCTGCTCTTCTCGAAAAAGAAACAAACGTCCGCTTCTATCGAAAGAGCCAGAAAGCGGGTCAGGAAATTTTTGATCTAACATATACGAAGCGTCCATCGGGGCAAGGATTCCAGATTTTGATTGATTTGATAGAGAGGTATTTATGAGCTTTTTTCAACCGCGTAACATCTGGCTTGTGATTATGGTGGCGGCCATTGGTGTGTCGATGTATGTTCGGGAGGAGTCTAAAACCCCGGACATTGAAGTTCTCAAAACAAAACAGATCAGTATGATGGTCAAGATGCTTGCATCTCAGGCTCTTGTTGTGGCTAAAGTGCCCGGGCCATTGACGGACGGAGTCAAGAAACAAATCAAAGACCAGTTAGGCGACATTGAGACCAAACTGCCAGAAAGAGAAATTTTTCCGGTGCAAAAGTTCATCATTCTTTCTGAAATAGGAGAGAGCGTGTCGCTGCCGGATATGGGAAACAAAGCACTCATCGCTGATTTGAAATTGATTTACGTGGATCGCACTCCTGCGGCAGACAATTCGCCTTTATTTGCCATTGCTGGCGGGGATCTTGCTCGTTTGAAATCTTTGTCTTTGAATAAACCAAAAGAAGCGGAAGCGCTGCGCGCGGGCCTGGAGGCGCGCGCGAGTTTCATGGAAATGGTGCTGGGTGGAAGCGCATTTTTTGGGCTGGGCGTATTCTTTGCGGGTCTGGCCGTCACCTACTGGTTCTTTAGAAAAATCCCCCCCGCTGTGTTTTTTGAATCCCTCGGACTCATCGATCCTGAAAGGCAACGTCTCCTTCTGGAATCAGCTGTATTGTATGTTTTTCTTGTTTTCCCGGTGGGAGCGGCTTTTGGCAAGCAGGTAGCGCATTTGTTCCCGAACGCGACGTTATTTGCTCTTGTTCATCTCACGATTGCTTTCTTTGCTTCTTGCGGATACTACGCACTCAATGCGGGCCCAGGGTCTCTGCGTATGCTCGCGGTCGGGCAGGTCACCGATCCAATGAAAGAAGTGGCCGTGGGAGTCATGGGGTTTGCTGCCATTTTTCCTCCTGCATTGCTTGCTCTTCTTCTGACCATGGGATCTGCGGCCCAGGATTCCGTGCGAATCGCTCATCCGATTTCTTTTGAAATCCAGAAGAATCCGGTTCTTGTTTTTATTCTTGCGGCAGTCCTTGTTCCGATCTTCGAAGAAGTGATCTTTCGCTGTTTTCTCTACGGGTTCTTCAGACGAGAGCAGCGCATTCGCTATGCTGCATTTTTTTCAGGGAGCATTTTTGCGATTCTTCATCCTCAGGGTGCCATCGCACTGCCATACCTGACGATTCTGGGTATGGGACTGGCAGTACTGCGAGAGTATCGGCCTTCTCCTCTCGCATCCATGACTGCACACGCATGCGTCAATGGCACGGCTGTAATACTGGGATACGCTTTCACGGCTCTCTAGAAGATTTTGCCCCAGGAATCCCATTCAGTCTGCACCGCGTCTCCTACGCGGAGAGTCTTCCCGGTTTCTGACGAATGGATTCTCGTATTCAAACACAATCGATAGTAGTGCGAAAAATGATCCGGGTTTGAAGTGGCCGGTAAGTGTTTCTTTCTGGCGTCACTGAGAGTTTTTGAGAAACCCTGAATGACTTCTCCCGTAGATGGATGTCGTGACGGCACGGCACACCGGGCGCACGGATTGCTTCCGACCACGGTTACATCTCCTGCGAAAAAAGTGGCACCTCCGTAGAGCTGATCTTCGTAGAAAGAGTCTGCGCCTCCGAAAAGAACATTGGGTCTAAAGCGGCGGATCGCTTCTTCGAATTTGAATCCCTGACCGCTTGCAGCAAACCATTCGCATACCCGCTGCAAAGTGGCAGAAGCAACAAACGTGGGACCAGAGGCCTCTAGATCGTCTGGAAAACCGGTCTGAGTGTTTTGCATGATGCGAAGGTTCATTTCGAAGAAATCACTGAACCAGAGAGACATTCTGTCTCTGTCTTCCATTGAAAACTGATGCGCTGGTTTGTCGGGCGCGCTTAGAGTTACTGCTCGAAAATCTTCTGTGTAGACGGCGCGAATCGCGTGGATCTTCGCGAAGCGTTTTGCATTTACGAACGTTCCCTGTTCGTCTACGATCGCCAGAAGTCTATCATGTTCGAGGCTACCCCCGTCCGTTATGCGGCATTCGGAGACAGATACTCCGTCCAGTGACTTGATTGGGTAGACGATGATCCTTTCAACAAAGACGCCCGTCATGCCTGTTGTTACTTCTCAAAGTCGATGCGACGAATGACATCCGGATGGCAAGTGTTGCGAAGGCCTGTGTCCGGTCCCGCAATGCCAGTATACCACGTGCCGTCTGGTTTCTTGAGATCCATCCAGAACGTAAAGACCTGAATCTGGCCATTCTTGTTTTCTAGTGGAATTTTTCTCAGGAATGGAAACAGTCCGCCTGATTTGCGAAGCTCATGGCCATCTTTGAGGCGAATGCGAAATTCTTCTGCGGCAAATTCGTAGACCATTCCGTTTTTGTTTTCGCGCAGAAATTTCCCTTTCCATTTGAGTATTTCAATCGAGGAAATCTCACCCATTCCTATCACTTTCTCGTACTGGATGCCTTCTGCTTCGTGAACCAGGGTGATCTTTTCTGGAGCGTTGAATTTGAGTCGTCCATTTACGATTCTGCCATCTCCCAGAGTGATTCTGGATTCAACTACGTAGGCTTTCTCTTTCTTTTCGTCCTGGGTCGGCTTTTCGCTTCTGTTTTGATCCGGAGATGGCTCTTGCTTTGGCTTGTCCGATTCCTTATTCACGGGAGTCGCGGACGTTATTTGCTTTTGATTGCGAGGCTTTGCGTCAGCGGCAACCGTGACGCATACAAAAACCGCACAGAATGCGAAGGGCAGAGAACCTGGCTTAGAGAAGGCCACGTAGGGATTGCGCAATTCGTTCCACATTGTTTGCCGACAGTGCAGGGTAAACCGGCACAGAAACTGATTTTTGATACAATCGCTCTGCATTTGGATATTCAAGACGCGGCAAGCCTGCCAGGTGATGAAGTGGGAGGTCCACTGCGCGAGTCACACCAATCTGCAATGAGTTGAAGTAACGAATCACTTCATCGTGCGGTCTGGAAACAACAATTGGAAAGCGAAGGTAGCAGTCTGTTCCCGGAGTTTTGAAATAGGTCTCGTGTTGAGTTCTCTGCAGAGATTCAATGTATTTAACGCCGATCTTGCGTCTGCGCGCCAGTGTCACTGCAAGCCTGGTCAATTGTTCCAGACCAATGGCTGCTTGAAAATCTTCCAGCCTGTAATCATATGCGATGGATCCTTCCTGGCGTTTGGATCCGTAGCGAAGAGAATCTATTTTCTGAAAAAGTTTTGAGTCGTTTGTTACGATGATCGCACCGTTTCCAGTCGTCATGAGATCGTATTGAGACATGCCACAGATGGACAACGCTCCGAATTGAGATGCCTGGATCTCGGCCCCCACAAGGCCAGTGAAGTCAGCGATGATCTGAACGTTTTCGCCTGGAAATTCCAGAGATGCAGGAGCACCGAATGTATGATCCAGAATATAGATTTTCTTTCCAGCTTCGCGCGAAAGTGCAGCCTGCACCGCGTCCTGCGATGGGTGAAAGGAGCCGCGCTCGATGTCGACAAGTGCAACGTCTGCTCCTGTATACCGGGCTGCATCGTAAGCTCCGACTGGAGCAATCGATGACATGGCAACCAGGTCCCCGGCACCGACGCCCAGTGCCAGATAAGCCAGGTGGTAGGCTGCGGTCTGTGAGTTCACGCTCAGCGCGTGCTTAAAACCAAATGCATGTGCGAATGACTTTTCAAAACGACCGGCCACGCTGCCGCTCATCAGTCTGTCATGAATCAAACAATCAAGGACGGATTCCAGTTCGTCCTTGCTCAGGCTCGGTCTTTGAGCCTCTATCGGTTGAATTTTTCTTTCCGTCCTGTATACCCCAGCCAAAGCCACAATTCTAGTCCTGTTTATATTTCGTCCTTTGTAAGATATTATGTCACATTGCGTCCAGCCCTTTTTAGCTTTTGCGGCAAAATTTAGAACTCCCTGATTTGACGTTCCGCCCGGGTCCGGGCGGTCAGTTGGTTTTCAAAAATTCAGTCTGGAGGATTGAAATCTTCAGGTGTAGAGCAGGAGTAAATTTCGGAACCGGAAGCGGGTGCAAGCGTAGAAGGCTGCCCGTGCGGGATGAACACCGCGCTTCCGGATGGAAAGATTTCGCCGTTTATTTCCATAGTACCTTTCAATGCCAGCACAATGGCGGGGCCGCGTCTATGGATTGGTTGGTTTATTTTATGAAGCGCGAAATCGTTCACTGGCACGGGATATCTGAGCCCGTTTGCTTCCTGAACTGGTTTTACAATCTGGTGCGGGCCCGTGCGATAATGCAGCATGGATACAAGAGTATCCACGTCGCAGTATTTTGTAGTGAGTCCGGCGCGCACTACATTGTCTGACGCAGCCATGCACTCGAGTATTTCTCCCCCCAGATAGGAGTGAGGTTCATTGGGGCCAAGGAAGATAGCTTCCCCGTGCGCCAGTTCCATGTAATTTAGAAAGAAAGGTGCAAATATTCCAGGGTCGCGATCTCCATAGATGCCGCATAGATCCAGAAAGCAGATTTCTTCCGGTTCCCGGGAAACCGCAGAGCGAACTCTCTCCGCCGCACGAGCCACTTTTTCTCCGTCTGTGCGCATCAATCCTGCGTACCAGCCGCGCACACCATCTTCAATATGTCCGCATATCTCGAGCAATGCCGCATGACGTTCCAGTTCAACGCGAATTTCGTTTTCATTTCTAAATCCAACAAGCGCGCGCATGTCTTGAATGCACATGGCAAGTTCTGGTTTGTGATTCGGGTCCGGATAGTTCTTTGCATCTCTTGCGTGAAGTTGTTTTGCCAGTGTGCGATCCGGATGGGCCTGAATGGAAAGTGGGCGATCTGCGTGCAAGATTTTGAAAAGAAAGCTCAGGTGTCCGCCGTGGCCCAGGAAATAGTCAGGCTCAGTAGCGATCAGAGATGCCAGGCTTTCATTTTCAGGTTGAACGATGGACGGCGCAGTAGGATGGGCGCCCATCCACAACTCAGCCGCTGGTTCGTCTTCGAGTACTGCCTCATGAGCCTTGAAGGCGATGCGGCGCAGGATGCTTTCCGCATCCAGGGAGCCCCAGTGGTATTTTTGAACGGGACACTTCAGTAGATAATGGCTGCGTCGACTCAAATAGGCCTCTCTATGGAAGGCTGGCGCGGCTGCTCGGGCTCATGGATCCGAACAGGGAGGCGATAGAAAAGAAAGAACACGAACAATATGAATCCAGCGTACAGAATCAATTTTGCCATCGCATGAAGCGAAAAGGGGACTGTGCTGCCCGGAACGAGGGCCAGAAAATCATATTTCAGAATTGTAAAGAATCTCTGCACGATTCCAGCGTGTAAGGCGTGTTTTTGCGGTCAAACTTATTCGAGTTGAAATCCTATACGGCGAGAGAGAGAACTGCTGATGCGTTTTTGCATTTTGATCGGTCTACTTTGCTTTTGTGGCCCGCTCTTTTCGCAGCCAGTGGCAGACACTTCTGTGGACCAGGTTTCGGGGCCAGACGGCAGATTTCGCGTGCTTCGCATTTTCCCGATGCACTACTGGCTTGATTCAGAGCAGGAGTCAAACGTGCGCGCTCTGACAGAAGCATCAGGGCCCGGCGATCCTCTTGTGGTTGTGTTGTGGGGGCCCTATACGCCCAGGGTGCTCGATGCAAACGCTGAGAGATCCAGGATCGTTCCGCAGCATTTTGAATGGTTCTTGCATCGGCTGTGTTACAAAGACGTGAACTACGAAGATCCGGCTTATCGCAAGCATCAAATGGCAGAAAGTCGCTGTTATGCAGAGCGCACCGTTGAGTTTTTAAAAGGCAGGACTCTGCCGTACTTCATGTTTGCAATGTGGGGCGATAATCTGGAGTCCTACGAATACATCGGTCTGATTCGCTATCCAGTCATTCTTCTTACTATGGTCGTGTTCTCTATTCCACAATTGTTGCTTTTCCTCCTGATCCTTCTACCATTCAAATCGTGGCTTTCGAGTCGTGAATTCGTGCAGCGAGTCTTTAAGGTAGTGCTCCCCATGATCATTGGAATTGCCTGGTTGTTTTTTTTCATGGAGAGAGTGGGAGACGAGTGGTATATCACGCCGTTTCGTTTTGTGCTTCCTATGTCTGGAGTTTATTTTGCCCTCACTTTCATTTCGTGCATGTGGATCGCAGACTACGTTTACTTTCGCCAGAACAATCCGCCATCCCCCTGGGTAGTTGCATTTTTTTATGTTTTTGCTCCCATCATGATTCTTGGAGCGGGTGCGGCCGCCCGTGGTTCCAGGGGAACATACGTCTCTTCTAGGGGTTCCAGTTCCGGGACGTCTGGCGGTTCCGGCTCCACCGGCGGAGGCGGAAGCTTTGGTGGAGGAGGAGCGAGTGCGAGCTTTTAGTTAGCCGGCGCGCAATCGTGCGTAGAATTCAGTGAGCGCTTCCGGGAGCATGGAGGGATGAGGCAGGATTCTGTATCTTCCCTGGCCCAGCATCAGTGGTAAGTAATGTCGCGCGGATGCTTCTACGGCCAGCGCGAATGTATGAACATCCGCATTCCGCGCTTCCTTGAGCGCTCGTCTGACATCTGCCATTCCGTAGCGTCCTTCATACCGGTCATAGTCGTTTGGTTTCCCATCAGATAGAAGCAGAATCCATTTTTTCCGAGCGCTTCGCGAGAGGATTTCAGCCGTGGCATGACGAATCGCCGGACCAATGCGCGTGTATCCTGTTGCTTCAAGCCCGCCGAGTCTTCCGCGCGCAGGAGCCCACCCTTCGGAAAAGCGCTTAACGTTGAGATAGGAGATATGATTTCGCGTTTTAGAGAAGAACGCATCGATTGCAAAATCATCTTCAGACTCTGCAAGGATTTCTGAAAGCAGCGCCACGGACCGTTTTTCCACATCGAGTATTCTTTCTCCGCCTGTGTATGCGTCCGTGGACAGGCTAATGTCCAGAAGTATCAAGACCGCGAGATCTCTTTTTCTTTTGCGCCGGGACAGGTAGACTTTTTCGGATGGTGTTTTTCCGGCCGCGAGTTCTGAAAAATTGTCCACCAGTGCGTCCAGGTCGGGCTCCTCTCCCGAAGACTGTCTGCGAACCTGTTCCATTTCATTGTTTACGGATGACATGGTTCGCCTCAGGCGAGCCAGGGTTCCGCGGTCTTGATCCAGTGCGGATCGCACGTAATCTGCGGACAGGTTTCGCGGACGACCCGGATAAATTCTGCAGTGTGCTTTTTTGTAGGATCTTATTTTGTAATCCCATTCGTCGTAGGGAATAAAGGTGCCTTCCTCTGTAGAGCTTGCACTTTCTGGCGCGGAGGCATTTACAAAGAACTCGGTTCTGTAAACGGAATGTGCCGGTGTGTCCACTCGAACGGTGTCGCGCAAATCCAGTTCCTTGAGAGCTTCCTCGTGGTCGCTCAGATCGTCTTCCCCGTCCATGCTTCTCCATGTTCCGTTGAATTCCTCGATGGTTTCCGCTTTCTCGAAGTTATGCGATAGTGTGTAGTCTTCAATTGCCTTTGTGTCCGGAGTGTGCGTGCGAACGTCCTCTCTTGTCTTGCCATCAATCTCCGTAACCTTTTCCTTTTGTTCTTTCTGCGATTGTGTGTTCCGGGAACCCGGCGTCACTTCTCCGCCGCTAGATTCAATCGGGGCCATCCATTTTCCAGCCAGCAACTTCAGGCTACCGTTTGTGGCAAGCTCCGTGCGAATCACAGAATCAATGGTGAGACGCAAAGATGGATATTTCTTCGCCACCGCGGAAAGAATTGCTTCGAGTGAGCCTGTTGCGCGCGATATGGATTCTTCCTCTGTTTGTCCATCTTTCGACCAGTTGAGTCCCATTCTCCTTTGCTCTGCAAGACAGCATACTCTGAGGAAGAAAAAGAGATCATTGTCTGCGCGAGATTCAAATCCTTCGTAGAATGCGGGCAAAAAGAAGAACTGATTCCTGAATCCTCCGCCTGCCTCCGCAGTCACGATTTCCACGGGATCCCCGGTGAGCATTCGTGAAACAATCGTTAGGCGGTCTTTGAGCTCTGACAGGATGGAGCGATTGGGATTGAGTGTTCCTTTCTTTTTGAGGCGGCCGGCGAGCGTCAGCACCTTCTTGAAGATTGCCTGATCCCACTCCATTGTAATCTCTGGAAGCGCCGTTAAAACACCAGGGCTACAACGTCTCGGACGGCGGCGCCAGTTTCTGCGTCATCTGTGAGCGGTTGCACGATTCCTACGTCGCAGGCGAGTCTAGCCGGAAGTCCGTCTGCCATGAGCTTTGCCGTGCTCACCAGCAATCTAGTGGATACAGTTTCTGCCAGTCCGAGTTCCGCCAGATTTCTGATTCTACCTGCCAGCTGCACCAGCAGCTTGACCTGAGATAAATCCAGATTGGATTCTGCGCGAACGATTTCAGATTCCACCGCTTCCGAGGGGTATTGAAACTCGATCGATACGAAGCGCTGTCGCGTGGATGCTTTGAGTTCTTTCCATCCCTTTTGATAGCCAGGATTGAAAGAGGCGATCAACATGAAAGTAGGGGGTGCTGCAATTTCTTCATCATGTCTGTCCAGATAGAGAATGCGTCTGTGGTCCGTGAGTGAGTGAAGTGCAACGATGGTATCCGGTCTTGCTTCCGCAATTTCATCCAGGTATAGAACCGCGCCAGTTCTACACGCGCGCGTCATGGGTCCGTCCTGCCAGGTTGTTTCAGATCCTTTGACCAGATAACGTCCGAGTAAATCCACCGCAGAAGTTTCGTCGTGGCAGGAAACTGTAATCATGGGCAGTTTCATTTTCGCGGACATGTACTCCACGAATCTAGACTTGCCCGAACCCGTGGGCCCCTTCAAAAGAAGGGGCAGACGGTTCTTGTAAGCGTGTTCAAAAACTTCGCATTCGCGGCCTACCGGTTTATAGTACGGCAGGCCGTTGGCGTCATCCGCGTTTTGCGGCATAGAGGGCTTCGTCAGATGTATTCTCCGGTACAATTGCTTCATCCGACGGCAGGCCGAATTTGATGAAGTTGTAGATAAAGAGAATCGCGCCTATGGTAAACAGACTCGCGGCTGCGATCAATCCAACGAAGTGAATCTGGATTTCCTTTTGAACTGTAAGGAAGTCCATTCCCATTTTACGTTCGAGATACACCTGCGTAATTCCAGCGACGGCGAACGCGCCTGTCATCGCAGTCATACCAATGTTTGCAAGCCAGAATGAAAGAAGGCCCGGCAGATTGTTCCAGAGCTTTCTTCCAGTGAGAAGCGGCAAACAGTACGTGATCACCGCAAGAACAATCATCGCGTAGGCTCCCCAGAATGCCATATGGCCATGCATCGCCGTAACCAGCGTGCCGTGGGTCCACAGGTTCACCTGCGGGATCGTATGCGCAATTCCCAAAAATCCCGCACCGACAAAAGACATGATGGAGCAACCGATTGTCCAATAGAGTGAAATCTTATTTGGATGTTCTCGACCGCTCTTGCGATACATGTTGATGGCAAAGAGCGCCATCCCAAGGAAAGCGAGTGGTTCGAGAGCTGAGAAGATTCCTCCTACCATCAGCCAATATTTAGGAGTGCCAATGTAGTAGTAGTGATGGCCTGTTCCCAGTAGTCCCGAAAGGAACGTGAGTCCTACGATCACATACAACCACTTCTCAATGACTTCTCTGTCTACGCCCGTCAGTTTGATGAGCAGGTAAGAAAGGATGGATCCCATGATCAATTCCCAGACACCTTCTACCCACAGATGAACGACCCACCAGCGGAAATAAGAATCCATTGTCTGACTGCGAAAGTAGATCATCCCTGGAAGATACAACAGCGCCGCAGAAAGAAGTCCAATGAACAGAACCAGCTGCGTTGTCGAATAACGGTTCCCTTTCAGGATGGTCATGCCAATGTTAAAGATGAACATGAGCACATTGACCACCACGAGAAAATCGAGCGGTCTTGGGATTTCCAGAAACTTGCGGCCTTCCCAGTAGTTCAGGTGGAATCCAATGATCGCCACCACACCCACTACTATCAAAGAGATGAGCTGAACCCACGCGAGTTTGACTGAAAATAGTTCGCGGCCGGATTCATCTGGAATGATGAAGTAGGCTGCTCCCATAAAACCGGTGAGAAGCCAGACCACCAGGAGGTTTGTATGCGTTGCTCTTGCTGCGTTAAACGGAATGAAGTCGTGCAGTCCGTCCATACCAATGCGCGCGAAGCCCATTACGAAACCGTAAATAATCTGGAGTGAAAACAGAAGCATGCAGGTTGCGAAGAACCAGTATGCAATTTTTTGCGATTTATATTTCATCTAGATCCTCCCGACCTACTTCAATCCCGCAAGAAATGTGGAGATTTCTTTGATTTCGGCTTCGCTGAGTGCGAGTTTGGGCATTTTCGCTCCGGGCTTTATTGCAGATGGATCGCGTAGCCACTTTTCTATGTAGGCGAGGTCTCGCCTGGATCCAACTCCATCTAGAGCCGGGCCAACGTTGCCGCCTGCTCCGCCGAGTGAATGACATGCTACGCAGAGCTGCTTGAACTTAGCCGGTGTTTCTACGGCCGGTCCAGTAGCGGCGGAGGAAGTCATATGGAGATTTGGTTTTGGTGGAAATCCGTTCAGATCCATTTCGCCAATCCATTTGAAGAATGCGATGAGATCGGTGATGTCCTGATCGGAAAAGTTGTATTTCACCATCTTACGTTCGCCGGGGAACATGGCCTGAGGATCTTTCAAGAAGACCTTCATCCATTCCGCTCCGCGTCTGTCGTAAACTTTGGTGAGTTCAGGTGCATAGTATGCGCCTTCTCCAAGAAGTGTATGGCAACCCATACAGTTGTTCTTGTCCCAGATTTCTTTGCCCCGTTCTACTTCGGGGGTGATGTTTGCTTCATGAGTTTGCTCGGGGATTTTGCGCATAGTGTCGACCGTCAAAAAGAGGAAGAGGCCGGCGCAGAGCGCAGTACCAGCGAGGAAAAACAGTTTTGCCTGTGATTTGCTAAGCATGGATACTCCGGGGTACTAGCCCGCGGCCAGCATAACATGGCGAAAACGGAAAACCCTTGATTTATATCAAGTATTGAATTTTTTTGTCGCCAGGTGCTGCGAAAGTTATTATGAACGATTCACCTTCGCCACCTTCGCACTCGCGTGCGTTCCTTGGATTTCTATTTCTAATCGCCATTGTTTCTCTGGGGCATGCTTCTTTGTTTGCGCGCGCAGCACAGGCTCCTCCAGAGGTGGTTGGTTTCTGGAGGATGAGTGGCGCGGCCCTGATCCTTTTTCCATTTGCGCTTCGCTATGCGAACGTGAATCGCAAACAGATCCTTCTCTCCTTTATCGCAGGATTCTTCTTTTTTATTCACCTATGGACGTTCATATTTGCGGCACAGCATACTAAGATTGCGAATTGTGTGGTTCTATTTGCGGTCAATCCTGTGTTCACGTCGATTGGCCACTGGTTCCTGGACGGAGTTCGCCCACGCTGGAAAACTTTGTTCGCCTACGCAGCCGCAGGTGCCGGGGTTCTGATTGCTCTTCACAACAAGACTTCGTTTGCGGCGTTTTCGCTTCAGGGCGATTTGCTTGCCGTGGTATCCGCTGGATTTTTTTCAGCGTTCATTCTAACGGGCAACGCTGCCAGGAAGAACCTGAACAATCTGGTGTTTTCACCCATTGTGTATTTTTCGGCGGCGGTATGCTTTCTTGTGTGCGCCGTCCTGCGATCTATTCCGCTCTTGCCCTGGCCTCTGGAATCATGGGCTGCGATTCTGGGATACATCCTTGTGCCGACCTTGCTCGGACACACTCTCTACACCTATTTGCTATCTCACGTTCGCATTCACGTGATGAGTTTTGGAAAAATGATCGAACCTCTCGTTGCAATTGTTTCTGCGTGGTTCTTATTTTCTGAGAAGCCGGGGGAGGAGATCCTACTTTCCTTTGTGTTTACGGCTGTGGCCACATTGCTGATTTTGTGGCCGGATCAGAATGACCCTCGAAGAGTTTGAACAGATTGTAGAAGAAGAGAGACTCGCCCTTCCGCGAGAATTCGCAGATTTGCTCGATTTGCACAATGTGGCTATCATGGTGGATGACTGGCCTTTGCCTGAGATCTTACGCACCGCCGGGATTAGAAATCCATCCAGTCTTTTTGGCTTCTATTCAGGGATTCCTCTCCCGGATCGAGGGGCGGACAAGCCTCTTTTGCCGGATCGAATCTGGATCTTTCGCGAGCCGATTTTGCGGGCAGTCTCCACAGATGCGCAAATTCGCGCCGAGATTCGCACAACACTGAGACATGAGATTGCCCACTTCTTTGGCTTCAGCGACGAGCACCTACTTCGCGAGGGTACATACTGATTCCAGTGTCTGACGCACCCGATGACCCGCGGCAGTGCAGGAAAGTTCACGGAAAATCACCTTCCTGGGAACCAGGAAAATTCTTGTTGCCTCCCCGGATATAGAACCTAATGACAATTCGCCGCGTCCAAAGCGGTGTGTACGTAAAAAAAAATGGAGGGTGTCATGAACCGAGCTATCAAAGCGCTCAAGTATGCGGTCACAGTTGGACTGTTTTTCGCAGGTGCAAGTCTGTTCGCGCAAGCGAGTCCAGTCGGCAGCTGGAAGACAATTGACGACGAGACAGGAAAGCCAAAATCAATTGTAAATATCTGGGAGCAGGGCGGCGTACTGTACGCTACGATTGCAGATCTGATCAATCCGGATGAACCGGATCCAAAATGCACCAAGTGCACAGGAGACTACAAAGACAAGCCAATCAAAGGCATGACCATTATGTGGGGCATGAAGAAAGATGGCGATTCCTGGTCAGGTGGTCAGATCCTTGATCCTAAAAAAGGCCAGACATACAGCTGCAAGCTGTGGCTGGAAGGATCCAATCTCAAGCTTCGCGGTTACCTTGGACCATTCTACCGCACACAAACCTGGTATCGTAACTAATATCAGGTTCAAAAGCCGCGCGGCGTAAGCCCGCGGCTGATTTCTAAATTTTCTCAACTAACGGCTTGATGTGCGGGATCTACTCGATCGTTTGCAACAAGTCCTGAAATTCGCTCCTCCGGGAATTCCAATTCTCTGCGTTTCAGGTGGCCAGGATTCAATGCTGCTCCTTCACGCATACCGCTCTCTTTTCGAATCGGGCATTGGATTGCCAGAGCCTGTTGTGTTTCATCTCGATCATCGCCTGCGTGAGGATTCGGGGCTGGACGCGGATTTTGTGATTCGCACTGCGCGCGAGGCCGGGTTTTCCGTTTATCTTGAATCGCGCAATGTTGGCGAATTTTCCAGACGCTCAAAAGTCAGCCTCGAAGAAGCGGGTCGCGTTCTTCGCTATCGCACCCTGGCAAGGCTGGTGGACAGAATTGGAAGCGCGTATGCGGTTACCGCACACCACGCAGATGACTATCTGGAAAGTGTTCTCATTCATTTGATTCGAGGGGGTGGAGCGTCTGCACTTTCTACACTTCCTCTGGTTGCGGGCATTCACGGAGTGACGGTGTTTCGCCCATTTCTGTCTGTGCGCAAATCGGAAATTGAACGTTATGCGACCAGCTTCGAGTTTCGAGAGGACTCTTCAAATAAGAGCCAGGAGTTTCTCAGAAATAGAATTCGCGCACACATTGCGCCTGTGCTTCTAGGCGAAGGTCTTGACCCGGTGCGCCTCTGGCAAAATTTTCATGCAGAGCTGTGGCCGGCGGGAATTCGTGTTCCCGCGCATCATGTGCGGGTGGACCGGTCTCTTGTGTGTGGAGCCTCTCTCGCAGACATAAAGCAGCAGCTCGATCTGGCAACTCGCAGTCTTGGAATTCCGCCAGTTTCGCGCTCTCTTGCGCTCTCTCTGTACAACGCCAGTCGGAAAGAATCGTTTCGCTTTCGCTTTCGCACAAATGAACTGCAAGCCTGGTGCGATGAGCGCAGCCCACTTCACATCTTTCGCTCGGATTCGCCTTTATTGAGTCCTCCGCAGATGACCCCGCAGGTGGACGGAGTGTCGATTTTGTACGGCGGAAAGACTCGTTTCATTGCTTTGCGGACCGGGGAGAGGGCGCGAATGTTTGAGCCGGGGCTCAGAGTCCGCATGGGAGCCGGGCACAAGAAGCTCAAGAAAGTGTTCCAGGAGGAGGGCGTTCCCTCACCTGTGCGCCCCTTTGTTCCGCTCCTTGTAGATCAGGCCGGATTTGTGATTCGAGCGGGTCTTTCTTTTCTGGGACAAAAGGATTTGTTTTTTTCCGGCGCTCAGGGAAAGAATTGACGAGGTGATCCCATAGTGCACATCCTTTGCCGTGCCGTTTCGTCGCTTTTTTGAATCGCCTCGGCCCCTGGAATTTCTCGGCAAAGATCCGGAATACTGGCTACTACGCGGATTCACTCACGCCTGCCTGGACTGGATGCGGGACTACACACATCTGGATACAGAAGGTCTGGAGAACATTCCTTCGCATGGTGGGGCTTTGATCATTCCCAATCACAGCGGAGTGATGGGATGGGATGCATTCGTAATTCAAAATGAAATCCTAAAGGCGGGACATAGAATTCCGCGCACGATGAGTCACAATTTCTGGCACCAGAGTCCTCTGTTCAAGCGCTGGAGTTTCAAGCTCGGCTATTTTCCGCAAGATTTCAAAATGGCAGTTCGCATTCTTCGAAAGAACAAAGTGATGCTTTTGTTTCCAGAAGCAGAAGCGGGGAATTTCAAACCGTCCACGCAGATGTATCAACTGCAACCATTCAATCCCGGCTTCATTTCGCTTTCCATCATTACTGGAAAACCAATTGTCCCGGCATGCATCATCGGCGCGGAAGAAACGCATTTGAATCTTGGCACCATGGACTGGACTGAAAAATACATTGGTGCAAAAGTTCCGATCCCGCTGAACCTCATTCCTCTCCCCGTGCAATGGAAGATTATTTTCCTGAAGCCCGTATCCCTTGAGAAGTACGGCAAGCGAGAAGCAAAAAACATCCGCTTCCTGGAAGAAGCGGCAGGCAACATTCGCATGCGCATTCAGAACAGAATTCATAAGGAACTCGTTCATCGCGGCGTTTTCAAATTCTACCAGGATGGCTGATATGGACGAACAGCTGAAAGAGAAGATCTTCAATCGCACAAGACAGATGCTCGACGCGAATGTCAGTCAGGTAATGACAAAAACAGTCATGACCTGTGACCATGCGGATCCAGCTGCGGCCGCGGCGCGCATGATTCTGGAGAACGGATTTCTGGGCGTACTGGTCATGAAAGACGGAAGACCCTCTGGCATGATCACTGCATTTGATTTACTCAGGCTCGGCTATGAAGAAGTGTTCGATCCAGATCGCGATTATCTAAAGACAACGGTGGGTGCGGTCCTGGGAGATCGGCCACTTCCGTCTGTGTCTTCCGGAACCAAACTATGGGAATTGCTCAACATGATGATAGAACAGAACCTACGCACAGTTGCTGTTGTGGACGACGAGACAATCAAAGGTGTTGTTTCCATGGTGGATCTGGCGAAGTGGTATAGAAATACGCACCAGGAGATCCGTACTGGCCACCTCTGATTTTCTTCCTCATTATGGGCCACGTCTCGACGAAAGGGAACTGGCCCGAGAGAAAGACAAAGCGCGCAAATTGCGCGATAGCCCCTGGTGGAGGAAGAAAAAACAATCCGGTGTCTGCTACTATTGCAGAAAGAAATTCAAGCCCGCTGATCTGACCATGGACCATTTGATTCCGCTCGCTCGCGGCGGCAGATCGGTCAAAGAAAACCTGGTTCCATGTTGCAAAGACTGTAACAACAAAAAACGATATTACATTCCCGCTGAATGGAACGATTACCTCAAAAGCCTTCGAGGAGAAGAGCCGCCCCCCGAGAACCAGGAGATTTCTACTTGAGGCAGGCTTTCTTTTGCGCATGGATCGCATTTGGGCTGTTAGGTGCCTGCAAATCCACTTATCCCGGTGGCATTCCGGCCAGTGCAGACCCGGCTTCCGCGCTTACTGCCTGTAGCACGTCAGGCCTTGAGACCACTGGTGTAAAGAGAGTCGCTGTGTTTGTGTTCGATCCAGGCGGAAAAGAAGAAGCCTTGCGCATGAAGGTTCTGGACGCATATGCTGCCGGATTCTTACGGGACAAAAGGTTTCGTCCTGTGGAAAGAGAGAAGCTCGGGACGATTCTTCGCGAACAGGGTTTATCTTCAGCCGGGTTATTGACCGGGGAGGATGCAGCAAAGATGGGCGGGGTGTTGCCAGTAGACTGGATTGTTTCTGCTACCGTTATGCGATCTTCCGGCAAAGTTACTGTGAGTGGCAGATTCCTCGACGCGGTGAACGGTTCTATTCTGCAGGGGTTTGATTGCCCATTTCTAGTGGATTCCATAGCGGCAGATCAGAGCGTTCAGATTTCGCAGAACATCACAAATAGCAATAATACAACTAACAGCAATAACACGACTACGAGTAGCACGATTACCAGCAATACAATCAATAGCAACAACACCACAAACAGCAACAATCAGAGTACGAACATCAACATAGGTGTTCTCAATGTAACGGATCCCACTCGAATCATTCAGAAGAAATGTGATTCAGTGCACGCGCCTGTGATTGCAGCTCTTCGCAATCTTACATCTCCTGAGCTTGTGGAGAGGGCAGCGCGTCTGGCCATGAAGATCCGTTTTGATATGGAATGCGGTCAGATTCATTTCCTGGTGATGGATACGTTTGAGCGTTATGGATTTGCCCCGCCGGAATACGGAGATTTTTTGATTCGCACGATGGACGGGATAGACGACGTTTCCGACGATTCTCGCACTCAATCGATCCTTCGCTACCTGGCCGCCACGGATGGCAGGGTCGATCAGGCGGAATGGAAGTCAGGCTTTTCTGCTCTCATGCGAGCGCGAACTGGTAGCGTGACCGGGTATTTGATCTATTTACTAAACCATCGGCGTGAGGGAATGATCGCAGTGGATCGTGCGCGAGAGGTGCTCTCCGCGGCAGATGCAGGGAGGCTGGGAAGGCCTGTGCCCGCAAAGGGAGGTCAGATTCTTTATTCTGTCTTATCTGCTTTGAAGTTTGATAGCCCTGCCGGATCCGGACCCTTTGTGTCTGTTCTCAGTCAAAACTCAGAAAAATATGCTGCCTACCAGTACGAGAGACTGAGTTTCGCATCGCTTGTGTCTCTGGTGACTGCTTACTATCGCTACGCAGATGAAGATGGTAGAACCGTTATGCGGCAATCGCTGGCTCGATTTTTTGCAGGACAGAAAAATCAATCAGATCGAGCGCATGAGCATCTCTTCTATGACATCGCGTATGGCCTGGAACGCGAAGCGAATGGAGAAGACGGAGAGAGTCCTGATAAGAGAAACCGTGCCGCCAGGGAACTGCAAAGTGCTCTCATCGACTTGCATGATCCTATGTGCCGGGCTTTCACACTGTATGATCGCCCAACTCTCTCCACCCGGGTGGATCAAATTCATTTCTTGCTGCGAAATGGCGCTGCTTGTCCGGGACTCCCAACTGTCTCTGAACTGATCAGCAAGGTGGAGGCGGGGGACTGGGATGAAAAGGCTTCTGCATTTCGGACTCTCGTGGAAATGCGAGGCAACGCGAAGCAGGCAGAAGCAGTGGCCATTCGTTACTTCAAGATAGAAGGCATGAGTCGATCCAGTGAAATTCGAGCCTACTGCGCACAAATTCTTGGCTATACCCGAACAACGAATCCAGAGGCACACCAGCTACTGATTGCCGGCGCAGGCGATTTTGATTCTCCCGTTCAGGACTCCTCTGAAAAAGCCCTGGGTCGACTCGGGTTGCTCGTCAAGCCTGCCATTCTTCGATACTTGATGGTTCCTCGAACCAGACAGGATCAGGTGCGCGAAATCAGGAGGAGGATGGCCATGGTGCAGACACTGGGAAGAATGGGCAGAGACGCAAGTGATGCCATTCCCGTTTTGAATCAAATTGCGGCCACGGATGTGGACTCGTATCTCCAGAGAATGGCAAAGACTGCGATTGTCAATATTCAGGAAAACAGAACTGAATAGCGCCTAACGGTTCTATTTCTTGATTTGCTCAATCCAATCGTTCACTGTATGGCCGCTCGCCGCCCGTTCAAAATGGAATCCTACTTTTGCTTCAATCAGGTCATTGTTCAAGAAAGGCAACCCCAGCATGGTCCAGAGTCGGATGGCAGTTCCTTCGAAGAAGTTGTGTAGAGTTGTGGAGAATTGATCCTGTCTTCCATTCAAGAAGTCTTCTAGATCGTTGGCCCAGTAGATTTCATCTGGCTTTGCTTTAGTTCGCCCGGCGGACCCTTCTTGTTTGTTCTGTTCCTTTAGTTCCCTGAACGTCATGTCCGCGAATCGGATCGTGTAATCTTCATGGCGATGCGAAGAGGAAGTTCCGTATAGAATGCGAATGGTGTAGGATCCGCGGGCCAAAAGCAAAGCCTTGAGCGGTTCCTCTCTGTGGTATGCCATGTGAGGAACAAATCTGTTGTTGAGTATGTGAAGAATCCTTTGCTTTTGCAAAGAATGATCTCGCAGATCGTCGAACAACGGTCCCTGTGGCCGCGGGGCGGGAGCCGGTGCGGCCGGGTCCTGGGTGAGCCTGGTCTGTTCCACTTTGATCTGCGATTTTGATTTCTTGATCGTGCGTGAGTCAATCTGCTCCCCGGCTTCGAGAGTCATCAATTTCAGGTCATATCCAGTTTCGCGCGCTGCCTGGACTTCGAGTGCCGTTACATCTGCCAGGGGGAAGGGGTTAGAAAGAGGGAGAAATTCGCGTGAGAGATCTACGGGGAAAATCATTCCCTGACCGGTGATCAGTTTCAGGCTTCCAGGCCTGAACGGACAGGGCAACTCCAATTCCGCATAACGTGCGTATTCCCAGTAAAGTTCGTCCTTTCGCCTTCTTCTATAGGCAGTGAGTTTCTGTTTTCTTTCCTGCGGAGTCTTTGCATCATACGAGGCGTAGAGTGCTTCCAGTTCATTCCTCGTGGATACAAATACGCGTTCGGTTTCTCCCATCGCTCGATCCACAGCTCCGTGTGCCTCCTGCGAGTCCGGAAGCGCAATGTCTGCCTCGAAAAATACGGATTCTTTCTTACTTCGAATCACCAGAGGCATCACGTCTTCTTCGTTGGTGAGATAAGGAACCGCAAATGCAAATCCAGTCCAGGACAGTCCGCAAATGTTCGACGTTTTGTTGTGTCTGAGGACTTCAATGGATGCGCCGGGTAGAAATTTAGAAAGAAGAGGCACCAGAAACTCGATTGTTTCGGGCACGACAAGAACGGGCGTCTGTTTCTGGTAGAGTGCAGTTAAAGTGTACGGGTCCAGATGGTCGCAATGAGAGTGCGAAATATAAACCGCGTCCAATTTTCCGATGCTACCGAGGTCCACACGAGGGTTGCGCTGCATGAAATCGCCAAAGGCGAAATCCGAAAGCCACGCATCGAACAGGATTCTAACCGGGCCGGTAGATCCCTCTATTTCTAGAAGGACTTCCGAATGCCCGGGAGAAGCCAGAATCACGCTTTTTTCATTTCAGTGCGAAATACCTGCAGGTAAAAGAACACTGCCATCATGATTGGAATTGCGGCCAGGAATCCAATGTCTCCGCCGTAAAGGGCGATCATCAGTGCTCCAATGAATAGTCTATGAATCTCAAGTATATGTGCCCATCTCTTTGACTCAAAAATGCCGCCCAGAGTCAAAAGAGACAGCGCCACAAATCCGCCGTAGAATAGCTTCGCGCCCAGAAGCATGGTTGGACTCATGAAGAAGAAGTAGGACGCGAATCCGAGTGTGAAAAGGAAATTCACAAATGTATAGATTTCAAGAGCTGTGCTGAGTTTGGTGCGATACTTGGCCGGATAACGGGCTGGAACACGATTCTTCATTCCTTCAGGTGAGTAAGCCGGATCTGCCATGAACGCATCGTACTCGAGTCCCGTTGGAAGCCAGCCAGGTCCTTTGAACCAGAGCAAAATCTTATCCAGAAAGCGCGGAGCTTTGATGGATTTTTGAAAAAGTTCGAGGAAGTAATGAACCTGTGCCCAGATTGGATTCCAGCTGGCCAGAGGTTTGATGGTCCCGTAGTGCACTTCTTCTGTTTCTTCTTGAAACGTTCCGAACATCTTGTCCCAGATGATCAACGTTCCGGCGTAGTTCTTGTCTATGTAGATTGGATTTTTGCCGTGATGCACTCTATGATGAGAAGGAGTGTTCATGAAGATTTCCAGGAAACCAAGTTTGCCAACTGCGCGAGTGTGAATCCAGAACTGATAGATTGTGTTGAACTGGGAATGAACCAGGAAGATCAGAGGTGGAATTCCGACCAGTGCAAGCGGAACATAAAACCAAATGGAGAAGAAACTTTGAAAAGCGCCCTGGCGTAGAGCCACAGTCAGGTTGTATTCTTCGCTTTGATGGTGGGGAAGATGCGATCCCCAGAAGACTGCAGATTCATGAGCAATGCGATGGAACCAGTAGTAGAAAAAATCCACGCCAAAGAAGCATGCAACCCAGGCAATCACTGACTTTTCTGAGATTTCAAGAAGCCGCCAGTTCTGATACACGTAAACGTAGAGACCGACCGTAATGATTTTGCCGAATACCCCGACGACTTGAGAAAGAATTCCAGCGCTCAAGTCGTTTACAGAGTCGTGGTAGTCATAGTATCCACCTTTCTTCAGGCGTGAGACGATGATCTCCACCGCGATGAGAAACAAGAATACCGGAATTGCCATTGTGATGTAGTCAGGCGCCATGCGAAAAATCCCCTTGTTATGTCTGGTTTAATGATAAAAAGTAAGGCCGCAAGCGCGAAAATTTAGATTTTTGAATCTCAAATGATTGCGCGAATGATTCGCCTCAGTTCAGCTGACAAAGCCGCAAACGCATAAATATGAAAACTGTAGTAATCGATGGTGTAACTGTTCAGCTTGCAAGTCCAGATTTGATCGACCAGAACTGGGTCGGAAACATGGACGTTCTCAATCAATTGATGGCGTGCTGGGTTCTCGTTCATCCAAGTGACCTGCCTCTCAATCCAAGGTTGATTGGCCGGCCGGGAGTAGGAAAAACTACTCTGGCCTGTGCAGCCGCGCGTGTCCTGGATAAACCAACCTATATCTTTCAGGCTACCATGGATACCAGGCCGGAAGATCTGCTCATCACTCCGGTCATTTCAGAATCAGGAAAAATCAAATACGTGGCTTCCGCCATTGTCACCGCCATGCTAGAAGGTGGAATTGCTATACTCGATGAAGGCAATAGAATGGGGGAAAAGTCCTGGGCGTCCCTGGCACCTTTGCTCGACCACAGACGTTACATCGAGTCCATCGTTGCTGGCATCAAGATCAAGGCAAGTCCTGAGTTTAGATTCTGCGCTACAATGAATGAAGATGCTTCCACTTACGAAATCCCGGAATACATCCAGAGCAGACTCCAGCCGCAGATCTACATAGACTTTGCAGACGCGGATGAAGAGCTAGAGATTCTGCGCGCGAATTTGCCTTTTGCACCGCGCGAAATCTTGAACTACGTTGTTAGTTTTCTACAAAAAGCCCACAGCGCAGATGAGCCTTTTTCTGTGCGCGATGGAATCAACATCACTCGCCTGGTTCTCAAGCTCGGCGTTTCGCGTGAGTTCATTCAGAGAGAAGGCGAATCTTTCACGGTAGATGAAAAACGTCTGCGTGAACTTTTGCATGATGCAGTCATGGGCATCCTGGGCGATGATGCTCTTCGCTATCTGGCATGACGGAATCGCATCACGATCCTTTTGAAGAAACAGTCCCGCTTTTGCCGGGAGTTCGCGCATTTCCCATTGTGCATGGATCGGTCGAGTATACGGTAATCCTGCATCAGATTTTGCGCGCGCAAAAACCAGGCGCTATTGCCGTTGAGTTGCCCGCGGATCTGTCCGGAGCCCTGGATCAAGTATTGCCGAGCGCAGATCAAATTCCAGTGATCTCTTTTGACGACGCTGGCGCGCAATCAGTGCACTTCATTCTGGAACCACTTGAGCCAATCGTGGAAGCTGTGCGAAGTGCGAAGGATAGGGGAATTCATACTCATCTGATCGATCTTCCTTGTCTGTCCGCAAGCCCCGCGGACGCAGAATTCTTTTCTCCTGCGAGCTACGGTTTTTCTCCCGAACAGTTTCCGGATACGTTTTCGCTTCGGGTGATGAGTGCTCGCACAGTATATGATCTTTATAGAAAAAATCAGCTCCCGGTGCGATACGAGTCTCTCGATCCTTCTTCTTTGCGAGGAGACTTTATTCGCGAGCTTTTCATGGCGGAGAAAATTCGCAAACTCGCTCCACTTTATTCTACTCCACGCACCGGACGCATAGATGGTTGCCTCCTGGTTGTGTGTGGAATCAAGCATCTGCCTGCCATTGAGCACCTCGTCGCCCTGCCGGAGCATGAGTTCGAACGCTTCCGCGGAATTCTTGGAGAGATTCAAAGATACCGCGGCCAGGAAGAACCCGAAGACGATGAAGAACCTCTCGAAGCATTGATGAAAGGATCGGAAGCGCGTAACTCTGCTCCCGATGTTGAGATCAGCGTGCTTTCGCGCGAATCGCCCGAAGTTCTTTCTCAGCCTGGTTACTACAATACTACGTGGAATCTGGTTCGCAGATCAGAGAGGACGGTCAAGGCGTTCAATCGAATTGTACTCCAGCGTGCCGTGTATCGTGAGTCTGTAAGCAGATTTGAAAAGGAAAGTGGAGAGGCACTCTCCCCAAGAATTGAAAAGAATTTTGTGCGTTTTGCGCGAACCTGGAGCTGGCTGGAAAATAAGCTTCTGCCAGATGCTTACAGGCTGGTGATGTCTGCGAGAGCTTTTGGCGGAGACAACTTTGCTCGTATCTTTTATGACATTCTGAACTTTCTTCCTCCTCTTCGCAGTCCGGCTTATCCTGAGAAAAAATTAACGTTAGACGACATCTATCGCGATAGTAAAATGATTCGATTTCGACTTCGACTCAAGAAGAAGAAGCGAGTCCCTCCACCTCCAGTTCGCAAGAAATTTCAGCGCGAGAAGTATCCGGGTGAATGGCGAGATTCTTTCAAGGGTGGCGGAATTTGCTCTTACCCGCCGGAAGACATTGTGATTGAGGACTTTGGCCGCTATTTACAGAAACGCGCTGTCTCTGTCTTGCAGGGTTCTGATTCAAAGACTCTGCCGTTTACCGCCAGTTTGCTCGATGGAATTGATTATCGCGAAACAATCCGCAACTTGCATATGGGTAAAGTATTTGTGCGCGATCTGCGCAATCGAGGAATTGAGGCCGGCAGTGTGGTTTTGATTTTCAGCGAAGATGACATCGAGCACGATTGGAAGGTGGTCTGGTGGGGAGAACACAATCAGGAAAGCGACATGGCGCTCTATGCTACTTCTCCTGGAAATGAGATCATCGGGCCTGGCATTTGCCGCTGTCGCTACGGCGGGCTCATGATGACCTATCCACCAAGGAGACTCCATGACATCTGGGAAGATCCCAATTACAATGAATTCGAAAAACCATCGGATCGTCTTCTTGCGGCGGCCATTGACTACAATGAGAAGAATGCAGTGGTTCATCTAGCGCATCGGCCACCTTCTCCGAAGTTAGTCGCCATTGCAAATCGTCTGGGTCAGAAAGTGATTCATATTCCGATTTCTACAATGAATAGCGTGCTGCTTGGACGCATTCGCAGATTTCATGTACTTGATTCGCACGATAGAAGAGGGGATGCGGGCGGCTTCATCTGGTAAGGTGAACGCCTGGCCTTTCTGGCAGCGCTCGCCACTGGTTCTCCCAACTTCACTTCGTCTTATATCTTTCCATAAACGTGAGTAACGCCTGCATGTGAGCCTTCTTTTTGGAAGGCGCGCTGCTGA
>JAIBBM010000092.1 GCA_019694685.1 Leptospirales bacterium
AATATTTGGTTTGCGCTTCGAAGGCAAACCGGGTAGGATCGACCTGAATATGAAACACACCCTGACTGCACTCTTCACACTGTTCTTCGCCGTTTGCGCCCAGGCGCAGCCTATGCAGCAAACCACTCCTGTACAGCCTGCCAATCCGCCCATTTCTCCTCAAATTCAGCCCCAGGCAAGGCCACTCTACACTCTGGACGTTTCGCGCAGCGTTCTACAATTCTATGTGAACGCAAGGCTCACAAATGTAAAAGGACTGTTTCGCCAGATGACTCTGGCAGATGTAACACAGACCGGAGACCTGTCCACTCTTCGCGGAAAACTTCTGGTAGACACTGCATCCGTTTTTACGCGTGAAAAGAAAAGAGACGATCACCTGAAGGCAGATGACTTCTTCTGGTCAGAGAAGTATCCAAACGCAATTGTAACGCTCAAGAATGTAGCCCCGGCGGGCCAGAAGGACCTGTACAATTGCACCATTTCTCTTCGCATCCGGGACAAGGAAAAGAATTTTGTAGTCCCCACAACCATTGTGAACACTCCAGAAGGAGTCACTGCAAATGGTCAGTTCATCGTAGACCGCACTTACTATGATTTGAACGGAGAATACATGGCAAACAAGATCATGAGTGACGACGCTGAAATCACGTTTCGCTTTGTACTCGTGAAAAACCGCTGATTGTATGATTCGCCGCATAACGTCCCTCTTGCCCTCCTTCCTGGCTGTTGCCGCTATTTTCCTGGCTCTGCTGCCTTCCGCGAAGGCTCAGACCACCCTTCGCGGAAGCACAACAGACGCAGTTCTCTGGACTGCTCCGGATGGAGTGCGCGGCCTGGTTGTAGCTTTGTTTGAAGAAGCTCGCATTGACTTTCTGTTTCCACAAACCCAGGGACTCACGGGCCCGATTCGCGGCGAATACTTCGAAGGAGTCAATTTCGATACTCACAAACTGGACAGACGTGAAATCAGAATCGACTTCGCGTATGGCGGCGGTGGACCAGGAGAAGGTGTTCCCAACGATAATTTTAGCGCGAGATGGAGCGGACAAATTCGAGTAGAGAGAACAGGAGAATATACATTCTACACTCAAACAGATGACGGTGTGCGCCTGACGGTAGACGGAAAGATGCTCGTCGATCGCTGGCAGGACATGGGCACCACTGAGTTTTCCGGGAAAATCAATCTTCAATCGGGCAGAACCTACGATTTCAAAATGGAATACTACGAACGAG
The DNA here is from genome assembly GCA_019694685.1 of Leptospirales bacterium. Taxonomy (GTDB): domain Bacteria; phylum Spirochaetota; class Leptospiria; order Leptospirales; family Leptonemataceae; genus JAEUSB01. Next base: position 1,234 of record JAIBBM010000092.1, read on the forward strand.
GCGGAGGAGCAGAAGCAAGATTGCTCTGGTCTGGCCCGGGAACACCCAAACAGGTTCTAAGACCCATCGGAGCAGTAGCTCAGACTGGACCGGCAGCAGATCTAGAGGACAAGCCACTTAGACTTGGCGTCATGGATGTAAATGCGGATCGCCGCGCGGATGTGCTCGTTCTTTCCTCAGGATTTCCGGGAAAAATCACAACTCTACTCGCAAAACAGGACGGCTTCTTTGAAGAAGGTGGAAGTGTGAGCGCGGGAAATGATCCGGGAATCCTTGTAGTTTCGGAAGGTCGCGCGGCCGTTCTAGCCCGTCAGTCCAGGCAAATCATCGTGTTTAAGCCAGTCCAGGGAAAGCTCACCCAGGTAAACGCGAGAAAGCTGGATCAGAAGCTTCGCGGACTGGAAAATCTAGAGAACGGCTTCGCAGTGTTAGGCGAAAAATCAGTCCTGATTCTGGGAGAGGATCTTGCAGATCGATCCACAATTTCCGCAGAAGGTGCAATAGCCCTGGCAACGGGAGACCTGGATGGAGATGGCAGGGCAGACATCGCAGTGCTCAGTTCAAGCGGAGCCACGGCTTACTACGCAAAAGATAACTATCAAAAATCTGAACTATTTCCAGGAACAAAACCAGGTTCAGACCAGGCGACTCAGGCTCTGATTTACCAGAGAAAGATTTACTCCTCCACTCCAGCCGGAATCTTCCAGATGGATCGCGAAGGAGCGCTCAATCGATCCGATGCGCCAGGCAGAATCGTTCGCGGTGAATCCGGACTTTTCGTACTGGAAACGGGCCGCGGTCAAATTCGGCCCATGCCTTAAACCAGAGAACGTTATTCGCCCACGAGGGCACGCACCGGCTCGTTGTTTCCCTGCGCAACGAGTCTGAGGGGACGGCCCATTTCATTCTTGAGCATTGCTTCTGGATCAATTCCACCTGCGCGATAGATGGTGGCGGCCGCTCCTCTCCAGTGTACGCCATCTTTCACTGGCTTTTCTCCTTTTTCTCCAGTGTCTCCGATGACTGCTCCGCCAGGTACATTTCCTCCAGCAATCAGAGTAGTCCACGCCTGCGGCCAGTGATCCCTTCCATCTCTTCCGCCCACATTCGGAGTGCGACCGAATTCGCTCGTCAGTACAACCAGAGTCTGCTTCAAAAGACCGGAACTTCCAAGCTCGCCCAGGAGTGCTGCGAGAGCAGGATCCACATCCTTCATGATTTCTGTGACGCGCCCGCGGTTGTTGTCGTGCGTATCCCATCCTCCGCGCGTGATTTGAATAAAGGGAACTTCTGCGGAAGCAAGTCTCTTTGCCATGAGGCATGCCTTGCCAAACCAGTTGTCACCAAAACGAGCGCGAACATCCGCTCTCTCTTGCTTGAGATCGAAAACGGAAAGTCTGGAAGAATTTACAAATTCAAGCGCGGCTTCTGACATTTGCTGCCACAGATCCAGACCGGCAGATGAATACTTCTTGCGAAAGCGATCGTTGAGCATGTCGAGCATTTGCCCGCGTCTGACCAAACGTTCCGCACCAAAATTTCCCCACGCGGGCTTCATGTAACTGATGGCGTTGTCCAGATTGGAAATATGAAATCCGCTGTTTCGCGCACCCAGAAACCCCGCGGCTCCTGTCATCCCTCCCCTTTCTCCCATCGTGACATGCGACGGGAAATAACCTGCTTCCACCTTTTTGCTTTTGAGATGAGAGAAAACCGCGCCCATAGACGGAATGTCTGGAAACCCCGCTGCCTGGGGTTGCCTGTAAGAAGTCTGGAGCAGAAATTGCGCCATACCATGATCCCCATCTTCGCACCATGTTGCGCGCAAGAGGGACGCACGATTCAATTCCTTTGCAGTGTTTCGCAGTGCTTCTGTTACCTTGACTCCTCGAATGGAAGAATCCACGAGCGAAAAGTTAGTCAGACCTGGCTTTGGATCAAACGTATCCACGTGGCTCATGCCGCCTGCCATGTTGATGAAGATCACAGATTTCACTGGAGATGGCACGAGCGCATTTTCGTATTCATCTTCCGCGAAGAATTTGCCAGTTGGGACAAACATAGCACCCATAGTTGCCATGGCGCCTTTGAGAAAAGTAGAACGCTTCATCTTATCTGACATGGAGGAACTCCTGGCTGTTGATCATGGCCCAGATCAAATCGTTCATGATCGCTGTGTTCTGATTGTCGTCCACTTGCGTAACGTATTTATTTTGAGTCATTTTCTTGAGGTCCGCCAGTTCTTCCGCACTCGGATGTCTGGATAAAACTGAAAGATACATCAAATCAAACACTCGATCCATATCGTGCGATTTCTGGTATTCCTGGTAGATGAAAGAGTTTTTGTTTGAGCCAAAGTCCCAGACAATTCTGCCTGTGAGTCTACCGTTCATCATGGCCAGTACCTGTTCAATGCTCACGCGTTTTTCATCGTCTGCTACATCGCGCCTCGGGCCGGAGCCAAAGATGGCCAGGAACGTTTCGTATTGAACGGGTCTGTTCACTTCAGATGCGGAAGAAAAATCCCTCTGAGCACTTTGCGGTGTCTTCAGTGCCCCAACGCCTACCAGATCATAGTCTTCCATTTTCTGATCATCGCCCACTGGAATCATGTTTCTCTGTTCCCAGATGTCGCCTATCGTCTGCATTTGAGAGGATCGAATCAATGCATTCATCAACTGATCTGCATCGAGTCTCTCTGCCTGATAGTATTTGATTCTGGAAGTCTTGTCCGCAATTCCTGGATCCGGAGCCTGTCTCTGGTATGCATCCGATGTAACAATGTAGAGAACCAGATCCTTGATTCTATATCCTCTTTCCACGAAAACCTGATCCAGATGATTGAGGATTTCTTCTCCCTGAATGGTGGTTCGCTTGTTCCAGTCATCGAGAGGAGTAAAGAAACTCCATCCCATGAGTCTGGTCCAGATTCTGTTAATGAGTATCTTGCGAAAGCGATCATTCTTGCGATCCGTCAGCCAGTTTGCAAAAACGACTCTTCTATCTTCGCCTTCTTTGATTTTTGGTTTGGTTCCGTCCGGAAACTTTGGTTTTACCAGATCCCCACCCGGTTCATCATCCGTTTTTGGGAAGCGAAGCCCCAGACGCAGATCCGAAAACACCGTGCCGTACGTTAATTCGTATTTCTTTCTATAGGCAGTGCGATCTGCCTCCGACCACTTATTCCAGTTTTCCTGATTCCATTCATTCCAGGCCTGATCCATTTCTTTGCGATCATTGTCCGGAAGGTTTTCGCGCACTTCCCACGGTACTGCTTTTCCGCCCAGATGATTTGGATCCCAGGAATCCCATTTGATATATTGCTGTGAAAAGAATGCGCCCAGAGCGTAGTAATCACGCCTCGTAAATCCTGTGTCAAACGGATGATCATGACAGCGAGCGCAACCTACTCTTCTGGCATCAAACACTCGACCTACATATTCTGCCACTTGCAGGGGATCGGCGCCATCGCGCACGTAGAAGTATACTGCTGGATTTTTATCAGGCGATCCGCTCGACGTAATCATTTCGCGGACTAGAACATCATATGGCTTGTTCGCGTGCAGAGATTCAGCAATGTATTTGAAGAAAGCCGCCTGGGGAACTTTCCACGCAGTGGTCTGGCCGCGAAATAGACTGTCAAAATAAGAACCCCAGTAACCTGCGAAGTCAGGAGACCTGAGAAGGTCTACGGCGAAACTCAGATCTCTTGTTTCAGGATCTGCTTTCTCGTATGCCAGAACTTCTTTTGTGCCTGGAATGGTTCCGCGAAGATGCAAAGACATCCTGCGAAGGACAGTATCCGGGTCTGCCGTCTTGATGGACGTGCCTGCGAATTTCTCATACACCAGATCCAGAGGATGACGCTTTCGATTGGCCGTCTCGTTTGCGAGTACACCGATGGCGCACAATAGGCCCAGAATCAAACCAGCGCGAGTCCAGAATTTCATCTTCATTCTCAATTCCCCACAAGCTCACTGACTGCCTCTGTCCCGCGAGGCACAAGCGGAAAAGGTCTACCCATAGAATTATACGGATGCGCATCCGGATCCACTCCAGAAGCGCGATAGATGGTGGCGACGATTTCGCGCACATGGACCGGTCTTTTTGCCGGCTTTTGTCCTTTTGGATCACTTTCGCCTATGACTGCACCCTGAGGAATGCTGCCACCTGCGATCAGAGTAGTCCAGACCTTTGGCCAGTGGTCTCTGCCGTCTCTCGTTCCAACATCTGGTGTGCGACCAAACTCGCTAGAAAGGACGACTAACGTTTGTTTGAGCAAACCAGAACTTCCCAGCTCTCCTAGAAGTGCTGCAAGAGCTGGATCTAGATCCTTCGTGATGCCCTTGATCTTGGCCGCATTGTCATTGTGCGTATCCCATCCACCCACTGTCAGTTCAATGAATGGAACTTCCGCTTGAGCGAGTCTCTTTGCCATCAGAAGTGATTTTCCAATCGAGCTTTCCCCGAACTTCGCGCGAAGCTCTGGCTTTTCTTTGCTTATGTCAAACACGTCAAGGCGTTCTGAATTCGCAAAATCAAGAGCAGCGAGATACATTTGCTTCCACTGGTCTACCTGAGCAGAAGAGGTATCTTTTGAAAACGATTCGTTGAGCATGTCGAGCATCTTGCCTCGTCTTCCTTTTCTATCTTCTGCAATTCTGCCTACAGCCGGTTTTAGATGAGTGACTGGATTGTCCAGGTTTCCAATTTGAAACGCGCCGTACTTAACGCCTAAAAAGCCGGACCTGCCTGTCAGTCCGCCTCGACTGCCCATGGTTATGTGCGAAGGAAAGTAAGGGCCTTTGTCCTTTCTCTTTTTCGCATACGCGATGATGGCACCGAAAGATGGAATGTCTGGAAACGCCTGCGCCTGCGGGACTCTGTATCCGGTATGAAGAAGTTTCTGTCCAAAGCTATGATCTCCGTCTTCAGACCACGTACTTCGAATGAGAGAAACACGCGACGCCTCTTTTGCCGTGGCTTTCATCGTTTCTGCAAATTGAATTCCGGAAATGGAAGTGGCCACTCCAGGAAACACAGATTGTCCGGCCTTTGGATCAAACGTATCTACGTGGCTCATTCCACCTGCCATGTTTAGGAAGATCACAGATTTGACGGAAGAAGGGACGGTGATGTCTTCATAGTCCTCTTCGGGCATCAAATGCCCTGGCAGAAAGAAAGCACCCAGAAGGGCCGCCGATTTCTGCAAAAATTCTTTGCGAGATTGCACTGCCTCTCTCTTGCCTGAAAGAATCGCAGGACCTCTGGGATAAAACCGATCAGCGCACATGAAGGAACTCCTGGCTATTGAACATGGCCCACACTACATCCTGTAAAAATTCAGGTCTGTATTCGCCCTTCTCTCTTCCTACTTTTTCAGCAGAGAGCACGCGAAGGCGCTCTTTCTCTTCTGCCTTCGCGGGCCGTGAAAGCACACTCAGGAAGACAGTATCATATACCTGGTTCATGTCCTTTGTGCGATCATAGGTGGCAGCCACGGCAGAACCTGCTTTGCCGTAATCCCAGGAGAGTCTGCCGGTGAATCTGCCATTGAGTAAAGTCAGCACCTGCTCCACTGTGATCGATTTGTCATCGTCTGCTATGTCCATTCTATCTCCTGAACCAAAGACTGCGAGAATAGAACGATCGTCTGCTGGACGAGGGACCTGGTATGCGTTCTGTATTTCTTTCGCATTCTCCTCCGTTTTCAGCAGCTCACCGCGCCCCGAAAAGCGATCCGCACCTGCAATCGAGCGTTCCCTCAGGTCTCCTGCCTTTACGTCGAGAGAACCGCTCGCGCGAAGAATTGAATTCATCAATTGATCCGGATCGAGTCGCGTCGCCTGAAAGTAAGCAATCGAAGAAGGATCTGAATCTCCTGGAGCAGAAGTGCGACGCGCATACGCTTTCGACGTAACTATATAGTAAATGAGATCTTTGATTCGCATGTTCTTTTCTACGAAGACTTTGTCCAGGTGACCCAGCACTGCTTCATTTTGAATCTTCGTGTTTTCATTCCAATCGTCCAGGGG
>JAIBBM010000042.1 GCA_019694685.1 Leptospirales bacterium
TCAGAAAGCACGTTAGGCGATTTTGATTCCTCACGTAGCTTGATGTTCCATAGTGCGAAATGTCAGGTTGATCCTGGGCTCCAGGATTTTCTTTGAAATTGGCAATCGGTGTTTCCAATTTGTCTGGGTGGCACCGCTCATGATCAAAAGACTTCCGTGCTCCAGCACAATCGAGACAATGTCCCCTGATTTCTTGTGTTTGAATTGAAATACCCTCTCTGCGCCAAAGCTGAGAGATGCAATCGCAGCGTGTTTCTTTAACGACTTTTCATCGTCGCTGTGCCACGTGACTCCTTCGTTGCCGTTGTGATACAGATTGCACAGGCAGGAATTGAATGTGTAACCAGTTCGATCCTCTACAATTTGTTTTAATTCGCGGAGCGCCGGTGACCAGGGCAGAGCATGGCGAGTCTTTCGTGAATATGTATACGAGAATGCCTGGTTCGCGTACCAGGCGACTTTGCGTGCTGTGATGATGTGCCGGCCAAACATGATGGCTTCATCGTTCTTCCATTCAATTTCAGACAGAAGCGAGCCAAAATATGCATCGCTCGTCTCTGATGGAAAAACCACACCATGATAGACGGCCACACCATCGTGCTTGAGTAAATTCTTCATTTTTCACGCGATTTCGGAACTACAGGCTTCCTGCGGATCACCATTCTCTCTTTCGGGTTTGGTTCCGCAGGTCTTGTCGCCCTACCGGCCAGCAAACATACCGTTAGTTGCGATTGATCCATTCGAGGACGAAATCGGCAACTTCTTCCCAGCCTTTCTGGCCCGCGATCCAGTGTGTGCGGCCGTTGAACATTCTGAATTCAGTTTTGGAAGGCGAGCTTTCATATTTCTGAAAATTAGAATAGTTCATGGATGCAGGCGTAATGTGATCGAGTTCTCCTGCAATCATCAGTAGAGGCAGCCTACCTTTCGAGAAATCGATGGCAGCCGTGTCTGTCGTCGGGCCATTCCCCACCAGTCTGGATTCCGGTACGACGAATGAGTCATACACCGATTTCTGTTCTGACTCAGTCAACGTGTGAACGAACGCATAGTTAAATTGCTCCGGCGACAGAAGAAGCGGCTCTTCTTTGTTCGCAAATGGACTGATCACACCCCAGTTGCTTGTCAAAAACGAAAATTTCAGCGATATCAGCCCTTTAGGTGGAGCAGAGTCGATCGCTATGCCCGCAGCGCCCAGGCCTTCTTGCATCAGCAGCTGGACAATCAGTCCACCCATGGAATGTCCAATGAGGATTGGCTTTTCCTTTTGCTCGCGAATCACTTTTCTGTAACTTTCCAGAACATCGTCTAACGTCAGTTTTCCGAGTTGCGCATTGGGATGCGACGCTCGCTGATCAGAAGGTTTTCCCTCGTGATAAGGCCACGCTGGCGCGAGCGTCTTGTAGCCTCTGGATTCAAAATACTTTTGCCAGTTAGCCCAGCTGGCGGGCGTCATGAACATCCCGTGTATGAAAATCACCGTTTTGGTCTTTGCAACTGTTTGTGCGCCCTGAGGCTCAAAACGAGCCTGGCCTGGCGTGCTGCAGGCTGCTACGAATAGGGTCAGGATCAATCCTGATATCAATCTAATCATTTGTTTCCTCCGCGAAACTACCAGAATACTATCACAACTGAAGAGGGCGCGCATCGGCCATTTGGCCTATGCTGGGCAAGCGGACCATTTCTGATCAGGCGCGCAGGAATCCGTTCTGCACAGCGTAGAGAGTGGCGGCTGCCCTGGTGGAGACAGAGATTTTGCCGTATATGTGTTCCACGTGGTGTTGCACGGTTCTGTGTGAAATATTCAATTTCGCGCCGATCTCTTTGTTTGAGAATCCGCTGGCCAGGAGAGTCAGCACTTCGCATTCGCGCGGGCTGAGCGTGGATGTTGATTCGGCGCCAGGAGATGAGGAAATGGCCGTGTGATTGGTCACTGCGAGCACCGCATCGGCGCATGTCCTGTCTATTCTGCCTCTCGCCACTTCTTCGCGCAGCATTTGTGCAGCGGAGGACGGAGCAACGGGCGCGCGGTAAGATCGACGTTCCAAAAGGGCATGATACAAATCTGCCGCTGCCAGCAACTTGCCGCCTTGCGGGATGGAGGGACCAGAACTTCCTCGATGATATCCGGAGGCATCCAATCTTTCATGATGCGCTCCTGCAATCGGTGCGATGCGAGCAAGCACAGGGGAGCGTGTCAGAATTCTCTCCGTATAGTAGGTATGCAGACGCACGCGTTCCCACTCGGAAGGATTGAGTTTCCCTTTCTTCTCAAGCAAGTTCGTGGGCACACTGACCATGCCGATGTCTGCGAGTAGGCTTGCAATGACCAGGTCTTCCGTATCCTTGAGACCCATCCATTGCGCGGCCCGTTCGACCGTGTTACTGATGTTAAGCGAGCGGCCTGCCGTATAGACGGACTTGAGATCTACAAAACTGCCAAACGCCTCTGCAATTTTGCGCAGCCGAGCACCTCCGGGTGAGCTTTCACTCCGAGGGGCCCTTCGAATCACCTCGTCCCAGACGGAAACAGTTTCCATAGAATGCAACAAATCACGACCAATTCGCAGGAAACCTTTACAAACGTCCGGATCAAATTGCTCCCCACTTCTGTCCTGGATGACGGCACAGGCCGCATCTGTTCCTGCTGCCTGTCGTATGATCTCTGCGGTGTTTGCGACGTGCAGGATTCGCACGGATGCCAGAAGCGCATTGCCGCGCACTCTAGACGGTCCGCCTTTTCCATCCCATCGTTCGTGAATCTGCTCGAGGACACGCAACACCCCCTCCGGCATTCCGATTTTTTGCCCCAGCATGCACGCAACTTCACAATTGGCTGCGGTAAAATTGGAGAACATAGTTCCGGATTGGGTGAGAAAGTTCCAGAGCACTGCAGGTTTCGACTTTCCCTTGCTGCTTCGCAAAGCAGTCCCCAGTACCCGAGAAGGCCGACTAACGTCTACTCTGGCCAGGGAATGTCGCGCTGCGACATCATCGCCCATGGCGACTGCTTCCTCATGGGCGTATGCAGTGCAACCGATGAACCTGAGCAAGGCACCGTAGTACAGGTCTTCCAGCTCACGAGGCCTGAGACCAGCTTCTCGGGCGATTTCCAGGGCAATGTAGCAAATCCGCAGAGTGGTTTCGGGTGGATTGTCGTTTGCCAGATCCGTTGCCAGAGACAGTGCAGCGATGACTTCAGGTAGTTTTAGTTGAGTCTGGTCCAGCAAAGTGACCCAGAAACGCGACGGCCGTCGGGGATTGCACACAATTTTTTCAAGAAAGGCGATCGTTTTTATTCAACCAAATGGTTTTATAGTTGTCATTTGCGGGGTGTCCTATTTATTAAACCAGATGGTTGAATTAAAAAGAAAGGTGCGCCCGGTGCGGTCCGCGCAACGAAATTTGGACTCCGTGTTTTCCGCCCTCGCGGATCCATCGCGGAGAAAAATGGTGGGGCTGCTGCGCAATAAACCGCTGAGCATTTCTGACATTTCCAGGCCATTTCGCATGTCGTTTGCCGGAGTTGCCAAGCACGTGGATGTGCTCGAAGGTGCGGGAATTGTTCGCAAGGTTCGAGATCCCGAGGACCGCCGAGTCTTCATAATTCAACTGCAGAGAGAACCGCTCGATGAGGCCGTAGACTGGCTGGAATATCACCGAGAGTTCTGGTCCGGTAAGCTGGACAGTCTGGAAGCATTCATGGAGGAACAGGATGGAAATGCAGATCGTAAAAATAGAAAAAAGAATTAAAGCGGATTGTAAGCGGCTTTTTAGAGCGTGGCTGGATCCGTCGGACTTTTCCCGTTGGTTTTTACCAGGAGAAAAGGTCGGAATCGGGAACGTGACGCTCGATCCGCAACCCGGCGGATATTTCAAAATCGATATGATGGTCAACGGTCAGGTCCGCCCGCACGAAGGAAGTTATGTGGAAATCACGGAACCTTCAAAGCTAGTCTTTACATGGAAATCGTGGAAGACAGGCGGAAGGGACACTCTCGTGACCATCACCTTCGTGCCCGAAGGCGACACTACATTGATCACTCTCATACACGAACAGCTGCCGGACGCGGAAGCCTGCGAATCTCATACGCACGGTTGGACAGGAATCCTCACCGGGCTCGCAGCATTTTTCGAAAAATAAGATCAAAGGAAGGAAGCTATGAACCGGATATATCACAAGGTTGGCATTCAAGCCACAGCGGAGAAGATTTTCAATGCTCTGACTACACAGTCAGGTCTGGCAGGTTGGTGGACGAATGAAGTGACAGGCGCTTTCTCCGGGGGCCATTCGCGCCCCGGAGAAACGATTCGCTTTGGCTTTGGTTCACTGGGCAGCATGGAGATGGAAGTAGACGAATTGTCTAGAGAACGCAAGGTTCGCTGGGAATGCAAAAAAGGTCCCGAAGATTGGATTGGATCGCACATTGAGTTCACCCTCGAGAAGTCATCGACGAATGATCAGATGACAATTGTATATTTCAATCATCAGGATTGGAAAAAGGAAAGTGAGTTCATGGGTCACTGCAGTATGAAGTGGGCCGTGTTCTTGTTGAGTTTAAAAAGTCTGATCGAGAAAGGAGAGGGGAATCCTTCTCCCAATGACGTGAAGATTGACGACTGGAACTAAGTCTGCCGACGGCAGCGCGCATACTACGTGCGCGCTGCGTTCTGGATCTCAGAAAAAGAAACGGACCGCCGGTGCATCCGGTCGATTCCATTCGCAATCTAAAGAAACTATATCAAGTGAGAATCGGCTTTGAATTCAAAGACGGAAGACCGGATGAGGAGAGTCGTCAGCGATACCGCACGGAATGGAAGAAAGTTCTGCCGCCGGATTGCGACCTTTCTTACTAATCAGACTCTACTCGATTTCTCCCCTGAGACTTCGCGCGATACATGAGAAGATCGCATTCATGCATGAGTTCTTCCAGAGAAGCGCTGCGCACGATGTGAGTTGCCCCGGCGCTCAAGGTTACTGGAAGGCCATCCGTTTTCATGGTTCGGGCAACGTCCGCGACGATTCTCCGCACCAGGGCGACCCATTCTTCCTTTGTGATTCCGTTTTGCATGATCACGAATTCATCGCCGCCGTAGCGGGCCACGGTGCAGCCGGGCGCAACGTGTTCCTGAATGCACTCTGCAATGCGAATCAATACGTCCGTTCCCTTCTGGTGTCCATGCGTGTCATTGACCTGCTTGAAATGATCTGCGTCCAGAAACGCCATGCCAATTCCTGGTGAACCGATGTTCGAGAGCATGGCATTCGCGCTTCTTTCGAATGCACGTTGATTGAATGCGCCTGTGACTGGATCATGATTTGCAAGCCACCTGCTTTCGTGGAATCGGGCACGCAGTAAGCCAATAACAACTGCATTGCTGAGATAGATCCCGCACTCAAGAGCGGAATTCGCAACGAGCATTTTGTCGAACGGAGAATTGGCGTATGCGTAGCAAGCAGATGCAAACAGTGCAACGACGATCCCGGCGACGCGACCTTCTCTCCATGCTACAAAAGTGATAGGAACCATGTAGAATGCGCCGAATCGAATGGAGTCCTGGGTTGCAATGTCGATGGCGCAGGTAAGGCCCACGCACGTGAGGCCAAAAAGAAAAATGAGGAGCGATCGGGCGCGCATGGACTCAATTGCGATCTTGTTCGTCCAGGTAGGACTTGATTCTCTTCCAGTAATGATTACGCCAGCTGTCTTCTATTCCGGCAATGAGATCCTTTGGGACGCCGCGATGAGTTAGCACGAGTTGCGTTCCTCCGTCTGTCGTTTTTTCAAACGTGACGGCCGCCATGGAAAAAATCCCTGCAGGGAAATCTGATCTTCTCCATGCCTGGACGATTCTTTTTCCCCTCAATAGATCTACATTGATTCCGGTAACTTTGCCGGACAGAGTTTCGAATGAGCCGCCGATTTTTTCGCTGATGACTGCCTTTTGCCCTGTGATTCTCGAGTGCATCTTAGAATTAGAAAGCAATTCGTAAAGGGTTTCCGGGTCTGTTTTGAATTTGACTTTTTGCTTAATCGTTTTGCACATAGGAATCTTCTTCAATTACAAGAATCGTGCGAAATTGGCAAACGATTTATGCCCACGGTCATTTGGCTCGAAGTTCGAGCCGTTTTCCGCGTCAGGCGCATCTGCAGATAGGGCGCAGTAGTTGTTTGGACAAAGAGTATCCCGGAAAATCATTTGCTGCAAACAACCCGGCACCATTGCTCTTAAATCTCTCTGCGGGAAGTCTCCAGGTACCAAAAACATGGTCCCACAGTGCGATCGCTCCGGAGCTGTAGTTTTTATCACCTAACTCTTGTTTGGTGGAATGATGCCAGCGGTGCAGCTCGGACGTGTTGAAGAAAATTGAAAGCATAGGGTTTCTGAAATCAATATTCATATGATTGAAAATGGAGAAGAAGTTATTGAGGCTGCCTGCAATCAGTATGGTTTGTGAGTCTGCGCCAAGTAGCAGCAGCGGGCCAAGACCTGCCAGAACGTTCCACGCAGCGTTGAGTGGATGGGTGCGCATTGCATTCAATGAATAAACTCGATCCGGCGCATGATGCACCGCGTGGACTTGCCACATGATCGCGCTCCATTCGTGTGCCGCCCGGTGCAGCAGATAGGGACCCAATCCAGAGATCACAAGGGCAACCAGAACGGAGATCGGAAGTGGCCATGATGGCCAGACATGCGATTCCATACCGGCGCGCGAAAGGACTACGGTCGTTCCGCTCTTGAGAATCACAGAAACTAAGATTGTGAGACCACTGAATATTGCGTCGATCTTTGAATCAGTCTTGATCCCTTGCCACTCTGCGTGATACGGGATCCATTTCTCAAGAGCCATGCCAGCCACCGCGAAGGCCAGCAAGAGAAAGGTTGCACTTTGCGGAAAAAACCACAGAGTCATTGTATATGTCATCAGTAAAAACGGGAAGCCGAAGTCTTTGATGGTACATTCGATGGAGCGTTTGAGCGATTTGTCTGTTTTCATTGAGCGGATACCTTTTGTATTTATATATTTAAATTTATCAATGTATTATTGCGCAGATTTTGCGTTAAGGGATGCATTAGCAGCATCCTTTCAAAAAGTGACTGAGTTTATCTACCATAGATATGATCCGTGCCCGGTCCGGTCGATAGTAGACTTCTTTTCCGTGCTTGCGGCGCAACAGAAGGCCTGCCCGACAGAGAATGGCAAGTTGTATAGAAATCGTGGATTGACCAAGTTCAGATGATTTAACCAGGTCGCTCATGGGGCGTTCCTTCCCATTCAAGAAGGACATAAGAATCTTCTGTCTGCTTTCCCCTGAGACCGCCTGGAGAAACGTCTGCAGTTCTGAATCGATTTGAATACGTTTTGACATATCTACATTTATCAATGTATTGCAACGTCCCAATTTGTCGATTGTTTTTCGGCCGTCACGGATTCTTTTCGAGGCTCTTCGCGATGGCTTCCATCAGTTCATGGATCAGGTAGGGTTTCTGTAGAAATTGAGATCTCGCGTCGGATTCGACAAAAGTGCGGGAATCGGGATCCAGATAGCCGGGAATAACCAGGAGCGGCGTTTCTTTCGTGTAACCTCGCAGGTCCTGAAGCAAGGCGGAGCCGCTCCAGTCGCGGATTTGAGTATGTTTTCATCATCTTCAATAATGAGGATTCTTTCTCTCTGTCCCGTTGTTCCGGGTGACGCGATGTTCTTTTCGACTGGTTTGTGGTCGGAGACAGGGAGTTCAATTGTAAAGCTAGAACCTTGAGCCGGTGTTGAATCCACGAATATTTTGCCTCCGTGCGATTCGACGGTGGCGCGAGTGTAAGCGAGTCCGAGGCCTGTGCCTTTGCCATTTCCTTTCGTTGTGAAAAAAGGATCAAAGATGCGCGGAAGTAGCACGGGATCAATGCCATCTCCGGTGTCTTGAACGCGAATTCTTACAATGGAGGAGCCGACTACTGCGTATGATTGAATCGTCAAAAGGCCAGTGTCTTTCATTGCATCAATTGCGTTAGCGCAAAGATTGAAGAGAGCTCCGTGCAGCATGGTGCGATCGGCCAGCACGATTTTTTCTGGTGCACCCAGTTCAGTAACCAATTGAATTTTCGCCGGAAGGGATGCTTTGACTACGTCGATTACTTCCTCGAGCAGATGATCGATGGCGCATGGTGCCAGGTTTTTCGATTCAATGCGTGCAAATGACAGGAGCTGTGCGGTCACGTCCCGACCGCGCACCCCGGCACTCAGGATTTTCTGCGCGTAGGTCTGAACTTTGTCTTCAGGCCTGTCGATCAGCAACTGTGCGTAATTCATCACTCCACCAAGAAGATTGTTGAACTCGTGCGCAATGCGTGCAGACAAAAGTCCGAGTGCTTCCATTTTGCGAGATTGAAACAAGTTCTCTTCCAGGGATTTGCGGGTTTCTTCTGCCTCAATTCGATCCGTAACGTCGTGCTGAATCCCTATGAAGTGTGTGACCCGGTTGTTTTCGCGCACAGGATACAGAGTCAATTCGTTCCAGAACATGCTTCCGTCTTTGCGATAATTGCGATAGATGACTCTGGTTCTTCTTTCTTCTGCAATGGCCTTGCGAATCTCTTCGCGTGCGGGTTGGTTTCGGTCTTCTGCCTGCAAAAATCTACAATTGCTACCGATTGCTTCCTCTGCATCGTAACCAGTCAGCCGCGTGAATCCCTCGTTGACGTACGTAATAGGAAGATCCGGCGCCAGTGCATCCACGATTACTATCCCTGTGTCGATTGCATTTAGAGCGCGCTCGCGAAGCAGAAGGTCGCGCTTTTGGTCTGTTCCCAGCAGGGCCGCCTGTCTGTGCTCAGTGATGTCCTGTGTGAGTACCATTCCCCCCACGATGATTCCATCTTCATCCAGAATGGGATGGGTGATCACCCAGTAAATTCTGCCCAGAAAAGGCTCTTCCACTGAAGTGCTCTTTCCTTCAAGCGCCGCTCTGCAAATGGGTTCGGATACCTTTGTCTGCTCCGGACCCCAGACTTCCCAGAGTGTTTTGCCTACTACTTGATCTGCATCAATCCCGAGCTGCTTGAGGATTTCTCCCCCGGCCGCCACGTAACGAAGGTTTCTGTCAAATACCCAGATCGAACCGTTCGGCAGGTTACGGACAATTCCTTTGTATAGATCAACGTGTTCCACAGGCCGTCCGCTCTATTTGAGAGTGCCATCTCTGTAATGGCAAGAATTTAAACGGCTTCTCGCGAAGGCATTCGCAACGCGGCAGAGACTCCCGAGAAAATTTCATAAATCGCTTGACGTTCGCCAGATATATAATTATATGCTTATATAAGTGAATGCATATATGACTTCTCTGGATGCAACCTTCGCGGCACTGGCAGATCCAACGCGCCGTGCCATTTTGATGAGGCTCGCCAGGGGTGACGCCACTGTGATGAGTCTCGCAAAACCTTTCAAGATGAGTCAGCCTGCCATATCCCAGCACCTGAAGGTTCTGGCCGAGGCAGGGCTCGTTTCGACCACGGTTCGAGGCCAGGAGCGACCTCGCAGGCTGGAAACTGCGCCGCTGGCCCGTGCGATCGACTGGATTGAAAAGTACCGCCAGATGTGGGAGAAACGCTACCAGGTACTCGACGGACTACTCGAGGAATTACAGGCAATGAAACCAAAAGGAGATCAGAAGAAATGAAAACAGACAACAAAGAAATGAAAATGGAACTGAGAGGCGAAAAGGAAGTCGTGCTCACGCGTTACTTTGCTGCGCCGCGCGAACTCGTGTTCGACTGCCATACGAAACCAGAGCTCATGCGAAGATGGTTGATTGGACCTCCGGGCATGACCCTTGAAGTGTGCGAAAATGATCTCAGGGTAGGAGGCAAATACCTCTACGTCTACTCCGACGCAAAAGGAAACAAAGCCGGCGTCTATGGAACGTTTCGTAAAGTAAATACACCGGAAGTTGTGGCCAACTCTGAGAATTACACTATGGATCTGTCTTCGTTTGATCCCAATCTTCCAGAAGATCCGAATGCAACAGTAGAGTCGCGCACCTTCACAACTCAGGGCAGCGGAACTCTGATGACCCACGTGTGCACATATGCTTCTGCGGAAGTACGCAAGGCCACACTCGAATCAGGCGCGGGTCCCGACGGTATGGCAGAGTGCTGTCTGGTGCTGGACAAATTGCTTCTCGATCTTTCCTGAGAATCGCAAGCACGGTCCCAGGTCGTGGCAGAAAAGCCATCTTCATGTTGTTAGGTGGCGTCTAGCGACCCCTTATTGTGACACAGTGCTCATCTCATTGCCCCAATGCGGTACTTGCGAAGGAGGGTGGCCGCCTTGCGGGAATGCGATTTGTTCTTCCCGTCTTTGTCTTTCCATCCGCTTGTAGCATCTTTGCCGCACCATTTTACCAGTGCGTATTCGTGAGTGGTTGCGTGTTCCGAAAGATAAGGCGTGATGTCGTAAACGTAGTTATCGATCTGAATCCAGCAGCTTGACCCGTTTGCATTTGCCTTCAATTCGGTTGACGTAATGATTCTTTCCTGCGCCACCAGAGGAGACAGGGCCAGGACGAAAACCAGGAGCCGATTCTGCAGGGTTACCATGGGCTAAATTCCTCCGTATGTATGTTGGACGATGACACTCCTTGTTTCTTCAAGAATTTTCTTGCTCCTTTCATAAAAGCAGGTGGACCGCAGATAAGAAATGCTGGATTGTCAAGCCCCTCTGCAAGAGTGTTTAGTTCATCAAAAGTTGCTCTCGCTGTCATCACGTTCTTCCATTGGAACTGAGGGTATCGCTTTTGAAAGCCTTCGAACTCTCCAGCCAACATCCAATCGTCCGGTGCCTGATAGTGGATGAGTCTTATCTTGCCAGAATCTTGAAAATCCAGACAACGCGTTAACCCGAGAAAAGGGGCGATTCCAACGCCCGCCGCAATCCAGACTTGATCCTGTTTACGCGGAACATTGAATTCAGGAAACGGTCCGTGGATGCTCATGGAACTTCCTTCGCGCAAATCCTCAAGGTGAGAGGTATCCGTACCCACGCTCTTGATCAATAGCCGCATAACGGGGCTGAATTGACATGACGCGACGGAGAAAGGATGCCATGTTCTGGAAAAGCCCGCACCGAACTGCGCAAATACAACGGAACCTGCCTTGAACCCTCTCGATTCCTTCTTTTCTGGTTTGAGCAGAATTTCGTGCAGGTTGGGCGTGATTTCGTTTATGCCGGTCACGGTCCACGCGGAAAAGGCCTGGCGGGATGCTAGAATGAGAATCGTGCTCGTGGCCACAATCGCCGAACTTGTGTAAAATACTAGTCTGTCCAGTGTTGCGTCATGGAGGTAAGCGAAACCGTGGCACGCCGCGGCGACAAGGGAGATAAATAAGGACCAATGAAACCAGATCCAGAATCGGTGTGTAAGAGTTTTCGCAACGGAGAAGAAGAGGCCGGCGAACATCAAAACAGATGCGATCCAACCCAGAAGAAGAAAGGGATCTTCAAGAGAAAATGCGGATTCCGGTTCACGGAGTGTTTCATATAGAAGGTGGATGAGGATGATCACTCCGGTGGTGAATCCAAGCCAGTGGTGAACCCGGTGTTGGCGCGCAATTCCTCCGAATAGTTTCGCAATAAACCGAGCGCGCACTGCAGGAATAAAAGTTAAGGCGAAGGCAATGAACGCTGCGAGTCCCACAAGGTGCATTGCTTCATTCGTTCCAGCTGAAAGTAGTTTGCGCGCCAAGTGCCGATTTCAGGATTTTCTTTCCTGCAGGTGAAATTTTAGTCTTCGCGATGATCAGTGCGTTGAGATGTTTCATTGTTTTCAAATGAGGAACGGCTTCATCTGAAATCTTAGATCCTTCCAGATCAAGGACTCGTAGAGTCTTCAGTGCTTTCAGAGAAGCGCTATTCTTCACATCAAATGGGCACTTGCCAAGTTTCAGGGACAGTAGTTTCTTCAGTTTTCCCAGTTTTTCGATGCCGCTTCCGTGAACCATGGTTCCATCCAGGTCGATCTCAGTTAGTTTTTGAAAACCGGATAAGACCTCGAAACATGCATCACCGATTTTTGTATCTGAAAAGTTGATACTTGTTAAGTGTTTCAAGTTCTTTATCTTCTCGAATCCGCTGTCTGTGATTTGTGTTTTTGAAATGTCGAGACTTTCCAGATTAAATCCACCAATGATTTCGCATGCTTCGTCCGAAATTCCAGAGCCTGAAAGATCCAATCTTTGTAATTTTTTTAAACTTTTTAGTTTTGCAAATGCTGAATCCGTGATCTGAGACAACTCATTCAAGCGGAGCCATTCGAGTTTTTCCATCACGGCGATGTGACCGGTGCACGCATCCGTGACGGCAGTACCGTCTATCCAGAGCTTTTTCAGAGATGGCAGCCCTGCAAGCTCTGCGATTCCGACGTCCGTCACCGGAGTATTTGAAATGATCACCTCTTCCAGGCCCGTGCATCTGGAGAGAGATTTCATTCCCTTGTCTGTGATTGCGCTACACGACATCAGGATGATGCATCGTAGCTTTGGCAGAACATGGAGTGTTGCCAGATCTTCGTCGGATTGTTCGCTGTAACCCCAGTTCAGTTCATCTACATTCTTTACTTTCGCAAGGGTCATGTCCCAGGCTTTGCTCATCCTGGCGAGCGCTGCCATGGATTCGTCTGAGAATGGCGTTTCAGCGGGCGGTGTTTCTCCTTTTAGAATGGCAACTATGGCATCCAGGTTTTCCGCCTCTGCCCGATCGATGGGAGTTTCGCCGTCATCCGCCTTTGCCCGGGGATTTGCGCCGTGCTTCAACAGTAGCTTTACGAGTTCAGGTGCTTCGCGACCTGCAGCCCAGTGCAGTGCGCTTTCTCCGGAATAATCCTTCAACTTCACGTCGGCACCTGCTTCGATGAGGACCGTGGCGACTTCATCATGGTCTCCGAAGACAGCCTGGAAAAGAGGGGTTTGTTTTGAGATGTTTCGCACGTTGAGTTTTGCACCGTGAGCCACGAGGAGTTTCACGACTTCGACATGACCCGATTCGGCCGCAAGGAAGAGCGCGGTCTCATCGCGTCCGTCTACGATTTCTAGATCTGCCCCTTTCTCTACAAGCAGCCGCACTATTTCAAGATGGCCTGCGCGCGAGGCGAGCATCAGAGGCGTGGAGCTTCTGAAGTTTTTCGAATTGATGTTGGCGCCTCTTTCGAATAACAGGCGGACAGCATCCAGGTGACCTTCCTGTGCGGCGAAGTGCAGGGCTGTAAGAGTACTTTTTGGTTCTGCGAGATCAATCTGGGCACCATTGTCCAGTTCGCGTTTGAGGATTTCTACGTTA
Organism: Leptospirales bacterium; assembly: GCA_019694685.1. Classification (GTDB taxonomy): domain Bacteria; phylum Spirochaetota; class Leptospiria; order Leptospirales; family Leptonemataceae; genus JAEUSB01. The sequence continues at coordinate 13,335 of JAIBBM010000042.1, forward strand.
CCTGTGCGGGCACTTTCAAAAAACCCTTCGCTGGATTTTTGAACTGCGGTAGCCTCCGCCTCTTCTTCTTCCTCTCGATCATAATCAGTGAGAACTTTCTCTATATCTTCTCCCTCGGGCACCTCGAGAGACTCAAACAGTGCGACTACATTCTTATCTTTGAGCTGTTCAGCGCAGCGCCGCGCGCCAACCCAGTTGATGGAAAGGTTCTCTTCCATTTCGGAACCAATCCAATATGCTGCGCTCTTGTAGGCGTTGTATGCTTCTTGAAAGTTTCCGTCTTTTTCCAGAGCCTGCGCACCAAGAAGCCATGCCTTCCCGCAATTCTTCTTTGCCGCCATTCGAATAACAGCCGGCCACAGATGCGATTGTCCGTAGATCTTGTCTCCACCGTTTTCGCTTAAAACCTTTGCTGCCTTTCGGGCGGCTTTGTAGGATCCGTCGCATTGCATGTCCAGATTGAAAACTCGCCAGGCGATCGGAAGAAGGGCCGGTAAGTCCGGTTGCTCAGAATCACTCAGGATTTCAAAAAGAGAGATATGACCGGGCGCGAATTCGGGGAAGCTTTTCGTGAAGCTCTGCCACGCGGTTGAGTCTTCGTCATTTTCCTGGAGCGAATAGTACGAAGCGAGCATGCTTCCTTCACCCTCTGCGATTTCGTATTTGTCTGAGTCATCACCTCCGAACTCATCTGCGATCATCGCATCGAGAACGGCTCGCGCCCTTCCTGTGGTGTCCCCCAGAAATTCCGCGAATTCAATGAGAGCATCGCGTTTGTCCTCGAGATCATCTGATTCAACGTCGCCGTACATGGCAATGTGGGCTGCAACAAACGTCTTGATAGAGGAGGCGAAGGTTTTTCCAGGATCACCTACGTGCGAAACACGCATCACGGGCCACTGATCTACGGGACGACCGAAGATCGGGCGAAGCGCTGCAATGTCTCCATCCCCGAAACCAGAAATGGGAAGAAAGCCAAATCCGCCCCAGTTGAATGCGGGATCTCCGAAATTTCCGGTGTAGAAACCGTCCACCCGGAGATCATTCAGTATTTCTGCTCCGGGTGTGTCTTCGTCCAGTAGTTGATTTAAAAAGCTTCCTACGCTGGAAGTATCTATCATGATTTCGTCTCGTTTCTCAGATTTTTGCCCGCCGCATTCGGACCACAATCAGAAATCAAGGAACCGTGTGTCGGGGCATTTTGTACGCAATAAATATCATTCACATTCGTTGTGTCAGTCGTGAGGGTTTATGGTCAGCGCAAATGATTTTGTCAACAAGCTGGTTGAGTCTGTAAGAAAGAAGAAGTTCGCCGATTACATAAAGGCGTCGCCTGAAGAAGTGGCGGAGAGTCTGAGGGGGAAACATATTTTTGTCTCTGGTGAGTTCGCCACAGAGAAGCCTGGGCCGGGCCAGTCAAAGGTTGGGGGCAATCCGGACCTGCCAGAATCGCTACCGTGGCTGGCGGAAGAGGAGACAGCGAGCCCTCTGGCCTTCATTGCTCAAATCAATCTGGGCGAAGTGCACAAGCACGATCTTAGCGGGCGGTTGCCAGAAAAAGGGATGCTGTGGTTTTTTACCATCGCGGATGGTGACAGAGCATACGGTGAGGGAATCGACGAATCAACGTCTGCTGTTTTGTATGATCCGGATCCTGGCATTCTTTCTCCGCGCGAGATGCCAGCGGAGTTACTTGAGGAAAATGAATTTGCTTTGATTGAAGAACGACGACTTTTGTTCGGGCCTTCCGTATCGCTGTCAGGTTACACCGATAGCGGCATCACCGATGCCATTGTCGACGCTTTGAGGGAAATCGGCGGGCGACGCGGTTCGGTTCACATTCTGACTCAATATCGGCCATCTGACTACAGTTCGGATGAGGACGAAGATAGCGGGGACGATTCTGAAGGCTCCGATGCGGAAATGGTCTCCCTGATCGAGATGGATGGGTACGAAATTTCAAGTGACATTTTTGTAGAAGGAATCATTGAATTCGTCTTAAGCGAAGCTGACCTGGTGGCGGGAAAACTTGAACGCGCATCTTGCCAATTCACTGCCGGAACTTAGGCGCCTTTCGCTGCGGATTTTCTATTTGTAAACTTTATCAACTACTATGAGCGGGAAAAAAGCGTTTGGCGCGGGAGTTAATCTGATAACTCCTGTGCGGATTGATACTAATGTTGAGGTCTTTTTATGCAGCGTCAATTGCCATTGCAATCACTCTTTATTCTGATATTTCTGCTCGGGTGCGGTGAAAGCAAGCATCTCTCGGAAGCCCGGAAGGCAGCTCTGGATTCAAAATCGACGGATCAGGAGGCATTGCAGAGCATTGCCGCCTGGTGCTCCTGGAATCCAAGCGAAACGCGTTACACCGGGGCCAACGTTGATCCATGGCAGGACGGATATCGGGTAACGGCCGGTTATATATTGAATCCTCAGCGCCGCTTTATAAAGAGCGTGGATGATTTCAAGCATGCCGTGCGGGTTGAGGCTGCAGCTATGGTGATCTGCATGTTTCGGGCAGGGAAAAGCAGAAAAATAAGGCGCATTGAATTGTCCGTGGCTCTTCCGCTGGAACAAACGAGTCAGCTTGTGAACCGTTTTGAAATCGAAGAGAAAGACATTGTGGAAATTCCGAATTTTGCAAATCAGCGCGGCCCCCTCGATGAGAAGGGTTTGGAGTTTTACGTTGCGGACAGTAAGCTAAAGGCGACAACCGATAACTGGGAAGGAATCATCGTGCGCAACTAGACTCAGAACTCTGGACGGGCTTGTCCCCCTGGTCGCATTATCACCTTCAAAATGCGACTCTCTATCAGCGCGATCCCCCCGTGCGCGGGGGGATACTTGAAAAATATTATGATTCTTGGAGAGTCTTGCGAGCTGGACATCCAACACGCGATGGTATCACAGTCGCAGCAATTCTTTGCATTCGTCGCTCCTTGCTAGATCAAGGGCCAGTTTACCGTCCTTATTCTTGATGTCTCGCCTGGCTCCTCGCGAGAGCAATTGGCGAATGACCTGGGGCTTATCGAGTATTGCCGCAAAGTGCAAGGGTGTGTAACCGAGTGAGTTTGCCTGGTTTATATCTGGTGTTCTTTCAATAAGTTCAGAAACGATAGACAAATCTGAACTCTTGATCGCCTGATAAAAAGAAAGATGCAGCGGTAGGTTTCCCTTGTCGTCGACGACATCAACCCGGGCTCCGTGGCGCAGTAGTTCCTGAGAAAATGCGGGGAAAGAATTCAGAACCGATAGATGTAAGAGGGTAGATCCGGAGTTATCGCGAGCATTTGGGTCCGCTCCTGCATCCAGGATATCCTGCGCAATCAGGACCATTCTTTTGCGCCTTTCTTCGGGGGCGACGCCAGTTCGCGTTCGGCGATCCATAAGTAACCACAAAGCGAGCGGCCCTGGAATACTCCTCTCGTGACGATCGGCGTCTACAATCAAGTAAGCCAGGGGAACCTGGCCGGCCTTGTTTGGAGCGGAGACATTTGCTCCATGCTTCAGAAGCATCGACACAGATTCCCTCGAGGCGCCAAATCGGCACGCATCATGAAGCGGTGAGTAGCCGAAAAGGTCCACGGCATTGATATCCACACCTGCTTTTACCAGCATGGAAATGAAATCGGGACGATCCACTGCCGCCGCATAATGCAGGAGTGTTTTGCTCAGTGTGTCTTTCTTCTTAGCGTCCGCTCCCCGGGACATCATGTACTCGGTGAGCTCCAGGTTCCGATTGCCCATTGAAATCATGAGCGGTGTATTGCCCATCTTGTCGGGTGCGTTGAGATCGGCACCATGATCAATGAGGGTGCGCGCAGCATTCCATGCCATTCTGACAAGTGCTTTGTGCAGTGCAGGCTCTCCGTCTATAACAACGTTCGGATTCGTTCCATTGTCCAGGCCCGATTGAACCAGAGCGGGATTGTCCTCATTGATTCCCCGCACCATGGGAGACTGACAATAAATGAAACAAAATAGGACAGGGAGAAAGATTGTGTGCTTGCAGTTCATAGGCCCGATTCAAACAGGCATGTAAAATCCATCAATCGCAAACCCAGGCTATTCCGGGGAAATACTTAGTATACCTATACTATCCCAACTCGTGGTTCTTGCGGAATGAGGCCAAAGACGAAAAGAAGAGGCGCCAATGGCCGTTTTCTCGATTCGTAAACGCGAATAGTTCCGCTTTAAAATCCGGACGTCCGCTTGACACAGCGGCGCCTGACCTTTCACTCCGACCGGGCGACGTTATTCGATCGAAGTCTGTGCAGGGATGTTCAAGTCCCGCGGTGCGCCAGTCTCTGGCTGCGCGTATGCCGCCTTCTTTCGAGGCTTCGTTCACTATGGGACCTGTGTGTCGAAGGTTCGAGTCCTTCAACGGGAAACCGTTTAGCTCAGCGGCAGAGCAACAGGCTGTTCAAAGGGTGTGGCGAGCCCCAAATCGCACAACGGAGAAGAGTCCGGCTGCGGCGAAAGCGACGGAGCATGCGCCCTGCGGGCCGTCGATGCCGAAAGCGCCAGTGCGTTTCCTCCGCGCTCGAGCAGCCAGCGGGCTGCAACACCGCGCAGGTTCCTCGCATCGGCGAGCGGCTCAAGCGAGCCCCCGTGCAGAATTCGTGCGGCCGGGTTCTTCTCTGCCTTTTTGAGGTTGTATGGCTTACATAAAGAAGCATGAACGCGGACTTATTTTTCGCAAAGGTGACTACGTTCGCAGCCTTGGTCCTGGATCGCACCTACCTCTCTGGCCGGGTCATGAGCTTGTCATTCTAGATACACATAAACTATTTAAGATTTCTAAGAATCTCAACGAGCTGAAGGCAGACGTGGAACTGATGCGCGAAATGAAACTGCTCGATGTCCCGGATCATTCAGTCGCGCTGCATTTTTCCGACGGGCGTTTTCAGGATGTTTTCGGTCCCGGGGTTTTCGCATACTGGAACGCGGCCGTCGAACACACTTTTCGGATCGCAAATCTCTCCGCGCCGGTCATTGGGCCGGAGTTTGATTCGGCGCTTCTGTCAAATCCTGGTTTGCGGGAGTTTGTGCAGCGGTTCCAGATTGAAGCCCATCAGAAAGGATTGTTGTTTTTTGATGGAGCTTATCAGGGCGTCCTTGGTCCGGGTGCGCATTTCTTCTGGAAGGGGCCCGTGCAGTTGGCCGTCACACCGATCGATATGCGCCAGCTTCAGATCGACATGACCGGTCAGGAAATCTTGACTATGGATCGCGTGAGCGTGCGTATCAACTTTGTATGCCAGTACCGAATCGTTGATCCAGAAAAGATTGCACAGATCAAGTCGTACGAGGAGCAGCTCTACATCATTCTACAGTTGATTCTCCGAGAGTATGTAGGCACGCTGACGCTCGATGACCTGCTTGCGAAGAAAGAGGAAATCAATCAGTTTGTTCTGGCAAGGCTCCGGGAAAAAGCGGCTGTTCTCGGTGTTGAATTTGCGAGTGCGGGTGTAAAGGACATTGTTTTGCCGGGTGATTTCAAAGAAATCATGAATCTGGTTCTGATTGCGGAGAAGAAGGCTCAGGCGAATCTAATTACGCGGCGCGAGGAAATTGCATCCACGCGCAGTTTACTGAACACTGCCAGGCTCATGGACGAGAACCCGACACTGTATCGGCTCAAGGAGCTCGAATTCGTTGAGCGAATCTCAGACAAGGTCGCCAGTATCTCCCTATCGTCGGGTGCGGGTTTGCTTGAGCAGCTAACGGGAATGATTGCGACGCGAAAGAAAGAGCCATGAGAGCAACTATGGCCGGCATGCGCACGCTCTTTCTGCTCGCCCTCGTTTCCGCAGCTTTCTCACTTCACGCCAAACCGTACATAGTTTCCAGTGTGCCAAACCCGAGATCTCAGGACGGCGGATTTGTCTCTGATCCAGACGGAATTCTTTTGGCCGCCGACCGCGCGGAACTGAACGGAATTCTCAGACAGATTGAGCAGGACACAACGGCGGAATACGCGGTCGTAATCCTTGAATCCATCGGAACGCAAATTCCGAAGTCTTTCGCCGTCGATCTGTTCAACACCTGGGGCATTGGAAAAAGCGGCAAAGACAACGGACTATTGCTTCTTGTTGTACTCGATCAGCGCCGCTGGGAGTTTGAAACGGGCTACGGTCTCGAGGGCGTGCTTCCCGACGTTGTGCTATCGCGCCTTGCGCGAGACACGTTTCCCGACTACTTTCGTAAAAAGCAATATGGTCTTGCGATCATCGACGTATCGAGGCAGATCGAAAGCATCTTGAAGCATGCCGCAGAAGAGATCGGTCTCTCCCCTGAACAACGCGCAGAGCAGTTGGCCAGGGAAGAGGAAAAGCTTTTCGCGGAATACATTCAGAAAACACAAACCTCGCGCATGTGGTTTGGTCTGGGCGCATTTGCATTCCTGTGCGTATACTGCGCAGTTGCGTTGTTTGTGCGAAACAATCGGAAGCGCCCCCCTTCCGGTCAGCGAGGGACAGCCGCTGATAAACTCATTCTCGCACCGCTCTCTCTGTGGTTCTGGCTCCCCGCAGTCCTTATCTGGCCTTTCATGCTTGTGGTTGTGGCATACTGGAATTTCTACACCATCGCATTCATTTATCAAGTCTCAAGCTTCGCTGACTCGTACCTGGGTTACATACTTGGCGCCGTATCCTACTGCATGATCGGACTCATGTTGATTGTGCAAAGGCAGCGGAGAACTACGCTTCTGCTCAAAGAAAACCCAGATCCCGGTGAAAGTTACCGGCTCATTCAGGAATACTTGAAAGACGCAGTCCCGGGTCTCGTCTTCTTTCCTCTCTTCTATGGACCCTACTGGATCGCTTCAAAGCTGCGCCTTGGCTTGCTGCGTCGCACACCACGCAAGTGCCTCGCGTGCAATAACGTTATGCGGCGTCTCGGAGAGTCAGAAGAAGATCCGAAGCTTGAACCAGGGCAGCTGCTGGAAGAGACTCTTGGTTCGGTGGATTACGATGTTTGGATGTGTCCGCAAGATTCGGAAATCAAGATTGAAAAATACATCCTGTCTTCGCCTTACTCTGAGTGCGAAGCCTGCAAATTCGTCACCTCGGTTGTCATTCGCAACTGGACCATCCAATCGCCAACTTACGAAAGTGCCGGTCAGGGCGGTGAAGAGCAAGCCTGTAGACACTGCGGCCGCAAGAAAGAAACCCGGTATGTGATCGCGAAACTTGTTCGCTCCGGTTCTGCCAGCGGAGGATCCTACTCGTCGGGCGGCTCAAGCTCTCGAAGCTCGGGCAGTTCTTCGGGGGGCTCGTTTGGTGGTGGACGATCCGGAGGCGGAGGAGCAGGCGGGAGCTGGTGACTCTTCCCGAGTACCCGCGTTTGCGGTGGATGCGGCAATGCTCTTCTGGCGTGACAGTTCAAAGCCGTATTTCCTAAATTTCATTAAATATTACACGAATTCCCACTGGAGCGCAGTTGCGGTATGGTCGTCACAGCGAGCACAGGAGGTGCGAGCCTTCACGACTCGGTCCATGGAGGGATCGCGTCGTGAAGTGGCGAGCGTGCCGCAATCTGCGGCGAGGGCGGGGTTGTCTCGCTTCGCTCGACGTTCAGAGAGGAGGCACGCTTCGCGTGCATATGAGGTGCGACTTGCGTCGCACACAGAAACAAACCCGCGTTTGCGGTGAATGGTTGTGGTGTGGTGGGAGTTGAGTTGCTCGTGAGAGTTTCGCGGGTTCTCACCCGCCCATGATATTCTTTTGTATTATGAAAATTTCGGAGAGGGCGGGATTGAGTTCGAACCTTGAAGAGATGGATAAGATTGATAGTATTATGGAAGAACTCAGGATGGATTTCAGGCTGTGGTTGCTTGTTTCTTGATTCGATCGTTTTGTATGTAGATCCTTTTCGCATCAGCTACGGTTCGAAACCGTAGCTGATGCGCGGCGCGCGCGGCTATGGAGCCGGACGTTGCGTCATGAAGAAAGGCGGCGGGAAGAAGTTTGCGACGGGTGAATGTCCAGACAACGTTATGTATTCCAATTCTTCAAGGCGGTCATCCCATTCCACGGCGATCTCTTTGAGCTTGCGTTTGAGGTTGTGGCGAACACAGAGAATCCGCCCATCCGAATCCTGTTTGTATACTACACCTTCAAAAACATCAAAGACATTTTTGTAATAGTACGGAAACCAGCCCAGGTCACAGATTTCAAACATCATTTGAATTTCCGCTCGGGGTGGACCGTTTTCACGGCATTCCTGAGTGATTGAGATTGCAGGCAAACCGTTTGGGCTGGCTTGTGCAATTCTAACTAAAAGAGAACGAAACGGATCAATGTTAACCCGGATGATTCTGGACTCCAAGAGCGCCTCCATCCCCCCGAAGTGATCAATTATTTTTTCTATGGCTTTCATGGCAGCCCCCTTTATTTTGTTTGCAATATAATACTATGGTATTATATTCAGGTCAAGAGATTCTGCAATGATCGCAAAAAAACTTAACCTTTCTCAAATTTCTTCAAGCCAGCTTCGATCATCCGCCGCACTGCTTCTGATTGAGTAATCCCCTCGCCCAATAAGTTGGTTTCCCATTACAACCTGAGCGCCCGCAAGCGCAGCGCATTCACAATCACGGACACTGAACTCAAACTCATTGCGAGACTTGCAATCATTGGATTGAGAAGCGGCCCACCGAATAGATATAGGATTCCCGCCGCCACCGGAATTCCAAGTGCATTGTAAACAAACGCGAAGAATAGATTTTGTCGGATATTGCGCATCGCTCCCTTGCTGAGTTTGATCGCCCTGACGATTCCCATCAGATCACCTTTGACGAGCGTAACACCTGCACTTTCGATTGCAATGTCAGATCCGTTACCCATTGCTATTCCCACATCAGCTGCTGCAAGGGCTGGTGAATCATTGATACCGTCACCCGTCATTGCGACTGAATGCTCTTTCTTCTTTATCGCAAGCAATCGATCATGTTTTCCCTGTGGTTCAACTCCCGCGTAAAACTCCTTGATGCCCAGTTCCGCCGCAACAGCTGCGCCTGTTCGTTCATTATCTCCCGTCATCATGATCACATTCAAGCCAAGGTTCCTAAGCCCTTGGAGAGCTTCTGGTGTGGATTGTTTGATCGGGTCACTCAAACCTAGAACACCGGCGAGCTTACCGTCGATTCCAGCATAAATTAGCGTGCTCGCTTGGTTCTTTGTTGAGATCGCGTTTTCAAATCCACTGATTTGACGAGCGCGCAACAATCCTTCTTTGCCGACGATGACCTCGTGTCCGCTCACGGTTCCGCTGATTCCACCCCCAGTGATCGATTGCACATTCTCTGGCGATACGATGTTGAGATTCTTCTTTTTGGCAAAATCAATTACCGCGCGCGAAAGAGGGTGCTCGCTCGCGGTTTCGAGAGAAGCAACAAGAGAGAGGAGTTGATCCTCCTCATAGCCCGCTCCTACGACAACTTCCGTAACACGAGGCTTACCCTGAGTTAGAGTACCGGTCTTATCCACAACGAGGGTGTCAATGTGTTCCAACTTCTCCAGTGATTCAGCATTCTTGATAAGCACACCAACTCGCGCTCCAGCGCCGACCGCGACCATGATCGAAATTGGTGTGGCAAGACCTAGAGCACAGGGACACGCAATGATCAGAACTGCCACTGCATTCATGAACGCGTAAGACAGATTCGGTGACGGACCCCAGATCATCCAGGAAATAAAGGTCAAGACCGCAATGACTAAAACGGCGGGCACAAAATATCCGGACACGGTGTCGGCCAGTTTTTGAATCGGAGCCCGACTGCGTTGTGCTTCCTGAACCATGTGGATAATGCGTGAGAGGACCGTGTCGCTCCCAACACCGGTTGCCTTCATAACGAAACTACCGGTTTGATTGAGTGTTCCACCCGTTATGCGATCATCGGCCTTCTTTTCCTGCGGCATGGGTTCGCCTGTTAGCATTGATTCATCAATGGTCGTCCCACCCTCAATGATCACTCCATCCACGGGTATTTTCTCGCCGGGTCGAACACGAATGAGATTCCCGGCTGCAACATTTTCAATCGGAACCTCAAATTCCTGACCGTCGCGAATGATCCGCGCCGTTTTCGCAGCTTGTCCCATGAGCAATTTGATTGCTGTGCCAGTCTGCGTTCGCGCACGCAGCTCCAGAACCTGGCCGAGCAACGCAAGTGCAGTAATTACAGCCGCAGCCTCGAAATAGACAAAAACATTCTCACCTTGGGGAAGAAGTCCAGGGGCAAGCAGTGCTACAACGCTGAAGAAATACGCTGCGCCAACTCCGATAGCGATCAGCGTGAACATGTTCAGTTGCAGCGTGACGATAGAGCGCCAGGCTCGCGCAAAGAAGGGCCAGCCACCCCAGAGCACGGCGGGGGATGCGAGTACAAACTGTACCCACATGGAGAAATGGTGCGGAATATCTCGGAGCATCGGGAGATGTTCACCCATTGCCAGAAACAAAACAGGAGCCGAAAGAATTGCCGAGACCACGAATCTGCGACGCATATCTTTGTACTCCGTTAGATCCTCATTGCCGCCGGAGACAGGCTCAAGAGCCATCCCACATTTTGGACAAGAGCCTGGTCCCTTCTGCCGGACCTCTGGATGCATCGGACATGTATAGTCACCCGCAGAGTTCGATACCGTATTCGCATTCTCTGCAATTGGATGAGTCTGTCTCTTTGATGGCGAGGCGTAGTGTTCCGGGTTTTCCGTGAATTTGGTAAGACAACCCGCGCTGCAAAACAGATACTCCTTGTCGTTGTAAGTTGCCCGATGCCGCGAATCTTGTTTTACGGACATACCACAAACAGGATCGAGTGTAGCATTCTCGCCCTTCTGTGGTGTATTATGTTCGTGTTTGTGGTGATGCGTGTGTGAATGTTCATTCATCTTCGTTTCCTCTTGGTCAAATCCCTCACTTGACTTCCGTTACAAAGCTGGCGGTGAGAACTCTTCCTCTGTGTTGAAATTGCCCAAAGATCTTGTATTTTCCAGCGCGCGGAAAGTGGACTTCAAAACTCACAGCCCCCGGTGCATTCGCTGCACTTTCATCCGGATGAGCGTGCACATACAAAAGATCGCCTTCACTGAGAACGACTATATGACCAAGAGCACCGAGGTAAGGCTGTAAATCTTTGGCGGGTTTGCCATTCTCACTGATGGTAAAGCGTAAAGCTCGCTCAAGTCCCGATCCTGTGTTTTCCAAATTGAAAAGATAATTCTCGCGCCGGTCGGTTGTGCGCATGTCCCCAATCGGCTCAGGTCGATATTTACTTTCGTTTCCAGCAACGACGGAAACACCCAGTGTCTGGCCCATTGCCATTCCAGCATGGTGTTCGTGTCCCTGTGCCATTCCGCCTGACGGAGTGAAATCGGCGAAGAGGCGATATTCGCCATCAGTTTCAAACTTTATTGCTGGAAGACTAAATACACCCGACTCTTTATCGAAATCCGGATGCAGATGCTGAAAATTCGCAAGATCCTTCCGCACAACAATGAAGTGCATGATCTTGGTGTGCATGATCTCAAAATCCCGGACGACTTTTCCTTCCTTATCATGAACCATAAATTTCAGCGTATTGGGCTGGCTCACTTTGTATTTTGTACCTGTGTTCAGCATCAGCATGTAGTCAGAATGATCTGCTCCGTGATCCATATCTGCCATGTCGGGACTCTTGCTGCGAGTTAGCAGAAACCAAACACCAACACCAATTGTTAAAATTGCGGCAACTCCCAGTAGTAATTTCTTGTTTCCTTTCATCTCTAATCTCCTCAATATTTTCTAAAAAAACATCAGGGGATTGCTCCCCTGATTTCGATGTTTACTTCGTTTCAATCAAATACGAGTCGCCGGACAATCCCCAGATCACAGTCGCTTTCGCAACATGTGGATCAACAATCGCGGCAACACGCACTCGCCCAATTTTCTTGTACCGATGACGCATGCCGCGCTGAGCCGGATTCGTTTCCAGAGCGATCCGATACACATCAAATTCCTCTCCGACTTTAGGTTGAACCTCGGACACATTCATGACCTGAACATCCGATGAAGAGTCCAAGACCTGTTCCCCTCTGAGCCAACCTCTGCCCTCGGCCATAATTGGCGTAATAAACGCCAGTATTGCGGCCGTCATAATGAGTTTTCTTAACATATAATTCCTCCATTTTTTGTTTAGACTTTGCGCTCAAGTTTGGAGGAGCGCGGATACTTCTGATTCGCGTGGCAAACCAGGACTTAACGAATGGAATGAACGCTGGCAAATGAGCTAAACAAGTAGCGTTAGGCGACATCCATGACCCGGATGGAATGATCGCGTGGGACAAATCCCAAACGCGTCTCCCGCTTGGGTCATCCTTTTTCAGTTTGCCGGAAAAAAGAAGATCTGAGGGAGAAGTCGGGATTTGATTTTTAGGAATCTCTGGCGCGCCGGCGTCATGAGAGATGTTTTTATGGTGCGCGTGAATTACGGGATCAAGCCGCAAATCGGTTGAATGAACATGCACTCCAAACAATGGAATTGTAAACAGCCAGAGCATCTCGGCAAGGATTGCCGAGGAAGAGACCCTCCAGAGCGGAAGCGAATGCGATCTCACTGTATCTCCCGCCCGATGATGATCTCGATTTCTCCCAGGACGCGCGCGGCCTCCGCACGAGTATCCAGATATTGTTTCTTGATCTCCGCTACTCTGCGATATTGTTCAGACCAATCGGAGTACGGTATCCTGCCCGAAAGAAAGGGACCGTCCAGAGACTCAAGCGAAGCGAACGGCTGTTGCAGTTTAGCAAGTTGCTTCACGATCTCCATGAGCGCGATGTAGCGATTGCGAAGGACAGCAATGGACGATTCGAGATTGCGCTCGGCGGCCTCGCGGTCTGCACCAGTAGATTCCCGATGCGCGCGTGCGATGTCCGCCGATCCTTGCTTGCGATCAAAGACGGGGATCGGAATTCTCACTCCAAAACGAAATGTCTTTTCCCTTTCGCTTGAAGGTCCGGCGATGGAGGGAGCCAGCTTACTCGATCCAATCGATTGTTCGCCAGCACCGAGAAAAAATGTCGGGTCAGGTATCATGGCTATGTCGGCGAGGTTGCTGCCAAGTTCACTTTGTTGCGAATTTAAACTGACAAGGCGAAGCCGGGGACTGTTCGCGTGAGCCCCCGCGATTAGTTCACTTTCTTCCGGCAGCGTCGGGTTCGTGATTCTAGAGGATGTTGGGGGAAGTGTGCAGACCTTCACTGTCGTCACGCCAAGCATTTGATCCAGAGTTTGTTTCGCGTTCGTTCGGGTTAGCAGGAGGTTGCGTAATTCAATATCCGCTCTGGCAAGATCATTTTGAAACACGACACCGACATAGGTTCCAAGTCTCTGATCAGTAAACCCTGGCCCCATTCTTTGCTTGATCAAACGCAAATGTTCGAGCTGCCGTTCTAAATCCGCTGCCAGGGCCTCAGACATAAGGAAAGTTGTAAGTTGCGTTCTAACTTCCGCACGCACTTGCAATCGTGTAAGGAGGAGTTGTGCATCAGCCTTCTCGATCTCAACTCGCGCAATTTTCTTTTGAATGGAACTCTTTCCGGCGAGGTCCAGTTCTTGACTCAATTCAACTTCATATCCGTTGATCCGTTGTTGCTGTGGTCCCGACAAAATGCTGGGGGAAACATCAACGGGTTGCTCACCCTTAAGAGCCGCTGACGGAGAAACAGAAACGTCCGGCGAAGTTGCGCGCGTACCGCGTGTGCCACTCACAGAAATCTCAGGATTCGCTGCAATCAAACGGTCTTTCTGAACGAATTCTCCCCTGGCTAGCAACAACGCCGCGCGCGCTTTTCTCATATCAGGACTTTTTTCCTGCGCGAGCGCCATGGCCTCGTTCAGTGTGAGACACTCCGGCGCATTTCCTGTCACAGGAAGAACACCCAAAAGCAGCGGAAGTAGAATGATACTTACAAGAATGAATCGACAGCGAATAGTTTTCATATAATGCTCCTCAAAAAACGGCGATCCTCACACAGGTTGGGGATCGCCGTTCTTATCACTTGGGCTCGTATAGAACTTTCCCCGATTCCAGCTTCCCGTCGACTTTCGCGCTGATTTGAAAATACACGCGCCTGACATTCTTTGGAATCGAAATGCTCGCATGGAAAGCTCCGTCCATGGAACTGAGCTTAAGGGTGGTGTTTCCTTTTCCCGGAATTTCAAGCGATGCTTTCACATCACTCAGTTTCTCGGGAGAACTCTTTATATCATCTTCAAGAATGTAGATCATGGCCATATCACCTTGAACTACCACTTCTGCGAAGTGATTCTTCATCTTTGTGTACTTCCCACCGTGCGGACCAACCGGCGGAAGAACATCGGGTTTGTCATGGCCTTCATGCGCGTAAGCGGAAGCAAATCCGCTCAGGAGCATTGAGAGCAGCACCAATGTTAGTTTGTTTCTCATGTTTAACCTCTTTTGTTTTTTATGAACTTGCACCGTTAGGCGCTCTTTTCATGACCTGGTAGAATATTACCGGCGTGAAAATAATATCGAGTAGAGTTGAGCTGAATAATCCACCGGAGATAACCAGGGCCACCGGGAAGAGAATTTCCTTCCCGGCCGCGTCGCTCCCTGAAACAAGAATAGGGAGGAGCGCAAAGACCGCTGAGAAAGCGGTCATTAGAACAGGTACAAGCCGTTCAAGTGCACCACGAATCACCATTGCCCTTGAGAATTCCATGCCCTCTACTTCCATCAAATGCAGGAAATGAGAGATCATCATGATTCCATTTCTTGCAGCAATGCCTGTTAACGCGATGAATCCCAATATGCTTGCAAGTGAGAGAGGAACACCCAATACGAACAGTGCGCCGATACCACCGATGAACGAGAATGGCACATTCACGAGGATTTGTCCAACAAGGAGCCAGGACTTAAAATTTCGGTACAGGATGAAGGTCAGAAGCACAAGTGCGCAGAATCCAAAAATTCCGATGAGTCGAATCGCTCGTTCCCGACTTGCGAAGCGTCCGCCAATCTCATAGCGAATGCCCTGCGGCATCTGCAATGTCTTGAGGGCGGCATTTACATCGGAAACGACAGAGCCCAGATCGCGCCCTTGAGTATTGAATTGAACCGCAATGCGCCTGCTGCCGTTTTCCCTTTTTATTTCATACGGGCCTTCCGTTTCATAAACTTCTGCAACCATTCCAAGCCGAACCGGCGTTCCGTTTGGCAGGTACTTGATGATGATTCCAGAGAGACCATCTACTGCGCGCGATTTGTCATCAAATCTGAGCACGATGTCGAAGATTTTTCCATTCTCAATGGTTCTTCCAACTGTCTGGCCACCGAGGGCAAACTCCAGAACCTCGGTGATTTCTCCGCTTGTAATACCATAGGAACTCGCCTGCGCGTGATTGATTCCAATCTTGAGTTCGGGCGCTTTAGTTTGATTCTCGATGAGTAAATCTGTGATGCCCGGAACTTTGCTCAGGACGCTACGAATCTGGTACGCTTGATATTGGATTGCTTCAAGATCGTCACCGTAAACAAAGACTGCGACTTCCGAACGAACGCCGGTCATCATGTGATCGATTCGATGTGAGATCGGTTGTCCGATATCGAGATCGATTCCTTTCAGTGATTTGAATTTTGTTCTAAGATCCGCAAGAAGTTTTGCGCGGGTTATTCCTGCCTTTTCCGGTTCCACATTCACTTCGATCTCCGTTAGATGCGGGCCGCTCGCGTGCTCATCGCCTTCTGCGCGTCCTGTGCGGCGCGCAAATTGTCCCACACCTTTCGTCGAAAGCAGGACTTCCTCAACTTCTTTCATGCGCGCCACGGATTCGGGCAGCGAAGTGGCTGTGGGCAGCGAGCCGAAAACCGTGAACACTCCTTCGTTGAAACTGGGCAAGAAATCTTTCTTGAGAAATGGTGCCATCCCAATTGAAATCAGAAACAGAACACCGACGATGAGGGTCGACAGCATCGGACGATCCAGAAGTGCGTTCAGGTTCCTGCGTTGAAATGCCTTGAGAGAGCGAACAATCGCAGTCTCATTCTGCGTAGCGGATGCATTGCGCAGAAGGTAATAACACAGAACAGGCGTTACAGTCAGGGCAACAAGCAACGATGCAAAGAGTGCAACTATGTAAGCAAACGCGAGTGGACGGAACAATCGTCCTTCGAGATCGCCCAGAAAAAAGAGTGGAATGAAAACGAGAATCACAAC
This sequence comes from Leptospirales bacterium, assembly GCA_019694685.1. Lineage (GTDB taxonomy): Bacteria > Spirochaetota > Leptospiria > Leptospirales > Leptonemataceae > JAEUSB01. Next base: position 29,562 of record JAIBBM010000042.1, read on the forward strand.
AAGCGTTGCAAGAACGATGCTGTTTCTTACTTCGGACGACGCGTGAAAAACAACCTCGAGGGCCGGGCGCGGCGCGTTAAGATTTCGATTCTCTCGCAGACGCCTGAAAATGTTTTCCATGTCCACGATGGAATCGTCTACCAGTTGCCCCACGGCCACGGCCAGACCGCCCATCGTCATCGTATTTAAGTCAACACCGAGCGCCGCCATGGTGACGATTGCCGCAATAAGTGAAAGAGGAAGAGTAACGAGTGTGATGAAGGTAGTGCGAAAACTCCACAGGAATAAGAATACAACAATGAGTATGATAATCGAACCGTCTCGAATCGCTTCGCCGACATTTCCGACGGCTCGTTCAATGAAGTCCGCTTGGCGAAATAGTTTGTCGTGAATCAGTATGTCCGGATCATTCGCTTTTCTGATTTTTTCAATTTCGGTGGCAATGCTTCGTGTTAGATCAACGGTAGAAACGCCCGGTGATTTTTGTATGATCAGGATCACGGCTGGATTTCCGTTTACGCCCGCATCACCGCGCTTCACGCGCGCGCCGGTAGACACCACCGCAATGTCCTTGATGCGAACCGGACTTCCACCTCGCAGTCCAATCACAGAATTTTCCAGATCAGACTGGTCCGTTATGTTGCCGAGATTTCGGACAGAAAGTTCTTTCCCCTCTTTCTCAATGAATCCGCCGCCAGTATTTTCTCCGAGCCCGCGCAGGCTTTCCTTCATCGCGAGAAACGAGATGTAGCGATTGTCCGCGAAGAGACTGTTGTCATACGCTGAAAGCTTGTTCTTATCGATGAGAATTTGATATTGTTTGGCTTCACCACCGATGACGGTAATGTCAGCTACGCCGCGCACGGACAGGAGCTGCTTGCGCACCGTCCAGTCAGCGAAAGTTCTCAGATCACCCGGCGAATTTTTTCCGTCTTTGGATGTTATTCCAACAAGTAGAATTTCCCCCATGATGGAGCTGATTGGCCCAAGGCGGATCTGCGTTCCACGCGGCAAGGTCGATGCAATGCTATCGATTCGCTCCTTTACAATTTGCCGACACCTGTAAATATCAGATCCAGCTTCAAACTCAACATGCACCTGAGCGAGTCCGCGATTCGATTGGCTGCGCACATTTCCAATACCAGGTCCACCAAGAAGGGCGGATTCAATCGGAATCGTGACAATCGTTTCTACTTCTTCGGGCGCGAGACCAGGCGATTCGATCAAAACCGAAACAGCCGGTCGATTCAAATCTGGGAGAACATCGACAGGAAGTCGCATAACGGTGTATGTACCCGCAGCAGCTAGAATGATGGCGACGGCAAGAACCGAGCGTCGGCGTTCCAACGAGAACGCAATGACCGCGTCAAAGATACGATGGCTGAGATCCTTTTTGCCCGCGATCGGGTGATTTTTGCCTGTAAACACGACTCCTCCTCAATCGATCCGGCCAGACGCATGCGTGGCGGAATCGAAAAGCTGTTTAAGCGAGAGAAGGAGTTATAGGAGGGGCACGCTGGCCCAGGGTGAAACGGATTGGCGCAGGAAGTCTAGTAGTACCGTCCCGTATCAGGCTATAAGACGCCGATTCAACAACAGGCGGGTATACAAATCGAACTAAGAAGGTCGCAATCAGGGCAGAAAGCACAAGTAACACAATTGTTGCGAGTTCAAGAGGAAGGCTCTTGCTCAGTACGAGTTTGAGCAACGTCGCTGGAATCTCATCCTTTGGAATACTTTTGTCGGAGTGATTGTGTGTAACCCCTTTGCTGTGACTGTGCACAGTCCCATTATTATGTACATGAACGCCAATCACAGGGCTCAACAGGATGAAAGAGAAGGTTGCGACGAGCAGCCCTCCTACAATTGGCGCGATTTTTTTCATCCCAGAACTATTTACGTATGGGCGGGCCAATCTGGCCATCAAAAAAAGTATAATACCGTTAGGCCAACCCCGTGGAAAATTTCTTGCGGCGGCTCTGTTCTTTGCATCCAATAGCAAAATCCTTGAACGACGCACACTTGAATTAAACCGGGGAGTAACATATGCTGATTACAATGAGGCCAGGTTTTCGCAAATTCGCACTGACGGCGCACGTCACAACTTCTGTCGGTTGGTTCGGAGCAGTGGGTGCGTTTCTCTGTCTTGCGATTACCGGCTTGCGCACCACAGACGCACATCTGATGCGCGCAACATATCTTGGTATGCAACTGGTAGCTTTTTGCGTAATCGTCCCCTTGAGCTTGGCCTCTCCCCTGACGGGACTTGTTCAGTCGCTTGGTACCCACTGGGGTTTGTTTCGGCACTATTGGGTTCTAGTGAAATTCTTAATCACGGTTCCATGTACCATAATTTTACTCCTGCACATGCAGGCGATTCGCGCTCTCGCACAGGCCACCGCATCAACGACGTTAAACGCTATTGATGTCCCGGCGCTTCAAGTTCAGATGGTTGTCAACGCGGCCGTAGCACTCGTCGCATTGCTAGTTGCGACGGCACTATCAGTGTATAAACCACGCGGGCTGACTCCTTACGGAGCGCGTTCAGAAAACAGGCAAGACCGTTCCGTTTTGCAATCCGGCGACTTCGCCCGTCGGCCGACCTTTACTCAAGGTAAACAATCATTGAGCCCACGCTGGGTTTACGTCCTCGGTTTCGTGCTTATTGTCATCGCCGCTCATATTGTGATACTGCACATTTCCGGTGGTGGACTAGGCGGGCATACTCATTGAAACTCACGCTATTTCCGGGATATTGTGAATGAACGCTAAAGGCCCAAAACGTGGCCCTGGCCAGCCTCCGATCAGCCCAGGCGATCCCCTCAAGTCAACAAATGTCCTGCTTCCCGGTTCTTATTACAAACGAATCGAAAAATTAGTGGAAGCCGGAAAATTCAAAACTCAATCAGAAGCAGTGCGGCGGATGATCGAAGCTGGCTTGAAGAAATTTGAGAAAGGTTAAGTTTTTTTGCGATCATTGCAGAATCTCTTGACCTGAATATAATACCATAGTATTATATTGCAAACAAAATAAAGGGGGCTGCCATGAAAGCCATAGAAAAAATAATTGATCACTTCTGGGGGATGGAGGCGCTCTTGGAGTCCAGAATCATCCGGGTTAACATTGATCCGTTTCGTTCTCTTTTAGTTAGAATGTCTTAAGAATTTCCGCTCCGGAGCACGAGAATTTGACGCAGACGTTGCGCTTGAACGAAGGACTGGAACCCGTGTACTTGATCGATTACTCATATACCGGGACTCAACTTTCCAATGTTAAAGTTCAATTTCTTTGGAATGCAAATGGATATCGCTTACCCACAGAAGCGGAATGGGAATACTCTGCTCGAAGCGGAGGTAAGAATGAGAAATGGGCGGGTACATCGGATGTGGCTGCCCTGATAGACTTTGCCTGGTACACGGCAAACCCGAATGTCCATTCTAAGGAAACCAGAATTACACATCCAGTCGGGCAAAAACGTCCAAACGGACTGGGTTTATTTGATATGACTGGGAATGTTTCGGAATGGGTTTGGGATCTCTTTGAGGCCAACGTTTTCTATGGCACTGAGGTTTATACAAATCCCAGAGGTTACGACAACCCGGGTGGAGCGCATCTGCCTCGAATTTACAGAGGTGGAGACGATGATACGGGGCAAGATGTCCGGGCGAGCTGGCGCGGAGATTCGCTACCCGACCGCAGCGTTGCCCACAGAGGATTTCGAATCGCAAGATCAGAAGTTCAACCAAGCGTTTGGGGACCAAATGAAAATCGGATGAATTGGAGCAGCGCCGAAGCGTCTGGCCGCAACAAGGGAATGCGGTTGCCAACTCTCGCTGAATTGCAACAGGGCGTGAAAGACCAGGATGCAAATGATCTTTTCTGGCATGAAGCGTATTGGTCAAGTGACCTTGAGAACGACAAGGTCTGGGTATGCGGACGCTCAGGAAGTAAAAAATTGTCAGGCAAAAAGGAGTGGCAGACTGAAGCGTTCCGATGCCACAAACCGTGAAGCGGCACAATCTGCAGCCATTCGCCGCCTAACGTTTAATTTTAAGTGCCATTTTCTCCCGAATTCCACGGTCTGGTTCCTATAACCCCCTGTATGTCCCGCAATTCCAGTATTTTTTTGTTGCTTGAGGATTCCGCGGATTTGAGTGAACCGATGGCTTATCGCTCCGGGACATGGCCGCGAATCTGAACCGAAAACTGATCGTAACAAAGCGATCCGGGGTTTGGGATCACTCAATGATCCAGAAAATCCTCGATCGCTCCGTCAAGAAACAGCACAGAACCTAATTGGGGACGCACAGACCACCGCGCCTGTAGTGAACTTCGGAGAGGGCGGGGTTGTCTCGCTTCGCTCGACGTTCAGAGAAGAGGCACGCTTCGCGTGCATAGTAGGTGCGACTTGCGTCGCACACAGAAACGAACCCGCGTTTGCGGTGGATGCGGCAATGCTCTTCTGGCGTGACAGTTTGAAGCCGCCATTTCCTAAATTTCATTAAGTATTACAAGAATTCCCGCTGGAGCGCAGTTGCGGTATGGTCGTCACAGCGAGCACAGGAGGTGCGAGCCTTCACGACTCGGTCCATGGAGGGAACGCGTCGTGAAGTGGCGATCATGCCGCAATCTGCGACGGGGTTGTCTCGCTTCGCTCGACGTTCAGAGAGGAGGCACGCTTCGCGTGCATATGAGGTGCGACTTGCGTCGCACACAGAAACAAACCCGCGTTTGCGGTGAATGGTTGTGGTGTGGTGGGAGTTGAGTTGCTCGTGAGAGTTTCGCGGGTTCTCACCCGCCCATGATATTCTTTTGTATTATGAAAATTTCGGAGAGGGCGGGGTTGTTTCGCTTCGCTCGACGTTCAGAGAGGAGGCACGCTTCGCGTGCATATGAGGTGCGACTTGCGTCGCACACAGAAACGAACCCGCGTCTGCGGTGAATGGTAGTGGTGTGGTGGGAGTTGAACTGTTCGTGAGAGTTTCGCGGGTTCTCACCCCGCCCATGATGTTTTTTGTATTATGAAAATTTCGGAGAGGGCGGGATTGAATTCGAACCTTCAAAGTGTAGAGAAGCTGAATAGTGTTATGGAAGAAATCAAGATGGATTTCAGGCTTTGGATGATGGTTTTGACAGGGTGATTCATCTCGGAGATCCTTTCGGCGCGACTCTTCGTTTTCCCTTGTTTGCCGAGTTCCCATTGATCGAGCTAGAAGTGGCGCGAGATTCAGGACAGGGGCTCGATCTAAAGAACGAATGGGTAGAGGCGGCGTTTTGGTCTCTGAGGTTGTTCATGAGCTTGAGAATGGCGCGTAACGTTTATTCTCCTCCGATTGATGCCTTGTTTAAGAGAATCGCCCGCCACTGTTTCAAG
>JAIBBM010000093.1 GCA_019694685.1 Leptospirales bacterium
TCGCGTCTGTGCAACGTCTCGTCGGGTATCGCGCTTTTAAGATCAGACAACTGCCTGACAAAACGTTTCGCAAGGATCTCACAGAGTTTCTGAAGGGTTCCGGTGCACCGTTCGCCCCATTTCGCGCAGCCATCGAAGAGCATCTTGCTTTGAGCAAAGCGGAAGGCGCCGAGCTCAAGGCGGAGGTCCTGCATTTTGTCACTCCCGCGCATATGCCCGGTTTCAGGTGGTACAGAGACTCGGCAGACGGCCGCACACAGTTTGTATCCTATATATATGTCGCAGCACCTGGTTCTGTAACGGAAGTAGGGTTTTCGTATCGCGGATACAGAGAGTTCATGCATCACAACGCTTCGCGCGCCGTGATTTTGTTGATTGCAGCGCTCCTTTTCGTTCTCATTGGATTTCGAGTGTTCTTTTCCGGCGCACTTCTTGGTCCACTCGAAGCACTTCTTCGAGGCGTTAGAAAAGTAAACGCTGGCAATCTGGACGTCGCGGTCACGGCGCGAGTAGAGGATGAAATTGGCTTTTTGACGCACAGCTTTAATGGAATGGTTTCTTCGATTCGCGACGCTCGTCTCAAGTTGCAGGATTACGCGAATTCTCTGGAAGAGAAGGTGAAGGCCCGAACAGCAGAATTGCAGGAAACACTGACCCAGGTGCAAAGCCTGAAGTCGCAACAGGATGGAGATTACTTTTTAACGGCCTTGCTCCTTCGTCCTCTGCGTGCGAATCGCGCGAAGAGCGATGCTGTATCCGTTGAGTTTTTTCAGAGGCAGAAGAAGCATTTCACATTCCGTCACTGGCAGGAAGAAATAGGCGGAGACCTTTGTATGTCCAACAATCTTCGTCTGAACGGAAGGCCCTTTACGGTTGTGATGAATGCAGATGCAATGGGTAAATCCATGCAGGGAGCGGGCGGCGCTCTGGTTCTTGGCTCAGTCTTTGAAGCGATCCTGGAGAGAACGCAGCTAAGTGCGGCCATGCAGGAACAATTCCCGGAAAGATGGATCAAGAACGCATTTATAGAACTTCACAAAGTATTCGAAGCATTCGAATGCTCTATGATGGTTTCGCTTGTGATTGGTTTGATAGATGAAGAATCTGGTCTTCTTTACTATATAAATGCAGAACATCCATTTTCTATACTATATAGAAGAGGTAAGGCTGCATTCATGGATGTGGAGACTTTGTTTCGCAAACTTGGTTCTCCTGCTACTTCGGGCAACATTTCCATTCGCACGTTTCAGTTGCAGCCTGGAGATGTGATGATCATAGGGTCTGACGGTCGCGATGACATTCTTCTTTCGGAAGAGGGCCGCGAACCGTTCATGAATGAAGATGAAAGCAAGATCCTCGGGCATGTGGAAGCGTCAGACGGAAATCTGCAGGGTATCTTTGATCGTCTCACGTCATGGGGCACTATCATAGACGATTTGACTTTTATCCGAATTGGATACAGGGAAAGTGGCGGAGTGCCTGAGGCGTTGATTGAATCTCCCGTCAACAAGGAGATTCGCGACTTACTGGTTAAGTCTGGCGAGCTCACTCGAGCTCAAAATTTCGCGGGCGCGGTTCCTCTCCTTGAACAAGCATTCAAACTCGACGATAGACATCCCGAAGTCATCAAACGGCTCGCGCTTGCGTACGTGAATTTGAAAATGTTCGATAAGGCAGCACCTCTTGCAGAAGACTATACATACTTACGGCCAGGCGATTCGGAATTTGTATACGTCGCGTCGTATTGCTTGAAGAAAGTGAAGGAATATTCGCGCGCTGCAGACTACGGCGAACGCCTGAAGCTTCGCAATCCAAGACATGTGAAGAATCTGATCAATCTGGCAGAAGTGTACGCGAAGATGAGAAACCTCGCTCGCGCGGAGCTGCTTCTGGATTCTGCGCTCCTTGTGGATCCTGACAATACTACTGCTCGTAGCAGGCTAGAAAAAGTCAGAAGGGCTGCTTGAAATAGCGATCCGAACTTTTCCGGATTCTCGGATTTAGTTTGCCATTTTCAGCCACCTGCGCACGAGTTATTCGGATATGCAAGGTCCAGAAATTCCTGGCTTCGCCACTGGTCCAGTCTTGCTGGCTCATCGTGGAATTGTCTGGCATCGCGCAAGTAGAGAAGGACGTGATTTCCTTCTAAAAACCGCGAACCTCAGTTCAGCGGAAAGTTCCACTCTTCTGCAGCGTGAATTCAATCTTCTCCGTACGAAATCAATTGCAGGCATTCCGAAGCCTCTTGAGTTTTTGCGTATGGGTCACCAGGCGACGATCGTTTTCGATGGAGAGGCTGGTGAGGTTTTGTCCAGGGTTCTTGCGCGCGAAAAAGCAATGGAGATTTTGCGACTTCTCGATGTGGCTGTGGCGATTGTAGAAGTTGTCCAATCGTTTCATGCGAATGGGATCACGCACCGGAGCCTGACGGAAGAGCGGATCCTTTTGCATGCAGATGGTCGCGTTGTTGTCCTTGATTTTCATAACGCCACCACCTTTGTCCAGGAGAGAGCCCCGGCGCTGATGGCGGCGGCAGATATGGACATGCACTATCTTGCTCCAGAACAGACTGGACGCACGAATCTTCTCGTTGATTTCAGAGCGGATCTTTACGCTCTCGGCGCGCTCTTCTACAAGATGCTCACCGGTAGACTTCCGTTCGCAAGCGCAGATTCTTTGGAACTCGTTCATGCGCAGCTCGCTTCCATGCCTGCTCCTCCCTCGGAACTCGTTGGATCGATTCCAAAAGTGATGGGCGATATTGTGATGAAGCTCCTTGCCAAGTCCCCGGACGACCGCTACCAGAGTGCGGAAGGACTGCTCTACGATTTGAATCAATGCCGCGCGGCTTTGCGCACAGAAGGGGTCATCCCGGACTTTGTAATAGGCGGCAGAGATTTCAGCTCCACTCTTCATTTGCCCGATGATCTCTTCGGTCGCGAGGATCAAAAGCAAACCTTGCAACGCCTCGTGCGTTCTGCGGTGAGTGGTCAAAGCTCGATTGCTCTGGTGATGGGAGAGCCTGGAATTGGGAAGTCCGCGCTCGTAGCCTCTTGCCTGACGGATGTATTCTCCGCCCGCGGAGTTGTCTTGAACGGCCGATTTGACAGCCTGGGTCGAGATCGACCCTACCACGGCATCCGACAGGCTATACAATCAGTCGTAAATCAGATGATGGGGGAAAGCGAAGAGCTTCTGTCTGAAACGCGAACGCGACTGGTGGCAGATGTCGCGGAATACGCCAGTGTCCTGGTTTCAGCTTTCCAGGAACTTTCTGAAATACTGCAATCTGAAGGATCCGGGAACATGTCCGGAGCCGAATTCGATCGGCAACTCGAAGAGGGTTTTGTTCGTCTTCTGACGAGTTTGGCCGGAGGCGGGCCAGTCGTTCTTGCGCTCGATGATGTTCAGTGGGCGGATCACGCCAGTCGTCGATTGATTTCTAGAATGCTTTCGCGTCGCAACATGGGATCGCTCCTTTGTTTGTTGTCTGTGCGAGAGCAGGAGATTGATCCTCTGCATCCTGTGCTTCAAATCATGAAAGAACAAGACAACGAGCATACAGTTGTCATTCGCCTCGGGCCTCTTTCGGAAGAATTTTCGAAATTTTAACACGGACTTTGAGAACGGAGGGTGCGCCGGTTAGACAGCTGGCTACGCTCTTACGTGCAAAAACAGAAGGGAACCCGTTTTTCTTACGTCAGTATCTGCGTGATCTGGGCAATGACGGCACACTGAAGGCAATAGATGGAAAATGGGTCTGGGACTACTCGGCGATTCAATCGCGCAGTATAGCGGATAACGTTATTGATCTGGTCGTTACAAAAATCCTGTATGAGAAAGGCGAAGCCCAATCTTTGCTCAAACTCATTTCCTGCCTTGGATCTAGAGCTCCTGTTGATCTACTTGCGATTTCTACAGGACGAACTTCTGCGGATCTTGAGGCTATTCTGGAACCGCTCGTTCGAAACGGGTTTCTGGTTCTGGAAGGTCGCAACGTTTCGTTCGTACACGATCGCGTGAGAGAGGCAGCTCATACTCTCATGACGGATGATGAGAGGTCTTCCAATCATCTTGTCCTGGGGCGCGCGCTGCTACGAGACCACACCATCATTGGTGATGCTGAGTACACAATCCCAGCAGTCCTGAATCCAGTGATGCATTTGTTGAATCCTGCGGAACGACTGGAACTTGCAAGGCTCAACCTTGCGGCAGGTTCTCGCGCAAGAAGTGGTGGGGCTTTTTCTGAGGCAGGTAGGTACTTTTCGCAGGGATATTCTTTGATTGAGGATGCGAACTGGGATACTGACTACGAGCTTTCGTTTGCTCTTGCTCTCGGACTTGCAGAAAGCTCTTACTTGAATGAAGAGCACGCGAAAGCTGTGGATTTATTCCAGGTTTGTTCAGGGCGAGCGCGTGATCCACTTGACTCTGCTCGCGTTCAGGAGTTGCGCGCTCTGCTCCTATTGAGTGAGGGAAAACTCGGCGAAGCGATCGACGCTGGCCTCACTGGACTCGATACTCTCGGGATTCGCCTGCCGCGGCACCCGGGACAGATGGGTCCTCTTCCTGATTTGATTGCCTGTCGATTGTGGTTTGTGCGCAGAAAAATCGAGGATCTGTCATATCTGAAGGATGCTAGCGATTCGCGGATTCGAGCCGCGATGCATCTCATGATGATCATCGGAAATGCGGCATTCATTGGCAGACCTGCGCTTGTGCCTGTAGTGATTGCGCGCATGGTGCGAATCTCTCTTCGTTATGGTTTCTTTGAAGAAACTACTTTTGCAATCGTAATGTTCGGTCTGATCATTTATGCCCTGGGGGATCCATCTTCGGCGATTCGATTCGGAGCAACGGGGGCTGCCATGCTCTCTCGAGTCAAGAGTAAGGAAATAACCGGGAAGGTTCTCTATATACACGCGTGTTTTATTCGGCATCTCTCTGAGCATGGCGGCAAGAGCATTGAAGCGTTTCTAGAAGGCTATTCGTACTCAGTGACCGCAGGCGATACGCAGTTTCAATCTTACAATGCAAATCATTATTGCATACAACACCTTCTCTATGGTGGTCATTTTGGAGAGGCACTGGAACAGTTCAGTCGCTTCACTACATTGCTGGAGCAAGCCGGGAATTTTGACCCGATTCAATATCACAAGGCATTCAAACAATTTGCGAAGTATCTGACGACCGGCGGACAGAATGTGTCCACGTCTCTCGAAGGCGCGGATTTCGACGTCGCGACAGCAGAGCGAAAACTGAAAGAGTCCGGTAGCTTCACTGTGTTGTTCCCGATCTACATGTTGCAGGGCGTTCTGGAACTTTTGTCGGGCAATTATGCGGGCGCGATCGAGCGCTTCACTGAGATGCGCAAGTTTGAGTCTGGTGCTCTGGGGATGCCATTTGTTCCTCACTCCTGTATGTTCGAGTCTCTGGCAGCACTGGATTACGCATCGCTCCATAGCGCGGATCGTGATGCGCTGATAAGAAGAGCCCGAAAGTTGCTCAAGAGGCTGAAGACATGGTCAAAGCTGGGGCCGGAAAACTATCTGCACAAAGCTCTCCTTGTAGAAGGTGCGATCGCGGAAGCTCGCGATGAGATTCACCGAGCCTTCGAGTTGTACGATCATGCGATTGAACGCAGCTTGGAGGGCGGGTTTGTGTTCGAGGCGGCCCTGGCATCTGAACGTGCCGGCAAGATGTACAGACGAATTGGGCGAGAGCGCCTCTCGCGGATTTACGCAAGCTCCGCTCATGATCTGTTTCAGAGATGTGGTGCAACCTACTGTGCGGATCGTCTTCGTGGCGAATGGCCCGGTGTCGACGATGTTCTGGTCGGCGCGCGTTCTGCAGACACGTCTCTGGATTTCGCATCTGTAATGAAAGCTGCAAGAGCGATCTCCGAGGAAATCAGATTTGATACATTGCTTGAGAAATTGCTCAGCATCATGATGGAGAATGCAGGTGCATCTCGCGGAGCCATCGTAATCGAAGACAGAGGACACCTGACTGTAGAAGTCGTGATGGATGCCGGTCAAACAACCAATCAGGTGACACAATCCACGGCACTTGCCAGTGCGAAAGCCCTGCCTCTTCGCGTCGTTTATTTTGTTCAGCGCACTCGTCGTAGTGTCATTCTAGAGAATGCGTATAGAAACTCTGAATATGGTTCAGAGCCATATATTGCGTCGCATCATGTGCGATCTCTTGCCTGTTTGCCAATCGTGAACAGAGGAAAACTTCAAGGCATCATCTATCTGGAGAATCGGCATACGGCCGGCACCTTCACTTCCGAACGACTCGAAATCCTGGGCTTTCTCACTGGCCAGGCCGCCATCTCGATTGAAAACGCCATTGTTTACCGCGATCTAGAAGCGAAGGTGTCCGAGCGTACGGCAATGCTCAATGAAAAGAAAAGCGAACTGGAGAAATCGCTTTCCGTAGTAGAAAAACTGAAGTCTGAGCAAGATTGTGACTACTATCTTACTTCTTTGCTACTTGAACCTCTCGCCGCCAGTCGCGTCGATACTGGAGAAATTAGAATCGACTTTTATCTGGAGCAGAAGAAGAAGTTTCGCTATCGCAGATGGGAGAGTTCTCTTGGCGGAGATATTTGCAGTGCTCACACCATAGAGTTACGAGGCGCCCGTTATTCGGTATTCGTCAACGCAGACGCAATGGGCAAATCGATTCAAGGTGCAGGAGGCGCTCTGGTTCTCGGGGCTGTTTTCGCATCTCTGATTCAAAGAACGAAGCTGACTCGACAAATCCAGGAACAGTATCCAGAACAATGGCTCAAATTTTCGTTCGTAGAGCTTCAAAAAGTTTTCGAAAGTTTTGAAGGATATATGATGATTTCCATGGTTCTTGGAATCGTCAATAACCGAACAGGCGCGGCTTACTTCATCAACGCAGAACATCCGGATCTTGTTCTCTTGCGTCATGGTCAGGCTACTTTTCTACAGCCAGTGGCAACGTATGCGAAGATAGGAAGGCGCATTGGGGGACGAGGGGAAAACTGGAGTGTTTTGACGAGATATCCACCACGAGAATGTTGTCCTTGAATTGAATGATAGGAAAATATGCTTTTTCTCCGTGTGCGATTTCTTCTATGTAGTAGGCCGTTCCGATTTTCTTCACGTTCCATGTGGTGTCCGGA
>JAIBBM010000043.1 GCA_019694685.1 Leptospirales bacterium
GCTGTCTTGTGTGTTTCGCCTGTTCCGCCTTGCCATACAGTGTAGTATGGAGTCCAGCGAGTCCAGGTAGTGTAGCAAGTAGAGAGCCACAGGAATCCACATGCATAGGATTCTTTGAGCTGTCCGTTTCCACGTGCACAATGTGCGTTTACAGAACCAACCTGGTTGATACCGCAGAGAGAGTGGTTTGCAACCACGCCGTCGTCGATGCCTGGAAGGAACGCAGGAGTCACTCCATAAGTTTCTGGATCATGACCTTCGCCTGACGTCAGGTAGATAGTGAGTCCACCGGACTGGTTGTGGTTGAAGCCGTTACGCGCTCCGCTTGTGCTCACTGAATGATCCAGCTGTCCGCCGTAGTTGCTCCAGCCAATCCATGCGAGGTAGGTAACTGACATATCAGCCAGTTCAGATCCACCTGCTGCGGATGCCATTTCCTGGATGCGACGAATGTGGTAGTAGCTTGCTAGAGACGGATTGAGGCCAAAGAAAGCAGAAGCTACCAGCCCACCTGTTGAGTGAGTGTAGATTTCGCAATCGTTTGCGCCAGTGCAGAATGTGTTGAGTGCGCGATACAGCTCAAGCTGTGCTCCGCATTCGTTCCAGCTGTAGGCTCCGCCTGGTTGTTCGCCGTCAAAACCAACGTAACGAACGTTTGTGGTCTGAGGTGTGAATCCCCAGCCGCTCCAGTAACCGCCCACGTCTGTAGTTGCGCTGGATGTGTTTGGAATGGTGCCACTGCAATGATTCGTTGCAGATCTACCGTGTACGAAAAGTTTGAATGTTGCGGCTGAAACGCTAGATGCTGCGAATGCCACCAGTCCTAGAAGTATAAGTTTCTTCATCGGTCACTCCCCCCACTGAGTGTTGAGACATTTGCTGACACCGTGTCACAAAAGTCAACCCGAATTCGGTGCAATGCACAAAAAAAAAGAGCAATTCCATCCGAAAAAAGCAAAAACGCCCGCCTTACGGAGCTGCCACAGCCCGAACCATGGCCTCTCTGGACTCGCGAGCGAATCTTTTTTGAAGAGTACGACTCACTGGATAGCCAATCCATGCAAGTAGTCCCGGTCGCGAGAAAGCAAAGAGATCGTAGTGGACCTGCCCGGTTTTGCGGTCATATTCGACCAGAAACCGCTCCTCTCCGATTTCGCTGTGCGAAGTCAACGTGCCATAGGCGAAACCAAATCGTTCCATTTCCCCTGTTTCTTCTACAGTATAGAGAATTCGGGATGCGTTGAGTGAATAGAACCCCAGATGTCTGGCCACGACGGCAACAGTCCGACCCGCCTCCAGAGGCGTTTCTAGCGGAACCAGATCAATCCAGCTCAGATCAAACATTTTCCATTGGCGAATCGCTGCCTTTGCGCGTTCAAAAATAGCCGGCCCCGTTCCGAGGTACTGTCGATTGTAGTCCAGGTTATAGCGACCGGAAAGAGTGAGTTCCCCAGGAGCTCCTTGACTCATCCCGGTTTCCTCATACGAGAAACGGTCTGTAGCAGAAACCTCAAGAAATCTCAGCACATCCGATTCACGGGGAGCACGCAGCATCATCATCCGATTTGGCCTTCGACATATTGTCCAATGTTTTTGCGTTTCCTACGACAAAATATAGAGACAGCGGAACGCATTTCCATTAGTTTACCAGGATGCACTTCCTGCCTTTCTTTTCTTTCGATTCCTGGAACCTGTTGTCTACCCTCATTCTGGTGTTCGCAGTCCAGGCATTCTGTTTCATCTTTGCATCTGTTTTCCAAACAGACAAACTGACTGATTTTGCGTACGGAATGACCTTTGTTCTACTCGCGTCTATTTTTCTTTTGCAGGCAGGCGAAAATACGCTGTCATGGATTCTTTGCAGTTGCATCATCCTGTGGGGCTTGAGACTTTCCGGATATCTTTTTGTTCGAATTCTGAAAATCGGCAAAGACGAACGATTTGACGGGAGAAGAGAGAATTTCTGGAGATTCGCATTCTTCTGGATCTTTCAAGCGATTGTCATCTGGGTCATCTTGCTTCCAGTCATAGTCGCCGTGCAATCAAGTGCACAACCTGGCGTCTTGAGCTATGCGGGCGTTGCTGTGTTTCTCTTTGGCCTGGTATACGAAACTATCGCGGACGCGCAAAAATTCCAATTTCGCAACAGGCCCGAAAACAAAGGCAAATGGATAGAGAGCGGACTCTGGAAATACTCAAGATATCCCAACTACTTTGGTGAAGTCGTTTTGTGGTGGGGAGTTTTCCTTATTGCGATCCCTGCGTTATCCGCAGCAGCATGGTTTACAATCGCAGGTCCCATTTGCATCACGTTCATCCTTCTGAAAGTGAGCGGCATTCCGCTGCTGGAAGAAGGTCACAAAAAAAGGTACGGAAAGAATCCTGCATGGCTGGCCTACGCAAAGCGAACGAGCACACTCTTCCCGTGGTTTCCTGAAAAGCAATGAAACTGCGACTCGGAGCAGGTTACGGAGCGGCCGAAACAGGAATCGCTGCAGCAGAAGTTATGCTGCAGCTCTATCTTCTGAATTTCTATATTGGCCAGGGATTGAGCCCTTTTCTGACTGGACTGGCACTTGCCTGTGCCGTAGCGCTGGATGCGTTTGCGGACCCGTTAGTTGGCGGGATCTCTGATAGAGCTCGTCCGGAGATGGGCAGAAGACGTGCATTCATTCTGGGTGGCTCCATCTTTCTTTCCATTGCGATGCCCGCACTCTTTCATCCACCTTCCACGGGAGAAGCAGGGCTGTTTGCATATCTCTTAATTTCCTACCTCGGGGTCAACCTTGCCATGACCCTTCTCTCCGTTCCTCACAGCGCGATGGCGGGGGAACTTGTTCCGGATCCATCGGAAAGGACTGCACTATTTGGATTTCGCCTTTTGTTCAATTGCGTCGGACTGCTGGCTGGAATCATTTCTCCTTCTCTTTCCGGATCTTCCGGCCATGGTAGCATTGTCATTGGAGTGATCGCGCTTGTCTCTGCGCTCATCACATTTCGCGCGACGAGAGGTCTGGACGTCCTACCGGCAAAACCAGAGTCGAATGTGCCGCGCCAGCCCATGCTGGACGTTATGCGATCTACGCTGAGCAACCGGTCATTTCTCCTCCTGGTTCTTGCGTTTCTGATCGCCTCAGTGGGTAGAACATTCAACTCCTCTCTGGCTCTCTACTACTACAAATACAGACTCTTACTCTCAGAGGAACAAACAACACGCGTCGTCCTGGGACTCTTTGTACTTGTGGTCACCGTTTCCATTGTCGCATGGGTCCTCCTTGCCAGAAGGTACGGAAAGAAAAGGCCCGCTTTTGCCGGAATCCTGGGCCTTGGCCTTTTGACTGCCATAGGCTATCCACTTTATCCTCCGGGTCAGCTGGGTGGTCCAATTCTAGCCGCTGTGCTCGGCGGATTCTTTGTCGCATCGATCATCCTTTTCGAGTCTCTTGTAGCGGACATGGCGGAAGCAGAGAGAGTGCGTTCTGGTGAGGCCAGAGAAGGGATCTTTTTCGGCTTCTGGAAAATGGCTAACAAAGCCGCAAGAGCGCTTGGTCTTGCACTGTCCGGGGTGGCTCTCAGCGGAATTGGTTTTTCAAACACAGTAACTCCCGGGCCAGAGATTGCCTGGAAAATTGCACTTCTATTCGGCCCGGGCGTCGGAGCCTGTTTTATAGCAGCAGCTGTCATTTTC
The DNA here is from genome assembly GCA_019694685.1 of Leptospirales bacterium. Lineage (GTDB taxonomy): Bacteria > Spirochaetota > Leptospiria > Leptospirales > Leptonemataceae > JAEUSB01. The sequence continues at coordinate 3,689 of JAIBBM010000043.1, forward strand.
CTTGGTGTCCAGGAGCCAGAAAAACCCGTTCAAAATCCTGTCTAATGTTTTCAAAAAACATTGGACGAAATTCAAGAACAGGATTTCCTTATCCAGTAGCACATGAAACGCACGCTGGCTATTGTTGGTTCGGGGATCTCGGGAATGGGAGCGCTGTATGCGCTGCGAGATGAATTCGCCATCACCCTGTATGAAAAGGCAGATCGAATTGGCGGACACACTCATACTGTGACAGTAGAGGATCCGTCCGGTCCGCTACCTGTGGACACTGGCTTTATAGTATATAACACAACCACGTACCCCCTCCTGACTCGACTCTTCGAAGAACTGAAAATCAAAACAGAATGGAGCGATATGTCCTTTGGTGTGCAGAACCTGGACACAGGACTTGAATGGGCGGGTCACAATCTGGGAAGCGTATTCGCACAGAAGAAAAATCTGCTTCGGCCGGCTTTCTGGAGAATGGTTCTAGAAATTCTCAGATTCAACCGCACAGCACTCAGACGCGCCCAGGAAAACTCCGAGGAAATTTCTCTTGGCGATTTCCTCAGAAATGACCGTTACAGCGACTACTTCATAGACAACTACATTGTCCCCATGGGCTCTGCTGTGTGGTCCACTCCCGCGAGAAACATGCTGGATTTCCCTGCGAGAACATTCATCGAGTTTTTTTCGAATCACGGATTTCTTGAAGTAGAAAGACGCGTTCGCTGGCGCACTGTATCAGGTGGATCGCATTCCTATATCAAGGCAATCCTGGATGAGGGAAAGCCAGAAATCCAAACAGGGCAACCTGTAACATCTGTCAGGCGCACCGCGAGTGGGAAAGTAGAAGTAACAACGCCACTTGAAAAGCGAGAGTTTGATTTCGTTCTCATGGCGTCTCACGCGAACGAAACTCTTTCTATGCTAGCAGATCCAACGCATGCAGAAACTGAGCTTCTGTCTCACTTTCACTACCAAAAAAATGAAGCAGTGCTGCATTTTGACGAATCCGTCTTACCTTCTGCTCCGCAGTGTCATGCGGCGTGGAATTTCCGCACTAAATCTGGAGTGCAGGCCATCGCATATTCAATGAAGCGCCTGCAAAATATCAAGTCTGATCGCCACTACATTGTTTCCCTGGGAGAGTTCGAACGCATAGACGAAAAGAAAATCATTCGCAGCATGACATACGAACATCCTCTATTCGATCTGAAAACGGCCCAGGCACAAAAATCCCTGCACCTCTTGAATGAGACCGGACCCATATTTTTCTCCGGCAGCTATTTTCGCTACGGCTTCCATGAAGATGGGCTCTGGTCTGCGTCCCTCGCCGCAAGGAGGATTCTCGATGTTTCGAGGCAACTCGTGCATGTATGAAGGACGTGTATCACACGTCAGACAGAAACCTGTTCGTAATTCATTTACGTACGGTCTCTATATGTTCGCCATAGACGTGGATGAACTCCCCAGACTGGATCGGTCCATGATTTCAGTGAATCGTAGAGGCGTTTTTTCCTTCTACGATCAGGATCATCTAAAATTCATTCCAGGCGATCAGGCAGCACCTATCGCGGGACACTCAGATCTTCGCGTGAGATTGGAGAAGTATCTGGCAACCGTCCGGCCAGGCTTCGTGCCTTCTCGCATTCTGCTGGTCACCAATCTTCGCGTGTTTGGATACGTGTTCAATCCAGTGAGCTTCTATTTCCTGTTCGATGACTCTTCGCACGAAGAAACAGTGAGGGCCGTTCTTGTAGAAGTGAACAACACGTATCTGGAACAAAAAGCGTTTCTGATCGAAGATAGTTCTCTGGAAAAAGTAGAACAGAAACTATTCTACGTCTCCCCTTTTGTCTCCTACGACGACACGTTCCATTTCCGTCTCACTCCTCCAGAAGATAGTCTCACAGTGATGATCGACTCGAAGAGAGAGAACCATGTGGAAGTCAGATCTGTTCTGAAAGCAAATCGCGTCCCTATGTCCAGGTGGGAGCTGGTTCGCCTGTCGATTCGCTACCCGCTGCAGACCATTCGCGTGATCTTTCTCATCCACTGGCAGGCAATGCGTCTTTATCTTCGAGGTGTTCCCTTTTTCCAGAAAAAGGCCACAGACGATCTGATCCGAATGCACGCACAAAGAAACCATCCTGGAGGCACAAGTTGAAAGCGCTTGCAACGAACATCACGCCCGAAATTAAAAAGGAGCGCACGCCGCGGTCAGCCGCGGAGCGAATCTTCTATAAATATCTTGCTCGCGCAAATCGCGGATCACTGGAGATTCAATTCCCGTCGAGCGGAGAATTCAGGACGCTCGGACAGAGAAGCGATAGCGCGCCCATCATGCAAATTCTGGATGAGCGTTTCTTCTGGAAGGTTCTGCGTTTTGGTGAAGTAGGTTTTGGAGAAGCATACGTGGACGGCCTGTGGACTACAGACGATCTCGCAGGCGTGCTTTCCTGGTTTCTGGCGAATAATTCTGTTACACCCACATTCTCCGCGAATCGTGGAAAATCCTGGTTCGTGAATGTACTTGGAATCGTGAATCGGGCTCGTCACGCTCTCAGAAGAAATACCAGAGCTCGCAGTAAGAAAAACATTTCAGAACACTACGATTTGTCCAATGAATTCTTTAGCCTGCTCCTGGACAAAAGCATGACCTACTCTTGCGCCATGTTTACAAAAGAATTGTCCCTTCACCAGGCACAGCTTCGCAAATTCGAAGTCATTTGCCAGAAGCTCGGACTAAAAGAAGGAATGCGCGTCCTTGAAATTGGATGTGGATGGGGTGGATTTGCTGTCCATGCGGCCACTCATTTCGGCGTGCACATGGATTGCATTACGATCTCTCGCGAACAACACGACTGGGTCAAGAAACTGATCAGCGAACGTGGCCTGGAAGATCGCATAACGGTTCGAATGCTCGACTACCGCGACCTCACAGGGCAATATGATCGGGTGGTTTCCATTGAAATGGTGGAAGCTCTTGGTTACGAATTCCTGGACCAGTTCTTCCAGAAAGCAGCGTCTGCACTGGCACCGGATGGCCTGATGCTCATTCAGGCGATCACATTCCCGGATCCATACTACGAGCCTTATCTACAACAGACCGATTGGACGCAGAAGTATATTTTCCCTGGATCCTGCCTCCTCAGTCTCCGCGAAACGTTAAACGCCATTCATCGCACCAGTGATCTGGTGCTGTGGGATGTAGAAAGCCTTGGGCCAAACTACGCTGAGACGCTTCGTCAGTGGAGAAAGAATCTGCACACGAATCGTAGCGCGATCGAAAAGCTCGGATACGACGAACGATTCTTCCGCAAATGGAATTACTACCTGGTATTCTGTGAAGTTGGTTTTGAAGCTAGATACATCAACGTTCAGCAGTGGCTCTTTGGCCGGCCTATGGCTCAGTCCTTACGTTCGATTTAGGAGATGGATATGAAAAAGAACATTCTAAGATTCCTGGTTTTACTCATCGCAGGAGGACCTTTGCACGCTGTGGAAAAAAGAATCGAATACTTTGCAAAAGCATATGATCGAAATACCGGCAAGTTCATCTACACGGAAATGCACTCCGAAATCTGGGTAGGCGGGAAGCATGCGGGTTCTGAGATCAATTACCTGGGTCCCGACGGAAAGGTGCTCGCATCTAAAACCATTCGCTACGGGTCGCGAAAGGCCGCTCCCGATTTCAAATTTGAAGACAAGAGAACCGGGTATCTGGAAGCCGCTTACTGGTCTGGACAATCGTCTATGGAATTCTGGAAACGAGAAAATCCAGGCGATCAGGTCAGACAGGTTCGCCTCAACGCACCGACCAGTGACACGGTTGTGGACGCCGGTTTTGATTATTTCATTCGCGAAAACTGGGAACGCCTGATGCAACAGGACGTGCTTGTTCATTTCGCAGTCCCGGCTCGCCACAGCTTCTTCGATTTTCGCATCCAGCGCGCGAATCGTCCGGCATCCAATCCGGCTCTCGTGTTGTTTGATGTCCGCATCGCAAATCCACTGCTCAATCTTCTAGTGGACAAGATCACAGTGGGCTATGACAGAAACTCGCGCAGACTCATGACTTACGAAGGTCTGTCCAACATCAGTGACGAAAACGGAAAGAGTCGCGCAGCGCGCATCGTGTTTGATTATTCAAAGGCAGGACTATAATGGATTCAGAACAAACAATTCAATCAGAGGCACAGGGCCCGGGTGCACTGGATCGACTACTGGCTCATGGGCTGGTCCCTGACTTCCTGATTCGATCCGGCATTCGCAGGCTCAATCGCGTGAGACTGAAAGAGGAATTCGCAGCAAATCATGAGGTCAGCCAGAAACGCCAGCAAGAGCTCATCGCTCGGATTAGGAAGAGCCCGCTTGCAGTAAGCACACGCGAAGCAAACGAACAACACTACGAAGTCCCACCGGAATTCTTTGAACTGGTTCTGGGAAAGCATCTCAAATACAGCTCCGCCTACTGGGGCGAAGGCGACAAGACTCTGGAGGAAGCGGAAGAAAGGATGCTGAAACTCACCTGCCAGCGCGCTCAGCTGGAAGGAGCCAAAAGCATTCTCGAACTCGGTTGCGGATGGGGCTCTCTGACGTTGTACATGGCAGAACATTTTCCATCTGCTCAGATCACTGCTGTTTCCAATTCACAACCGCAACGTCTTTTCATTGAAGCACGCGCTCGCCAGAGAGGCTTGAAGAACATAACCATCATCACAAGTGACATGAATTCTTTTGAGCCTTCGGACACATTTGATCGAATCGTTTCAGTTGAAATGTTTGAACACATGCGAAACTACGAAATCCTGTTTGATCGGCTGTCAAAGTGGTTGAATCTGGGAGGAAAGCTCTTTGTGCACATCTTTACGCACAAACACATTTCCTATCTTTTCGAACCACGCGATTCTTCTGATTGGATGTCACGCTACTTCTTCACAGGTGGAATCATGCCTTCCAATCATCTGCTCTTGTATTTCGCACAGGGATTCACAATCTCCGATCACTGGATTGTAAATGGGCAGCACTATCAAAAGACGTCAGAAGCCTGGCTTAAGAACATGGACAACAACCTGCATCGAATTAGAAGACTTTTTGATGAAACCTACGGCGCCGAAAGCAGAAAGATGATCGAATACTGGAGAATCTTCTTCATGGCAGTGGCTGAACTCTTCGGAACAAAAAAGGGAGAGGAGTGGATGGTGAATCACTATCTATTTGAAAAAACTGGCAACCGCGGAAGCTGAATTGGAATCACCGCGCGCGATGCAGAATCTCCTGCAGTTCCTCTGTTTGAAGAACAATGGGATTGCCCTTCATGCTGCTTGCCGCGGCTGCTTTCACGCATAATTCAGAGAAGTGTGAGTCCGTGACGCCAAAGGAAGAGATGCCTGAGATTCCAAGATGGTGCGCAAGATCAGAGACCCATTTCACTCCATCCTCCGCTGTGACACTCTGGTCGTTGGTCAGGATCTGAGCAACGACCGCATAACGTTCCAGGGAAGGCGAACCAGGATCACGCCCGCGAAGAGCTCGAATGTTCACTTCCATCACAGGAGCAAGTAGAGCGGCGCACACTGCACCATGAGGAGCATCAAACGTACCTCCCAGAGGCGCGGCAAATCCGTGAACTGCACCAAGCCTGGAATTCGCAAGAGCCATACCACCCATCAAAGAAGCAAGCGACATGTCGCTTCTCGCGGCCAGATCGTTGCCGTTCTTAAATGCGGGCAATAGCGAGCGAGCCCGCATCAAGCCTTCTCTGCAAATCGCATCTGTCATGGGATTGGCTGCATGAGAAACAAACGATTCCAGAATATGCGAGAGTGCGTCCATTCCAGTATTCGCAGTTAGCGCCGGTGGCACGGTCAACGTAAGCTCCGGGTCAACGCATGCGATCAAGGGAAGGAGGAGAGGACTGCGAAGACTGACTTTCAACGAATGCTCCGGAGAAGTTAAGACAGCATTGCGAGTGACTTCAGAACCTGTTCCTGAAGTGGTTGGAATCGCGACGAGTGGAGCTGCACGATGCGCAATCGTCTTCCCTTTCCCGATGATCTCCAGGTAGTCCAGAATGTCCCCTGGATTTGTCAGAAGACCGGCTACGGCTCTGGCTCCATCCAGCACTCCGCCACCACCAAGGCCAATCACCACTGGTTCGCGCACATTGTGTAAGTCTCGCATAACAGCCCGTATTTGATCTATGCGAGGTTCTCCGGCAATTTCGCATTCGACGACCGGCATCTCAAGCAAGCCTGCAAGCGCTTGCGCTCTCTCGCGGCTCTTGCCGTGCACAATTACGGCCGTCTTGCCCAGGAGGCGAATGTCAGAAGCTATTTCCCGAAAAACTCCGGGACCAAAGACAATTCGTGTAGAAGTCGCGAATTCAAAACGCACTTTATCCCCAGCCAGAGTCATCTGGAAACGAGTTGGAATATTTTGTACTCTGCCGTGGTTCAGCCATCATGGATTCCACAGTGTCACGCCATTTCTTATAGTGCTCGGTTTGCTTGTGATCCGCTGCGTCCGATTCTTTGCGATACACTTCTATCAGTAAAAAACGGGAAGGATCTTCTCTATTTTGAAGAACGTCAAAGCGAGCAATCCCTGGCTCCTGCACGCTCATCCTCGCGTTCTCCAGGGAAGCAATGCGAAAGCTTTCGATTGCATTTTCTTTGACGTGAACACTCACCTGGACAATGAACATGGCAACCTCTCAGGAAACAACGTGATCCAGCGAGTCGACACGCGCATTCATAATAGGAATCCATAGAGGCGGAAGAACAGCGAGCATGAGCATGGCCGGATAACCTGCGGGCAGCTGCGGACTATCATCAAAATGACGAAGGATCTGGTACTTCCGGCTGGCCCAGGCATGATGATCCGAATGCCGCGGAAGATTAAACAGAAACAATCTACCGATGATGTGATTTGAATTCCACGAATGTTGAGGTCGAACTCTCTCGTACCTGTCTCCCGTTCTCTGGCGCGAAAGTCCGTAGTGCTCTATGTAATTCACCGTTTCGAGGAGAAGGATTCCAATCAACGCGGACAGAAGAAATGCAAGCAGAGGTAGAGTCCCCAGAAAAAGAGCGATCCCCACGAGAAAGACGGCCTGCAAAGTCTGATCTACGAGCATTGTGTTATGAATAGATATGAACGCATGCCCGCGATCTCTGGTTCTCTTCGCTGATATCTTCCACGCGGATATATAACCCATGACAATGGAACGAATCCAGAAAGTATAGAGCCATTCTCCGCGTCTGGAGCTTGCAGGATCAAGTTCTGTGGCAACGTTTCGATGATGTCCGAGGTTGTGTTCTACGAAGAAGTGCGCGTAAAGAGAGGTGGCTAGCGAAAGGCGCGCCATTCTTTGCGAAAAAGAATCCGCACGATGACCCAGCTCATGCCCTACATTGATTCCGTAAACGCCGCATGCAAGTCCAGTTGAAATGATGAGCCCGCTCAATTGCAGAAGGTTCTGACTTCTGGACGCCTCAATCAAGAGCATGCCGATGAGACCGCATTGAAAGATGACGGCCGCGTTTAACAAATCTGAAAAGATAGTGCTTTGACCCAGAGTGCGTTCGTCGGTCGGATTGTTTACGTCACGCGACAGAAACGGCAATGTTTCGAGAATCGGGACAATGCCAAAGACCAGGACCACAGGCGCCCAGACCCATGGTCCCTGAAGAAAAAAGGCGCCATAGCAGGTACCCATCAAAACAAACGTTGCAAGATACCAGATCGCGCCCATTTTTCTAACTCCAGTTTTATATTCCGCTTAACGGGTCACTTTCGTGTAGTAACCATTGTTCGTGGCGACTCCCAGTACGTGGCCGTCTTTCTGATCCAGGATAAAAGCATGCTGTACGTTGCCATACCCGCCGTCAAACACAGCTCTGCATTCAGGCACAACAGGATAAGGCGGGGAGATTCCTTTTTGAAACCAGATTCCTCCGCCCTGCAAAAGCACGCTTGCCACTTCGCCTGAGGCAGGCTCTCTGTACTCTCCTGCAAAACGCGGCAGCTCAGTTTCCGGAGAAACAGACTGCCTGAACACAAATAGCGGGCGAGTTTCTCCCGCAAACTCCGTGGCTAGATTACCCAGCCTTGCCTGAATTCCAACAAGAACTCCCATTGTATCTTCTTCGTACTTAGGAGGATCTCCCAGATAGAAAAGAGCAACGTTGCTGCGCGGGAAGATTTGAAGCCAGGCAGCCACACCGTTTGCGCCCCCTACGTGATACATCTGCACAATACCCTGACCATCCGTACGGACTCGCCATCCGATTCCGTTGTAGTCCTGAAACTCCGCCGGCGGCGCATAGATCTGATTGCGAAGCATGGCGTCCACGCTCTGCGCATGCAAGAACCGCGCGTCTTTCCGTAAGCCTCGCCTCAAAAATACGGACGCGAATTTGGCCAGATCCGTCACGTTCGTCATCACACCGTAAGCTCCAGTGGAACCTGGAAGCATGCGCGAATCGTTCATTCCTGCTGCCGCGTATACTTCCTGATCAATGATGTCCGAAATTTGTCTGTGTGATATCTTTTTAAATGCTTCGCCTAACAGTTGATAGCCGAGATTCGAGTATCGGAATTGCACTCCTGCAGGAGCGGTCTGTGGAGAGATTGGAAAATCAATCTCTGGATGATGAATCATTTCAGGAGGAACATAGTAACGAAGGTCTGGCATTCCGGAAGAATGAGACAGAAGATGCCGAAGCGTCACCGCGGGAGAATGATACATCTCTTGTTCAACGTGAAGCCCGGGGAACACGTCTGACAGGCGTTCATCAAAATCAATGATGCCCTTTTCCTGAAGGCGCATGGCAGCCGTCGCAGTGAATACCTTTGTAATGGATCCCACAGAATAGAGACGAGATGGCACGGAATTGATGTAGCGGCTGTAGACCAGGTCATCACCACGGACGACACCTACAGTCATGCTATAGAACACACCCTTTGCAATGTGATACTGGATGTACGCCTCGAGATCATAGGAAAGAGACCTGATTTTCTCCTCGTCCACATGGACAGGACGAACCGTGCGCACCGGCTCCTCGCTGGTGTAGCAATGAGTGAATAGAACGAGCAACAGTAGTCCGAGCCGGGCCATAGACGTCCAGCCTGACTGGCTCCGTTAAAAAGAGAGTCAAACCAAAATGGCGCGGCCGAGAGCCAGTTTTTCCTGGGTCAGATCCTCCGTTTTCCATGCCTTTGAACCCGGGCAGGGCTCCGCCCCCCGAGGGGCAAAAAATATTTGACGATATATCCATCGTGGATATATCCATCCTGGACATGCCTTCCACCGAAAAACTCTCTCCAGCTGCTCTGGAAATCCTGTTGATCCTTGCGGGACAATCCATGCACGGGTATGCAATCATGAAGACTTCTCGCGGAGAAGGAGGCGTTCGCCTGGGTCCGGGTACACTCTACCGCTGGCTGGACTCTCTTTCTCAAACCGGTTACATCCGCATCAAGAAAGAAGACGGTCGCAGAAATCTATATGAAATCACACCTTCGGGAAGGAAGGTCTTACGCGATGAGCTTTCTCATGCCCAGAATCTACTGGCGCGAGCGAAGGTAGCGGGCATTCGCACCCAGGGGAGTGGCGGATAGAAAATGAAGCCGAGAAAGCATCAAGGTCGCATAACGCTACGCAGACAGCTGTTTTTGCATGTATTCTATCCAGAGGAATTTCTCAAAACACATCTGGAATCCATGTGCGAAGATCTTTCTGATCTAGAGTCAGAAGGAGCGCTGCAGGCACGTGACCTCATAGATCTGGCACTGAACGGGCTGAAAATCAGAATCAAGCATATTGCGCGCCGGATGCGCCCCTATCATCACGCTCTTTTGACCGCAACGGTTGCCTTCCCGCTATTTGCGGCGTTCTCTGCCATTTCATTTCTCTTTCTTCCGATCAATCTCCTCCCCTGGATTCTGGACTTTCCCTTTCAGGATTCACTCCTCATGCGCGCGGCGATCGTTCTTTCCCTGGTATCCTCTATCCTCTTGATCGCGAGCGAACGTTCGCCAAAAAACTTTCTGTGTTTGTGTATCAACGCCCCTGTAACTCTATTCTGGACCGTTCTCTTATTTTGAATCGCGGAGAAAATTCATGAAAATCGCTCTCATACTACTCTCAGTCGCTTTTGTTTTCATTGCGGGCTTCCTTGCCTATTCCGGAGCTCTGTCCACGGTAGTGGTGAAGGAAGAAAAAGTCGGGCCGTTTCACATTGTCTATCGAGAAGTCAAAGGCAGCTACAGGCAAACAGGGAAAGTTTCCATGGAAATCCAGAGCTTGCTCAAAGAAAACGGAATAGACAATGATCGATTCTTCGCAGTTTACCTGGACGATCCGAGATCCGTGCCAGAGGAAAACCTTCGCAGCCTGGTGGGGCACATTCTTCCCCCGGGGTCCAGGGAAGCAAAACTTCCAGCGGAATATAAGAGCGCCATCCTCCCTGAAAGACTTGCACTCGTTTCAGTCTTTCCACTGAAAACGCAGGCTTCCATTTTTCTCGGAATGTTCAAAGTATATCCGGCAATTTTCGCGCAGGCAGCCAAATCTGGTTATCCTGACAAAAAGCCTTCTCTTGAGATCTATGAGCCTTCAAAGGGTCAGACAATCTATATATATCCATTTGAATACGATACGTCCGGAAAGTAGACCGGGCTAACCAGTCACCGAAATCGCAAAAACAAACAGCGGACAAAAAAGCTGTTGACGCGAACGTATATATAACTTATTGGTTATATGTCTTATGAGTTATATACCGAACGAATCAGACAGGCTCGACGCTACATTTGCAGCCCTTGCGGATCCTACCCGGCGCGCGATCTTAATGAGACTCGCAAAAGGGGACGTGTCTGTGATGGCACTTGCCAAACCCTTCGCGATGAGCCAGCCGGCCATATCGAAGCATCTCAAAGTGCTCGAGCAGGCGGGCCTCATTTCTCGCAGCCAGGATGGACAAAAGCGTCCACGCAAGATTGAAAGCAGTGCTTTTGCGCTCGCAGACGAATGGTTAGATAAGTTCAGGAAACTCTGGGAATACAGATACGAGCAACTGGACTTCTTGCTGGAAGAAATGAAGAAAACCAGACCAACCAAGAGGAGAGAAAAATATGCTGGGAAAAAGAAATCTGACAATAACCGCCAAAAGCGATCTTGAAATCGTTTGGACGCGCGCATTCAATGCGCCACCTGAATTTGTTTTTGAAGCGTTCACAACGCCGGCGCTCGTACAACGGTGGTTACTCGGTCCGGACGGTTGGACCATGCCCGTCTGCGAAATCGACCTTCGCGTCGGAGGAAGCTATAGATACGTGTGGAGCCACGCGCAACAGGGCACAATGGGAGTCGGGGGCGTATACCGCGAGATCAAGAAGCCTTCCAGAATCGTCCAAACTGAAAAGTTCGATCAGGCCTGGTATCCTGGAGAAGCCCTCCAGACTCTAGAGCTCAAGAAAGAAGGAAGCATGACATGGATGACTGCCACTGCACTCTTTGAAACAAAAGAAGCCCGGGATGCGGCTCTGAATTCAAACATGGAAAAAGGAATGGTACCGAGTTACGATAGACTGGACGAAATCGCAGAGCAGAATGCAAAGGCTGCATCCTAGAGGAATAAAAAATGGAACAATTACACCGTTTATCTGGTTTGACACTGACGTACAGGAAGTTGCAAAATTTTACAATGGGATATTTAAGAATTCTAAAGTATTGAGCACAAATCCAATGTCCGCAACGATTGTGATCAACGATCAGAAGTTGCATCTGTTCAATGGGGGCCCGCACTACAAACTCAACGAGGCATTTTCTTTGATGGTAAGCTGCGAGACTCAAAAGGAAATCGATTACTACTGGGACAAGCTCCTGGCAGGTGGCGGACAGGAAAGTCGCTGCGGCTGGCTCAAAGACAAATACGGACTATCATGGCAGATCATTCCAGATGTTCTAGGACAGCTGATCGGAGACAAAGATAGACAAAAAGCAGACAGAGCCATGCAGGCCATGCTCAAGATGGCAAAGCTCGATCTGGCGGCTCTGAAGGCAGCTCATCAGGGTTAATGCCGCTTAACGTTGTTCCAGGAAGCCATTCTCCAGAATCCATTCTGCAACCCCGTCTCCCTTGAGCGGTCTGGAATAGAGAAAGCCCTGAGCATTGTCGCATTGAAGGTCGCGCAAGATGTCTTGCTGGTAGACTTCTTCCACGCCTTCTGCGACAACCGTCATCCCAAGACTTCTGGCCATAGAAGTGACTAACTTCACGATTTGAAATGAATCAGGGCTTCTGTTTTCTCCACTGATGAAAGAGCGATCAATCTTCAGAGTGTCCACGGGAAGTTCGCGAAGATAACTGAGCGAAGAGTAACCGGTCCCAAAGTCGTCTATCGCTAACTTGACTCCCAGACGTTTGAGCTCTCTGAGAACAGCAAGAATTTCATCCATGTCCTGAATGAGGGTGCTCTCCGTAATCTCAAGTCTCAACCGGCCCGGGTCAATTTCGTACAGAGAGAGACTTCGCTCAATTTCTCCAGGCAGATCAATGTGTGTGAACTGACGAATGGACACATTGATGCTAATGGTCAGATCATCCCAGAGACGATTTGCATCCGTCCACACACGCAGTTGCCTGCAAGCTTCCTGGATCACCCAGCTACCGATTGGCAGAATCATTCCGGTGTCTTCTGCGATCGGAATGAAATGATCCGGCTGCATCATACCGCGCGAAGGGTGCATCCATCGAAGGAGTGCTTCAAATCCTTCGAGTCTCTTTCGCGCGAGAGAAACGATGGGCTGGTAGTACAGAAAAAGTTGCTGCCCTGCGATTGCGTTCTTGAGATCGGTTTCGATTTCCATGATCTCCATCAACTCACGTTGCATTTCGCGGCTGAAAAATTGATATGGTTTTCGATGTTCCTTCGCGCGATACATGGCAATGTCCGCATCGCGCATCAACTCTTCCGCACTGGAATACTCCGAAGTATTGATGACAATGCCCATACTTCCCGAAGTCTGAAGAGTTCTCTCTCCCACATCAAACGGTTCGTGCAGCAATGCGTGGATCCGATCGAGCACAAGAAGTACATCCTGCCTCGATCTGAATTCCTCAATCAAAGCAAATTCGTCTCCACCCAGGCGCGCGGCGGTGTCCACTGTGCGAAGACAGGAATGTAGAATCTTTCCAACGTGAACCAGAAGCCGGTCACCCACTAGATGACCCAGAGTATCGTTTACTTTTTTGAAACGATCCAGGTCCATGAGAACGACCGCGAAGTGATACGACTCTCTCCTCTTGCTTCGCTCCACAGCTCTGTTCAAGCGATCATTGAATAGATGGCGATTGGGAAGCCCTGTGAGTGAATCATGAAACGCCTGACGCATGATTGTCTCTTCGTATGCTTTTCTTTCCGTTATGTCTTCGTAGAGATAATAAATTCCAGCCACGGAGCCTTCCAGCATCACTGGAAATCCTTGCATGTTCACTGGAATATCACGGCCGTCTTTGTGGCGACGAATCGTTTCTTTCGTGTGACTGCTTCCGGTTAAGATAGCCGCTCTATAGTTCTCAGCTTCGAGAATCAATTCATCCGGGATGATCTTATCGCGAATCGAGGAAGAACGAATTTCAGATGCGTTGTATCCGAATAGCCGCTCAAAGGCGGAGTTGCATGAGATCACGCTTCTCTCTGCATCCAGAAGGATCATCGCCAGAGGAGAATTGTGAAACAATTGATGATAGAAAGCCTGCTGGCGCGCCATGGTTCCTGCCAGCAGTTTACGATCCGTGATATCCACCACTGTGCCTTCATAATGAACAATCTGTCCATGCTCGTCGCGCACCTGCCGGGCATTTTCTGAAATCCAGATGATCGTTCCGTCTTTTCGCCGCACTTGAGACTCAAATTCTAGAACGGTTCCTGCCTCATTCATCGCTTTTACGAAGTCATCACGCCTGGAAGGATCGACATACAGCTGCGTTTTGATGTTCTGGAAGTGATCCATCATCTCTTCGCTAGAGCTAAAGCCGTATATTTCGGCGAGTCTGGAATTCACGAGTATGTATCTGCCCGCAGGAGTGGTCAGAAACATTCCTTCAATAGAGCGATCGAAAAAACTTCGATATACGTCTGATTGAATGCCCATGACTCATTCAATGCATATAGCGTGCCATTCTCGAATGGAGATGATTTTTTGGAAAAAATCCGTGCGATTCAGAAAAAACGCGCGCCGACCTTCCAAGTCTGGATTGACTCCTGTGCTCGCACCTGGACAAAATCGTTGCATGAGAATCCTGGCAGCACTCGCAATTGCTTTCACACTGACCTCCAAAATCGCCGCTGCAGAAAAGCCGGTCGCTGTGGTCATCAGCGTCCAGGGAGATCGCGCACTGATCCAGAACTCACAGTCTTTTGATCTGGAACCCTCTGATCTCATTCGTGCAGGAGATGAGATTCAAACGGGCGCGGATGGGAAAGTATCTGTACAATCTTCCACCGGCGTCATATTTCAAATCGGTTCTCTTTCCCACGTCAAGATCACAGACATGAATCAAACTTCTGATTCCAGCGTATTGATTGTGGATCTTAAGACCGGCAACATAGCAACGATCGTAAGTAAAACTTCAGGATCCAACTCGGTGCGCATCCAGGCACCCACTGCCGCGGCCAGCGTGCGCGGAACAGAATTCCTGGTGGAAGCAGATGAAGAAGAAACCAGTGTATCTGTGGGTGACGGGGAAGTAGAAGTAGAAGATGCGGGCGGAACAAAAGCTCGTGTCAGGCCAGGCGGAGTCATCCGCGCTCGATTGAGAGAAAAGCTGCGCGAAGAGAGAATCGACGCGAGGCGCGCAGAGAGACTCAAGGTTTTTGGAGAATTCCGCACGAAGCGCGATGAGAAATTCCGCGAGCGAGTGGAGAAACTTCGTAATACTAAAGAAAGAATTAGGAAACGCCGCGAGTTCATTCGCAATCTGCGCGAAGCGCGTAGAGACTCTCTCAAGGAAGCGCGCGAAGAAAGGAAAAAAAGATGAAACGAATCATGGCACTTACCCTCGCCTTATGGAGCGGAGGCTGTGGGATCAATCACTGGTACAACCATCGAGTGAAACACTGCCAGCTCGAAGCAGCCGTTCTGTCTGTGGCGGCTTGCAGTGGCATCACGGACGCCAACCAGCGCAGCGCCTGCTCAGCCATTGCAGGAGCGATTCTCTACACTGAATGCTTCGAACACGATAACGACTGAAATTGCGGAAGGTTACCTGGCCTCTGGCTGGTTAACGATGTTAATGTTTTGGCTTGACAATCCGTCACCTTCTGACTCATTGCACAGCATGAAGATAGCATTCACACTTCTGGCGTCGGTTGTAGCCGCCGAATTTCTCGGATACTGGATCCACACTCTCCTCCACAGCGAAAAGGTGAAGTTCCTGAGCAAAGCTCATATGCATCACCACATCTTTGATTATGGCCCTCGTCATTCGCAGAGATCGCAGGATTACAAGGATTCAGGCATCGGGCGTTTCACTTTCTTTGGTCTGGGCGCAGAATGGCTTGTGCCTCTTGTACCCGGTCACGATCGCCTGGGTGGTACTTCTTCATTTTCTGGAAGTCACACTGTTTCTCAATCTGATGTCCGCCGCCACCGGTCTACTCTGGGGTTATCTCATGTTCAGTCTGGTGCACAGAAATTTTCACATAGAAGGCACGTGGTTCCTAAAAACCGCATTCACGCGAAAGTGGTTTCGCCATGTTCGCAGACTTCACGACATCCATCATCACAAGTTGACAAACGAAGGTCGTATGCCCTACAACATGGGAATTTGTTTTTACTGGTTTGACAGGCTCTTTGGAACCTACAGGCCTGCTCTGGGACGATTCAATTCGCGCGGCCTGGAAAAATCACGCGAACTCTACGCCCATCTATATAAGTGAGACGAGCCGGATGGCTCGCCTCACCTAACAACAGTCAGGCGCCCAACGAAGCGCCAGGAGCGATTAAACGCCTGGCAATGCTGCCAGGTTTTCTTGCAGCTCCTTGTCTGAAAGTTCAAAGTCTTTGAGTCCGCCTGCCATGTATGCCTGGTAGGCGGACATATCGAAATGCCCATGACCGCAGAGGTTAAAGGCAATCACTTTTGATTCTCCGGACTCCTTGCACTTCAACGCTTCCACAACAGCGGCATGAATCACATGACCTGCTTCTGGTGCCGGAACAATTCCCTCGTTCTTTGCAAAAAGCATCGCAGAGGCAAAGCATTCGTTTTGTTTGTAAGCAACTGCTTCAATCAAATTGTCCACAAGGAGCTGGCTTACAAGAGGAGCCGCGCCGTGATAGCGAAGACCGCCCGCATGAATCGCACTTGGAACAAAATTATGACCCAGAGTGTGCATGGCAACGAGCGGAGTAAGGCCGACAGTGTCTCCAAAATCGTACGCGAATTTTCCGCGAGTGAGCGTTGGACAGGCAGCCGGCTCAGATGCGATGACGCGCATTTTCTTTCCAGCAATCTTGTGGCGCAAGAATGGAAATGTAAATCCAGCGAAGTTAGATCCTCCACCGAACGCTCCAATGAGAATGTCCGGCTCATCTTCTGCCAGCAAGAACTGCTGCTCTGCTTCCAGACCAATGATGGTCTGGTGCAGCAGAACGTGATTGAGCACGCTTCCAAGAGAGTAGCGGGTGCCTGGATCTTTTGCTGCCACTTCTACGGCCTCTGAAATTGCAATTCCAAGAGAGCCAGTGCAGGAAGGATCGTTCGCAAGAATCTTTTTTCCTGCATCCGTTTGTGTAGACGGAGACGCGATTACTTTTGCGCCAAAGATTTCCATGAGATTTTTGCGATATGGCTTTTGTTCAAAAGAAACTTTTACCATGAACACGGTGCATTTGATTCCAAAATGCTGGCAGGCGAATGCAAGTGAACTTCCCCACTGCCCCGCACCTGTTTCAGTCGCGATGTGCTCCACACCTTCCATCTTATTGTAGTAGGCTTGCGGAACCGCAGTGTTTGGTTTATGCGAACCAGTAGGAGAGACTCCTTCGTATTTGTAGTAGATTCGTGCCGGAGTTCCAAGAGCCTTTTCCAGTTCGAAAGCACGCACGAGGGGAGTTGGTCTCCAGAGAGTATAGATGTCGCGCACTGGGTCTGGAATCTGAATCCAGCGCTCCGTCGTTACTTCCTGTTTGATCAATTCCATTGGAAACAAGGGAGCGAAATCCTGAGGACCGGCCGGTTGTTTGGTGCCCGGATGAAGAGCAGGCTTGAGTGGATTGGGCATATCCGCCTGAACGTTGTACCAGCGTTCCGGCATTTCTTTTTCAGTAAGATAAAAGCGTTTCTGTTTCTTCATGCTCGCAGGCAAAAGATAGCCATAGACCGGTCAAACAATTTCAAAGGCTTCGCATTATGAGCAATGTCATGGTCCGGCCGTGCTATCGAGAAATCGTCTCGATGATATCTTCATTTCGAGGCAGGGCCTGATTTTTCGCTTGAACCTGCCTGCCCGGACTTCAACCTACATCGACGCCGTGAAGATCATTGGCAAAAAGAAGGATCTCAGTCCAGCCGAACGCGTGCGCGCGCACGCCAGACTCATTGAGTCCATGAACCTCCTGCGCCCTTATCCTCGCGTCACCGGAAAGATCCTTCGTTTCAAGACGTGGAGAGATCTAGATGAATTCAACCGAACGCGCGCGGCCAATCGCACATGAAGCCAGAAATAAACGATCTGACTCTCGTTTGTCAGGCATTCCACAAGAATCGCGTGCGATTCATTGTAATTGGAGCGCATGCCTGTGCCATGCATGGCCACATTCGTGCCACTGCGGACGTAGATGTTTTGATTCAGGATCAGGACGAAAATATTGAGAAGGCCATTTCAGCAATCCACGAGCTCTATCCTCATCTTGCGGAACCTCTTACTGTGGATGATTTTCGCGAAAGCATTGTGATTAAGATTCTGGATGAACCGGAGCTAGACGTGAGTTTGTCTGCGTGGTCCGTGACGTTCGATCAAGCAAGCAAACACACCGAGGTGATTGTTCTCGATGGAATAGAAATCCCATTCATGGGTTTGGCCGACCTGATCCAGAGCAAGTCAACCGAACGGGACCAGGATAAATGGGACGTATCTGTGCTAAAGGAAATACAAAAGAAACGCAAGTGACTAGCGCGCCAGGTCCTTCATGTTAGCGGCCCGCCTTCCAGATTCTGAATCCAGCCCTTTCAAAATGTGAATCAAAGGAAATGGCGTCTCGCAACCCTTCCTGCCTCATGACTGCGAAGGACACAGCGTCTGTGAAGCTCAGATCTTGATCTGCGAATTTGGAAAAAATGTTCAAGGCAGCCGTGGTCTCTCTGGCACCGGCGTAGCGCACCTCAATCCAGGAAGACGCGGTGATATTGCGGATTCGTTCTGCAGCAAGATCATCCAATGGCGCCCCCTTTATGTAGAAGAAATCGCCGCAGGGCGATTTCTTCCTTTCTCCGGCGCGGCCAAATATTACAATCGCGGTCCCCGTACAAGCCCGAAAAATAGTTGCCCCCCCCCCCGAAACTTGACATTCGGCAGATGCAAAGATCCTCACTCCCGATCGCATCAATCCTCTTGCTCACACTGATCGGAACAATGATCTTCTCGAACTGTAAGAAGAAAGAGAATGATGATAGTTCAACAACTACGCTTCTGGCGGGATTGCTTCTGGCTTCCTCCTCATCTACATTGACAGGAAGTTGCAACAAGTTCAGCGTCAACAGCACTTGCGACAACTACTACGGATCAAGCGGCCAATCCACATGCATTGCACAAAGTGGTACCTATTCCACGACACGTTGCAGCGCGTTGACAAACTTTGGCTCATGTCGCACTACCGGGACTGAGCGCGTTTATTATTCGGGAGGAACTGGTCCCCTTTGCTCGAGCACGGGCACCTGCCAGACAAACTGTACGAGCATTCTCGGAACATACGGGAGCACTTATAACTAGGAGCAGAGCCAAAACAGCCCGCGATCACACTTGCTCTTTTTGTTGTGCGTGCCCCCAAAAAAAGCGTTTATATCAGGGCCTTGCAAGATGTCATTGTGCAGGCGGCGCAGGCAGGTGCGGCCGGATCGCGCGATACACATTCTCAGTGACAATGACGGAACCCGATTCGTTGGGGTGAATTCCGTCCGCCTGATTCAAATCCGGATGACCGCCCACTCCCTCCAGGATGAAGGGAAGAAGCGGGACTTTCTCTTTCTTCGCAACGCGCGGAAAAACGGCGGCAAATGTAGTCCCATACTCGCGGCCCAGATTGGGAAACGTGCGCAATTCGCAGAGTAGAATCTTGATAGAAGGATCATAGGCGCGCGTTTTACGAATGATTTCAGTAAGATTCTTTTCAATAGAAGAAACGGATTGGCCGCGCATCGCGTCGTTATTTCCAAGCTCGATGACAAGTACGCGCATCTCTATTTCTTTTCGCAAATACCACGGAAGTCTGGCCAGACCACCCGCAGTTGTGTCGCCTGAGCGTCCGCCGTTGATGACTCTGTATTTCAATCCTTCAGCCTCGAGCTTCTTTTCCACAAGTGCAGGATAGGTTTTGTCATCCGGCAAACCCAGGCCTGCTGTCAGGCTATCCCCCAGAAATACAATCGATGGACCCGTCTTCTTCTGTTCAGTTGCATTCTTTGGGCGATCACACGCCGCAATGGTGAAGAGCAGTGCGAAAGCAACCAGTGCTGGCATTGCGAAACTGAAGTTGATCTTTTTCATATAACTCGCATTCAATGATAATAATCCCCGATCAAAAAGTCCATCGCATCAATCAGTTCTGAACGTTTCTCTCTCAATTTTTGCAACTTGCTTCGAAGAAAGATCTCCGAAATAGCGTCGAGGAGAAAGCGAACTCCCTGACGAAACCTTCTTCCGTGAAACAGAGAAAATCTCCAGAGTCGGGCCATCAAATACACAGCCCCGGTCGCGCCCAGGATAGACAGAAATACAGGGTGCTCCGCGGGCAAAAATGCTAGATCTTTCAAATGAGTGGAGATGGACAAAAACCCATTCATCCAGGGCATCACAAAGTGGCGAAACAAATAATAAGCAACTATATAGTATATGGGATAGGCAATGGCGCCTGCGGCCGCCGCCGCCAGAATGGACTGCTCATCTCCATCCACCATTGGTCTTTTCTTCACCTCGATCACATAGTATCGCATGAATCGCGCCGCCTGACGCGAAGGTACGTTTGCCAGATAGCCATAGAATGACAGAGGTGCATAGAGAATCCCCATCACGAGACCTTTGAGGTGGTAGCCCAGGGAAGTCCAGGTGTACTCTCGCCTTACGAGTGCGTCTGCAACCCTGGCTTCCGCAAGAGAAGTCTGGTAGTCTTTCAAGAGTAACTTGAGAGTCTCCACTCTCACTGCACCTTCCTCTGATTTCGCCGCGATCTGGATGGTTTCAGAAATCATTTTGCACAGAGCATATTTTTCTCGCACATTTTCAAACGGGCCCATGTACTTAACCGGACTCAAAACATAAACTGCTGTGATTCCATCTATCAGGTAAACGAGCTTTGGATCGTGAATGGATATGATGAGTTTTTCAATTTCAGACTGCAGCTTTTCTTTGCCTGCAAGCATCAGTTTCTTTTCGTAGACGAGCTGCTCTTTGGCAGAGAGCGAAAGAAAATTGGCGGGAAGCTCCACAAGACTTCTGAGCTTGAACGGTCTTCCAAAGATAATGCAAACAGAACTCTGAAACTTGTTGATGCGATCGTAAAAATATCCGTACGGTACAATGCGAAGATTCAATTTGAAGTCATATGCTTTCTCTGCCTGAATGGCCAGCATCATGAATCCAAGTTTGATTTTGTTCAGTCGTCTGGCGTCTGTGGATCTTCCTTCCGCGTAAATATTAAATAGACGGCCCCTCACTAGAAGCTCTACTGCTTCGCGCACCATCTCTTCGTTGGCGGCCGCACGCTCTTCTTCTGTAGCACCTGTCTCCTCTTTATCCTGCACGCGCGAAACAGGAACGAGCAACGCGTAGTCTCGCAAAAATCCACCCACAAGGGGGGTCTTCGTAATCGTATCTTTGGCCGCAGTGGCAACTGGATGACGGAGGACCACACTCAAATTCAAAAAATCAACATAGGAATTGGGATGATTGCCTACCAGAAAGACCGCTCCATCCGGAGGAATGTTCTCAAGACCAATCGCCTGGATTTCACTGTGCTGAGTGCGAGCCACCGCTCTGAAAAAAGCTCGAAGCGGATAATGAAACAGACTTGCACGCCTGCGGATCGAATCAATGCCATGATAGACTCGGCCCGCAACCGGTTCGCGGAACCACTTACCTACTACCGGTAGCCGGCTCAGAGGATTGTTCATGGTCTTTTCTCGCATGCCCCGGAAGAACTACAACAAAACCTTGAACATGCGAAGAACTGTTTTTTTCGTCTTTCTTATTGCATTTCCATTGCTTTCGGGCTGCACGTTTGACTCGACTGAATCGCTTTCAGGTGACTGGAACGCAGCCCTTAATTTTTTGCCCGGGTCAAGAGATCCATTTGCGAAACTGGAGTGGAAGGCAATCGGAACGCCCGCCAAGCTTTCGCGCGAATCGGGCATAGACACATTTCGCTACAGAGGTTGGATCATACTGCAAAGACCCTTGCCTTTGGACCTGGGGCAGAAGGCCCTGGAGGGCAAACTCGCCTTGCACATCGGAAGAGTTTCAGACGCAGCCATCATTTATCTAGATGACACCATCGCAGCAAAGATCGGAAACGAATCGCCCTACCAGTCAGGGTTCAGACATTTCACCGGCAGCCTCCCCTGGAAAGGAACTTCTCCGCCAAAAGTTCTGCGCATTGCCATGCTCGCCACCGAACAGTTTCCGGCCACGATCTCAGGCCTGGAAATTCAGGGAGGATCCACAGAAGATGTATTCGCCCATGCGAATTATCTGGAACTCATTAGCTGCTTCTTTGTGGCCATCTATTTGAGCATAGGCTGCTATCACATGATCCTGGGACTGAGAAGGCTCGAAGATCTATACAACATTCACTTTGGACTTTTCGCGCTTCTGCTCGCTGCATTCTACGCGTTTCAAACATACACTTTTGAAACAGTAAGTGGAAATCAAGTATTGCTCAGGGAACGCCTGGAAGAAACGGTTCTGTTTCTCCTGGGGCCTCCACTCCTCTTCTTTCTATCAGACTATTTTTACGGAACTCTCTCGCGATTTGGTTTACTGGCACAACTTTTCTTCACGGGTATGGTGATCGCCGTATGGTTTTCGGACTACCGCCACCTGATGGTTCTTCGCGACGTATGGCACTTGATGGCATTTGCCGTGATGGTTTATGTGATGTTCTACATAGCCAGAGAGTGCTACGAAAAGAAGCGCGATGCAATGTACATGGCACCAGGAATCGGCTTGCTCATGCTTACGGGAATTCACGACATCATGGTGGCGCGAGGCTTGCTCTATTCCATTCCAGGGACCAGTAAGTTTTCATTCCTGATCCTGAACGCCGGGCTTGCAGTGATCCTCGCAAATCGAGTCATTCGTCTACAACAGCGCGTCACTGACTTAAACGCGCATCTCGAACAAAGAGTGGAAAGTAGAACCATTGAACTTGCGGCCGCTCTTTCCGACTTGCAGAACAAAGACAAACGCATCCAGAATGAAATGGAGCTGGCACGAGAGATTCAACTCGGTATTCTCCCTGAAATGCCTCTTCTGTGGAAGGAATTCCGCATAACGGCAAGGTACCAGTCTATGCGGAAGATTGGCGGAGATTTCTATGATGTGCAACAAACACGAGATGGAAAGCTGGCCATCCTCATGGCGGACGTTTCCGGGCACGGAATCCCGGCTTCTCTCATTACAACTATGACCAAGATCTCATTTACAACAGCGCTTCAGCATTCAAGCAGCCCGGCAGAAGTTCTTCGCGCAATCAACGATGAGATCCTGGCGCATATCACCAGCCATCAGTATCTAACGGCAGCACTGATTGTGATTTCAGAAAATGGAGATGCGCTGTATGCAAGCGGAGGCCACTGCCCGGCGGTGTTGATTGGAAAATCGGATATTCGTTTAGTATCCAGCGCCGGCTCCATCCTGGGGGCGATGCGCGAAGCTCCCGTGGCCATAGAAGAAATCCCCGTCGAAATCAAGTCCGGCGATCGTCTGCTTCTTTATACGGACGGAATTACAGAGGCCAGGCACAATCGGGAAAATTTCGGAATGGATCGACTTCGCCAAATCTGCGCGGAGGTCGGACAGGAAGACGGAGAAACCTTTCTGGACAGCGTTCTATCTGCAGTTTCCAGATTTGCGCAAAAAGCGGATCCGGACGATGATATCAGCCTTTTACTCCTCGAACACACGGCCGGCGTACCCGTGCGAAACGAATAGACTTCTTTTGCAGCGAAGCGAGGCTCGGCCATGCTGATTCAAGAAAGTATCACAGACTTCATCGCAGAAATCAAACTCCAGATCAACGAGACGAACTCTTTTACTCCCGACGGATTTGCCGCACTTGAGGGTGCGCTCACAAAGATGGCGGCGGACAATTCGGTTCGCGTCCTCATTCTATCAAGCGCGCGCCCGGATTTCTTTTCCAATGGACTGGACCCGCACTCTGTGCATGGTGCAACGCCCGAACAAATTCAAAAACTCATATCGAGTTTCTTTTCTGTGCTTAAGAAGATCTTTCTATTTCCAGTGCCCGTGATCGCCGCCATAAACGGACATGCGGTGGGCTACGGCGCCATGCTAGGACTCATGAGCGACTTCAGGCTGTTAGTCGACAAAGGAGCTCGCGTTTCATTCCCGGAATTGAATATCGGAGTGAGCCTTCCCATCTTTGTGACCACGGCTCTTGAAGATCTGGTCGGCCTGAGAGCCACTCGCGACCTATTGTTCACCGGGCTTGCGCCCAAGCCTCCGGAAGCTCTGGCTCTGGGACTTGTAGATGAACTCGTTGAAAAAGAAAAACTCGCGGACCGAGCAAGAGCTCTCGGAAAGAAAATCGCATCTCTCCCCAAGAATGCTACCCGAGCTCAAAAAGGAATCATTCGCCATCGCTTCGCGCAAAACCTGGATCGCATCCTCGAAGAAGACATCAAACAAACAGGTGGCCTGCTCAATTCTCCCGAGGCACGCGAGGGATTCGCTGCCATGGTAGAAAAAAGACGTCCCAAATTCGACTAACGTTAGCATCATGACTGCTCCATCGATCCTCATTACGCAATGCTTGCAAAATGATTTTGTTCGCCTCATCGATCGCTATGAGGCTTTACCCAATCTACTGCACGTAGGCTATGACGAATCCATGCGCCTTCTTGGTGAACGGATGGAAGAAGGACCGGTTCGCTCCATGCTACACTGGGCTTACGAACGTTCGCCGGAAGAGCTGGCCATCATTCACATCCGGGACTGGCACAATCCATCCGATCCCGCCCAAAAAGACCATCTCAAACAATTCGGACCACACTGTGTCCAGGATACAGAAGGCGCACGCTTTGTTTTCGAGGAAAGTCTAGACCCGGCTCGTCATACGATTGTAAATGCATCCGGACTGAACGATTTTGTAGACACAACACTCGAAGAAGTATTGCGACCTTATCGCGGGAAACCAGTTCGTGTTGGTATCGCAGGAGTATGGACAGAAGCAAAAGTAACATTTCTTGCGTATGATCTCAGGACCCGTTATCCGGAATTCGAGATCGCTGTCGCCAGTCCACTCACTGCTTCTTCGTCTCGCCAGATGCACTTCATTGCGCTCGATCAGCTCAAAAGCATCCTGGGCGTTCGAGTGTTCTCATCACTCGGGGGATTCACAGAATTTCTCACAGGTTCGATTCCGGACATTGGAAGTAGAATCCCATTCCGCGAAGGATTGCTCCACCTGGACGGAAGCTACAGCGTCAGTGAAACAGACAAAAGCATCCTTACGTATCTGTTTAGAGACTGTAAAAAAGTAGAACTCAAATGTCTCGATGGCGGTTTCAGCGGCAATGTAGTGCTCAAGGCAAGAAGCGTGGACGTTCTGGGTCATCCCCAGGTTCCCACTGTGATCAAGATCGGAGCACGCGATCCGATCGCGCAGGAAAGAACGTCGTTTGAACGAATCGAAGAAGTCCTTGGCAACAACGCACCTCAGATTGTCGATTTCGCCGAAATCGGAGAACGAGGTGCTATCAAATACCGTTATGCGGCCATGCTCGATGGGCCCGTTCATGTATTTCAGGATCTCTACGAATCCATTGAAGAGGAAATTGCTTCAGGAAAGAAACACCTGAGCGAAGAAACTCTGAAGCCTGTATTTGATGTTCTGGACACAGTGTTTCTGGCCCAGCTGGGACGACTGTATCAGGCGGGAGAACCCGAGAAAGTGGACCTGCTCCAGTACTATGATTTTTCAACGCGCTACGCTCCAGGCGTGCGCCGGCGGATCACGGCACTCATTGGCGGAAACCCCGAAGACATTGGCGAAGTCTTCCCGGGAAGAAATATCGAAAACGTGTGCCCGTTTTATGAAAAAGATCTCGAACACCTTCATTCTACCCGCACATCTGCGCGGATGGCTTTCGTTCACGGGGACTTAAACGGGCGCAACATTGTTCTCGATCCTTCGCACAATGTATGGATGATCGATTTCTTTCACGCTCATAGAGGCCATATCCTTCGCGATCTCTTGAAGCTGGAAAACGACATCTTCTATATCTTCAC
This sequence comes from Leptospirales bacterium, assembly GCA_019694685.1. Classification (GTDB taxonomy): domain Bacteria; phylum Spirochaetota; class Leptospiria; order Leptospirales; family Leptonemataceae; genus JAEUSB01. The sequence goes on from JAIBBM010000043.1 coordinate 29,429, forward strand.
CAAAATTGCGTCCATTTCCGAACTTGAAGAAGCAGTGCGAGTCACGGACTTCTTCCTATCACAACCAGATCTGGGAGTCCCTCCGTTACCAGGCGCACTTTCGATTTCGAATCCTGGACTCAAGATGGCGGCACTCACCGTCGCCCATATGCGATCCTACTATCCGGCTCTCGTGGACAAAGACCGGGAACCGGTGCAGATGCAGATTGGCCTTCTTCGCTACGCAATGCACACCATCTCATTTGATGAATGCAACGAATTTCAAAAGAAATGGGCGCTGGCGTCGGGGTCTGCGCTGATCACAAAAATCAAAGAGAGCTTCGCTCGCAGCAGTCGTCTTCGCATCGATTTCATGGAAACGGGAGAACCAGGAAAGATTGGGATGACCATATTGCCTGGACGTAAAGATCGCGAGAGAGTTCTTTCTGAGGACATTGCGGCGATCAAGGAAAGTAAGATCGCGTCTGTTCTTTGCCTCATCACTGAAAACGAATTTTCGGAGTATGGTGTTCCAGATCTTAAACAGGAATACGAAAAGGCCGGATTAGCAACACGTTATCTGCCCATTCTAGACCAGGCAATTCCAACCAGAGAGGAACTGTCGAGCGCGCTCTCCTGGGTACATGATGAACTGAAGCAATCAAAGAATGTGCTTGTGCATTGCGTCGGAGGCCTTGGAAGATCTGGTCTTGCTGCCGCCGCCTATCTAATCCTGGAAAAAAACATGAGTCCGGATCGCGCCATAGAAACGGTCCGGGAAGCAAGAGGAAGACGCGCTATTGAAACGCGCAAACAGGAAGAATTCTTAGAAAGCCTGACCCGTTAGGCGATCAAGCTCCCATCAACAATCAAGATCCCATCAATCGTCTGAGGATGGTTTGGCACAATACGGAGGAACGATTGCATCGCATGCAACGATCGCCGCAGCCCAGGCAGCATAACATGTGTTCTGATTCGAAGTGGTCGAAGCAGATGGACAGGTAGCCAGAAGTGGAAGGCTGGCCACTTTGCAGTTTTCAGACTGCTGTCTCTTTGCATCACAGCTCTGCGCGCTGCAATAAGACAGCAGACCCAGAATCAATGGAAGTGACAGCAGGAGTTTTGCCATAGTCATCTGTAGCTCACTGCCGGGAGCCTGCAAGCCTTTTGATTCAGGGTTTGCCTGACTGAGCTTTGCGAATCTTGTGATCCATCACAGCATCCACGATTCCTGGAATGAACCTGGACGCATAGTAGGCAAATTTTCCCTCAAAGCCTGGCACAACAATGGACCGGCGTTTTTCAATTCCTCGGATGATGGCGAGGGCTACCGCCTTCGGAGATAGAAGTCCACCGGATGCATTGATCGCTGCCGATTCTCTGGGCAACAGCTTGCGTTCTTCGTGTAGCATGGGGGTGTCCGTGTCCGGCGGTGCTGCGAGCATTACGTGAATGCCATGCGGCTTCATCTCCGCGCGAAGGGCCTGGGTGAAGCCATGCACTGCAAACTTGGAGGCGCTATATGCAGTGTAGCCAAAGACACCTATCATCCCTGCCAGAGAGCCAATGTTGACAATGGTTCCTGCATGTCTGGACATCATGGCAGGCGCCGCCGCACGACATGCATGCACCGTTCCAAGAACGTTAGCCGCCATTGTGCGACGAAAGAGGGAAACAGGAATAGTCTCGAACTTTCCAGGATGAACCATGCCCGCGGAATTGATCAGAATGCTGACTGGTCCGGATTTCTCGATCTCCTGGAATACTCGACGCAGCTGCCGATAGTTACGAACATCACAGCGAAAGACATTTACTGGATCTCCCGGGATTTCCGCTAGAACTGTTTGCGCCTTCTTCAGCTTCACACCGCTACGCGAAATCAGAACTACGCGCGCGCCGCGCAGGCGAAGCTCTTTTGCAAGTGCCAGGCCAATCCCGCTCGATCCGCCAGTGATGACCGCTGTCTGGTTGTGAAACATAGGCAAAAAAAAAGCGGCCCTTTGAGCCGCTTTTCCTGAGTCGTCAGTAGACTAGAATTAGCCTTGAACGATTTTGAACGTTACACGACGATTCTTCTGATCTTTTGGAGCAGCGCCTGGAAGAGGCTCGTCGTTTGCAATGCCCTTGTATGTGAGCTTGTCTTTTGGCAGACCTGCGTTGATCAGTGCCTGGTAAACTGCTTTCGCACGCTCAGTAGAGTAGTATACGTTACCCAGGTGTGCCCCGTCTCCATCACGAGGACCGATCGCGCAAGTGTGGCCAGTGATCTGGAGTTTGAATCCAGGGGCCAGTGCGTTGAGTGCAGTTTCGATTTGTGGTTTGAACTGTGTTGCCCAGGTGTTGAATTCAGTTGGGTTTACGTAGGTTGATTTGTAAGCGAAGCCCTGTCCGTTTGGAGAATACGACAGACTGCTAAGCGCCCCGCCCATATCAACACCGCCGCGTTCTTTGGATCCGCTACGGTCATTTGAATTTGTGTTATTGCCGCTCGTGCTCTGGGAACTGCTGCAAGCAGCAATTGCTACAGTGAAAAGAGCAATGGAAGCGATGCGAAATAAATTGGAAACTTTCATGGTTTTGCACCTCATGGTATATGAGTCATTTTAAAATCCCGAATCAGGCATGGAAATCTTTTTTTAAGCGTCAAACAGGGGCCCGGTGAAGGAGTTGGAACAGCGTAAATCCAGTGGAAAAAAATGAACAAATTTTCATCGTGCGCCCCGATGCAGAGGGAACCAGGCTCGACCAGTGGCTGGCCGCTCAAATGGCTTCGAGCGAAGAGGCGCCCTCAAGAATGCAGATCCAGCGATGGATCAAAGCAGGTCTTGTCGAAGGTCAAGGAACTCTAAACCCAGCGCGTAGGATAGAAGCCGGCGAAAGCTTCACTGTAAAGCCTGCTATATCGGAAAAAGCGACCGATCTGGAGCCAATCGATCTAAACCTGAAGATTCTCTACCAGGACGACGAACTCGCAGTCATTCACAAGCCCGCCGGAATCGCGGTGCATCCTGGACCGGGAGACGGCGGAATCACTCTGGCAAGCGGCCTCATCCATGCTTTCAGCGAACTGAAGCAAGGCGAATGGGAAGGTAGACCCGGAATTGTTCATCGCCTCGACAAACCAACAGAAGGTGTTCTTCTTGTGGCGAAGAATGTGAAAGCACACAGACTTCTCTCTGGCCAATTCCTCAGACGCGAAGTAAAAAAGACTTATGCTGCCTGGCTCCTTGCATGTCCACCGGCAGAAGAGGGGGAAATCAACGCAGCCATCAAGAGACATCCGAAAGATCGTCTTCGCATGCGAATTGATCCAACAGGACGTCATGCAATCACGCGATACAAAGTAACTCGCACAAGAGTTTCGCGTCGTGGTAGAAAGTTCGCACTCGTAGAAGTGGATCTACTAACAGGACGCACTCATCAAATCAGAGTGCACATGGCCCACATTGGGTGTCCTATCGTTGGAGATGAAATCTATTCTCGCAGCAGCGCAGAGTTTAAGAAATTTGGACTTCTCTTATTTGCGCAAACGCTGGAGTTCAAACACCCGACCAACGGCAGTACTATGCGGTTTAGCCTGGATCTCCCGGAGCGATTTGATCGTTTCGAGAATTCGCTGGAAGGTTGATCCTTCCAGCGCCGTGACCTCTTACAGAGGTTCCTGGAAATTCAACTCAGCACGTGGAATCTTGCGAACACCGGACGTAGTGTGGACTACCAGGGAACTGTCTGTCTGCGCAATCACCGCTCCGCGAATCTTTTCCCCGCTGTTTAGAGTAATCAATTCAAAGCGCGAATAACGTGTGCGAATCGCATCTTCGCTTTTCAGTTCGATGGTGGATGCATCCTTCATGATTTGATCGAGAGCACGCTCTTTTGCCATTTCGCGTTCGCTCTGAATTTCCTGAACAGCCTGAGCATCTCCTTTGATGGCACGATCCATCAACTGTGGCTTCACAGATACAAGAGTGCGCGATTCTGCCAGTTCACGGATTGGAATTTCAACAGTCTTTGTCTCCACACTCTGTTCTGCTTTGATTTCTTCCGGTTTGCGAGTTTCAGATACACGGATCAGTTGCTTTTCCAGATTCGCATTGAGAGTGCCCTGTGTCTTGTCTTCGAGGACGGTTTCCTGAGATTGCAGAGTAGAAAGCTTTTGAAGTGTTGGATCCGCTTTGATTTGCTCTGGAGTCATGGATTCAAGAATAGCAACTCGCGGAGCAAGCCCGACCTTTCCATCGATCACTCGAACGGAAGACCTTGCATCCGGCCCGATTTCAACGGAGAAAGTAGTACCGCGAACACCGGCCACTGCAGTTGGAGTGGAAATGATGAAGGATTCTTCCTTGCTTGCCTTTTGCACTTTCGCAAGCACAGCGCCATTTTTTAAACCGAGCTTTGTTTCTCCCTTAGAATGGATCGCAGCGACAGTCAATGTTGTCATTTCTCTGATGCGAACAGCATTGCCATGCACGGTCTGAAGGTCTACGGATCCGCTTTCTGTGCGAATAACGTCATTTTCTCTCACAATCATTCCCACAGTTGCGGGAACCTCCGGCTTATTCTGCGAGACTACAAAGGCATCTCCAGTCACGAATACAATCAACATGGATGTTTTCGCTGCCTCCGATGGCTTATATCCACAATAGCAGACGACAGAGGTAAAAACGATCGCGGTCAGGGTCTGGACGATTTTCATATGATTGCTCCATCTACACAACAAACAGTGGGCCGGTTTTTTGCCAGATTTTCTCCAGAATTAGTCCGGAAAAAAGGGATGCGAACCCCGAAGAATGAGTCTCCATGACGCATGCAGCCGATTCGATTCTACTTGATTCTCACAGGAGTGCTTCTCGTTGGAGAACTCACAGCTCAGGTGCCTGTTAAGAACCAGCCGCCCGCTGGCTGGTGCTCTGACATCCGCGCTCAAGTTCGAAAGGAAGCTCCGGCGGTTCCAGCTCTTCTTGCGCTGAAGGCAACCGCACCCACTGCAGATTTGCAAAAAGCACTCACATCATCTGACTGGATTATCATCGGGGACTACTCTTATCCTGAACAAAAAGTCAACCCTTACTACGGAGTAAGCTCGGAACAAATGGACTTTCATCGCTTCGCGGCAGACGGAGGCATGCTTTCATTTTCTTGCTACATCTTCAAAGATGGAAAAGAAAAAACAACACACATCAACTTCACAGCTCCGGACACCACATGGAACGTGAAGAAAATCGGAACGGCCTACTACATAGAAGAAATCGCACACGGAGAAAAAGCATATTTTCCTATCATTCAATTCAAGGACAACATTCTCGTGGTGGATATCTCG
>JAIBBM010000094.1 GCA_019694685.1 Leptospirales bacterium
TGTCCAGTTCCGTTTCTTGCCCTCTGAGTTCGAGCTGAACGTCCTTGCCCAGATCCGCTTTCAGATCATGAACGATTCTTTGAAATCGACTGAAGATGCCGCCTATCGGTATCATGCGAAGACCAAACGCATGGTCTCGCAGTTCACTTACAATCTTGTAGACCATCTCTGAGTTCTCAGCCATGTCCGTGTTTCCGGAAAGCTCGGCGACCTGATTGAGATGGGCTGTCTGGATGACAAGCTCGCCTACCAGGTTTACGAGATGATCTAGCCTGCTGGATTCCACGCGAACAAATCTGGATTCAGATGGCTGCGCGGCCGCAGGCGAAGGTTTTGAATAGGATGGATCAGATGAGGAAGAGACTGGCTCGGCGAATGCGGATGCCGGTGCTGGTGCTGGTGCCGCTTTTGCCGCCTGGTCGGTCACTGCGGGCGAAGTGGGAGCTGACTCCTCAGAAATAGAAATCTCGCAATCGTCTTGAACAAACTCAAGTTCGGAACGCAATTCCTTCTCTGAAAGAGAGGACCTTAGAATCATTTCGCAACCCAGATAGCATGTCTCAGGCGATACAGCGGCGAGAGCGGGAAGTCTGTCCAGTATGAGATGAAACTGAAGCACCTCTCCACACGTTCGCAGATTGCGAACCACGGGAAGTGGATCGAGCCCGTGCGAAAACAGTTCTGGTTTGAACATCAATACGATTCGATACGTATTTTCTTTGGCTACGGCTGAAGCGGCTGCCTGAGGCTTCGCGTCTGGAACAATGGCTCCCCCGTCGATCATCGCGCGAACTTCGGAAAGCAAAGAGTTTTGAGACGCATCTAGATTTGCACCCATGACTGCGGCCGCAGATTCTTCCTTCACATTCAAGAGTTGCATGAGACTCGAAAGATGATCTCGCGAACGAAGAAGAAGCTCGACGAGTCCTTGATTGAGTTCCTTTTCCCCACCCCGAACACGATCCATCAGTGATTCCAGGTCGTGAGCGAAACGCTCAATGCGATCGAACCCGAAAATGCCTGCAGAACCCTTGATCGTGTGGACTACGCGAAAAAGAGAATCGATGGTCTCACGTTCGCCGCGTGGATTCGTGGACTCTTCAATCAGCAGGCTCTCCATGCGGTCGAGCAGCTCGCCACATTCCTGCATAAAGACTTCTCTGGCTTCGCTCAGGTCCATGGCAGTCCGTAGATGTCTGAGATTTTTCTGGCCTTTTCTGACAATGAGTACTCAATGCTGCATCCGCGGGCGCGCGCCTCTCTTTCGAATGCAAGGATCAATTGCACGCAAGACGAATCCATTTCAGTGACCTGCTGCATATCAAATTGAAAGTTCTCTTTCCGATCCGCCAGTGCAAGCAGGCTTGCTTTGAGAGGCCCTGCATTGGAGATCGTAAGGTCTGCGGGAAAACGGATTCGCACCTGTATCCTCCGCCGGCCAGCCTTACAGGATGAGCTTGGACACCGCCCCAAGCAATTGCTCGGGCTTAAATGGTTTCACAATCCAGGCGCGCGCTCCCGCTTCCTGTCCTTCCCACTTCTTCTCTTCTTGAGATTCTGTGGTGAGCATGATGACCGGAGTGAACTTCGCAGATTCATTCTGACGCATTGTGCGATGGAATGTGAGACCGTCCATGTTTGGCATGTTTACGTCACATATGATCAGGCTATATTTTGAGGCTGAGATTTTGGTGATCCCATCCTGGCCGTCTACGGCCTCATCCACTTCGTATCCTGCCCCCTTCAGAGTCAGGCTCACTACTTTGCGGATTGATGCGGAATCATCTATAATCAGGACTTTTTTTGACATGTACCTCTCCGCTTTTCGCGTACCCTCAGGGACTATTGTCGGCACGACGGTGCAACGAAATTTTTAGAGTAGAAGATTTTTTACCGGGAATGTCATTCACCGGGGTTGCGGATCATGGATGGAATCGTCCGCAACACGATGAAGATATCAAGCCACAATGACCAGTTCTCTATGTAGTAGATGTCCGCCTCGACGCGTTTCTCAATCGAAGTATCTCCGCGAAAGCCCTCAATCTGAGCCCAGCCTGTGATGCCTGATTTAACAGCATGTCGACGCATATAATGAGTTACGCTCTTTTTAAACTGTTCCACGAAATGGGGCCTTTCTGGCCTCGGACCGACCACGGACATGTCACCCAGGAGCACATTGAGGAACTGCGGAATCTCATCCAGGGAGGTGCGCCGCAGAATGCTTCCGACGGGAGTCACTCGAGCGTCCGATCTAGACCCCCAGATCGTATCCGAGCTAGACCTGTCCTGAACCACCATCGTGCGAAATTTGAAGACCTGAAAGATCCTCCTGTCAAGGCCCACTCTCTCCTGTCTGAAGAAGACGGGCCCGGGTGATGTGATCTTCACAAGAAGGGCGAGCAGAACAAAGATCGGAAGCCCCAGAATGATGACTGCCAGAGAGAAACAGATGTCGAACGTTCTCTTAATAAAACGATTGTAGCCGTTCTTCAAGGGTGTGTCACGAATGATGAATAATGGAATTCCGTCCAGGTCTTCAATGCGCGAATGAGCAGCGATGATGTCCATCATATCAGGGATGAAGCGACAATCCACTCCCTCTGCATCGCACAGGTCGATCACTTCATGCAACAATTCAGGCTGATACGGCAGTGCATAGATCACGACGTCCGGGTTTTGCTTGCGAAAGATCTTCTTCCAGTCACGCAGATTTCCAGAATGCAGATGCTTCAGATCAGACGGTAAGTCCTTGGCGGGGCCAATCAGCCCCTCTACGCGAAAGCCGTAGATTCGATGCTTCAACAAAGAATGCACAAAGCGACGCGCGGCCGGCCCCGTCCCGAGTACAAGAACACTGCGCGTGTTGTAGCCTCGCGCCCTCATTCTTTCCAGAAGCTTGCGGAACAAGAAGTGCCCGCCGGAGTGAACCACGACCGACGCGCCGGTGAAATACAGAATCACGGCGCGCGAGAATGTGGTCCCGCGATAGAAGAACAAGAATGCGAGCACCACAATCAGACTCACAAGTACGCCGCGCATGATCGCCAGGAATTCTCGAAGGAATGAAAGCCCGCGCCTTGGGTGATATAGATCTGTTGCAATGAATACGATTACCTGTGCTGTAGAAACGATGATCCCCAGGTAGAAATAGGTGAAGAGTATAGCCGCTTCGCGGTCGAAGAACTTTCCGGGCGCAAATACTCCGCCTTGATCGGGCACGACGAATGCGAGACTGCCCGGCGAAACAACGAAGAAATGCAAGCTCACTGCGGTCAAAAAACTGAACAGCGCAAGAACAAGATCGAGTGCAATGAAAGCGAGCTTGAACGTCTGGTTTCTTTCGCGAAGCACTAGAACAACCTCGTAGTCTGCGCAGGGAGGCGACCCACATCCTGCGGACGCACCCTGCGTCGATCCACAACGAATCGGCTTGGCCTGTCCGACGTTCCGCCAATGTCGAATCGGAGTAACGTCAAGCTGAAGAATACCTTATTGTCATAGAATGTTACATTTTCTATACTTCCAGATCCTGCAAGGATGCTCCGTTGCTCCATGCGATATCCAATGCGAAATTCAAAATCATGCAAATCCATGATGAGTGCCGTTTCAAATGTGCCAATGTTGAACACCGCATTTTGTCTTCTGCGACGCCCGGCAAGCCCGGTCGAATTGACCACATCCTGGGTGAACGATACATAGTTGTAGTATCCGTTGGCATCCTTTGAATCCTTCCGGTATCTTTCCACTTCTGTGGCACGTGATTCCAGCTCCATTTCCCAGAATAGCCAGCGCACAACCTGAATGTCTGCCTTCATGGAATAGCGCATATGATCGAGGCCAGGATTGTAGTAAACATGATACCAATAGAAGCCGGCTTCCAGATACCTCAATCTTCGCAAAACAAGGAGATCAAAGCCACCTGCCTCGAAATTCACACCCACGACATCAGAATGATCCCGCTTATTGAGAGCGTCGTAGACATAGTCATTGGTCAAACGAAGGCCGAGGAAATGGGCCTTTCTACGAGTAAGAAGATTCTCGCGCTCTTCGCGGAATAGATTGATAAAGTCAAAGTAGTAGTCTACTCGGGCCACCGGATAGTACCAGCGCTGGTTTTGCTTCACGTCGAACTGAAACCGACGCATATCATATATGCTGGTGATGGAAAGTGCCAGTCGATTGATCGGGTATGCTTCAAGAGATCCTTCCACCTCGTGCACTTTTTGCTTCTGGTCAAACCCGTATACATTGACGGCAGGTGCTTCTTTTTCCTCTTCTTTGAAGGATTCTTTTCTGCGATACGTAGTACGTAAGAAAATCAAATCAGGTCCAAGAGTGAGCTCGTCCTCGGTGTAGAGAAACTGGTAACTCTGCCGCGCACTCTCTCTTTCTAAAGCTTTGAAATCCGTGGTGGTTACCCCAAAGCTCGTGGTGGGTCCAGTGGTAGTGTACGTTGTTTTAGTGGGGCTATAGGGCACAGTCTTTTGAGCTCCGTAGCCTACGAAGGGTTGAAAGGTAACAAACGAAAACGGACTGACCCATGTGCGAAGGCCGCTCGTAAACTGGTTGAAGTTCGTGGTCTGGTAGACATCTCCGCTGGAATAAAGCTTGGTCAAATCAGTATGGATTTTGTTTTCCCAGATGATAGGAGAATCCAGGAGAGGAAGTTTTCCTACCTGCCATTTCTTCTGCACATCGAGGGAAGGAACCACATCAGAAACAGGCACATATTTCGAGTCTTTGTAGTTCGAACTCTCAAGCCACACCCGGGACCTGGATGCCTGCACTCGAACGCTGAGATCATCGAATGCTTCCGAATAAACCAGGCTCCAGTTCGTATCATTGCGAATTAGCCCACGATCTGCCTCTCCTTTCTGATACAGAGCCGGAATTGTACTCGTTGGTTGGTACCTTCCACCAAACTCAAACTCATAGAGCCTGTGACTGTAGTCTTCGTATCGCAGCTGAACGGATCGCACCTGGTTATTGCGAAAATCAGTTTTGCGATAGTTCAAAATTGTAAATATTTTATACCAGTTGTAGTAGTCCTTCCCTTGCGTTCCGTCGCTTCGCGTCACCGCATTCGTAAAACGAATTTCCTTTTTATCTCTAAAATCTCCAATCACCTCATAGCGATGAAACTCTGCTGCTCCTGCTTCTAAGTAGTAGTTCAACCCGGGAGAGAATCGAAACAGGTCGATCCCAAAAGCATTCCCGGTGTTCTGATAGAAGTCCGCCTTGAAACGATAGCCCACCGGCAAGAAGTCATATGTGTATGCTTCCGGAACGCTGAACTGATACGTGTTCTGCATGTAGTAACCCTGAATGTCACCATGCCCCATCTGCGTGATAATACCCGTGCCCCAGGGAGAAGCATACAAGAACGGAATCGGAAGAAGCGGAATCCCGCCTACATAGTAAAGAGCTCCCACCGCAATGATCTCGCGATCATCCGAGAGCCACACGCGGCTTGCAGTGAAGTTGTAATGAGGCCTTTGCGCAGAACAGGTAGTAAAGTATACGTGACTGACGCTGATCTTCCCCTGGCTAATCTGCTGGATGCTCTTCCCCATAAAGTAGACGGGAGCCATGTAGCCGTCCGCATTGTATAAAATTCCGGTTCCCAGCTTCTGGTCGTAAAGCAAACGCTCCGCGTGGATTTCTCCTGTCTTTCCGTCTTTCTCTCCAGTCTTGTAGTAGACCAGGTTTCCTTCCGCAAAGAGTTCCTGACGCTTCGTATCTACAATGACGGTATCCGCCAGAACGATCCCGGAAGGCAGTCTCAGACGAATTCTGCCGCGAAGTACCATCAAACCTTCGCCGTCATTTTCGCCCCGCATGAATTCGCCTTCTGCGGCATTCTCAATTCCGATGGCGCCGCCCTGTTTTGTTTTTGGAAGCTCAGGGGCGCTCATCAAACCGACTGCAATCTTCAGTCTGTCCTTTCTGGTAGCAGCACTTCCATCCGTAGAAAGATGAAGTTCCTGGAGAGAATCGTCAATTTCCTGCTCACTGAGAGAGTCGATTGCCTTCAAAAGTAGTTTCTTTTGAGTATCCGTAAGCCCTGGGCGACTTTGATCGAGCAATTGTTGGAAGAGTGGATTTTCGCGAAGCTTTTCGAGGCGAGCCTGGGTGTCGTCCGGAACCGCGTGGAGCCCGGTTGCCGCCGCCATTGCCGCAAGAATTATTCCCCGGCGAATCCATCTGCCCCAGTGAACCGTTTTCACAGCGAGCATACACTATTTTTGATGCGCGCGCTAACGCAAAGCATGAATTGGAGCCTCAAAGCATGTTGATTCTAGATTTCTACGTAGACGAGCCGGCCTGTTTCGGTGTGCCACCGTATCTTTCGCCGTATGCAAGATACGCTGCCGGAGCGCTCGTCTGTGCTGGAATTCCGCAGGAAAAGATAGAGTACCTCACTGTGGATGATTGGCGCGCTCAAGGAAAGGAGCTGAAGAACGATCCTGAACTCGTCATTTTGATCGGCGGAGCCACGGTCCCAGGAAAATATCTGGGCGGAAAGATTGGCACAGTCACAGAAATGCAGGAGTTTCTGGAGTTTCGCAAGAAGAGGCAAAAGGGCGGAGTCACTCTCATGGGTGGACCGGTTCGCTTTGCTTCCAGGGACATTCGAGAAAGTTTCGAAGACCTGGGCGGTACTCTCATTCGAGGCGACGTTGAAGTGTACGCAGAAAGAATCGCGCGCGATCCCAGATCCATGCGCGAAGCCGCCGATTCTCTCACGCACACAGGAGAAAGATGGAATTACGACATGGTCAACCGCTGGGCTCCGGCCGGAGCGTTCCTGATCAATTTGCATCCCAATTTTCCCTGGCTCATTCTTGAACTGGAAACTTACAGAGGATGCACGCGCGATGTATTCTGTTCTTTCTGCACAGAAGCACTTTACGGGAAGCCAGTGTTTCGCGCTCTTCCTCCCATCGTAGAAGAGGTAAGCGAGCTCTACAAAATGGGGGCGCGCCACTTCAGAATCGGACGTCAGGCGGACTTGATGACCTATTTGCCTGACATGAACGATTTCAAAA
>JAIBBM010000095.1 GCA_019694685.1 Leptospirales bacterium
AGCGATTCGCCCTGGACAATGGGCAGAGTGGACGGCGGAGGATTTCTGCAAATTCCACGCACAGCGTGCGCGCCGGACAAACGCGAAACAATGGAGAAACCGGAGCAGCCAGACGCCCCCAGCACGAGAATTCTTGCCATGAATTAAAGTCGAAAATCGCGTTTGCGAGTATCCAGCAGATCAAGAAGGTACTGCCCGTAATCGCTTTTACCCAGCTTTGCTGCCAGACTACGAAGTTGATCAGCATTGATCAGATTCAATTTAAAGGCGATCTCTTCTACGCACGCAAGCTTGAGACCCTGCCTTTCTTCAATCACTTGAACAAACTTGGAGGCTTCCATCAGGCTTTTGTGAGTACCTGTGTCTAGCCATGCGAAACCGCGGCCCAGAAGTTCCAGTCGCAGTTCACCGCGAGCGAGGTACAGTTTATTTAAATCCGTGATTTCAAGTTCGCCACGCAAAGAAGGCTTCAGGTTTCGCGCCATCTCCACGGCGCGATTGTCGTAAAAATAGAGTCCTGTAACCGCGTAGTTTGATTTTGGATCCGCAGGCTTCTCTTCGATTCCATGAACCTTCAGGTTTGCATCGAATTCTACGACTCCGTATCGCTGAGGATCATTCACATAGTATCCATAGATCACAGCACCCTGCTCGATCTGACTGGATCGCTTCAACATATCCACGAAGCCGTGTCCATAAAAGATATTGTCGCCCAGAATCAGACAGACGCTATCTTTTCCAATAAAATCCGCGCCCAGAATGAATGCTTCGCTAATGCCGCGAGGTTGGTCCTGCACTGCATACTGAATGCGAAGCCCGAGACTCGATCCATCGCCCAGGAGTTCCTTGAATTGACTTTGGTGTTCACCGGTAGTGATGATCAGGATCTCGCGAATCCCTGCAAGCATCAGAGTAGAAATGGGATAGTAGATCATCGGCTTGTCGTAAACAGGCAAAAGCTGCTTGGATGTAGCCGTTGTTAGTGGGAGCAGCCGTGTGCCGCTGCCACCTGCCATGATGATTCCTTTCACCTGGAGCCTCCGTACTTGCGCACATACCAGCTTAACGTTTCGCGCAAGGCCTGATCAAAGTGTGCAGCTGATCCTTCCCATCCGAGTTCGCGCTGTATCTTCGCACAGTTGACTGAGTAACGCAAATCATGACCGGGTCGATCTTGCACAAATCGAATCTGATTTAGATAGGATGCGGAGCTTGGATGGATTTCGTCCAGAAGGCCAAGAATCTTTTTTGCAAGAGCCAGATTCTGCCATTCGTTTTCACCGCCCACATTGTATGTCTCACCCGCAGTGCCCTTGTGGAAAACAAGATCGAGCGCGGCACAATGGTCTTTCACAAAAAGCCAGTCGCGCACATTCTCGCCCTTGCCATAGATCGGAATGTCTTTTCCCTGGAGCGCATTTCGAACAATGGTCGGAATCAGTTTTTCATCATGCTGATGAGGTCCAAAATTATTGGAACAGTTGGTTACTACAACATTGAGCCCGTACGTAGTGTGGTATGCGCGAACCAGGTGATCACTGGCAGCCTTGGATGCACTGTAGGGCGAATTCGGGGAATAAGGCGTGTCTTCGCGAAATGAACTGCCCGGTGCCGCAGAGCCATATACTTCATCCGTGCTCACATGGTGAAATCGATTCGCGCTTCCTGCAGCCCAGGTGCGTCTTGCCAGTTCCAGTAGATTCATTGTGCCAACTACATTGGAGTAAATGAAAACTTCCGGTCCGGAAATGGAATTATCTACATGTGTTTCTGCTGCCAGATGAATGATCCCGTCTGGCTTATGTTCTTCGAAAACCGCAGTTACATCCGCCTTATTCACCAGATCGACTTTCGCGAATGTGTAGCGACCGGACGAACGAATTGGATCGAGATAAGATTCGTCTGAGGCGTACGTCAGCTTGTCAATATTAACGAAGCGATAATCAGGGTAGCGCTCGAAGAGCCTCAGGATCAAATGCGAACCGATGAAACCGGCTCCACCCGTAATCAGAAGCGTGCGATTCATGCGTTAAAATTGTAACCTTCAAACGAAACATCCCAGTCGTCTGGCTCGTCTTTGCTCCAGGCGGGAGAAGGCATATTCAAAATGTAAGCGTCTTCTTTGCCAATATTCACGAGCGCGGATGGAATTCCCGCCGGGACCTGGATGGTTGCATATTCATGATCGTCGCCGCTGAAGTGTTCTACATATTTCCCATCGATTCGAATGACGATCTTAACATTTCCCTTGATGCACGTAAAAAGACCGGCGCGCTTCTTGTGTAAATGTGGGCCTTTGACCTGTCCGGGATAGGCGACTGTGCAGTACACTTGTTTAGGCCATGCATCCGGCGAAGGAAAACCTTCGTTCACATTGATGATTGGAATCAAAAAACCGTTCTGTTTTCCGTCGTGATTCTTTGTAGGAATGCGTGGATTTTTTTTGGATTGAATCATACCGTCCTCCGGGCTAGTTCATGCGAACTAGGATCAGACTTTTGTCTGCGAATTGGCCGTTTCCTTCTGTGCACTCTTCGTTGATGACTTCCACAGCTTTGAGGGAAAAAGGTGGGATCTCAAGATTGATCGGTCTCCATTCTCCGGTGACAATGTTGCTATTCTTTTTGGTTTCCGTGAACGATGTAGTGAGCAGATAACGGATGCCGTGCTTCTTGATATTTGCAAGACTCGCGTGAATTTGTTCATTGGAAAGATGCACAAGGCAGTCGCGACATAGAAGAACGTCACTCGCCGGAAGATCCCCGTCAATCAGGTTCATCTTCTTAAATGAAATCCCATCACGTCCAAACTTCTTCTGATTGAGATCCACAAGATCCTGAACAATCTCTCCGCCAGTATAGGAAACACCGGATAGATCTACTCTCTGCATCCAGTTAAAATCCCCACAGGGAAGATCCAGCAATGTGCGAGCGCCAACCTGTTTGAGCACCCTCGGAATTTCGCGAACGATGACGCGTGTTTGTTCCTGATTGCTTCCGCTTCCAGAGACGCTCTCCCGATCACCCCAGAAGTTGCGTTTGAATATCTCAGTGAACACAACGTCCACTGATTTGCCTTCGACTTCTTTTCGATGCCGTCGTGCTTCCTGGCCAAGTCTATACCGGTGAAGCAATCCACCAATGAATTGTTTTAAACGACTTATCATAATCTAGCCAGGTTTGGTCACCAGGTACTGATTCAGCGCGAGGTACTCAAGGCCAGAATTCAAGAAGACCTCAATGGCGGCGCTCGCGTCATGCACGAGAGGAAACCCGTGGAGATTGTACGAAGTATTGAGAACGCCACCGATCCCTGTCATGTCATGAAAACGGGACAGAAGTCTATGGTAATCAGCATTCTGTTCGCGAGTCACCACTTGAGGACGCACAGTGCGATCTCGAGGATGCATACCTGCGAGGATCTCCTCTGAATTTTTGGAGTCATACGTCATGGTCATGTAGTTGGGGGAAAAGTTGGCGGTCCAATCTTTCAAGTAACGCAGCTTTTCCTCTTCAAGAATACTGCAGGCGAAAGGCATCCAGAAATCTCTGGACTTAATCATGTCATTGATGGTTCGCACTGCAAGAGTGTCAGAGGGATGCGCCAGAATAGAACGATTGCCAAGAGCGCGAGCGCCAAATTCTTCAGGGCCTTTGACACGAGCCACAATGTTCTTTTTCGATAGCAGGTCCGCCGCTCGCTCCTCGATATCTTCGCAGTACTCAAAGCGAATTTTTTCCCCATACGATTTTAGCACATCCAGGAGAGTCGAATCATCGATTACAGGACCCAGCGTGAAGTTCTTCAGAGGCTCCGGCCTTTTCCCGGTGAGTTGAAAGTACTTCAAATAAGCGGCGCCCATTGCATTGGTCTCATCACCACAGGAAGGATAGACAAAGAGCTGTTCAATTTCAGGCAGGGAACGCAGTTTCTGATTTGCCTTAACGTTCATGAAGAACCCGCCAGAAACAGCGACTCGCCTAACACCTGTTTTGCGAATCCAATCCTGAATGAACCGGACAATGAATCTCTCAGAGAAAGCTGCAGACCAGCGCAGATATTGTCAAAGCGTTCAAATTCGAACATCTCACGCAAAGACTCGTAAACCAGGCGCTCATCTGAATTGAGATTCCACACTGGAGTTTTCAATTCCCAGCGTGCATCTGTGTAAGTAAAAAGCCCTTCGAGTTTATCTGCGATCCGTTCTGCGTCACGATCGCGCCCGTAGGGCGCCATTCCCATGAGCTTGTACTCATGCTCCAGATGAACAAATCCAAGGTAGACAGTGACAAAGGCGTATATTTGTGCGAAGGAATGGGCCTGATGAACGCTGAGCTGTGGCTCGATCTGTCCGTCCGCGCGCAGTACGTTCACCGTGGCGCATTCACCATCTCCGAGACCATCTACTGTAACAATGAGTAGATCATGCCCATCCCCAATATTTGACCCAAACGCAGCCGTAGCCACGTGACACAGATGGTGGCGAATTTTTTCTACGGCATTTCCCTTTGCTGCTATTTCCGGTGGATAGAAGCTGAGACGATCCGGCACAGCCACAGCTTTCGCGGGACGCAAGACACTGCGAAGCCTCGCTCGTAACCCGGCGCGGGGAGCGGGCTTCAAAACATGTTTTGTGTACTCGAGATATTCATCCCTGGAGATAAATGGACGACCAGGCGAAGATCCATCAAAAGCGGCAAATGCAACATGATCCACCTGAGCCCAGGTAATACCTTCATGCTTCAGGCATGCGTCGATTGCCTTGAGCGGATGTCCCCAGTAGTTCTTAATGCCCGTTAGGCGCTCTTCCTGAATAGCAAAGACCAGTTTGCCGTCTTTGAGAAGACAGGCAGCGCTATTGTGACCGTCGTGAATGCCAAGAATATACATATTGAAGAGAACTACAAGTGGAAGCCGGTGCGGCCCCGAGTCAAATTGAATTTAGAGCTAAGAACACAAGAGACTGTGATATGCTTTGCTCATCTGTTCAGCGCGAAAATGCTGTTCATAGCGCCGACGACCCGCCGCCCCGAGATCGCGACGCAATTCCTCCGAGGAAAGCAGACGCGAAATTGCGGCCGCAAATGCAGACGCATCAGACGGCGAACAAACAAAACCCTGAACGCCATCTTCGAGCACCTCTGGAATGCCCCCGACGCGCGTAGCCACAACAGGAACACCACGAGCCATGGCTTCAACGATCGTCAGTCCAAATGATTCGTGCGCCTGGGATGGCAGAACCAGTACATCTGCGTTGCGAATGAGAGCATCGGGGTCAGTTACAAAGCCATGCAGGAACGCGCATTCGCGCAGTCCAAAACGATCAATCAACCCTTCAATGCGGACGCGATCCGCTTCCGATCCATCTCCATACATATTGAGTTCCGTTGTGGCGTGCCTTTCCCTGATCTGCGCGAAAGCCTCGAGAAGAAACGAATGGCCTTTGTACTCGTGATAGGTTCCGAGCATCAAGCAACTCAATTTCTGAGTCTCTGGTCTGTGAAGAGGAAATCCTGGATCGGCAATTCCATTGGGGATCACGCGAATCCGATCCGAGTTTAGAAAAACGTCTCGCTTTCGCAGCGAAAGTTCACAACTGCGAGAAACCGTTACAAAGTACGTAGACGCACGCAAAATCAATCTGTCAAGAAAATCGTTCATTCTCTTCGCCTTTCCGTTCGAAGGCGAAGCGTGGCTGTGAAAATTATGTATGTTAACGCCGCCCTTTCCTGCGATCCTCCAGGCAAGGGACGCGCTTCGTGCCGTCGCGCTTGCGGGATAGCCGCCGTTCACTACAAGAAGGGAATGCGCACCGCTCATCCGAAAACGCACGGAGAAACGAATCAGGTTGGCAAGAAAGAGAATCGGCGGCATGATTCTCTGAAAAACCACAACGGCCGCGCGAACTACATAAAAGCGATCCAGAGGAATTCTAGCCTTCCCCGAAAACAGTGTCCACGAAATCGAATCTCCATACGTGGATATTTGCAGCGGACGATGAACCATGGCTCGAATTGTCTCTAGCCCGGGGTGATGCCGGTTGCAATAGAGGCGAAGACGACCGTCCTCGGGCCAGTGATTGATCAATTGAATCAGGAATGTGTCTACTCCTCCACGGTACTGATTGTCCAGGAAAAAAGCCGTGGTCACAGATCGTCCTTGATGATTTTTAGAAGGTCCGCCGCAGGAGTCCGGGATCTTCGCGCGTAGATTTCACAGAAGCGGACTCTCGCGCTCTGCACCGATTCGCTTTGCCACCAGGCGTTTACATTGTCCCATATTTCGCTTATCTTTCGCGCAGCAGACTCACCGGACAGATGGACAATTCCCGCATCGATCAACCATTCATACTGAGGCTTTACGTGATCCTTTAAATGCGAAAGGCCGCCTGACCAGAATGCAATCATGGGACTATTGGAAGCAAGACTCTCCAGCATGCCCGTGGAATCGTAACCAAACACTACGATGCGACTCTTTCTCACAACGTCTGCGAAGAGGACTTTGCCTCGCTCCAGGTTCACTGTCCTATCAAAATCCTTCCACCTGAGTTCATCTCCAAATCGATCGAGGTTTTCATCTGGAGCGTGCAGGCGTACCAGCAGTCTTTCCTTAATCGCGGGGGGCAGTGCGCGCACGAATTCAAACTGTTCGTTGATCAGGCTCGTGTAGTCAGGAAAGATGTCCCAGGTATAGACGCGATTGGGTAGACCATCCTCGGCCAGAAGGAGACCTCCTGCTGGATCCAGCTCAGGAAAACCGGAAGTGCGCAAAATGAATGCAGGTGTATGCGAAGGAAGGCTGTCCCTCCAGCCCCATGTCAGAAATCGATCCGACGTTAGCTGGTCTGTCGTGCGATATGCCATATAACGGTGCGTTCCATAGTTGTTTCCATGTTGACCAACCATGTAGCGCGAGCCACGTTCTACGCGTGAAGCCGTCCAGCATTTGAAGATTTCGTCCGTGTCATAGTTGCCACTCGTGAAAATAAGCCTGGGCCGATCTGGCCAGGGCATGGATTCCGATTTCTTCACCAGGTC
>JAIBBM010000044.1 GCA_019694685.1 Leptospirales bacterium
TGACGATGAATCCGCCCAGGAGTAGATTGCCCGGAGGAGAACGAAGGAGCGCACGCAGCCCCGCGCGAAATGGAGTGAGTTTATAGATGGTTTCGTATTCCCTTGTTTTGGTGAGGAACTGTCCACCAATGATATAGAGGATATAGAACAGCGATACAGGAAGGGAAGCCTGCCATATATAGAGCACGTCTCGCGCGAACGGAAGAGGGAAAGGGAACAGAAGTGCGATCATCAATAGGGAAAACGCCCAGAGCCCTTTTGTGAATCTGGTGACCTGATAGAAGAAGAGACTGTCCAGGAAACTCGCGCCAAATGGAACGATGAGGATCACTGAAGAGACATCCAGAAGGAAGATAGCGCTTGAGTCTGTGATGATATCAAAGATCGAATTTGTGCGAAGAGAATAATAGAAGAACAGTGTGGCCGTGAGAAGAGAGTAGTAGAGGTTGAACCTTTCGCGCGGAGTGCGCAGAAACAACACGAAATGAAAAATGCTCACCGCGCCATAAAGACTGAGTAGAACGATCA
Source organism: Leptospirales bacterium (assembly GCA_019694685.1). Classification (GTDB taxonomy): domain Bacteria; phylum Spirochaetota; class Leptospiria; order Leptospirales; family Leptonemataceae; genus JAEUSB01. The sequence continues at coordinate 529 of JAIBBM010000044.1, forward strand.
TGATTGGATCGTAGCGAAGCCCTTCTATGTTCTGGATAGTGTCGATTGTGTAAGGGCGGCTTCTGTAGAATCCAGTGTCTTCGAACGTTGGATCTCCCGTTATGTGATAGGCGATGATGTTGGGCCCTGCTTTCAGAAGTCGCGAGTCGATGGGGATGATTACTCCTCGCATGGTTCTGTTGCGAATTTTCCCCGGAGGTGCCGGTGGCATTTCTGATCTCAACAATTTTCCGTTGAGATACACTTCCCAGTTCATGCCGATTTGCGCCAGGTAGAGCGCGTAGACTTTTGTGCCGGCCAGATCCTCATTGCTCATGGGAAAATCTGTGACGAATGTGTAGGTTTTGATTCCGTGATCTGCGATGGAAAAAAACGTCCTTTTTTCCCCAGCGGAGAGCTCTGAAAGCCGCACGGGCCGAGTCCCGTCTTCTTCTCCTGGAATTCTCAGCCAGCCTTCCGGTTTGAATTCAGTTGTCCAGGCTAAGTCGAGTTGGAGTATATGAGATCCATATTTCTACAAAAGAGGTTCTCCCTGTACTCACCGATGTTCTGATTCCGCCTGACGTTCAAATCGATCCAGCAAAGCCAGGAATCGTATACAAAGAAGGGTCGGCTCCAAAGCTCAAAGTGTCTGAATTCAACGCCTCGAACTCAAGACCTCTTGCTTTTTGCAACGATCTTGCCATTTCTCCGGACGCCAAACGAATCTACATCACAACGCCGTATTCGTATGAAGGTGCCGCGATGGGCGGAGGAGCCTTTGGAGAGGCAATCACTCTGGCGCGAAACGGCCTGCTATGGAGATACAATCTAGAGAACAAAACTGTGGAACTCATTGCGCGAGATTTCAATTTCATTGATGGCATTCTCACAGAAAGATCTGATCATTCCGGCGAAGACTCCGTGCTCATCACTGAGACTACGAAATTCAGAATAGACAGATTGCATTTGCGCGGGCCCAAAGCAGGCACACATGATGTTCTCTGGGAATATCTTCCGGGAATGCCGGACGGACTGGACCGCGATTCAGAAGGCCGCATCTGGGTTGGTATCATCAAGAAAAGAACGGGATTCATCACATGGGCTCACAGGGCGCGCTGGATCAAGTTCTCACTTCTGAATTTCCCGCAAAACTGGCTTCCTATTCCCAGACAAACCGCGGTGCTGGCACTCTCTGCAGACGCGTCCACACCTTTGTTCTTCACCGAACACGATGGAAGCGGACTCGGTGAGATTTCAGCAGTCATCCCGGGCAAACAGCATTTGTACCTGGCAAATTTCAGAAAGAATTCTCGAGGGGTCTACAGCATTCCTTATCCAAAGGGTTTGCAACCAGAAGGAGAACAGAAATGAGAACACGAACGATAGTCGCCATTGCCTGGACCTTCTTGTATTCGGGCCCGGCATGGTCTCAAACAGTCCAAGGAAGAGTGTTCGATGAGTCCGGTAGACCAGTGGCCGGCGCCATCGTCACCGTTTTTAAAGAAGGATCGACCATTCAAGAATCAGGTTATTCGGATGCGAGCGGTCATTTCCTGGTGTCTTCCAGCTTCGACGGCCTCAGGGTGCGAGTGCGCAGACCGGGCTACGTGGATTCGATCGTTCCATCTGCTTCTGCCTCTTCGATCACTCTGAAAGCGGCGGATGCTCAAGCATTGTCTGACAGTTTAACCGCGAGTGCTCACGCAGCTCACGTGAGCTGGGATTCTCCAGAACACAAAGCCAACTTTGTAAGCCAGTGCCACTACTGTCATCAGATTGGAAACGCACTCACCCGTGCACCCAAAGACCAGGATACCTGGAAACTTACGATCGATCGCATGCAGGGATACGGTGCGCTCATTTCCTATTCAGATGAATCCTCTTTCAGAGAAACCCTGGCCCGATCCTTTGATGGAAAACCAATTCCGTTTCACCAGAAGCATGTTGTGTCTCCTGAAACATTCGGCGCGAAAATCACAGAGTGGCAGATGGGTGAACCGGATTCCTTCATGCACGATGCAGAGATTCATCCCAATGGGAAAATCTATGCAGTGGACATGAGCAAAGATAAGATCTATGAGCTCGATCGCAAAACGAATCGGATTGTCGCGTATGACCTGCCGCCGAGTGAGCTTCCTCTGGGGGGAATGTTTTCCGGCGCATTCAGGCCGCTTGGAACGTTCGCCGCGCATCACGGACCTCACAGCATTCAGGTTGGCCCGGATGGAAAACTCTGGACCACGAATTCTCTGGCTGCGGAAATCATGTCATTTGATCCAGTCACTCACGCATTCAAAGTGTATCCTGTGCCCGATGCGATCTATCCGCACACTCTGCGTTTTGATCAGAAGGGCAGGATCTGGTTTACAGTCGCACTTTCGAACAAAGTCGGGCGATTCGATCCAGCTTCCGGCGAGTTCAAAATCCTCAAACTCGATTCGCACGGATTGTTTCGCCTGATGAGCGATCTACTTCTTCCCACAATCCTGAAAGTTTCGGGCTGGTTTCCACAGAAGAATCTTCACGTTTCTCTTTCTCACCACAAGGCAACGGGAGAGGGGCATAGAATTCTCAATCTTCCGTATGGGATCGACGTCAATCCAGTGGATGGTTCGATCTGGTTCAGCAAACTGTACGGTGGTTTCATAGGAAGAGTGGATCCAGAGACTCTGGAAGTTCGGGAATGGTCCAGTCCTCTAGGTGGTCCGCGTCGCCTGAGATTTGCAAAAGACGGTACGCTCTGGGTTCCTTCCTTTGAAACCAGTTCTCTTCTTCGCATCAGCACCAGCACTCTCAAATACAAAATCTACAAATTACCGCTGTTAAACGAAACTGAATACGAAACTCCATACGCTCTGGGCGTGCATCCAGTCACACAGGACGTATGGATTACATCGAACCTGTCGGATCGCATATTCCGATTTGTGCCTGCGACAGAAAAGTTTATCACTTACGAAAGCCCAACGAGAGTCACATACATGCGCGATGTGTTGTTTGATTCGGACGGAACCATATGCACGACGAATTCAAATATGCCTGCCTATGCGATTGAAGGAGGAAGGCAGAAAGTGTTTTGCCTGAAGCCTTGAGGAAAATGCGAGCGCGCAAAGGGCGGGCGTAGGAGGCGGCGGTTCAGCGAACCGCCATCAGAAATAGCATCGTAATGGTTGGAACCGAACAGGTACAGAACCCTGCCAGGTAAGGACTCATCCAGGTGAGAATCGCGCGCCCGCGAGTCTGTGAAAACTCAGCGCGAAAGATGCGGATTGTGATGTGAGCTTCAAGAAAAACTCCTGCGACAAATGCCAGAACGGACGCAAATGCAACAGGATTTGCCTGGCGAATGTCTGAAACCGGCAGGAAATTGCCGAGGCATGCGAGAAGTGCGTTTGCAACCAGCAGAGGTGCAATTCCCAGCATGGAGATAGATGCGATTTTTGATAGCTGAATGTCGCCTGACGTTGCACTCTTTTCTCCGAGGAAGCGAAGGGTCATAAATCTTACGAAGGAGGCTGTAAACACGCCTGCAGTCCACACAGGAAGTAAAAGCAGTCTATTCCAGGGCAGGCTTGCACCAATGCTTCCCATAATTCCACCGCTTGCAAATCCAGTGCGTGCCTGGAGAGACATGGCGGCCAACCGCAGTTTTTCCAGGTTGGGAATGGTGGTTACAAAATAGAGAAGGGAAGAGGCTCCTGCGATGAGCAGGAATCCTTTCAGAATTTCAAGGAATGCACCCGAGACGCTCGCCCAGGTTGCTTGAGGCTTGCGAAGGGCAAACCAGAATGTGCTCATAGATTGAATCATTGTGAAACTCCAGTGAAGTGATGTTCGCCGCGGTCCTTGAGTGAGTTGATGGTTTGCTGTCGCAGCAGGCGAATCTGTGCTTGCATCTGGTCCGATTGAATCTGCTCTAGAGTTCGGCGAATGATTTCCATGGTCTCCTTTTGAGGGAGTCCTGATTTCGCGTACTGCTCGCGATTCTTCTCATAGTAGGATTGCACTGCCTGATCACTTACCACAACACGAAGGTTTGTATCGGGACGCATGATGCGCGTCAGAAGATAGTAATCCGCCATAGAGTGTCTCATTGAATTTTCAATGAAGAAAGAAGCCTGAGGCGAATCGAGTACCCCCTCCTGTAAAGCTGCATGAACCAAGAGGTCCGTCTCGAATTGATCTCTCACATACGCGGTATAGGCCGCAGAATTTCCGTCCAATTGTCTGAGCCCGGCCGGACCCAGAGTGGTGGATCCCACAGCATCAAAAAGATGACGCAAATGATCCTGGCCAAAGGTTGCCCCGGCCACTGAGTACACGCCGTTAGATTCTCCTGTGCGAAATCGATCAAAGTAGTCAGTTGCTATGCGCGAAGCGGTCAGAGGTCGCGTAGATCTCAGGCCCAGGAAGATTGGAACTACAATCGCGCAGAGCATCAGGAAGTAGATTTTTCTCTTATTGGCATGTGCCGCGCGAGCCAGACGATCGTAGAACGTCACGGCCGGTCCGGTAAATGTTACTTCGCGGTAGATGGCAGTTGGGTCTTCCGGGGATAGGATTTCTTCTGTTTGACTTTGGTCCATTGTTATGCTCCGAGAGGTCTTTGACTGCGACGATTGTAATAGAGAAGGCAGGCGAGTGGGACGATCAGTAAACTCACCGCAAGCGAAAACGTAAGGCCAGTTGCAACTGTAAGAGCGAGCGGTCTCCAGAGTGCCGCTCCAGAACTTCCGTCGAGCGCCATGGGAAGCATTCCACTCACGGATGCAGTCGTTGTGATGAGAACTGGCCTGAGTCTTTCACGCGAAGCGCTCAGGACGGATCGCACCAGGCTGCCCGCCAGTGAAACTCTCTTATGAATTGTGGACGCAACGAGGATAGAGTTCGATACTACAATGCCTGCAAGCATGATCATGCCAATGTATACGCTCATGTTCAGCGGCGATCTGCCAATCATGAAGGCTGCCAGTACAGCGGCGATCGAAAGGGGAACAGTGAGTAGAATGAGAAAAGGGCGAATGAATGATTCAAAAAGAGAACCCAGAAGTAAGTAGACCGCGAGAATGGAAACCGCCACAGCGAGAAGCATTTGTTTCTGGCTCTGCATTCGTTTGCGGTATTCCTTTCCAAACGCGTACACAGTGTCCCCGGGCATCTTCGACGCAGATAGAATCCTGTCTGCGTCCTCCGCGACATCTTCCAGGGAGCGTCCCGATACTCGAATGGTGATGGATGCGGTGGTTCTCTTATTCTTTCTATAAATGTTCGCGTCACCTTCTCCCTGTTCGGTGGTCACAAGACTCCCCAGAGGAGAAGATCCATGCTGTCCTGGAATCATCAGGGTGCCCAGATCGTCTCTGCTTACAAACATTCCAGGCTCGCTGCGCAGCCGCACGTCCACTTCTCGATCTCCATCGTAGTATTTGGTTACGATGGAACCAGAGAGCAAAGTTCGAATTACACCTCCAATTACACTTATGCTGGTTCCGGCGGCCGCGGCTTTGTTTCTATCGGGCACAACAAGCAGATCCTCCTTGGCCTCGCGAAAGCGAAGAACCACCTGGCTTATGCCCGGCACTTTTCCTTGAAGAAGCCCGGCGGCCTCTCTGGCTGTCTGTTTGAGTTCGCGCCCGTTGTCCCCGTAGAAATCGATTGTTAGATCCTGTGCGGAATCACTCTCCGAAGAAGTGTTGTAGTAAATAAATGCATCCTCGTTGTGATCTGTGAGCGCGCGAAGCTCTTCTATGATGTCCTGGTTGGACTTACCCGCACCGTCCCTGAGCCGTATGTGAAGGGTAGCGTGAGACTTCTCTATTTTAGTGCTTACTTCTTTTACAAGAGGATGGCGACGAATGGCTGCTTCCGCCTGCTGGATGATCTGCACTGTGCGTTCTAGATGCGTGCCGCTTTTCAAATCCGCAGTCGCTTCGATTTGTCCGCTATCGACTGCGTCCAGGTATTCTTTTTTGGATAGCTGATAGAACAAGGGTGTGCCCAGGGCAAGCAGAATGGCGGCGACAATCAGCGGTTTTGGGCGGCGAAATACCCTTAAAAGCAAAAGAGTGTACATTTGCTTTGCCTGACCCAAACTATTTCGCATAACTCTGGCAAGACGATTTGGACTTCCTTCATCAGGGCGCGTCCAGGAAGCAGAGGTTGCGTAAAGAAATCCTGGCATGACCGTGAGCGCGAAAACTAGAGAAAGCACGAGAGAAGCGGACACAGTCAGAGCCAGACCGGAGTACATTCGTCTTGTGTCTGGTTCCGTAAATAGAAGGGGAAGAAAGACCACAATGGTGCATAACGTGGAGGAGATGATTTCAGGCATCACTCTGGCCGCCCCGCGCAGGATCGCGTCGATCGGATCTGCTCCTGCAGCCGCGAGTCTTTCCACGGATTCGCATACAACTACAGAGTTATCCACAAGCATGCCTGCACCCAGTGCGAGGCCTGCCAGTGTCATTACATTGAGGTCAATACCCAGGAGGAACATGAGGAAGAAGGTCGTCAGAATGCAGGCAGGTATGGCGGCTCCAATGAGTAGCGAAATGCTTCTCTTTTGCAGAAAGGCCTGCAGCACAATCAAGGCTGCGATTCCACCGATGATGCATTCCAGAGAAACCCGGCGAATGGCGCGCCGGATGTGTTCGCCCTGGTTGTGAACAATGTGAGTTTCAAATTCTTCTCCGCCCAGGCCTGACACGATTGTTTCGCACGCTTCCGTAAGCGAAAGTGTGTTTGCCTTCCCCGATTTCTGAATGAAGATTGTGACGCGCTCCTCCCCGTTTGTTCTGGCAACAGAATCAGGATCGCGAAAAGAGTCTGTCACGTGGGCGAGTCGATCGAGGGGAAGCCACGAACCTTTCTGGCCGCGCACTGGAACTTCCGCAAGAGATGTCGTAGACGTCAGGCGAGCATCCGTGTACAGCGAAGTCTCGCGAGGGATGCCAATTCTTCCTCCTGGAACATAGGTGTTCGCTTCTGCGATGGACGATTGTACACCAGAGATGGTTGTGCCGGATGTGGATAGTTTTCCTGGATCAACTGCTATCTGGATTTCGCGTTCGAAGCCGCCTCCGACGAACACTTCCGATACTCCTTCCACTCTTTCGAATTTGAGTTTCACTTTTCTGTCTATGTGTTCGCGAAGCGCCTTCAAATCCATGTGCGAACTGGAGAAGGAAACAACAAACACGGGTCGATCGGAGGGATCGTACTGCACAATGTAGGGCGCGTTTACATCACGAGGAAACCTTGCGGATGCAAGATCAATGCGCTCGCTTGCTTCTACCATTTTGATTTTGATGTCCGCTTCGTTGCTGAATAGCAGGTTGATCTTTGATTCTCCTTCGCTTGATACGGACAGGATTTCCTCGATGTTCCCAAGATCGCTTACGCTTCTCTCAATGGGAATGGTGATCATTTGATGGATCTTCTCTGCGGAAACACCGGGGTATCGCGTAACAATGGTTATGCCAGGATTCGCAAGATTTGGCATGAGGCCGACAGGCAAATGGAGGAGCGAAATGGCGCCCAGAAAGCAGCCGCACAGCGTGAGCATCAGACACAACACAGGCCTCTGTGGAAAGAATCCGAGAAAGCGGTTCATGCAGCGGGCCTTGCAGTCAGGGATTTGATGGCCAGAAGAGTTCCGTTCTGCCTGACCCTGTGGCGGAACGTCTCTACTACAAGAAACATGGTCGGGAATGCGACCAGAGTGAGCACTGTGGCTACGATCAATCCGCCTACGATGGCCACTGCCATAGGCGCCTGGAGATTCCCACTTGAGGCGAGTCCCGCAGATGGAAGAGAGCCAAGCATGTTGGTAAGGCTTGTGAGTAGAATCGCACGGATGCGAGCGTGTCCGCATTTCTTTAGAATTTCAGGCAAAAGCGCGATGTCTGATCCGTCGTGTCCGGCGTCACCTCGCTGCTGTTCTATGTACTCATAGAGAACAGTGGCTGAATCCACAACGATCCCTGCCAGAAGAATGATGCCAATGGCAGAAGAGATATTGAGCCCGTGTCCTGTGATGAGAAGTGCTGTAGACACACCGAATAGCATCAGTGGAATGATGAGTGCCAGAGTGATTGGATGAATGAGTGACTCAAATTGACCTGCGAGCAACATGTAGATGAGCACAGCTGAAATTGCAAACGCATACACTAGACCTGCCAGGGATTCGCTTGTTTCTTCGTTGTCTTCGCGTAGCCGCAGTTGCGGACGGTTTTCATCTGGCTCTTTCGCATAGGATGCGCGGGTATTTGAGATGGCCTGTTCCAGCTCTGCGAAGACTGTCTTTCGTTCGCTCTTTTCATATTCGACCCGGATTTGCTCTACACGTCTCTGATTCTCGCGAAGAACTGCAGAATGACCCGTGCCTTCTTGAGGGCGGATGAAAGTGCCCACTTCCATTTGCTTGCCATCGCCCACAGGCACAAGCAAGCGTCTCACATGGTCGAGGCTGTTTCTGTCCTCTTCGCGAAGTCTGAGCCTGACACCGATTTCGTGGTCCCCTTCGCGGTAGCCGGTTGCGATGGTGCCGTTGACCGCGCTATGGATGGTGCGTGCGATCGATTCGATGGTCAGCCCCTGGGCTGCTATTTTCTCGCGATCCACAAACACCTTTACCTCAGGTTCCGTTGCACCGGCGGTAGATGAGATGTTTACAATTCCTTTTGTTTTTTGAATGCTTTCGCGCAGAGCCAGGGCCGCCTCGCGAGCGCGGGTTCGCGACCTATGTTCTACTTCTGCGACGATCACGGGAGATGTTTCTCCGAGCAGTTCTTGCAGTGCTTCTCCTTTGATCCTGAATGTTGTCTTGATATTTGCGAAATTGGAAAGACCGCCGGACAACGTCTCATTGAATTCTCGAGACGTCATGCGATCTCGATCAATGTAGATGATGCTGCGAGAGTAGTTCGGATGCTTGATTCCTTTTACCTGGCTGGCAAGGTCATCGGATTCAAATCCGAGAGTAGTGATCGCATGAGCGGCCAGATTATTTTTACTCAGAAAGCCGTGAATCTTCTGCTGCAATGCTTCATTTTCTGCCAGAGTAGTGCCTGGAGGCATTTCCACTTCTGCTTCCACAACACCCTGATCTACGTCCGGGAAAAGGCTTCGCGGAAGAAAACATAGGAGTGCGATTCCAACAACGCCCACTCCGAGTGAGATGAGTAAAATCCGCGCAGGTCTTGCAAGGGAATAGTCAATAGAGCGATCATAGAGACGCGAAGCAAGAGATGTGAATTTCTCTGCGTAACCAAAGGCAGGCTTTGAGATGTGATTGATCTTTTCAAATGCTCGCCTCATCCACGTTACTTTGTACACTGGCAGAGAAAAAAGAACGGGAACGAGAGTCAGAGAACAGAGAAGGGAGCTCAGAAGAGAGAATGTGATCGTGAAAGCGAAATCCTTGAATACCTGTCCTGCAATCCCTGGAACGAAAATAATGGGAACAAATACCACGATCGTTGTGCCTGCAGCAGATATGACAGAGCCCACAACTTGCTGAGTTCCCCGCACTGCAGTATCTATCAGTGAATCATCTGGATTTTGTTCTCGTTCGAGTGTGATCGATTCGATCACTACAATCGCACTGTCGAGCAGCATGCCCACCCCGAGTGCCAGGCCTCCCAGGCTCATGATGTTCAGCGAAAGCCCTTTGATGTACATGCATGCGAACGTGGTGATAATTGAAATTGGAATCGTGATCGAAATGATGAGAGAAGGCCAGACATCCTTTAGAAACAAAAACAGAACGATCACTGCGATGATGCCTCCGGAGAGCGCCTCTGTTCTCACGTTTGCAATGGCAGACAGAACAAAATCGGATTTATCCTGAACAATTTCCAGCTTCAGCTTCTTTCCAAATCGCGCATTGATTTCAGCCAGACCCGCGCGAATGTTTGCGGCAGTCTGGATCGTATTTGCATCCGGTTCTTTCTTGATCCCAACTACGACTGCAGGTTTGCCGTTGTAGAAGGCGGAACCGCGTCTCTCTTTGAATCCGTTTTCAATTTCTGCTACCTGGCGCAGAAACACTGGCGCACCAGAAGAAGATACGTTGATCACTGTTTCCCCGATTTGTTCTACACTCTGAAAATCTCCCTGCACGCGCACTGTCAGGTCGCGGTCTCCTTTGCGCACCGTGCCGGCCGGAAAACTGAAGTTAGACGATTCGAGAGCACCCCTCAGGTCCTCGAGCGAAAGGCCAATCGAATGCAGCCTTTGTGCGTCGACTTTGACCTGGATTTCTCGTTTGGATCCACCGAGCACAGAAAGGGAAGCGACTCCATCGATGCGTTCGATGAAAGGTCTTACATCATTCTCGATGTAATCGCGCAGCTGCATTTCTGGCAGGTCCACCGGGCGCGCGATGAGAGTGATGATTGGATCTGCGGACGGATCCGAACGAACTATGATCGATTTTTCTGCATCCTGAGGAAGAACTGATTTGGCAAGGTCGATTTTCTGGCGTGTATTCACAATGGCCAGATCAAGAGAAGTGTTCCAATCAAAGAAAACTTCTACAATCGAAAGACCTTCCTGGGATTTTGACGTTACACGGCGAACTCCGGACACAGAGCTCACAGCGTCTTCGATTGGACGAGTCACCAGATTTTCCATTTCGTCTGGAGCAACGTTCGGGTAGGCAGTGAGTATGGTGAGCTGCGGAATCTGAATATCCGGAAACAGGCTTACTCTCAGTCGCCCCAGAGAAATAAAACCGATGAGTAGAATAGCCGCATAGATCATCGAGGTGGCTATGGGCCGATTTACGAGGAAGCGAAGCATCAGAATGTAAGGTAAATGACGTAGTCAGAAGCCAGAGTGTTTCCATTGACATCAATGGCGCCTGACGGTCCTCCCAGTATCTTCAGTCTGTACGTGGGAATTCCCGGAGCAGATGGCCATGGATTGCCGTAGAGTTGAACCGTCATGCTGTTGCCGCTCGTCGGTCCGGGTGTGACGATTCCGTAAATTTGAACATTGCCGCTCGAAGCGTCGAAGATTCTCTGGAAACTCGTTGAAGTGACCAGTGAATTTCGCACCATGGTGCCGCTAAAATCAATGCGAATCTGGAGAATGCAGGTTGTGAGTGGACCCGGATCTGCGTCTGCCTGTTGCGCCAGATCGAGAGTTGCGTAGTCCGTCAGTGCGCTATAGATTCCACTGCCAGAAGCACCCGCGCAGGTTCCAGGCGTAGAAGAACCTTCCTGTCTTACAGAAGTGACGACCGGTCGCGTGGACACCGCTGCATCCGTGTAGAACGGGAAAGAATAGTTGGTACTCATCAAGTTTCCGAAAGAATCGGAAGCTGAGTTTGAAACGGAAAGTGTGTAGTTGGATTGAGAAGAAAGGCCGGACGGAAAAGTCAGAGTCAGCTGGTCTGACGCCCCGTTCCATGTTTTGATCCAGGAGGCAGCAGGAGAAAGGGAGATGGCAGCCTCGGTCGTAACCGGATTCATGGCGGCGCTGAACTGGAGGACAATGGGTGAGTTTCTGTCGATTCCGGTGGTATTGATTCCGTTTGTCAGCAGTACTCCTGCCGTCGCAGAAGTGAGTGCAGGAGGCGAAGAAGCACTTCCTACTACAAACGAAATCGTAGACCCGTTCTGCAGAGAATTCCCAAAAACGTCTTTCAAAGCCGTTGTCAGGTTCACTGTGTAGGTAGTGCCGTATGTCAGGTTCGAGGACGGAGTGATGATGACCTGATCTTTTGCCTGGTTCTGTATTATGGTGGTTACGATGGCGGGTGAGATCGAAATTCCGCTTGAGATAGTTGAGAAATCTATAGGTTTAGAAAAATTGAGAGTGATTGTCTGGTTTGTGGCTACATTCGTAGCACCGTTTGCAGGATTCGAAGACGTAAGAGTTGGATGAGTTGTGTCTGCCTGCGCGAAGAAGCGAACAATGTAGTCCTGCTGGATGTTTACGCCTGTGGAGGCCTCTGCCGACTTTGAAAGAGTCATTGTGAATTCGTCTGAACCGGTAAGCCCCGATCGCGGGTTGTAGATCATCCGCGTTCCTTCCCAGAGAAAGCCGCCGGTTGTGCCGCCTCCCGCACTTCCAAGTGTGAAGGCGGACTGCGTTTTTTGCTGATCCATCTCGCGATCAAAAAGGAGCCAGATTCCCTGCGAACCGTCAATGCCGATCAGGCCATTCGTCGGGTAAGACGCCACTACCTTCGGAAGGTCACCTCCCCCGGGAAGAAGTAAGCCCTGCAGCGGGTCTTTGTGCGCGCAGGATAAGACGGTTGCGGCAGATAGAATCACAAGGGCGAATAACGGGCGGCGTATCATTGGACCCTCATATAGATTAAAGCGTCTGATTGCATCCAGGATCCGGTTTCAGCGCCGACTGGCGCCGTGCGAATTCCTGCTGCTTTGCCGAAGATCTTCACTTCGTATTCATTGCATCCAACATCGCCCAGATAGATGACGAGTTGATCATTGGGTCGGGTAGTCGTAGCAAAACTCAGCCCAATGATCTGTGCTACATGCGGATTGATTCCAACGGTGCGCGAGATAGAAAGATTTTCAGCTACGGTCGATAGGTTCAGAGAATGATCGAAGTCTACGCGAATCGTCATGTTTGCGCCTGTAAGACATCCAGGCAGAGTTACTGTACTCAGGGCGGCCGGAGAAATGGTCAGAGAAGAAAGCGGCAGAGGTGCGGTTTGATTGGCTCCGATTGCCTGGAGATAGTCTGAGTTGGTCGCGCCGTTGCTGTTGTCCACATAGAAGTTCAGGTGATACGCGCTTTGCAGGGAGTTTCCCGCGATATCGAGTACAGTATTCCCAAGAGATGCTCTGTAGAAATGGAGCGGTTCAAGCGGAGAGCCGGGAGTGAATGTAGCCATTGTGAATGTTGGGTTCCATTGCCATGTTCCAGACGACGCAGAAGAGTCAGATTGTCGCACAAGAGAAAATGCGTTTTGCACAGTTTGAAACTGAACAGGCTCGCTAAATACGATTTGAAATGCGCTGTCTTTTCGAATTCCAGTCTGGTTGGGAGAAAGCGGTGTTACATTGCCCACCTCAAACAGGTTTGTGATCGTTGGCGGAACAAAGTCTGTTCCCGCCTGGAAGCTTGTAGTGCTCGTGGCTGCCAGAGGATTTCCGGTGGTGTCGCGCGCACCGACATTCAGGCTCACTGTGTATGTGGTTGCGAAAGTCAAAGCAGCAGTTGGCGTATAAGTGAAACCGCGCTGGTCCGGATCCCAGGAGAAACTGCCAGGCGCCGCGGGAGAAATGCTAAACGCAGTTTGAGTGGAAGGAATGTCCATGGGCCGCGAAAAGATGAATCGAATGGTGGAAGTAGTGGCCACGTTTTGCGAATTGTTCGCCGGCGCAACGGACAGCACCTGCGGGCCAGTTACAGATGAACCGGAAATGAAATGAACAATGTAATCTACTTCCATGGGATATCCGTCCTTTGAAATGGACGATCCACTCTGAACGAGGACGAAGGAATTGCCAGTGGCAAGAGGTCCGTCCAGACGATACTCCAGTCTCTTTCCGGACCACACGAAATGACCTGGAGTGGGAGCAGATCCGCTCAGAGTAAAAGCATTCTCTGTTTCATTGGGCCGCATTTCTCGGTCGAATTCCACGTAAACGGGAATGTCGGAAGGAACGTTAGGCGTCAAAGCAGAAGGACTGGAAAGAACGACGGATGGTCTAGTCGCAGAACCTGGTGCGAAGAGAATCCCTGGGAGATTGGCTGCATTCTTGCTGCAGGAAGGAATGCCAGAAACAGCTAAAAACAGGGCAAAAACAACACCTTTCTTTTGAGGAAGGCCACTCTGGAAGTAGGGGCAGTTCATTTCTCCTGCACCTTTGCTTTCAGTTCAGGCTTTACTTTGACGCGCGCACCGTCTCTGAGAACATCGATTCCATCAATGGCAAGTACTTCTCCCGCGCTCAGGCCGGCGGTGACTTCGTATCTTTCCCCGAATCGATCCCCGAGCACAATTTCGCGCTTCATCGTGAGACCGTCTTTCACAACGAATACATTGCCTCTACGCGTGCTGTTTTGATCTCGCAGGTTGGTGACTGCAGTTTCCGGAATAGACAGAGCATCTTTCTTTTCGCGAGTGCGGATTCTGGTGCGAACAAACATACCGGGAGCGAGGAGATTTTCATTGTTATCAAAGCGAATGCGCACCGGGATGCTTCTTGTTTTAGGATCAATGACGGGCGAAATGATGTAGAGCTCACCTTCGAAGACCTTACCTGCACGCGCGTCTGCTGTGAATGCAGTCTTTGATCCAGGTGCAATACTTTTGATTTCTTCTTCCGGGAGCTGGGTCTCCACGACCAGTTTGTCCATTCTCACCACGGTAAAGAGAGGTTCGTTTTGTTTTGCTTCTTCTCCGATTTCTATGGATCTGGCTGCCACAACGCCGTCTAACGGGGAAACAATGGTAGCTTCGCGCAGTAGTAGATTTGTGTTTTCGAGCTCAATCTGCGCACTTTGATAGGCCGCTTCTGACGCTCGAAAGCTCTGCAAGTCGACCTGAGTGTTGAAGTCTATGAATGTCCTTTTCTTTTCTGCAGGCGCTTCCGGAACTGAAATGTTTGCACCCAGCAAATCTGCGTCCCGAAATCCAATCATTTGAGTCTGAAATTCCTTTCTGGTCTGAAAGAGTCTGGATACTGCGCCCAGATAGGTGACATACGTTTGCTTGAGTTCTGAGCCTGAGACACCGCCCAGGTCGTATAGTTCCTTCTTGTTTTCGAGATTCTGTCTGGCGGTGAGAAGTTGGGCGCGCGATTCTACTATGTTCGATTGAGTACGTTCAATTCCAGTCAGCTGCTTTTCTACCTCTCGGCGCGCTGCACTGTAGCGAGCCTGGGCCAAAAGCATCTGCGCTCTTGCCTGAGCTGCACTTCCCTGGGCCTGACGCTGCTTCAGTATGATCTCAAATGTTTCCATCTGAGCCAGTTTTTCTCCTTTTTTCACGCGAGAACCTTGTTCCACGAAGATCTGCTGCACGCGGCCAAGTACTCTCGATGCAACAGAAGCCTTGTCCAGATACGTCACTGTCCCTGGATTCTTGATTTCGTGAATCAGAGTACCTGGTTTCAGTGTTTCTGTTCTGATTTCTGGCATGAGCATGGATTCGTCTACGGGCTGTTTTGGTTTTGCCAGCTGATAGATAGCCATGGTGATTCCCAGAACGCTGCAGGCGATGATCGCATAACGTGCGCGCACGGGCATGGACCGCAATCTACGCATTGCTATGCGACGATGAACCTGAAAGCTTGCAGACCGGCCTGATCGTAAGCGGTTTAGCTTTCGTCTTATGAATCGCATCGATGTTTTGAATTTGCGTGTTTTCATGGTGTGATTCCTGCGGATTGACCGGGAGCGGGAGCTGGATTGTTTTCGGGCAGATCAATGAGTCCTAAGTAGTCCAGTTCGAGCCCTATATCTGCTTCGAATTGACCGACTGCGAGAATGGATTCCACTCTCTTCTCGAGCAGATCCGCGCGTGCTTGCTGTAACTTGATCTCTTCTTCGAGATAGTCGTGCAAGGCCGTCTGCCCGCTGATGTATTTTCTGTACTCTACTGTGTTTCGCAGTTCTGAAATGGAAACCTTCTCTGCGAGAAGAGAAAGTTCATTGTTTCTTTCGCGGGTTTCTCGGGCGAATTTATCTATGCGAAGGTCAATGTTTCTCCGCAGATCTTCCCTGTTTGCGCGTGCGCGAAACAGTTGTAGCTCGTTGCGCATTCCCGCTGCTCTGTATCCTGGATTGTTGTAAAAATCGAACTCTCCGCCTTCAGACAGACCGCGCTGCGTGTCTGCCTTTGTGCTGTTGTATTGTGCGTCTGTGCGAAGAGTGCTTCCCTGTAGCGGGATGGTTACGTTGATTCCCACTCCCCAGTCCAGAGATCGGGGAGGCCACTCTTCACCGGTTCTTCCGTAGTGGCCTGTGAGAGAAACAGAGGGAAGGTAGTCATGCGAAGTGATCAGATATTCTTTTCGGCTGCGATATACATCGAGTCGCGCCTGTCGAAGTTCGGGGCTGTTTTCTTCTGCCAGCACCTTGAGCTCGTCCGGCAGCCTGTTTGAATCTCGAATGACTGTTCTGGTCAGATCTATGGCTACGAGCGCGGGTTCCGATCCAGGAGGTAGATGCAAGGTGTGCGCGAAATCAGCGATGCTGGAACGATAGGCGGCTTCCTGCTTTTCCAGCGCGAACTGGCGGCGTTTGTGTTCGTTTTCTATTTCACGAAAGTCGATGAGCGCAATTGCATCCTGTCTTCGTTCGATAACGGCTCTTTTGTACAGTAAGTCAGTGCTTTTTATCGAGAGGCGCGCCAGGTCCATTTGTCCTTTTTGTTGCTGCAGAGCGAAGAAGGCAGTTCTGACTCGAAGCTTCAGATCGTTGCGTGCTTTCTTGTATTTTTCGGTGCTGATGGATGCGTCCAGCTTTGCCACTTCATGGGCCAGAGACGTCCTGCCTCCGTCGTAGATTGGTTGTGAAATGTTTAACTGGATAGACTGAGAGCCGTTGTCGAATTCTCTCTGCGCTACCGTTCTGCTCTGGCGATAGCTCAACGAAACAGAAGGAAAGAAGTCTCTGAATTTTACCTTGATGTTCTCATTTGCGATAGCGCGTTCCTGCCGCAGTGCTCTGAGCTCCGGATGATTCTCTTCTGCGATGATTTCCGCTTCGCGCAGACTCATCTGCGGCGCGGGAGACGTCTGAAGAAAAAGGACGGTCACCCCAAGTTGCACGAGCGGGGACAACTTACTTCTCCTGACTTCCAGCGAGCGCGCCCGCCATCTTGCGATGCTTTGCTGCGCGATCCGTCATGTTGAGCCTGGTAAAGAGATCCCCCAGATGCGCGTTGATTCTCTGAGCCTGGTCTTCGAGCGGAATCTCCGCTGCCTGGTATTCGTAAAGCGCCAGCTCCAGCTTTCCTTGCGCCTCGAGGCATCGGCCGAGCAGATAGTGCGCCTGGAAGTTCTCGGGATCGTCTTTCAAGACTTGTTTGAAGATGGAGGATGCTTCATTCAGTCTTTCTTCTTCCGTTCTCTTTGGGCTGACCGCAACAACCCGACCGAGCCAGATGGAAGCATGTGCATTTCCCTCTCTTTTCTTGAGTAGATCTCGCAGTATGCTCTCCGATGCGGCGAAATCGCGTGTGTAGTACTTGATTCGAGCACGCAATACATTGATTTCTATATTAGCGGGAAATTTTTTTCCCAGTTCCGTTAGAGTAGTCTCAGCCTGATCAAACTTCTGTTCGCGATATTCTGTCACAGCTTGCTTGAGTTGCAACGCTTCTTGCTCTGAAAGTTCCTGATGTGCGCAAGTGAACACGAAAAAGACAGGCACGAGTGCGAGATTATGTCGTATGTATTTCATAACTATTTTGATCCGAGGCATCGGAGAAAAAATTTCAGTGATGTGTGTCAAATAGATTGTGATAAAAATCGAAATCGTGCCTACGATCCGGGAGCGTTTGGAATGAAAGGTATGTATTTTGGAATGAACAACACTTGCTCTTCGTCCCTGGGCGACTAACGTTCTGTTGGTTTCTGTTGCCGCGTCTTGTTCCGAACGTTCTTTCGGATTTTTTTAATGATTCGCGCTCTTTCATCAGTTTGTATTTGACTGTGTTCTCTGCTTCATCCTCTTGCCATTGTGATTCGATTGCTCCCTCTCATTTTTCTTGTAACATTCTGCGCAAAACCTGTCGCAGGGTTTTATTCGAAGCTTCATGTGGACGATAACAAAGGTCCAGTGATCGTCAAATCTGCTCATTACGATCTTCATCGTGATTCTTTCAGTTACGCAGTCGCTTCGGATCACGTGGTCACAATGAAAGATGCATTGGAAATGCCTTCGCGCGAGAAGATGCTTCTATTCAAGCGCGCCTTTTTGAGAAAGGCGGCCATACAATCCGGATTGAAAGAGGGGATTTTTGATTCAGAGGAAGCGCAGCAGTACATTTTGCCACGTCTCGAGTCCATTCTGGAGGATTATTACTACTATGAGAAGGCGCGGCCAGATAGGATCAAACGGTCTCTCTCTTCTTTGAATGTAGATGATGAGTCTCTTGCCGCACTTCTAAAAGAAGATCCGGCCCTGGCGCGCGTGGCCAGTCCAGAGAAATTGCGTCATGAAAAGGACAGAATCCTCGAGCGATTGTACGAACTTCGTATGGCCCAGGCAAAGAAGCAGGCTATGGAGAACTTGCTGAAGACATTGGATCCGCAGGTGGTGTTATGAAATTCTTCGCAGTCTGCATTCTGTTCTACTCTGCATCATTGTTCGCCCAGGAATTTGTTCCAGGGTCAGATGTGATTCGCGAATCGGATATTTTGCGTCGTATGGAAGATGAAATCGGCACACCTTCCGTTTCGAGAACGGCGCACGCAGCTGAGCAGAAAAAAGAGCCAGAAAAGCCCGAAATTCCCCAGATTACTGTGCACACAGGCAAACTGTCTCGCAGCGGGAATTCTACTCTCAGCCAGAAGGAAATCGTGGTTTCTCCGGATGAATCGCTGCCGGTGCACATTCCCATGTCGGATGTGACAGAAATTACTTTCATGAAATGGACTTTGCGAGCCGCCCAGGATCGCAGGTACTACTTTCCGTCCGTATGCAAAGTTCGACGCAAAGACGGATCTGAGATTACGGGCAAGATGGAGTATCAGGACTGGCTTCGCCTGGACGTGGGGGGAGTTTCCATGCTATCCTATTTTGTATCTTCCACCGGCGGCGCGGAAGTAGAAGCGTCCGCCGTACCTGAATCAGTGGTTCGCAGTTTGTCTTTTGACACGTCGGAGAATCAGGAAAGTGCGAGGCGCTGAGATTTTGTTGATACTCGCTATGATTTCTTGTGCTCTGTCGCGCGCGAGTGAATCACGCGAACGGGCGGTGGTTCGATCTGCGGCGTCTCCCAGCGCCTGGCAGACTGATATGATTGCTGTGTCTGGCTCTGATCATTCTTTTTACATAGATCGATTTGAAACCGGAGAACTATCACCCGGAGACTATTTCTCTGTCAGAAACCAGGTTCCGGCCGTGGGCATGACCCGCGACGAAGCGGAAGGTATTTGTAAGAGGCTCGAGAAGCGTCTGTGTACGATGGAGGAATGGAGGACTGCCTGCCTCGGGGTGGCCTCTCGTTCGCATAGCTACGCGAATGCGTTTGTGCCCGGTAAGTGCAACGTAAACGGATCGGATGCAATTCGCACTGGAGAACGCACAGAGTGTAAATCAGATCTTGGAATCCATGATCTTGTAGGAAATGCAATGGAGTGGGTGTCCGATTCTGTGGAAGGCAGAGGTATGGCTCTTGGTGGTTCGTTTGCCACGGGGGAAAAAACGGATTGTTTTACGGCGCATTATTTTGCGCGAGATGGAAGATCCTCTCAGACAGGAGTGAGGTGTTGCAGATGAGACCGGTCATTTTTGTTTTCTCGATTTTACTTTCCGCATGCAGCGCTTACAGAGTGGAATCGGTTCGCTCTGGCGAATTGCAGTCTGGCGCGCGCGAAGTTGCCATTGGGTTTTTCGAAACTTATGGCGGCAGATCGGACATGGCCCGTCGCAATTTCTACGATGGATTGTCTTTTTCTTTGCGCGAGAAAGGCTTTCGTCCAGCGGAAGCTCAGGAAATCAAACAACTCTTTGATCGCGCGGAGCTTCCATCTGAAAGAAATCTGAATCCAAACGAGCTCGTGCGTCTTGCGTCTCAGTATCCGGGAAGACTCTTTCTTCAGGGAAGAATTGATGAAGTAAAAACAGAAACACTTCTTGAGGATCGCATCCAGGTGATGGTCAGTGTGAGTGTGTACGAGCTCAAGAGAGGCAGCAAGATCGCTGAGATCCAGGTGTTTGGCAAGGACCTGGAGTATCGCACAGGCCGTGAATCCCTGGAAATGGCCAGGCTCGTTTCTTCAGAACTCGAAAAGATGGCGGGACTGAAACCATGATGCAGCGAGTGCGCGGATTCTTTCAAAGCGAAGAGAAGATCGCCTGGGCGATTGCATGTGTTTCTTTGCTGTTTTGTCTGAGCGTTGTGGTGGCCGTGTTCACGACAGGTTCTTCCGGGCGAGCGGCGGCTTCCACAAACGAAAATGCGAAGACAGACTTGCTGCGCCAGAGAATGCTTTTGCAAGCGCGAGTGAATCTATGCAACCTGGAAAAGAAATCATCCACGCCAGTCTGCGATGCGGGCGAACAGAGCCGCGTGGTAGAATACAAAAAGCAGATCATTGAAATCGACCGTAAGCTGGGAGAAAGCATGTGAGACTTTATGGAATTGCACTTCTTTTTGTTTTAGCCGGGTCTTCCTTGCAGGCGCAGTCGGATCCACTCGACGCGGTGCTTTCTCGCGCCAGTGGAGATTCATCTCGACTGACTCTGGTCAATGCAACAGATCGCACTCTTGAAACGATGGTTCGCTTTGAGGGTAAATTCGAAGAGACTTTGCTCGATGCACGCGCGAGTATGCGAGAGGGAGTAGAGTCGGCCCTATTGAATCCGCGCGCGGAAGATTCAGGTCTTGAAACGCAAGACCTGGGTGATCTGACGCACAGTGCTCTTGCCCTGGGTCGAATGAATCTCCCGGGAGATTCGCGCGAAAAAAAAACCAGAAGCAAATTCCGCGCATCGTTGCGCACAAACATGCTTTCCAGGCACAAAGAGGTTTCTCTTTGTTCCAGACTTCGGCCCGGTACAAGCAGGACGAGCAAGGGCCGTCCTGCAGCAAGGAGTGCGACTCTGTCTTCCAATAGCGAGGACGGAGACGGAGGAGACGGACCCGACCCCGGAACAGTAAGCGGTCTTGCGGAGCAGATTGCTCCGTTTTCTGAAAACCGGATTCCACGGAGTATACTATGTACTACGTAGGAATCCCATCCCGGCGGATCAGACCGCTCTGGAAAGCAACTGCAGTTCTATGTCTTGTCACCTGCATTCGACTCTCCCTGGGCGACGCCGAGCTCGCGGCACAGGAATTCAAAAAGTTTAGCAAAGAGAAAGTGGATCCGTATGCGGAGCGAGCCTCTCGCCTGGCGGATGTAACTTCTTTCAAGAATTATCTGGAGCTGGGCGTTGCTTCTTTGAAAGCGGACTGGGAAGAAGAAGCATCTGACACTCTCTTTAAAGAATTCACTGCCATTGACAAATCAGCGGCGGACAAAGCTCAGAAAGATTCAGACAAAGCAGTGGCCAGTGCCCGCTATGATGCGGCAGAGCTGGAATGGGAGAATGCGGCCCAGGATGCAATCGATGAAGAGCTGGGTGGCTTTCGAGCGCAAAAGGAAACTGTAGAGTCTCTATCCATTTCAGAAAGTGAATACGAAGCAATGATTGCGGAGGCTGAAAAGCAAGCCTATGCGAATCCGGCCTATGACATTGCCAGTTTTGACCAGAGCATTGCTCAGCTGGAAACAGACATCCGCAGTCGCTTTGATGCAAAGCTCACTTCGGATCTAACAACCGCAAGGGCGAATAACGTTTCTCTGAGCGGAAAGGAACGAGACGCATTTGATCAAGAGCTGACGCGGAGGGAATCAGACCTTCGAACAGAGTTCAACTACAATGAGAACTTCTACATCAAACGCGCTCGCAATCGCTACATTGCGGTCAAACGACAGGATGATTTCTCCGCGAGACTTGCAGCGGATTCTGGTTCCGCGGCGGCTCTGGGTGACTCTATCATTCAGGACGCACTCACAGATCTAAACAAAAACACAACAGATGCACTGGCCCAGGCGCAGCAGGGCGCTTCCACGATCAATGCACAGTCTTCTGACTCCGAGATATCGGCCGCGGGAATGGACTGGCAAAAGAGAATGGAAGCAGTGATCACTGTAGGTCTAACTGCTTTTGAGAAAACAGAAGAGAAGCTTTACAGTGAGCGACTCGTGTGGCTCGAGGAAACGAAACGCTCTCGCGCGGAAGGAGAGGCCATCTGGAAACAGAGCCACGACGAATTGTCCAGAAAGCGAGAAGCCTGGCTCACAGACGTGCAAAAGCAAATCGCAGATGGGCGAACACAATGGGAGCAGAAGATCGCAGAATTCAGTCGTTCCAGGGAGGCAGCTGAGATTCAGCTCAGGCAATACATCGCGGAGGAGCAATCGCGCTACGACGCATCCAGTAAACAATTGAACGAAATGGTGGCAGGAGGCGGTGGAGCACTCCTCGAGGCAAAGCAGGCTTACAACTACTACAGTGAGTTATTGGAGAAGAACGCGACGCCAAACGGCGATCCGCAGCAAGCGGCCCTGGTAGCCTTTTACAAAGAGCAAAGAAAGGCAAACGGAGATGCGATCAAGAAGTTTCAGGACGTACTCGCCGGTGCGGAAGGTGTACTGCGAGACAGAATGCACTCTGATTCAAACGATTCCGGAATGCTCAAGGATAAGAGACTCTTCGCTGGAACGTTGCCGGATGACGTGAAGAATCTGTCTGAAAGCACTTTTAAAGATGATCTCACAACCCTGATGGGGAAAGAAGAGTTTGTACTGTATCGTCAGGACGTAGAGGACCTGATTCGCAGAAACGAATTGTTCAAAACGCAGACGGCTGAAATAGAATCTCTGCCTGAATTCAAATATTCTGCGAGTGCAAGCGTTACGGATCTTGCAAAACTTGTGTTGTCTCTGGATCGAAAATACGATCCAAACAAGCAGGAGCTGCTCGAGATTGTAAATCGCGATCGACCCAATCTGACAGACGCGGACAGACTGGCTGCGATCAAGAAGGACATAGCTGACTGGTTTACTTCTTCGAAGGATGGAAATGTCCGTCTTCGCAGAGTCGTTCTGGATTATTTCTCTGGAGGACTGGGCGGATATCACATCACCGGAAACGACAGCGATCCGTATTTGATGACGCAGGCAGAGTACGACTGGGAACTTCTTCGCAGACAGAGAAACTACCTCGCCGGTAGAATGAGGCAGGCGGCCGCGGTCAAAGAGTATGCAGATCTGGCATACCAGCATGAAGCAGGTCTCGAAATGAGTTTCGTAACAGGCGAACGCGCCACTGCTGCAAAAGCTCACGCGGATATTCTGGAAGCGGGCTATCTGATTGCGAAGGGCGACATCAGCATTGATCCTGCGATTCGCGGCAATGATGCGGCGCTGGACGCTCGCATTCAGGAAATTCTATCCCAGCGCGGAGTTTCGCTCCTTGCCATCACCAGCAGGGTGGATGCGATTGATCGAGAGATCAGTCTTCTTGCGGGCATTGCAGGATCGGCGCCGTCTTCGCGTGATCAGGTGGACGCACTTCGATCTTCCATCACGCAGTATCTGGCCGGGCTGGATGCGGCTGCAGGTTCCAATGTTTCAAGCGCTCATCCACTCTCTCGCATTCAGGACAAACTCGCAGCGATCGCAGATTTGTTCAGTGCAGGTGCAGACAGTTCCACCATTGCGGCCAGATGGTCTGTTCTGGTTCTGGGTGCGCAGGATCTTTCGCAAATTCTTGCTCGTCTCAAAGCAGAGTATGATCCTTCGGGCCTTTCTGCTCTGGTGGGGTCTCTTACCACGATGGCGCGTTCTCGCAGTCCTCAGGAAATTCAAAGCGATATGACCGTCACAAGGGAAGGGATGGCAGTCAATGAGAGAGCGCTTGCAGCGGCTCGTTCAGAGCTAGACCGCGCGCGCGAAGCGTATCGAGCGGCGCGCATTGACCTGGATATTATTTCTGGAAGCAATGCATCCGATTTGATCCGTCTGGATTTGACAAACACTGCGTCTGCGCTCGCGAATGTGACCAATCGCATGGAGAAGTACGCTCAGATTCCAGGACTTCTGGATGCGAAATCTGCCCGCGAAATGGATTTGATTGGATCTCTTTCCGCAAGCGAAAAAGCAAAGGCTGAACTTCAGGCAACAGAAACAGTCATCTCCCAGGTCCAGGGCCTCGAGGAAGCAAAGAAAAGATCGCGCGATCTGGACGCGTTTCTTTCCGCAAATCCACTGGCCGGAAAAACAGCACTTGACGCAGCCACTCTTGTGCTCGCGCAGAGCAGTCTGGTTGCAGAGGGTTCTGCAAACGCTGAGCTCAATTCATTTGCATTTGCAGCAGGAACGCGCGGTCAGCTTGCGTCTGTTAAATCCACGATTGTTTCTCTGAATGCAGATCTGGCACAGGCCATTTCGCAGAACAAATCGGCCAATGAAAAAGAAGACATTCGTGCGAAGATCGCGCGCGCAGAAGAAGAGGCATTCAAGCTCATAGATTCACTCTTCGCACAGATCCACGGCGAGGAGACCATGCGCCGAGAAATGGTGAAGCAAGCACTCGACCCGGCAGTGGCGTCTGCCCAGGCAACGATTCTTGCAAAGAGTGTAGCGGACGCTCGCCTCTCCTACGGTGGAGAATCCGGAGAGCTGTCTGTAGTGGCAGTAGAGAAGCTGCGGACCTATCTCACCGGCATGCGCGGACGCGAGTATTCAGATCTGCTCATAGATCTGGCAGGCAAGATTAGTGCTCCTTCTTCCAAAACGTTTGATGGATATTCTGGAAGTGCATCCGCAGTCTATACTGGACTGACTTCTCAGGAAAAGGATCAGGCAGCGTGGCGTTTTGTTCGCGACTTTGTCATGACCAATCGATCTGCGTTTGAGAAGATCAACAGCGCTCCAGATTCGAACGATCCGCGCAGTGTCAACAGAAAGTGGGACGATTTGTTCCAGTCCCTTTCTGGTCTTTCTGACCAGGCTTCTGCGAAAGACGATTTTGCATCTCAAATTCCTTCCTCAAATTCCAGTGCCTGGGTGGTTTCTTACACCGCAAGCAGGCAGGGCCTGCTTGCTCGTCTGGCTGCCGTTCTCAGCTCTGGAAATATAACAGCCAGTTATGCGGCGATGAGCGGTGCGGATCGCGAAGTTCTGTCCGCATATGGAAGTGCAGACTCACTCATGGATGCCCGGCAGCTTTCTCGCAATCTGGAGCAAATTCGCTCCACGATCTCAGTGGAGATCGCAAGTCTTCCTGCCAGTTATGAGTCTGTGTTCCGGCGCGAGAAACAGAAAGAATATTCCAATCAATTGACCGCCTCCAGTCTCACACTCGACGGACTCAGGCGCGATCAAAGTGCAGTTCAAACAGAACTCTACGCACTGTATTCTGAGAACCTCACTGCAACCGGAAGCAGAAAGACCGACATTGAAAATAGAATCAGTGAACTCGAACAGAAAGCAAACGATCTAAATGCAAAGCTCGAACCACTGCAGGCACAGGCTCGCCATACGGCAGCTCTCTTGCGCGAAGCATCTCAAAGCGGCTCTTCTGTGGTGCCCGGGGCTACAGGTTCTTTCTACCGCGACGCAGTTCGAATCGGAATGGCGGATTATGCTAGCAGGGTCTTCGCACAATCCAGGGCGCAAACTCCTACTGCGGCTGCGACTTCGATGGAGCTTGTGAAAGGCGCGCTGGGGATGGTGCAGACAGATGCATCCGGAACGATTCTGCGCGACAATTCGGGCAAACCCATGGTTACAGCAGAGTTCGCAGCACTGGGCGTGGCCGCGGACGCAGATCTATCCAGAGTATTCTCCGGATCGATGAAAGGCGCAGAACTGGTCCGTTATGCGCAAAGGCTCGACGCGTATTTGAAGAGCGGCCGGACGATTTCTCCCGAAGTGAGCACTGCGATTTCGCAGATGCAGTCGAGTTTGCGCGACGTGGCGGCCGCCAAACTCTTCATTGAGCAAAGGGATCAAACCGGCACAGATCTGCTTGCAAACGCAAATGCGATGCAGGCTCATGCACGCGCTCTTTCTGAAAAATATCCGCAATTTGTAGCTCTCGAAACTCAAATCAGCAGTGCTCTTTCCGGATCTTCTCCTGTGTCTGCCGTTTTGGCCGTCATGGAAAAAGAAGAGAATGTGCGCCTCCTGTACCTGTTTGAGGGGTACAACGAGTCCTTTCAGGCAGACGGAGTTCTCGATGCAGACGGCCAGAAGATGGCTGATGAGCTGCGTAGATTTGCAGACGACCTGCGCGCGATTCGCCTCGCGGATCTGGGGCAGTCCGCTGTGTCACGTTATGCGGCATACGTAGAGTCCAGCGTGTCCAACTAGAAATCCGGAGGGACAGGATTTCTGCCGGATCGAAATAAATTCATGCATGATCTTGTGGGAGGTTTTGATCCTTCCATAAGTGCGGTCACGGCGATGGCTCCTGCAGGCATTCGCGCCGCGCTCTGGTCTTATGTGAAAGGGCTTCCGTCTGAACAGGCAGTGTATGCAGGCGAAATTGTATCTGTACTCAGTCGTGGTGCGCTCGATGGTGATGCACTCAAATCGGCGGTGCTCGCTCGCCTGAATGCTTCCCAGATGAATCTTTCTGAGACTCTTGCCAGATCCGGGGCTGTGGAGAAGCGAGCAGAATCTGCTCTGGACCTGCGCGTAGAGAAATCCGTGACCGACCTCATGGAACGTTATGCGCAAAGGGGAACTACGGCAAGCGCCATCTCTACTTTTGTTTCTACCATTGCAGATGCTACTGTACAGACAGACGCGGCGCGAAGTGTAGATGCGAAATTGAAATCTGATTTTGCAACAGCAGAACTCACATCCATTCGAAATAGACTCTACCAGATCATGGCATCGGCGTCCAGTACGACGGACATGAAATCGCAGATGCAAGCGTATCTGGCAACGATCGCCAATCCGGATGCAGCAGATGTCCAGGCGCGCACTGCAGAAGTGCAGGAACTGGAAATGCTGGATGCGATTGCTGCTTCTGATTCGAGAAGCACGTATCGGGCGTCTGATTATCCGGAAGAAATGAGAGAGTTTGTTCTGGTGCGTCAATTCAACAAAGCGCGAGAAATGTATGCGAACTATCTGAAGCTGCGCGCATCGAGCAATCCTTCCGAATCGAGTGCCGGGCTGGATCTGTCCGGGCTCATGGACGACTTCGCGCGATCCATATTGATGGAGGACGCATCTTCCTATGTTTCTTCGCATTCTGTGTCCGCATTTGCTTCTGGCGGTGACGGAAAAAGAACGATCTCTGATTACATCGCAGGGTATCTTGCATCCGCGAATACGGATGAATCCCATGCAGGAGCAGGCATAGACGATCTACGGGAAAAAATAGCACAGGACGAATACTTGCGGCTCAAAGCGCAGAATGTTTCGACGCTGGACGAATCCAGAGAGTTAGGCGATTTTCAAACCTACATCTGGATGGCAAAGATCCAGTCATACTACCAGGCTCACAGCGTCACTCTTACCGGTGCGACTGCTGCGGAAAAGAGAGCCAATCTTCGCGCTCAGTTTGATCTATTTCTTTCTGATCCGGCAGGAATCATAAACGGCAAGACGGCGGGGCAAAGGCTCCTTCTGGCCGCGGATAGAGACAGTCTATTTGGTCTGTCTTATGCGATGCTGGAATCGTCCGTGCCGCTCTCTGCGTATCTGCCAGGAGACTTGCAGAATCGTGTAACGGCCGGTAAGGTGAACCAGGCATACGATAAGACGGCTTCTGATTTTCTTCCTGCAGATCTAAAGGCAATCTCTGGCTACAGCAATCTGGACTACAGAACGATGGCTCTGGCCCTTGCACAGCCTGCTCTCATTGCTCTGGTTCTCACTGAATCGAGCGACTCTCTGGGTCAGGAGGATTTATCGCGAGTCCTTGCTTCGAGCGATCTGGATGCAGTCCTTGCTCGCGCGGGGTATGCGAATCTTCCGGCCAGTGCTCACGATGCAGTGATCAAAGTGCTCACTGCGCGCAATCTATTTGCGAAAGGTGGTTCGAGCACCACGGACGCGGCAGTGCGCGACAGTCTGAGACGCGATCGAATTGTGAATTCTATTCTGGCCACTTCTGCTATGAAGGAAGATCAGGCGAAATTCCAGGCGGCCAATCAAAAAGAAATTCCTGCTGTTCTTGAAAAGGTGCAAAACCTGGTGACTGGATCTTCGAGTGCTCTTCGCACTGCGGTCCACAATGCACCAGGAAGTGTGACTGCGACTCTTGCCGGACTGATGGGAGGCCAGGAGGATTCCTTTTTTGCGGCGCAGTCCAGTTCTGTGCAGGCAGAGATGCGAAGTCTGGCTACAGCGCTCTCTTCACAGCTCAGTGCTGCGGAGAAATCGTCTCTGACTGGAAACGTGGAAGGGTACAGAAGCTTCCTGGATTTGCAGTCAGCTTCTCAAATGCATGCATCCGGCATTGTGCAAAGTTTTGAATCCTACGCGGAAGGGGCCGTTCTTTCCGGTGCAAGTGCCGCGGATCGAGATGCTTTCTCTAAGAACAGAAGTGCTGTACTTACTTCTTTGCTCGCGTCCATGTTTACGAAGGCAGGGCTCACCACCAGTCTGAGTGCAACAGTTCCTCCTTCTCTGGTCAGTGCGATTGATCGCGCGGCGGCTCAGATTCCGCAGAGCTTTCTTTCTACTCTGATTGATGAGAGACCTCTTCTAGAACGTTATATGGCATTGGTACTGGAGAGCGATTCAGATCGAAATGAAATTTCAAATCTTCTTGCTCATCCTGAATTGATTTCCCCGGAGTACAGGCTTTCGATTGGTTTTGAAGCAGGGAAGGACCAGGCGATTTTGCAGAGCGATGCAAACGGAATGCTTACGCAGCTATCTGTGGCGCTCAGCCTTCATTCTAAGATTGCAAGTGACGCAGTTTCAAAAGCGGAGGCGGACACGGATCTGGGTAAGAGGCTGGCCAGTTTTGCAAGCGCGCGTGGAACATCGTATACGAATACCAGGTTCTCGAGTCATCGCACGTTCATTGGAGCGGAGCTTACCTACCAGCAGGCAGCCTACGATCAGTATGTGAAAGACCAGGCTGCGCAGGGTCAGCCGGTCGCATCGTTTGATGTGTTTTCCGGCGGCGCGGCTCTTGCCCCGGATTCGCTTGGAAAAGCAGGACAGGTGAGTGCTCTTTTGAGTTCCGGCGACTATGAGAATTTGACGAGTGATTCTTCTGCGAGCACTCGCACGATTCAGCTGGGTCAGACAACTGCAGATCCAACGGATGATGCGACGATTGAAGTGGCCGGTGTGCGAACAGTGGCGACGGTGGCAGAGCGCCAGGCACTGGGACTGAGCGGAGATGCTCTCTATCAGGAGCTCTACTACGAGAATTTAGCGAACAACTACATTGAGGCGATTTCGCGGCTGAATAGAAGTCTTGTGACTGTGTTTCGCGCAGCCGATCTGGCGGACGGCAGACAGGCAGATCCGAATGCAATCCTGGCACAGATCCAGGGCGCCTATGATGCGGATGCTGCGGGAGCAGTGTCGATTGACGGCATTGTAGCAATCAAACAACAAGCAACCGCAGCAATGGCAGATAACGGTTCGACACAGCTTTCTGCGAAAGGATCGCAGATTCGGGCAGTAGAGGAACAAACAGAAAAAGCACAATTTGAATACGCAGAAGCGGGAAGAAGGTCTGAGGCACTCAAGCAGTCTCTGGCGGTGTATCTGGAAGCGGCGGCAAAGCCTGCCCGGGATGCGTTTGATGCAGCACAGAAGAAATTTGACGATTTGACTGTGGTGGAGAGATCCCTGCGCGATCAGTATGGAGTGCAGAACAGAGAGTATGTGAATCGCCTGGACCAGATGGCGGATGCATTCAAGAAATTTCTGGCAGCAAACGAAGAAGCAGAGCTCAGACGAGGAGTCGCAGAGTACGCGAAGACTCCGTATCTCTATCAATCTTCTACTGCGAACAATGAAGGGGACGCGACACTTCTGGAGAAGCACAAGGCGGATGCGAAAGAGGCATACGAACTGGCGCAAAGGGCGCTCGACGACGTCCAGAGTAGAATGAAGGATGCTGCCTTTGCGGTGCAGACGCAAGACAGGCTGGAACTGTTCGCATCGATTGCAGGCAAATTGCAGGCCGGCACCACATTTGCGCCTTTGTCTGCGGATGATTCTGCGCGGTTGAGCGAACTGCGAGACAGACAGCTGAACAAACATGAGACATTGAGCGCGGCTGAGAAAACAGAACTGGACGGCCTGACAGAACGCGACCTTGCAGAAAGATACGCAGACGTGTTTACGGCCAGAAGCGAACACATTCTGCATACGATGAGAGTGGTTCGCCTTCATAAGGCGCAGGAAATCATCAAGGGAGAGATAGAGAAACGCAGAGCGATTGCAGAATCGCAGAGACAGAACTTTGAACGAGTGCTGGCGGGTGCTTTCCCTGTAAATGATTCAGGAAAGGAAGCGCGCAATGCAGTCTACCAGAGGTTAGCCGG
This sequence comes from Leptospirales bacterium, assembly GCA_019694685.1. Taxonomy (GTDB): domain Bacteria; phylum Spirochaetota; class Leptospiria; order Leptospirales; family Leptonemataceae; genus JAEUSB01. The sequence goes on from JAIBBM010000044.1 coordinate 30,755, forward strand.
AATTGTGGAGGCAAGTGGAGCCTTCAGTACACCCGCTCTGTATAACGAATACAAAAGCTACTTCTGGAGCGGCCAGAGCTGGATGCAATCGTTCGGAGGAACATACGCGAATGCGTCTGTGCAGAATCTATTCCCGGTAAAAACTCCAACTGTAACGATCTCACAGCAGTTAGAAGCAGCCGCCGGAATTCTGGGTGCAGCCGCCATGCCAGTAGAAGACCAGAAGGCGATGGCACAGTATGTGGCCGCGAATGGACAGCTTCTGGACTTCGCAGGATTCTCCGGAGTATACTACGCATTCCTGCAAGCACTGGGTGTATACGATACTGCGAATTTAACGGATAAGATCACAAAGTCAATATACATACCAGCACAGTACACTGGTTATGCGATGACGTATGCTGGATCGCAAATGATGGCTGCAGGGGCCGCACTTCTGGTGCTCGGAGCTCCTCTCATCGCACGAGGTGCAGCGATGGTCGCGGCAGGCGGGGCGATGGTTCGAACATCCACCCAGATGCTGGTGAAATCCCAGATGCAGTTGAACTTTGCGCAGATTACAGCGCTGTCCATGCAGAAACTCGCGCTTGATTCTGCCGGTGATACCAATATCCGCAAAACGATGAAGGCGCAGGAGGAATATGAGAAGGCAGAGGCGTCTCTGGATTATTTTACAAAGATAGGGGATGTTGAAACGCTGAAACACAGATTGATTGCATTTGGATCTCTGCGCAAGGACGACGACAGTACAAAGGCGCTTTATACACTCACAGAAGAGGATCTGAAATATCTGGTGGAGAATGGCACCTCCGTCGATTCTACAGGGGCCTCCGTTACTCTCACTGCTCAGGAATCTAGCGACGCACTGGATGGTCGCAATCTCCAGAACGACAGCGAGTTCAGAGATAGCTTTGGAAGACGTTATTCGCTTACGAAACCAGAGATTACAAGCCCACCGGGAGCTCTGAGCGGTGGATTGTATCGCGCTCAGGACGGAACGCAGTACGTACGCGTGAGACGTGTAAACGATGCAGGTGCGGAATACTTCGCATACGCGAAACTGGAATCCGGTACGGGCACACAGAAGACATACGATGCTGGAAGAGTTCTGGATGCACTGACCACACAGGGAGATCAACTCCGTGCTGAACGCAAAGCTGCCTACATTGCAGCAGAGGACGCGGCAGGTTCGCAGTCCGGAGACGACACATTCGCATTACGCGAAAGAGATGCCACATACGACATGCTCTTCCAGGCAGCCACGGGAGATGCGGCAGGTGGGAGAGAGTATTCAGGGTACAGGATCACGTACGCGGATGTGGCAGAGAATGCGGATCTGGTGTACAGAGATCAACTCAATCAGAGACTGAATATCCAGTTACAGGACTGGGACATTCGCGCACAGCAGTTGAACGATCAGAAAGCAGACTGGGAAGACAGAGTTAGTACGATCATTTCTCGCGGAAAGGATTCCTGGAATCTTGCAGAAAACCGTTTCGCAGCAGAGCAGAGGAAATGGGAAGCAGATCAGAAGAGGTCTGAGGAAGAAGGCAAGAAACACTGGGACGAGAAAACTAAAGAAATACTCGCGAAGAAGCTGGCTTTTGAAGAAGAGATGGCAGTGAAGAAGGCGCAGGCGGATGCGAACACAAACCTGTCTTCTATCATAGACACACTGAACGCTGAGATAGCCCAGTTCAGCCAGAATACGGGAATCAAAAAAGACTCCATCAACAAGGCAGAAGTACTCGCACGAATTGTAGACGAGATCAAATCTTCTGTTCCCACAGGAGCAAACAAACTCGCAGAGCTAAATTCAGAAGTATCTAAGTTCAATACAAGGCTGGAAATCACAGAACTCGCGAATTCAGGAAACACACAGTTTGATTCGAAGCTGGCCAGTGCACTTGCGAACTATGATGCAGAACTTTCTGACCACGCGAAGAATCTGAGAGTACTCGCGAATGTGAAGGTGTATCAGGAATACCTCGCACTCAGGAACAACATCCGCCAGCAAATCATGGACCAGAATGACGCAATTGATTTGCAAACACAGTCTGCAGCAGCGGCAGCAGGGTTTGCAAGATCCGGCGCAAGCTACATCAAGAGAAGCGCAGGCGGATCCGTGGCGCGCATTGATGCGTATGTGAAGATGGATGCAGATAAAGCGATTCGCAATGCTTTTGGAGCGACCGGTTATGAGGAGATGTCTGACCAGAGTGTTACCAGTCTTCTCAAGAATGCAAATGAAACGGAAGTGGAGGCGTTCTTCTATACGCAGAAACTCAGACTGCAAGCGGCATCCGAACAGATTTTTGGAAATGGATCACAGGAAGCACGAAGAGGATCTAGAGATGCGAAGATCATTGGTTCACTGGGCAGATGGATTGGAGCTGCACCGGATTCTGCAACAGGTGGTCTTGCAACCAGAGCCGCAGGTGATTCTTACGCGGACGACGCAAAGACGCGTAACATATTCACTCAGTACGTGGCTACAGGCGGGTTTGGAGAATTAGGGGAGTATGGATCGCGGCCATCCGGGATTGCGTTCGGGTTTTATGTTCAACTACAGTATCTGGGAGAACAACTCAATCAACAAGACGCAACCTCGATAGAAGAAAAGGTAAAGAAACAGGCGAATGCAAGCGCCACCAGGGATATCCGCAATATCACGATGGGAGCCA
>JAIBBM010000007.1 GCA_019694685.1 Leptospirales bacterium
CTTATCAACGCGCCAGGCCGAGCATGGTGCGAAGCTGGCGATGTGCCGGATCTGCTTCTGACGGCTTGTCTCCGGGTGGCTCGAGCGGAAGGTAATCGTCTATGTTCACGTCCATTTTCAGTCCGCGTTTTGGAAGGGGGATGCTGCGTTCGTCCGCGACAAATCCTTTGGTCAATTTCAGAACGATGCCGCCATCCAGAGGTATGTTCTCCGCGAAATACGCTAGCCCCGGACGATCCACTCCAATCAGATTTACCTCAAGGGAGGAGCGAAGAGCCATGGCCACTACATCAGCTGCGGAGGACGAATGCTTCCCCAGAATGACGTAGATAGGACCGGTGAATAGAGAATCAGCTGTACTTTCCATGGGAATGGCTCCATTCTTTTGCACGAGCTCTCCCATTTTCCTTTTTCCGACAAGCAGGTCAGCTATCTTGAAGCATTCGCTAAAATCGCCACTCTGTAGCTTGCGAAGATCCAAAATAACAGCAGACCGTTTTCCCATCTGGCGCATGAACTGTTCCAGGTTCGTCGCGGTTCCGGGGACCGCTGTGCGAAGAGCCACTATTTCTACCTGTCCTCCTGTTGTCAGCAACCAGGTAGCATTTGAATAGTTGATAAAATTTAGTTTTGAACGTTTGATGGTGGGTTCGCTTCCGAGAAGCCCAAGTCGTACATCTGTGCTTTCCGCGCCGCGAATTCGACCGGCCACTTCCTCAAGGTCCATGTTCGCGACTTCTAAACCGTCAATGCTCTTCACTACGGAACCCGGTTTGACTCCGGCTGCCTGGGCGGGAGAGCTTTCCAGTGTATCCAGAACGATGAATTTTCCAGGCCCTTCCTGCATCAGGAGGATGCCAATTCCCGCCTGCCGTGATTTATCTTCGCTCATCAAGAGCCCTTCTGCGCGCGTGAAATCATTTCCGCCAGGAAGTTCGGAAAGAAATGCATTCAGTGCGCGATACGTTCTTTCGCGTACTTTGTCCGGGCCCTGCGATTCGATAGCCTTGATCGTGCCTTTCATGTCTGGCGTTTCTTTCGCATCAAGTGCGGCTACGGCATTTCCGTAAAGCTTCTCAAGAGGCGGGGCCGGGTCGCCGGAGAAATAGGTAGTAGTAATGGCGGCTTCCACCTGGGTGAATACTTTGGTGGGGTTGATGGGTGGGACTTCCTTTGATTTTCCGCAGAAAGCGAAAAGGCCCAGAGCGGCCACAGACAGGAGTTTTTGTGCTGAGAGCATGGTACTGGATGCAAAAAGGATTAGAAATCGCAAGTGATTTCCGGGCGGCGGGAAAGAACCTGAAACGTCAATCGCCAAGCTGGCTGCACGTCGCGTTGCAGTTGTCGTGATCTGTGTTGCAGCTCAGTACGCCTGCTGTATTGAACGCAGGGCTCTGATTTGTAGGAACGTTGAGAAGAACCATGGTGGTCAGGCAGCTGTTGTAGCGATTGGAACAGTCTCTATGGCAAGCGTGGGTTTCAAATGTATTTCCACACGCCATACCCAGAGCCAGCGCAGTAACCAGAGCAATCCTAAACATTTTTTCTATATCGCAGCCACCATTCGGGAGTCTGCGCCCTCTGTCTGAGATATGCGTCCATGAGAACCAGGTTGAAAACAGATTCCACGATGGGGACAGCCCTTGGCAATACGCATGGATCGTGCCTGCCCTTCGCCGCAAGCTCTGTTGCTTCGCCGCGGTCGTTCACTGTGTCCTGCGGCTGGCTGATGGTGGCCGTAGGTTTGAATGCGAGGCGGCATAGAATTGGCATTCCGTTTGAGATGCCTCCCTGGATTCCACCGGAAAAGTTCGTTTTTGTTTCCACATTGGGAGCAGGCATTGTTTCCGTTGCCCCTTCGCGCGGATTCTCTTTGGGAATAAACGAGTCGTTGTGCTGGCTTCCAAACAGCCTCGTGCCTTCGAAACCGCTCCCGGATTCGAAACCTTTGCATGCAGGGATAGAGAGAGATGCTTTTGCGAAGTCCGCCTCCAGGCGATCAAACACAGGATCGCCCAGACCGGGTGGCACGTTTCTCACAATGACGCCTAACGTTCCTCCAACTGAGTCTTTCTTTGCCCTTGCTTCTTCTACGAGTGCAACCATCTTCTTCGCGGCGATTTCATTTGGACACCGCACTAGATTTGAGTCTACCTGTTCGCGCGATTGCGGAGGATTCTTGATTGCCTGGGAGTCAATGTTCCCAATGGATTCAACCCACGCGATTGTTTCTATTCCCAGTTCCTTCCGTAAAATCTGTCGTGCGATTGCTCCCGCCGCGACTCTACCGATTGTTTCGCGCACGGAAGCCCTTCCTCCCCCGTGCGGAGTGCGAAAACCATATTTTGCGTGATACGTGAAGTCCGCGTGAGAAGGACGATATGCTTGCGAGAATCCTTCATAATCCTGGGAGCGCATATCTACATTGCGAACCATCATGGCAATGGGCGTTCCAAGAGTGCGGCCTTCGAACAGGCCGCTCAATATTTCTACTCGATCCGGTTCCTGTCTCGATGTGGTGAGGTGGCTCTGGCCTGGTTTTCGTCTGTCCAGTTCTGCCTGCAATTCTTCAAGATCGATTTCGAATCCGGCCGGACAACCGTCGAGTACGACACCCACAGCCGGACCGTGCGATTCGCCAAAAGTTGAAATGGTGAAGAGTGTGCCGGCAACAGAAGACACGATCCTGTATCAGCCGCGGGGCGGGCCTGTCAAATTCAAAAGATCGCAATATCAGGTAGCTTCAGTGCGCGCACTACTTTCTTGTATATCTCTTCCTCGTGAAAAAGGGCCGCATCTTGAATGATTCCTCCGGCTCGATCGTTGTGGCCGCCGCCAAACCCAACTCCTTCGAGGACTTCCTGGATGACTTTGGACGCGTTCCATGATCGGTTCTCACTGCGAAGTGAGAAATTGATTTTGCCGTCATTCTTTGCGCAGAGAGCGACGAATTCGATTTCTTGCAGAGACATGAAGAAGTCTCCCAGGATGCCCATGAGGTTCTGATTGCAGCCATCAGGAAAATAGCAGAATGCAAGCGTTTCCTTGATGCGAACTCGATCGAGTGCCGTTTTGTAGAACGCCAGATCTTTGGTTTGAATGTAGTTGATCAGGATCGAATTGACGAGGGGCATGTCCGCCAGTCCGTACAGTTCCGTGTAAGCCAGCAGATCGCCTTTGCTTACGCTTCTGGTCAACAAGGATGTATCCATGTTGATTCCCACCATCAATGCGGTGGCCACGTTTTGTGGAATTTGTCCCTCTTGAGTATTCAGATATTCGTAAATGATAGACGAACACGCACCATACTCTGGGCGAATGTCTGCAAACTTCACGTCATCCGGCGCTGTGACCTGATGATGATCGATCACAGCCACTTCATCTCCAATCAAATCTGTTACGTTCTTATTTCCTTTGCAACCATCTACGACGATGATCTTATCCTCCGCAGTGAGTGCATAGCGACTGGCCGGTCGCACGTCGATGTTCAATTCCTGGATCATTCTCTTAAGAGAATCGCGCTGTACTTCTCCTTCGTAAATGACATTCGCCTGGATTCCGGCGCGTTTCAAAAAGTACTGCAGACCATAGGCAGTTGCCACCGCGTCGTGATCGGGGAAGTTGTGCGTCTGGATGTAAACCTGTTTGGCTCCACCGAGGGATGAGATCAGTTTATTGTGCGGAAGCATTACCAATGAAAAAACGCAACGAGTTTCAATGCAACCTATTTGCAGTTCGCAAGAAACGCGCGCATCAGTTCGTCCGGATTTTCCGTTTGCACGCAATGGCCACCCTGCATTTCGATCAAGCGGCATCTCAGAGTCATCCGAACCAGCTTTCCATATTGAAGGTTGACGATTCGATCTTCGCGGCCCCAGTACAGAATGATTTCTGGGCTGAGCTTGATTCTTTTTCCGGAGGGATAGAATACAGAGTCTTCTTCTTCAATTGTATTTTCTGCCAGATATTCGTACCCTTTGTGGGACCATTGTTCGAGTAGTCCGCGCAACAAGAAATCAGGTAGATCCGTTCTTGTTTCGTGGAAAAGCTCTCCCAGGAGTTCTCGAATTTCATCCGTGCTCGTAGGATAAAATCTCTTTCTGTGTGCGTCTCTGTCCGATTCTGAAAATCGCAGTGCGCCTGGGGCAACAAAATGCATTCTTTTGAACGGAACTTCGAGGTCGTGATCCTGCAGATACTCGACTGCATGCATAGCGATCAGTCCTCCCATGCTATGCGTCAGTATTTGCGGAGACTGATCTACCTTGTTTGTTCTCTGCGGCGCTTGCGGGGGTCTTTGTTTGAGTATATGAAGGATGAAGCGCGCTGTCTGCCTTGCGATGCTGTCAATGCGCCACAGTTCGCGAACTTCAGGCATTCGTGTGGAGCCAAAGCCTGGAAGATCTATGGCATACACGTCAAATTTGCGGATCAATTCCGGGAATAGTTTTCGAAACGTTTTGGAAGAGTCCAGAAAACCGTGCAGTAGAAAGAGCGGCGGCTTTCCATTCTCGTGAGCATACATATGAAAGCGAGTTCCTTCGAACGGAATGAATTGGCTCTTCATTCCGCTTGAAAGAATCCTTCTGTGGATCTGGAAATTGCGATAAGCCAGGGCGGCGCGACCGATGATGCTCATGATCGGCTAACCCGGGTAGTCAGAATTTGCAAGATCGTCTAACGTCCAATGAGTTTTGCCGGAATCATCGAAAACTCGAGGTCAGTCTGGCATGTTGTTTTGCCGTCCACACTTGCAACACCACGTGCAGTGATTCGTCTTGGATCGCCGTTCTTGTCTTTTTCAATTTCCGTAATGGTTACTTCCAGGCGGAGTTGATCACCAGGGATCACCGGCTTTTCAAACGTGCAGTTGTTCACTTTTGTGAAAACCCCAATCTTATCTTTATTCTTTTCTGCTTCTTCGGGAAAAGCGAGAGGGTAGTGCAATCCGGCAGTTTGTGCGAGCGCTTCTACCTGGAGAACTCCTGGCATGATGGGTGCCACCGGGAAGTGACCTTCAAAAAACTCTTCGTTGGCGGTTAGATTCTTGAACGCTACAATTTTAGATTCGGTGAGTTCTACAACACGATCCACTAAAAGGAACGGATAGCGATGAGGAAGAATTTCTTTGATTCGATTTATTTTTACGGGTGTTTTTGAGATTGCCATGTTTCGATCCGGTGACGGTAGGTTGGATTGTCAATCAGCATCCGGATTCGGCGACCGGAACAATCGCTGGACTATCGGGGGCAATTCGGGAAACCATGACGCATGAAATGCTCGGCCTGTAGACTATTGGCGGCGGCATGTTTTGCTTTCGTTTCGAATTGTGCTGTGTTTATCTCTCAAAGGCCGGCGCCTCCATCTCCGCCCGAACAGCCAGTGGGAGATGTCAATATCGAGTTCATCAACTGGCAGTTGCCTGCGCAGGTCGCGCAGGCGAAGTTGATCGAAAGCGTATTTAGAACCGCTGGCTTTTTTGACAGAGTGGAGGTTCAGCCCGGGGGCACAGGTTGGTCCATTGAAATTGTAAACCTGGAGTATCCCGGGGAAATCACCCTTGGAGAAAAATTTGAACAAAGGCCCCTCCAGGAGAGCTTCGGCTTCATAAATCGCCTCGTGGCGGGTCGCACATTCCTTCTTTTTCCCATTTATCATCCGGTGGATCGCTTTGTGCGATTTTCAGTCTATCACAGAGGGATCCATGTGCGTGACTACGATTACCAGAGTAGAGCGCATATCTTCGTAGGCTGGCTGACTTTGCTCGCCACACCGTGGTCTGAATCCAGAGAGTTGCAGCTGGAGATGGTTACGATTGCGCGCACGTTTATGGCAGAGGCCACGCGCGATGGTTTGTTTCGCCGCGAAGGAAAGAGCAGATGATTCGCGTACGCAAGGTTGGTTTCGGGATCACGCTTGTCTCTCTTTCTATCTTCAACATGAATTGTGCTTCGTTTCGCTCTGACGTTACTCTTGTATCGCCTGCCAATGAGTATGCGATCGACAAGGATTTTTCCTTTTCTGTGGTTGGGTGGAGAGAAGGAGATCGTACCGGCACGTTTTTGAAAGAGCAGATGGGTCATGCGAACGATGCCGAGCGTGCGGCTGTTCGTCTACGCGCATCCAGGGAGGAGTTGGATGCGGGAAGTCCGCTGAGAATTCTTAATGCCATCGTTACGATTGTTTCTGGCGGTATCATTCCGTTCTATCATCCGACCAAAACCAGGATTTCGTACATCGCATTTGAGGACGGAATGATGAGAGGCGAGTGTTCCTACGAAATTAAAAATAATGAACTATTCAGTTTACTTATGATTCCTTTTATGCCGTTCTTCTGGCCAGCCTCGCAACAGAGAAACATGGTCAAAGAGACTCTGGATAAGGCGTCGGAATGCTTTAATTTGAAGCAAGCGCATTGAGGTTTCTCGTGAAGGTTCTTTGCGCTACATTGTTTCTCTCCTTGATGCCAGGATGCAGCGCGCGCATGAACAGCGTTCCTCTCTCAGCGCAGAATCCTGTGGCTTTTCATCTCGAGCACGAAGGACCTCTAGGAATTTTCGATCCGTCTTTCGCACAATCGCCAGATGGCATCTTCTGGATGTCTTATTCGTCCGTGGATTTTGGATGGTCAGATCCGCGAAACGGTGCAGTCTCTACACGTCTTGCAAGATCGAACGACGCAGTACGATGGAGCGTAATGGCAGGCGCACTCAATCCTTCTGTCAGCAAGGGCGCATCCAGGCAAACGGTGCACGAAGTATCGAACCTGGTTTTTGACGCAAGTGCGCCGGAAAATGAGAAATGGAAAATCTTCTGGCATGAATACGAATGGGTCGCGGGCGAACGCGATTTCAGGCATGGTTGGATTTCTATGCGAACCAGCGCGAATCCGGAAGGCCCCTATTCTTCTAGAAAGAAACTCTTTGTGGGCTGGGGATTTTTGTCGGATGGCCAGGATGAGCCCCTGATTCGCCTTGATTTGCTGCACGCAGACCTTGGTGGATGCGTTGCCTTCACAGAACCAGCGGCTATCTATCACGATGGATCTCTCTATCTCGCACTTACATGCGCACAGATTCTGAAATCCAGAGGGAGAATCATTTTGCTTCGCGAGTCGGGAAGTGAATGGACGTACGTTGGGACTATATTGACGAACGATGCGGATGCTGCGCCCACAGGCTACGACGGCTTTTCTGCTCCAGAATTCGCGCAGGTTGGGCCCCAGCTGCACTTGATTGTAACTCCCACGATAGGCGACATTTATGCCGGCTGTGCCATTTATTCGATCGAGGATCTTCGCACAGCGTCCGTCCGGAGATTATCCGGCCGTGCGACCTTGTCCAGGTTCATTGCTGGCCCCGCGCGATTTCAAGGAGCGTGCGGCTTTCGCGGCGGTAGTTCTCCAGATCTCTATTTCGGCGAAGCTCACTTTGATGAGCTTCCTATCTTTCATCTGTTCAGGTTCCCTTTTCCGGATCTCTGAATACTTGCTCGAAATCTATAATAACCCTAAACCATTAATTTTTTTTAGCAACGAGGCCCCGGAGATTCTCGATTTGCGTCGCCTGTGTTCTTCAGTTGCACCTGCCAAAGGCCGATGGTCAGAATCAGGGCTCCTGGCAGGATGAGAACAGGCGAATGCAGCATCGCGTTATGCAGTTGGCGTCGCACTGTCGTCGGTGCCATCGTATTTGCGATTGGATCGTGCACGCAGGGCTTACCGGGGCACGAGAAGGAGACTCGGGGAGACCTCGCTCTTATCCTGGTCGGTTTGACTCCGAATTTATCAGGGCTTGTGGCGCGTTATACCTTTACAGGAAGTGCAAATGACTCTGTGTCTGGTCGCAATCTGAGCGTCGGAGCGGGAGCGCCCACTTTGACCGCGGATCGATTTGGAACCCCTGCGAGTGCCTATTCTTTTAATGGAGCAAGCTATTTCACCGCGTCTGATTCCGTTCCAACAGCTCTTCCGTCCGGAAGCAATCCGAGAACTGTTTGCATCTGGTACAATCTCACGACCCTATCTGGCGTGACTTTGACCAATTACGGTACAGGGGTGGCGGGGCAGGCTTTTGGCCTCGGTACTAACTCTCTGTTCAGCTCAGTTTTCACTTACACGTACGATCTGAATATCTTTCTGTCACCGCGAACCAATGTGTGGACGCACTATTGTGGAGTGTACTCCGGCTCTGACATCAAAGCATGTATCAATGGCGCTCTCGTCGCAGAAACTACTGCGACGTCGTCTGGAATCAACACGGTTCTCTCCAGTCTGGCGGTGGGAAAGTCAAACTTTCAGGCGGATTTTCTGACTGGCTCCCTGGACGATCTTCGTATTTACAATCGAGCGTTAAGCGCCATTGATGTGGCTGCTATCTACTCTGGCTGGTGATCGGTTTCAAACGGGCCCGGTCTGAAGGAAGGTTCGCAAAGCCTGGTTTCAGATGGCTCACTTGCGCGATATCTGATAACGAACCACTGTGATATAGTCTTCTGGCTTCACAGGAATAAACATTCCGGGTCCTTTGTAGTATTGCTCTTCATGCAGCCCGGAAATCTTGTATCCCCTGGATTCAATAAAACGATGCAACTTTAGAATGGTTGGATGCTCCGTGCTGTAAGGGCCAAAATGCACAATTTCCGCTACTTCACCGTAAGGTAATTTCTCGATGGTTGCGCCCGCGGCGCGCGCCGCATCGTTCAAATTGGTTTGATCTGGAATCTGGATTGCGGCAAAACCTTTCCATGGAATCTTCTTGAGATCTTCCGTGTGTGCGAAATCCACATTGGCCAGGTTCTCATACCGTGCGAGAGGGGCAGGCGAAGATCCTTTTGGTACGCCTTCGAGTTTATAGTACGCAGAGAAGAGCCTGGTGTATGCATCCGAAATGACTGTGTCTGCGTCTCCGTTAAAGTCAACGCGGAGGACTGTGATTTCTTGCATTGTGGAAATGCGCGGTTCCACTAGATTTGCAAAGTCTTCCTTCCTGGGAAGGCTGGAGCGCAGATAGAAGTATCCGCCGACCACAATCGTAACCAGCGCGATGACTACTCCGAGGATGATCTTTTTCGCACTCATGACTATTTCAGTGCAGCTTCGATCTGGTCTTTCGTGGCAAAACCAAGTTGCGCAACTACATCTCCCAGACGCGCACCCGTTTTCTTTTGTTCATCCAGAGCCTTTTCTAGCTGGTCTCGGTTGATGATGCCTTTGCTGAGAAGTGTTTCGCCGATTTGCATGGCGCACGTTGAATTTACTGGATGATTTGTCCATCCACTTTGAGCCGATCGTCGCGCGGAGACTTTTTTGGCATGTCTTCAGGCCTGACACGCGTCATGTTTCACTATTGATTTCTGTCATACGGACTGAGTTCGTTCTCTTGTATCTTCGCAGTAGGAAATGGAGGTTCCTATGGATATTAAAGATTTGTTACCATGGGGAAGGGACAAGTGGTCCCTGGATGCGTCGTTTGGTTCTCTTCAGAAGGAGATGAATCGGATCTTTGATGATTTCACGCGCGGTCTCGATACAAGATCTCGCAGCTTTCTTTCGCACTTTGACCCAAAGATCAATGTCGCGGAAGATGCGAAATCCATTCAGGTAACCGCAGAGCTTCCCGGCATGGACGAAAAGGATGTGGATGTTTCCGTAAATGACTACGCGCTGACTATTAAAGGCGAAAAGAAATGGGAACAGGAGAGCAAAGAACAGGATCATCACCTGGTGGAACGGTCGTATGGGAGTTTTCGCAGGGTGATTCCACTCCCACAGGGCGTGGATACTTCCTCGATCAAGGCCACGTTTTCTAAAGGCGTTCTCAAGGTTGAAGTTGCGAAGTCTCAGAAAGTGCAGGAATCAACCAGGAAGATCGACGTAAAAGCCGGCTAACGTTTCGGGGCCGCAGGTTCTGACCTGCGGCCTTCTCATTCGCCAGATTCTTATATAAGAACGGACGCGTGAGCCTCCACGGAATCTGCCAGCGCGTCCAGGTTGTATCCACCTTCCAGAAAAGAAATCAGTCTACCATCGCAGTGGGAGTCTGCGAAATCTCGAAGCTTGCGCGACATCCATTCGTAGCTCGTTGCGGTCAAAAGCATTCCAGCCAGAGGGTCATCTCTGTGAGCATCGAATCCTGCTGAGATCAGGATTGCATTGGGTCCAAACTGTTCAAGAGCAGGCAGGATCTTTTTTTCAAAAGCTTGTTTGTATTCGGCGTCTGCGGATCCGGCGGGCAAAGGACAGTTTAGAGTTGTACCCGCGCCGGCACCTCTCCCTGTTTCGGACGCTGCACCTGATCCAGGGTAGAAAGGATATTGATGGAGACTGATGAATAAAACAGAGGGATCTTCGTAAAACGCATCTTGAGTTCCGTTTCCATGATGCACATCCCAGTCCACAATGGCGATTTTTTTGTGCCCGAGCAATTGCAGATAACGTGCGCAAATGGCCACGTTGTTGAAGAGGCAAAATCCCATAGCTCTCTGCACAAGAGAATGATGCCCGGGAGGACGAACCAACAAGAGCGCTCGCGAAATATTCCCGGACTGGATTTGATCGGCTGCTTCCAGTCCTGCGCCGGCAGCGAGCAGTGCGGCCCGGTAAGATTGATCGGACACTGGAGTGTCTCCGTCCAGGTATCCCCCGTGCGCATTGCAGAATCTCTCGAGCTCTTGTACGTATCTGCCGTCATGAATCAACTGGATCTGGGTTGGATCTGCGAAACGCCGCGATAGAGTTTTGAAGTGAGAAGCGAGGCCCCCTTCGAGTCTCTCACGGATCGCAAGGAGGCGACTCGGGCTTTCCGGATGAGATCGGCCAGTGTCGTGTTGTAAGAACAGATCGTCTGTGAAGATACCGGCGGCCATAGGTCATGGTAGCCAACGTTTTGTTTGATTTCAAGATAAGAATCGAAAAAGAATCGTCCTGTGCCTGTTTCTGCGGGAAATTGTTGCGATGACTGCTCTGGACGAATTTCACCAGGATCTCAGGCGTGGCTTGGATCGATTGGAAGAAAAGGGACGACTTCGCAGTCTTCGCGTGGCCCAGAAGGGGCTTGATTTTGCTTCGAATGACTATCTTTCGCTGAACTCAAGCGGCCGTTTGCTGTCTTTGATGCAAAAAGCAGCGACTGACTGGGATGGAGTGGTGGGAAGCACAGGTTCGCGTCTTCTGCGCGGCCATCATGAATCGTTTGAAATAGCAGAGGAAGAATTTGCGACCTTTTGCGGTACGGAATCGTCTCTTTTGTTTCATAGCGGGTATGCAGCCAACGTCGGTGTGATCCAACAATTTATTTCCTCAGAGGATACAGTCTTCTGCGATCGGCTCTGTCACGCGACCATTCTCGATGGAATTCGGATGTCCGGCGCCCGCCGGTTCTACTTTCATCACAATGATCTGGATCACCTTCGCGATATTATGCGCAAGCGCGAAAGGAAAGGTCGGTCCTGGATCATCACTGAGTCTATTTTCAGCATGGACGGAGATAGTCCCGATCTCCATTCGCTGGTGGATCTGGCGGAGGAAGAAGATGCTCTGCTCTATTTGGATGAAGCGCATGCGCTGGGTGTCGTTGGATCCACGGGTGCGGGTCTTGCGCATTCTCTGGGGCTGTCTCGTCGCGTGGCCGTTCTTGTTTTTCCGTGCGGCAAAGGTCCCGGTTTGATGGGCGCTTTTGTTTGTGGTTCGAAAATGCTCAGGGAGAGCATGATCAACTCTTGTAGATCCTTCATATTCTCAACCGCGCAGCCGCCATGCCTCGCTCATCTTCTTTCTCTTGTTTTCCGGGAAATTTCTGGAATGAATGTAGAAAGGAAACATTTGTCTTTCCTATCGCAACAACTGCGAGAAGGACTGCATTCGATGAATCTAGATTTTGGAAAAAGCACATCGCACATTGTTCCCGTGATTCTGGGCTCGGAGGAGGATGCAATGAGATGGATGAATTCCCTTGCACTCCGTGGAATAGATGCGAGAGCCATTCGCCCTCCGAGTGTGCCAGAGGGTTCATCTCGCATTCGCGTCAATCTACACGCAGGCCACAGCGTTACAGATGTGGAATGTCTTTTAAAAGAGCTTTACAGTCTTCTGCCAGTCGGGGTTAGATAAATCGATCATGTCGGTGCCGGAAGCTAACAAAGATTTCGACGAATTTTCGCATGATGAGGCGCCGGAAGAAAAAGCTCTCCGGCCTGGTCGGCTCGATGAGTTTGTAGGGCAGCCTCTTCTCAAAGACAGACTGTCTGTTTCTATTCGCGCCGCTCTTCACAGGAAGGAACCTCTCGATCACGTTTTGCTTTCTGGACCACCCGGTCTAGGCAAGACAACGCTCGCATGCATTGTTGCCGCAGAGATGGGCGGGAGATTTCATTCTACAAGCGCTCCTGCGCTCGGACGTCCAGGAGATCTGGCCAGGCTGCTGACTCTTCTTGAGAAAGATGATGTTCTTTTTATAGATGAGATACACAGGCTCACCAGACAGTGCGAAGAGATTCTTTATCCTGCGATGGAAGATGGTTTCATTGATTTCATCGTCGGAGAAGGAATGGCGGCTCAAAGCGTCAAGGTTCCCCTAAAGCCCTTTACGCTCGTAGGCGCTACCACTCGTTCCGGATCACTGACCGCTCCTTTGAAATCCAGGTTCGGAATCGATCTAAAGCTTGAATTTTATGACCTTCCGGAGCTGACGAAAATCGTAAAACGATCAGCAGGCTTGCTTGGAGTACAAATCTCCGAGAATGCAGCGGCAGTGATTGCAGAAAGAGCGCGAATGACTCCCCGGGCAGCCAACCGACTTTTGCGTCGCATTCGAGATTACGCCACCGTGGAAAATGTGAATATCATTGAACCTGATTTTGCTCTTCGCGCACTGGGCAAACTTGGAATCGATTCTCTTGGTCTGACAGATCTCGATCGCAAGCTTTTGACTCTTGTGATTGAGCGATATCACGGCGGACCAGTAGGCATTCGCACACTGGCCAGTCTACTGGACGAAGAAGAGCACACCATCGAAGAAGATCACGAGCCTTTCATGCTTCGCATTGGTTTACTGGAAAAAACTCCTCAGGGGAGAGTGAGTACGCAAAAGGCCGCGATTCACCTGGGACTCAAGATCGTACCGAATGAAATTCAGCAGAGCTTATTTTAACCAGTTGCTGAGCCCACGCGCTCCCAACGTAGACGATCGTAGACTTGTGCTGGCCGGCTTGCCTGTGTACATCGTAGCGGCCATGTCTGTGTTTCTAGTATACGCGCAGGCCAGAAGATTGATGTTCATGGACGTTCCCGCTTTCGAGAAGCAGCTGAGCGGAGAAAAAAAGGATGAGAAAATTTATCCGGTTCTAGTAGAACAGAACTATCGTCCAAAGCCGGAAACAGATCAATACCGTGCGCTATCAGATGTGTCAGCGGAAGGCAAAGGATTTCTTACACTCAACCCTGGATTCCACGCACTCACTCCGTACGATCGCCTGGAACTGAGCGCTGCTTCGCGCGGAAGCCAGTCCGCATCCTCGGATAACAGTGCGAATGCTGCAGAAGGTCAGGGAGGAAAGCAGGGCGGAAACACCGGATCCAACGCGCCCGGAAATATAGGCGATGATGCGAATTTTAGAATCCCGCAGAACTATCGATTTCGCCAGGACTTCGCACTCAGATACGATGGATCTTCGCGGCTTTCTCTGGCGCGAAAGGAGCTCGCAGGCTTTCGCTATTTTCAAAAGATGATTCGTCAGATAGAAGAAAACTTTTCTCCTCCTGGACTCAACTACGCATACCGCGACAACGCCGGACTTGTGACAAGTGAACCCGTGATTCCCCAATCAGTTCAGGTTTTGTTTATGCTGGATCCAGAAGGCAACGTGCGAGATGTGCGAAAGGTTTCGAGTATTGGACAAAAGGCAGTCGACGATGCGTGCGTCAACGTGCTGAAGGGACAAAATTTTGGAGTCCCGCCGCCTGAAATCTTCGCTCAGGGAAACATCTTCGGCATCAATTTTATCTTTCCTCCAGTAGTGAACTATTGAACTTTGCGCCCATGCGCACTGTTCTCTATTTGCTACTCGCACTTCTTGTTCTCGAATGCAAGAAGCCTCCCGTTGTGGAAGAGTATCGTTTTGTTTCCGCATCCTCCGGGCTTCGCTTGAGAAAAACTCCAGATCTCAAAGCAGACAAAATTGCAACCATCGGCAACGGAGCGAAAGTTCGCGTGGTGGAAAAAGGAGAACCGGTGGAGGTGGACGGGATTCGAAGCAACTGGTTGCAGATTGATTTCCTTGGACAGAAAGGATGGGCCTTCGGAGGCTACCTTACCAGACCAACTAAGAAACCGGATCCGCAGTGGGAAAAGTTCATGGGCACCTGGCGCGGCAAAAATGAATGCAAAGGCGAACATACCCATCTGCTCATTCATCCTGATTTTACATACGAAGGCTGGCTGCTCGACACGGCGGGCGCTGCCTGCGCCGGGCATGCGGTGACTGGAACGTGGAGCATGGAGTTGAGTTCCATTTGTCTGGTAGACCCAACCCGCGCTTGTTATGAGTACGGGAAAGGTGGCCTGCTTCTGGCCAATCAACAGGCGGCTCCTGCTCTGAGAGAAGGCGCCGAACTACTGATGCAGTTGAAAAAGTAAAATGAAAAGCGCAATCCTGGCCTGGATACTGGTCTGCGTTTGCGCATGCTCCTGCTTAATAGTTGCAGATATTTACTATTGCGCGGATCAGTCTGCTCTGATTCGCGATAGTCTGTCTATTCTCCACGGTCATTTTGTTTCTTCAGGTCCAGAAAGTCGCGGCGGCGTGCATCACCCAGGCTCACTCTATAAGCTACTGATCGCCCTTTTGCTCGCTGTGTCGGGGGAATCCCTTCGCGTCTTCGCCTTCATGCACGTCATAGTCCTTTCTTCCTCCGCGTTTTTTATAATTCGCACAACGCGTATCTTGAGCGGATCTATCTGGTTTTCCCTGGCCACACTGATTCTGTTTCTTGCGCTTCCTTTTTCTTTCTGGTACGCGATGATTGTATGGGGGCCGGCGGCGAACGTAACAGCGATGTGTGCATCTTTGTATTTCGCCGTGGAGATTGCTAAGGGGAAAACTGCCCTTACTCCGCTGCTTATGATTTGCCTGAGTTTTCTGTTTCAAACTCACTATGGCACGATTTTTCCGGTGGTTGCGCTTGGCTTGACCGGTCTTTGGAATTCGCGTACCGATAAGAAGGCGATCCACCGTGCGCTCATCGTGGGTGCTGTGTTCACTCTTCCTGCCCTGATCGATTTTGTTCGCGAACCCCAGAATCTTCGCATGATTCTAGCGTCGGCCCAGGGGACACAAAGTCTATCTTCTGTATGGGAGGCAATGGTCGAGTTGCACACGATGAATGCTTCGTGGATCTGGGGCCTTGCTTTCGCCTTGTCGATTGTGGTTTCCTTGATTCGCAGAAGTAAAGTGCCAGCATCCGGCCTGAATCCACAGGTATGGATTTGCGTCTGCCTGGCTCTGGCCTCTTCCATTCTGTCCATGTTTTTTATCCGCGAGAAGATTGATCCGTACTACCTCGCGTTTATGCCGGCCATCACGCTTGCACTGCTTTCCATTTTCGCACGTCGAATTCCAATTGTTCTCTCTATACTTTGTCTTTTCGCACTGCCGGCGGCCGTGAGTAACGTGAATAGATATTTGAACGAGGCGTGGAACGTATGTCCTCTCGGGGAAGTGCAGACAGTCGCGCGTGCTCTGAATGGAAAAATGGCAGAGACAAAGGGAGCATCCATTCCGTTTGTCTTGCCATCCATTCTAAGAGAGGCAGGAGAGCTGCATCCGGCAAAGGGGCTCTTGATAGAAGCCCCTCCGGGGGATTCTTCCAGTCGGGACATTTTTCGAGGCAAGGCGATCAGGCTGCTCGAGCAGCCGGCCCGTTAGCCGGCTTTGCGGAGAGTAGCTTCTGGCTGTGTTAGTAGTACGTGCCCGTGTTCTTCTGCGAACGGGAGAGGACTTGAGATTCCAAGTGTTCCAATTCCAGTGCGACGAAGAAGCAAATCTTTGAGGCTTTTTACCATTTCAGTATTCAGAATTGTTTCGAGCTCTTCCTTGTAATAGACTTCGCCGTTATCCAGGGTGAAGGCCACTCCTAGATTTTTTTCGGACAGCATGCGATCTGCAATCAGTCCGTATCTGGAAATCAGAGTCTCGATTTTCTTGCGATCGTGTTTGCGTTCCAGAAATAGCTTTTGTTTGAGCAAAACCTGGGTGCCAAAATCGCCTGTGCGAAGAGCGGTGCGGTGCGTAGAGCATTTCTTCCAGGTTCCGCCAAGGAATGCAGCGATTTGATCTACTGCTTTTTCCGCCAGATGGCGACTGGTGGTGTATTTACCACCCAGGACTGTGAAGAACCCCGGTTTGTCTGCGTGCATTTCGATTTCAGTTTTGCGCGATGCAGAATACGAATCCTTTACTGAAACCGACTCCTCTACGAGAGGACGGAGACCGCCGTAGACGGAAACTACATCTGCGCGCGTGAGTTTTGCGTTTAGTCCTTCCGTTACATCCTCAATGAGCTTTTGAATTTCAGATTCCGGAACAGTGAACTTGTCTGGATGGCCTTCGTACAGGGAATCTGTAGTGCCGATCAGACTGAATTCTCTCCAGGGAATGATGAAGAAATGAGAACCGTCTTTTCTATGCAGAACCACCGTGGAATCGCCTGCAATGCGGCGAGTGACCAGGTGGATTCCCATAGAACGAACAATCTTGCGAGAGTTTTCTGAGCTTGTCGCGCGATCCACCAGGTCTGCCCATGGGCCCGCAGCATTTACTACAGATTTTGCTTCGAATGATTCTTTTTTAGACGTTAGGCGATCTTCGATTGTTACACTGTAACCGTCCAGAGTCTGCTGAATTGCTTTGACTTCTGCATAATTGCGCGCAGTCGCTCCTCGTTCTACGGCGGAGAAAATGAAATCAGAGCAAACCCTTTCCGGTCCAATGTTCTGATAGTCGTAGTAGATGTAAGCGCCCTGCAAGCCTTCCGGGTGCAAGCCAGGCTCAGCCTGCAGGGCCTCATCACGGGAGAGCCATCTGTGGTGCGGAAGACGCAGATGGCGGGGAATCCCCCGGTTTCTATCAAAGGAGAGAACATCATACAATGAGAGCGCAAGACCGAGTGTGAAGCGTCCGAGCTTCGCACCTTTGTAGATTGGATGGAAGAATGGCATGGGCTTGACCGCATGTGGGGCCAGACGGGCCAGAAGACGCCTTTCTCTCAGGGACTCTCGAACCAGACCAAACTCAAGGTTTTTCAAATACCGGAGCCCACCGTGGATGAGTTTGCTCGTTGCCTGGGTCGTTCCAGAAGCAAAGTCACCCTTCTCGAGTAGGAGCACATTCATGCCTCGCAGAGTTGCATCCCAGAGAATGCATGCGCCCGAAATACCACCGCCAACGACTATGAGGTCATATTGCTTTGCCATGCTGACACCGTGTCAGTGTTTGGTCAGAACGTCAAGCCAAAAAATGACAGTCTGTCAGGATTTCTTGCCCAGGAGTCCGTGCAGGACCAGGTCTCGCATGATCAGTATGTCTTCCGGGAATTTGAGGTTTCCTTCGCGGAATCCGACTGCAATTCCAATGGCCACGGCACGCAAAAGGAAAGCCATCTTGTCCGGGTCCTGCTTTTGGAATTTTCCGCTGTCCATTCCGCTTTTGTAAACCTGGGCGATTGGCTTGATGACAGCGCCGCCCGCCTCTTCGAATTCTTTTCTTACTTCCGGCCTGCACTCGCGCAACAGATCGTCTCTATTTGTGACGAGCAGGTCGAAGTAATGGTGATTGGACATGTAGAAAGTGAAGAATTCAAACGCGCACTTTACCAGGTTCTCCATGGGGTCCTGGGAAGGATTTTTTAGAGCTTTGTCGTAGCCAGCCTGGAGTTCGCGCATCCCCAGAGTGAGAAGCGTTGCATAGATCTCTTCTTTGTTTTTGAAATAGAGATAGAGAGTTGCGCGCGAAAGCTCAAGACGATTCGCAATGTCCTCCATGATGATGGAGTCATACGGTTTTTCTTTGATGATTTGCCTTGCAGCATCCAGAATCGATGTACGGCGCTGCGCCTTTTCTCTTTCTTTTCTTTCCTGTACGCCCACTTACTTCTCTTCTGCTAGCTTATTGAGTTCGTCGAAACCTGGAAGGCTCGACAGATCCGGCACAATTACAATTTCAATTCTGCGATTCGATGATCTGCCTTCTACAGTGTCGTTTGGTTTAAGAGGCCTTGTTTCCGCAAAGCTTGCAGCGCTCACTCGGTCCGGTGTAACACCGGATTGAACCATGACTTCGAGCACACTGATGGCTCTTTCCGCGGCGAGCTGCCAGTTGGATGGATATTTCAGAGTGCGAACTGGAACGTTGTCCGTATGTCCTTCAATTTGGAATCTGCGGTCCGGCATGGTTGCAAATACTTTTGCAACTTCCACGACTGCGTCTTTGCCCTGTGGTGAAAGGTCCGCGGATCCGGACGCGAAAAGAACATCCGAAGCAAGGACTACAACCATTCTTCCGTCCACCATTCGGATCTTGAGTTTGCCAGAATCGATGAGTTTGCGAAAGCGCGAGAGCATGGAACGATAGTCGGCGACTCTCTTATCTGACTCCGCTTTCCTTTCGCGCGCTTCCGTAAGCGCCTTTTGCATATCTGTGACGCTGGCCTGCAGGGCAGTGCGATCTTTTACAAGCTGGCTCTTTTCTGTTTCCAGGCGAACCACGTCGTCCTTGAGGCGAGAGACTTCATCGTCTCTCGTTTTCATTTCCCGCTCATGGGTGGAGGTGGAAACGCATCCCGTGGCCAGAAGGCTGAAAACAAAGATGAAACGGAGCATTGACTGTAAGTGGCCGAAATACATGTGCGCGCAATCGTTATTTGGATTTGCAGTCCAGGCCTTCCAGCAAGGGTCGATTTTTCTTGACATGCCCGATCAGACTGTCTGTTACAGGGTAACGGCGAAAAAAAAGATAAGCCGGGGTTTCAAGAACCTCCGGTCGAAAGACCGGAGACCTCACTGTGCAGGCGGAGGCGGCGGGGCTGGCTCAAGAGGCACAATCGAATTTGGATCGCTTCCCTCAGGCACTGGCTTCTTTCGCTTTACCGGTGGGAAATCACCCGTCACAGATCTAAATCCGGAGTTTGCATAGTCTGCCCAGATCGTTCCTGCAGAACCCGATCCGCCTCCAGGAAACGGCGCACCTTCGTCCTGGCCAATCCACACCACAGATACGTCTCCAGGAACCAGCCCTACAAACCACGCATCGTGCACGCCTGTGAGGCCTGGAAATTTGCGCAGAACTTCTGGCACTGTCTGGACAGTTCCCGACTTGCCTGCAATTGGAAATGGCAAATAGTTGGGATTCTTTAGCTTCTGTTGACCGATCCATCCTGCAGTTCCCTCGTCTTCAGGGTCTACCACTCCGCGCAAGAGATCGATTGCCTGAGACGATGATTCTGCGGACAGTACTCTGGATCCGGACGATGCGGTTCCTTCCCAAAGAACCGTTCCGCTTTTGTCAGTCACACTGCGGATGA
This sequence comes from Leptospirales bacterium, assembly GCA_019694685.1. Taxonomy (GTDB): domain Bacteria; phylum Spirochaetota; class Leptospiria; order Leptospirales; family Leptonemataceae; genus JAEUSB01. The sequence goes on from JAIBBM010000007.1 coordinate 19,574, forward strand.
GGACAGGGCGAACAGTGGTTCCTTCATTGAGAAGAATCCCGTAGATTCGCGCGAGTTCCAGGGGAGTGACTTCTCCGGATCCCAGGGCAAGAGTGAGGTTGGATTGAAAGCGTTCGCGTGTGTCAAAGTAGCTGAGCTCAAGAGCCCGGCCCAGCATGTCTCTGAATTCTCCTGGACCCAGTTCATGAAGCGTTTTCACCGCAATCGTATTGCACGAAAGAGCAACCGCCTGTCTCAGAGTCATCTTGCCTTTGTAAGATCCGTATGAATTTTTTGGAACATACCCATTGAATGATACTGGCTCATCGACAACTTCTGCTTCAAAATCGATCGAACCCGCGTTTAGTGCGCTCGCGTACAAAAAGCCTTTGATTGCGCTTCCTGGCTGGCGTTGCATTTTCCAGATTCGATCCGAGCTGCCTGTTTCCACTACACCGTATCCACCAACGAGTGCGCGCAGCTCTCCTGTGTGTGGATCCATGGAAATCAAAGTGCCGTTCAGTCTGCGTGATTGTGTTTCAGCAAATGTCTTGTCGCGTGCTTTGTTGATCATATCCGCACGCACTCTTTCAATCCCGCGTCTCACTGCATCGAGGGCTGCGGCCTGTTTGATTGGATCGATGGTTGTGCGAACCGTCAAACCACCTTCGCGCACGATCTCTTCCGGAATATTTTCGTACAGAAATTGGCGTACGCGATCGTTTGCGGCTGGCGCGGAATTCAATCTGAAGTCGCGGCTTGCTCCATAGAGACCAATTTTGCCTGGAGATTTTTCTGTGATTTCATATCTTGCTTTGAAGTACTTCAGAATTCCTGGTTGCTCGCCCGGCTTGATGAATCCGTCACGTTCCATTGCATCTAGAACCATCTCCTGTTTGTGCAGAGATAGTTTGATGTTGTTCATGGGACTGTATCGTACGGGGCTCGGGAACAAACCTACGATCATGGCCGCTTCCGCAGCATCGAGCGACGTTGGTGGTTTGCGGAAGTAGAACCACGATGCTTCTTCCGCTCCCAGTCTGCCTTCTCCCATGTAGATGCGATTCATATACAAACATAGAATTTCTTGTTTGCTTAACTTTGATTCTATGAGGAAGGCCGCGAATGTTTCGTAAATCTTGCGAATGAGGCCTGGAGTGCTTCTGTCTATGTACAGATTTCGCGCCACCTGTTGAGTGATGCTCCCTCCGCCTTCGCGAACGCTGAAACGGCGGATATTGTTTATAAATGCTCGAAGGATGCCGCGGTAGGAAACTCCTCCATGCGTGAAGAAATCTTTGTCTTCGGAAGACACAGCAGCTCTTGAAAGCCAGACCATCTGATTTGTACATGCATCGAGCGGGATCCGGGATTCTCTCTGCGGCAGGTATTCTCCAATGAGTGAATCATCGTTTGCGAGAATCTGAATCATGGGTTTCGCAGGACGATCGCCCTGGCCCCGCAGCCACATTTTCTCTTTTTCCAGAGACGCAGAGATTTCAGCGCGATCGTAGAGGAACCGCACGAAAACGCCCAGAGTCAGAACTGTGAGGGCAAAAAAGCAAATTGCGAATGTGCGAATCAGAATGGTTTTCCACGATCTTTTGAGTCTCTCTGTCCAGGGGCGAAGGACTGGCTCGATCCTGGCCCACAGAGGCGGAAGTTTTTCTGATGCCATGCGGATGGCCCAGGCTACCGCATCTTGCATGCGGTGAGCGAGCGCGCGAGCCACCTCTAAGATTCTGTTCAGATGGTTCTCCTTCAGTTAGACTGCGGCGTCGTGGAAGGTTGTTCGAGCGGCTGGATTCCTTCGTCACGCTTTGGTTCTACGGGAGGATTGTCCGGGGGAAGATCTCCGCTGGCAAGTTCCCGCGCCAGCTGGTTGATGGGGGCCGGCGCACTCGATGCCAGGTCCTTCAGTGTCGCTGTGGCTTCCTCTTTTGTTTTGCTCGATGCTTTAGGATTTTTATAAATTTCTGCAGCCTGTTCAAATCGCACCGCTGCGGTTACAAGTTCAGTATCTTTGGAAATTCCCGCTCCACCTTTCAGCCAGCCGCGGAAATAGCTCGCAGAGTTAGCTCCGCCCGAAACCTCCACCCATTCTCCATCACTGAATTCTTCGTTCTCTACGAACGCCACAGTGCCAACAGTAAGATTTGAATTTCCTCTCGCAAGGCCGGATGTGATGTTTGGACGCTGATAGAGTTTCGCATCTCCAGTAATGACGACTCCGCTTTTTGCAAGATAGCTTGCGACCACGTAGCCTTCCTGACCGCCGGCGATTTTGATCTTCGCGTATTCTACTGCGGCGCCCTGAGCTGGCTTGTACGATTCAATTCTGTCGAGAGTCACCACTTCGCCTTTCTCCAGAGAAAGAGGCAGCGCGCTTTTTGGATCTCCCATTGTTTTGAGAACGCCCATGCGAAACCTGGTCACTCTTGTTTCTGTGGATTGCGAAATCTTGCCACCCTGCTTGCATTCTGCGGTGAAGAGTGTGAGCGCGGCGAGGAAAAGGACGAAGGGTTTCATTGCATTCTCTCTGAAGGTGATTGGTCAGAGATGCGTCCCTGTGTCGCGGGACGCAAGCATTTAGCGAGAACCGCCAGACTTAACGGGCGCTTTCTTGCAGTGGCTTTTCAAACTGCAACGGAAATGTTTTCCCTCCGAAGAAACCGGGAAAACTCAGAGTGGTACCACCCTTCACGGTGAAATTTTTACTTCCCTGCAACAGGGCGAAAGGCACTGCAAGAAGGGAAACTTTTGAAACAATCCTGGCTTTTGTTTCTGTTCCGGAGTTCACTACTTCTTGAGTCGATCCGTTGAGCAGTGACATGCCATTGGAGAGCAATTGAAAGTCCATTTTTCCCAGATTGAATTTCCCGGCGGCCTTGTTTCGAACTCCGAGATCAAAACTGACGCCCGCGGAAGGAGAGGCCATAGACGGCGTTTCCAGTTGCAAATTTCCAAACGTGATATCTGGCACAAATGCGGGTACGTTTTGCTCGTAGTCAAACGGAAGGTTCAATCTCGCAGCAGGAGCGCCGGCGAGTGCCGTGACCTGGACATCTGCGTTTCCTTTTACGCGAAAGTGAAACTCTTCCTTTTTCTCCAGGTCCTGGCCCAGATTCATGATCGATTCAAAAGGAATTCTGATTTGCAGCGGAAATGTGCCGGCGCCCGAGGCCGCTACTTCCGGAGTGGTGGTAGTGATGCCTGTGATTGTTTTTCCATCGAGAGAAAGATCTCCTCCCAGAGCGCCCGGAGGTAGTTTGATTGGATATGGATTGTTTAACTTCAGTTTCAATCTCAGATCAATGTATTTCATCGTGAGATCGGTTACATCCGCATCCACGAAATCAATGGTTGGCCTACGACTGAGGATGCTTTCGCAGTTGGCAAGCGAGATGAAGGCAATCAGGAGGTAGAGAGGTTTAAACATATTCTTCCTTTGACTTCTTGATAACAATGCGTCCTTCGTCGTCAAGTCGTCTTGCTGCAGAAAGAATGAATCCTCGGGCCTCGTGGATTTCTCTGAGTGAAATCGGACCCCGCCGGTCAATTTCTTCCAGTATGTCTGCGGCCCGGTTCTGCGAGAGATTGTTGAAGAACATTCGCCTCATGTCTTCTCCAGCGCCTCTCAAAGCGCATGCCAGGATAGAATCGTCATTGATCTGCGATGCGAGAAGTCTCATTTCTTTTGGAGTGAGAGCAATGAGTTCTTCAAACGTGTAGAGTTTCTCTTTCACAGTGGTGAGCAGGTCGGGTGCGGCTGTCTCGAGTTCTTTTAGAATATTGTCTTCCAGATCGCGATCCATGTGATTGAGAATCGTCGCCAGCGTATCTGCGCCACCCACCTCTGAATAGATTTCGTCTTTTCTCTTTTCAAATTTCTCACGAAGCACGCGCGCCACTTTCTCCAGTGCGTCCGGGTGAGTCTTGCTCGTCTTGGCGATGCGCAATGATACTGCAGCACGCAGTTCATCCGGAAAAGAACGTAGAACGGATGCTGCTGTTCTGGGATGAATGCTCGCCAGTGCAATCGCTACGACCTGCGGGTGTTCAGCAGAAAGAACTGTGGAAAGCAGGTTTGGATCTATTCCTTCGAGAAAAGCGAAATCGTTTCTAACATCTCGACGATTGACGCGTGAAAGAATCTCTCCTGCCTTTTGTTCGCCCAGGCTGCGCACGAGTAGATCCGTGGCGCTGTCTATTCCTCCGCGAACAGGTGGATCAAAGTCTTCTACAATTGCATGGAATTCACCCAGGATACTTTTCTTTTCCGTCGCCGTGATGCTTCGGATTCGGATCATTTCCGAGACCACTTTTTCCACTTCTGCAGGTTCCATCTCGCGAAGGATGACAGACGCCTGGTCCGGTCCGAGAGACAACAGTAGCTTGGCCGCGCGCGTGGCCCCGGAGTCTGAAGTAGGAGGCACCGGCGTTTGCGCCGGGCGCTTCATCTGGGGCACAGGGTTCGTCGGGAGGATGCCCTCATCTGAAATCAGAACGTCGATGCTTCTCTTCTGCATGACTCACTCATGTGACATAATCCAGAGGAGGCAAGTTGATTTTGCAGCGAAACTGCGATTGTCTATTTTTTCTGATCGCCCCGGGGCGTGATTCTGCTGTCTTGATTGGTATGAACGGGATTCCTGGATTGCCAGAGATTCTGGCACCTGCGGGGGGCAGAGAACAGTTCTTTGCCGCGCTTGGCGCAGGTGCAGACGCAGTGTATCTGGGACTCAAAGGATTCAACGCCAGAGCACGCGCTGAAAATTTCACTCTGGAAGATCTGCGCGAACTCGTGCCTCTCGCGCGCACTTCAGGAATGAGAGTGCTCGTGGCCACGAACGTGGTTCTCAAGCAGGATGAACTTCCGCTGATCATGGACGCCATAGCGGAGCTGGATTGGATTGGAGTGCATGCTTTGATCATTCAGGACCTCGGGCTGGCGCGTACCATTCGCGAAAGAATGCCATGGATGAGAATGCACGCGTCCACGCAGCTTGCAGTACACAACGAAGACGGCGCTGCCTTTGCCGCAGATATGGGATTCAAACGAGTCGTTCTTGCTCGTGAACTCACTGCGCGAGATATCTCGCGAATCAAAGAAGCAGTGGGCGATCGGATTGAACTGGAAGTGTTCTGTCACGGGAGTCTGTGTTACAGTTACAGTGGTCTTTGTTTTTTCAGCGGTGCAGAGGATGCGCGAAGCGGCAATCGAGGCGAGTGCGCATACACGTGCAGAAAGCCATATCGAATTGTGAGCGAACCAGGATATGGATTTTTGTTCAGCATGAAAGATCTGGCCACGAGCGATCACGTGGATGCTCTTCTGGGTGCAGGTGTGAGTGCCTTGAAAATAGAAGGCAGAAAGAAAGATGCGCAATACGTAGCTTCTTCGGTCGGTCTTTATAAACAGGCGCGCGATCGAGCTCTTGGCGAGGCTTCCGGCGCTGCACGCAATTTCAGCGAAGATTTAAAATCAAGCTACCAGAGAGACACCACGAGCTTCTTTGTCAAAGGACGATACCACGAAAACGTAATCGATCTGGATAACGCGGGTCATCGCGGAACCAGGATTGGTGTGGTTCAGAGTGCAGGCAAAGGCTGGATGGAAGTGACCACGAGCGAACCATTGGACCTTTTTGATGGCTTAAGAGTGGATTCACCGGATCAGGTTTATCACGCCCTGCCGCAGCAGGGACAGAACTTGCGTGGATCTGTAAAAAAGGCGCAGGCTAAATATGAAAATGAAATATGCCAGTTTTCATTGCGCGAAATGCAGAAAGGATCGAAGAGAATGACCACAGCTCTCGCGGGAGATCATCTTCGCATCCAGATTCCATCAGATGCGCGTGTCAAAGAAGGAGACGTTGTATTTCGAGTGCGCTCGAATGAGCTCAAAAGATACGTGGATTCCATTTCTTCTGAATCAGGACGATTGCGATCTCTCTATCTCATGCGCATGCTCGTTTCTATTCAGGACGGTCCTCCGCTGCAGCTTCGGGCCTCCCTGTTCGATCATTCAGGAGAGATCGTTTCTGCTTCTATACAGACAGAAGCAAGTCGGCCCAGGGGCACTTCTACCCTGGCGCAGGACCTGCGGGAAACCTTTGCACTGTTAGGTGATGCAGGAGTTGAGTGCGATGTGGAGGTCGAGGGGGATCCAGAATGGTTTGTTCCGCGCAGCAAAATAAAAGAATTGAAGCGAATGCTTTCTTCGCAGGCCCTCCAGAGCATGCCCGCGATTCTCGCCGCGCGAAAGAGAGATGCGAGGCCTTCCAGTCAAGGGAGCGCTCCGGTGGCTCGCGCGACAACATATCAGATCAAGGTGGATCGCCTGGAATATTTGTCCGCTCTGGATCAAATTCTAACCAGTCATCCTGGTCTGGTGGATGAAATCATCTTCGAGCCAAAGAAATCGAATATTTCAAAATCTTCGCCGACAGATGTCTTCGCATCTCTTCGAAGCGTAGCAGACAAGCATAGCGTTCATGTTCGATTTGCCATTCCGGTTGTGATTCGATCGTGGGATGAAGGCCATCTGCGCGCCTATGTGAATGAATATGTTCTCCAGGGAGGGTCTCGATTTGAAGTCGCCAATGTGGGTGCGTTTAAGTTCCTCCAGGATCACAAGATAGCGCTGACCGATCTTGCCTCCGACTTCACTCTGTACGCTCTCAATAGCCAATCGGTTCTTTCCTTGCATGAGCTTGGGTGCAATCGAGTGGCGCTCTCTGTCGAGGATGACTGGCAGAACCTGCAGCGCCTTCTAGCGCAATGGCCCCACCAGGAGATACTCCCTCAGGCGATTTTGTACAAAGACACACCCCTTTTTATTGCAGAGGCTTGCTCGCTTACGGCTCTTCACAACGGTTGCCCTACTTCGAAAGTCTGCGGGTACCGCACTCTCGAGATTGAAAACGACGAGGGAGATCGCTTCTTTGTAGCGCATGAACAGTGCAAATCCATTGTTTTTGGAAAGAATGCGTATAGCATTTCCGGCAGACGCTCCTTGCTCGAAGGGGCCGGTGTCCATCGCTTCAGGTTGGATTTTTTGACCCGGCTCTATTCCAAAGAAGACATACTCAGGATTGCAAATCTAGCATTCAAGGACCAGCAGATTGCAAACACCCATCCAGCAAATTTTCACCGCAAATTGCTTTGACCCTGGAAAAGAATTTGTAATTCCAAATAGAACGTTGTGAATCTGCTCATGCGTATTTTCATTTTGCTTTCTCTGCTGTGGATGATTGGATGCAAAGACCTTCGCGATGGTTACGAGAAAGGCTTCAAAGAAGAATTCCAGAAGAGCTTCACAAAATCCTGTGCGTCAAGCGCGGTGAAGAAGGGAATGAACGAAGCTAAGGCAACCGAATACTGTGCATGCACCGCCAAAGAACTCGCCAGTCGGCACAGTTCGCAGGAATTGATGAAGATGGCTGCCTCTGACAAGGACGGAGAAGTGGCGGCGGCTGTTAAGGCCTGTACGAAGTAGCGCCGTATTTGCATTTTGAAATGAGCTTGCATTGACCGCAGAGTGGTCTGGTGGGCTTGCAAACCAGAGCGCAGTAGTCCAGCACCGCCAGGTTCAAATCGCGCGAGTGTTTTGTTTGTACCAGAGAATGCGCCACATCGGATACAAATCGATTTCTTCTGGATTCTTGCGTGAACTTTTTGCCAGAGATGCGGCAAATCAGGCGTGCCATATTTGAGTCGAGAGCAGGTAGTCTTTCACCGTAAAGCCGGTTGCGAATCATTGCATTTGAATATTCACCTACACCTGGAATCCTCGTGAGATCGTCGTTCGCGGAAGGCTTTCGCGTTTTGTATGTATCCTTTAAGTAATCGATGGTCTCAAGAATCTGTTTCGTTCTCCATTTCAGACCAAGCGGAGCGAGAATAGCGAGAACTTCTTCCCTGTTTGCTTGAGCTGATTGGGCCGTTGTGAATCTGGAAGTGAACTTAGCATACACTCTGGCTGCCTGGTCTGCGCGCGTACGGCGCAGCATCATTTCTGCCATGGTGAGATGGAACCAGTTCCCAGTTTTTCTCCAGGGATAGTCTCTGGCGTTTTTCTTGAACCAGGCCAGGAGAGTACGGCGGACGGATCTATACGGAAATTCGGATGCGTCCATGGGCGGAAGTTCGCTGCGTTTTTGTCGCGGCGTCCAGCGCCTTTTTCATGTTTTCAGCAATGGCCTGGACCACGGGGACTGCCACTGAGTTTCCGAATTGTTTGTAGGCCTGGGTGTCCGAGACTACAATCTTGAAATGGTCAGGGAAACCCATGAGTCTGGCACATTCTCTGGGAGTGAGTCTCCTGGGATTTTTTCCTCGCGAAGGAATCAGAATTTCAGATCCGTCTTTGTAGTAACGTGCAGATAGAGTTCTTGAAATCCCATCGCGCGACGCCAGGCCAAATCCGAAACCGTGTCCCTGCGCTTCGTGCTTCGCTTTGTAGTCTTGCAGGTATTGCCAGAGGTGATCGGACAGAGTGTATTTGGCCGGTACGTTTTTCTCCAGAATGTCTGATAGCCTTGGGGACCGATCCTTCAGTTCCGGAAATTGAAATGCTTGAAATGATTGCAGATTGCGAAACCCGGCGATGAAGATTCTTTCTCGATTTTGCGGAAGTAGTTTTCGAGCGTTGAGAAGGGAGTGATGCACATGGTAGCCAGCCTCTTTCAGTGCGGCCAGAATCACTTGCATCGTTCTTCCTTTGTCATGCGACGTCAGGTTCTTTACATTTTCTAGCAGAAGAGCGGACGGCTTCTTGTCTTTGAGGATGCGCAATACTTCAAAGAAGAGAGTGCCCTGCGTTTCATCGGCGAAGCCATGCGGTCTGCCCAGGGCATTCTTTTTCGAAACCCCTGCAATGGAAAAGGGCTGGCATGGAAACCCACCGCAGAGCACATCAAAGTCCGGCAAAGTTCTGCTATCTACTGCGCGAATGTCCCCTGCCGGCGTGTCCTTAAAATTGGCTGCGTAAGTGAATGCGGCTGATTTGTCCCATTCACTCGAAAAAACAGACGAGTAGCCTGCGTTTTCAAACGCCAGACGGATTCCGCCGATGCCCGCAAACAGATCGATGATTTTGTAGTTTCTTCTATTGTTAGCGCGCGCAATGCCGCGGGATTGTGGCCGCATAGATGTATGATCGGTAGAAACGGACCTGGAGCCTGGAACTTTAGGTTTCTGCATGCTTCTGTCTACAGCCTGAGTGTGACAGGTTTCGAGAAATCACGAGATCGACCATGTTTCCAGGTGTTCTAGTGCAGAGCCCGGTGGCACATCTGTAAGAGGAGAAAGCGACTCTAACTCGATGAGGTTTTCGTTTGTGTAACACTGTGCCACACATCCCAGGTCCGGGTAGCTGCCGTGTGGCGTGCGGAATTCCTTGGAGAATGTTTTTCCCTGACGATTGTATGTGAGCCTGCAGGAATCACCGGTTCGCGAAACTCCCATCTTCAGAGCGCTCGACGGTTTGTGCTCAATACAAAGGGAGCTTGCATCCCAGGAAATTCTCTGATCGTTCATTCTAGTGTAAGGCCAGAGGATCACACTACCCGCAGGGTTGAGTCCGGGGCCAGTGTCGCACGCTACAGGAAGAGTGGCCCTGCCTTCTCCACGAAGTGCAGTGATGGGCCACAGCGAAGGCTTCACAGGTGCGTGCGAACGATTGATGATTCTGTGAAGCAGGTTGATCCCCTTCTCTGAAAATGAAATCTGCATTTGTTTTTCCAGACCGGTCCATTTCCCAGGCTTTTGAATCAAAAGGATTCCGTTTTCAGTTTGGCTCCATGTGATTGGATCATTGTCTGATTCGTAGGAAAGCTCTGGATGCTCCGGAGCAATCCAGAGTCTGTGACCGCCATACAATCTCCAGGCTTCTTCTCCCTTTTTGCCTGCATCCTCTTCAGAAACATGGAGCCAGTTTGAGTCCCCATTGTGTGAAAGGCCCAGAATTCTGATTCCAATATCTATTGGGATAGTGATTTGATAGACGTTATTCGCTATTGCAATGGCATTCCATCCGCGAAACTCGATCCTATCCACATTCATTGTTTCTTCCTCCGAAGAATGCTTCGAAGCGCAAAAAAGCTTAGAATTCCAATGGCCAGTGCGAGCCCCGCCAGAAACATACTCAGGCGAAAGCGATAGGAAGCCTCCGGGAGTGCAGGAGACTGCTTCCCGGGTCTGGAAGCAGATATGATGCTTTGAAGCTCCGCCTCCATGGCTGTCCAGTGTTCCTGCCGTAAGGTTTTGCCTTTTTCCGGTACAAACACGAATCGATACTCGAAGTCGCGTGTAGCAAAATAACCTTCTAACCTTACGACTGGATTGGTCCGGGTGGTATTGCGAAAAATGGCGGCTCGTTGGCCGTTTGAAAAATCAAACTCATGATAGCCGCGAATAAAATCGCCATTTTCTTTTGCCCGATCTTGAATTTCAGAAATGTCGCTGGTGCGCCGTGAATTGGGAGTGCATACAACAAACAGAGTCCAGGGTTGTTCGCGGACTGTGATTGCCTTGAGTGAATCCACTCCCTGTTGCGCAACATAGCCAGAAAGGGTAAGAGTGTAGTCGCACGCAGAAAGAAAAAAATCATCCGCTTGAAGCGGCTTGATGAGCACCAGTGCAATTACAAGCGGAACGATTCGCATGTTGATCACCTTTTGAAGTCAGGCCCGGCCGGGTCAACTGCAAGGAGCGAAGATGAGAATCATCCAGGGAATTTTGAAGCGTAGTTCGAAGAGAGCCTATCTGGCCATGTATGATGCAAACGGCATTCTCAGGATTGTTCGATTGACTGGAATGCCGCCCTGCCAGTCAGGAAATACGGTGACTCTGCATGGCGATTTTTCTTCCGGAGTCTTCCAGGTAAAGTCGGCGCGGCCGCACAGATTTCCGCGGTTGCTCGAAGCAGGCTGAGGGTTTCGTTGAGTTTGGTTTCTCTCAGAGAATGAGGCGAAGCGCACCTGGCATCACTTCTGCAGTAAGTGGCGCTTTGCCCACCGCTTCTCCGTCGCAATCTATCAGGACAGGGTTCAGATTGTCTGGTTCGATGCGGATGGTCTTCACTCTCGCCGTCTTGACTCCGTAACAGTGAGAGATTGTGCCGTTGTACAGATTGCGAGAGTAGCGCACTTTCTGTGCGAGGCTCCAGTTTCCGAGAATCGTCACATCGAGTAGTCCGTCTGTGATGCTTGCATCGGGCGCGATTTGCATTCCGCCTCCGAAGAACTGACCATTGCAAATCGCAAGAGTTGTAATAGTCTCCGTTGTCTCCGGTCCACCATCCAGGCTGATTCTTACTTTCGCATTCTTGTATGTGATCGCGTTGGTGAATGATGTTGAAAAATAGCTGAACGCTCCGAATCGACGTGAGCTTGAATTGATTGCTTTCACAACTTCTCCAGCCAGACCGCATCCCGCCACATTGACAAAGTATCTCTTTGCCTGGACACCCTGATGATTCGTGAACGTGATTCTACCTGCGTCCACTGCATGATCGCGCGCAGACAAAATCTTTTCGAGCACGAGCTGGATGTCCGTTGGCGCACCGATGGTGCGAGCAAAGTCACCGCCAGTTCCGTGATTGATGATTCCGATTCTGGGTCGCTGTGATTCAGAGAAATGAAGAACGCCGTTTACCACTTCGGAAAGAGTTCCGTCACCGCCAATGACGACGATGCTTTGAACACCCTCATGAATCGCTGCAGATGCCAATCGCTCACCGTCTCCTGGTGCGCTGGTGAGTTCAAAACTGAAATTCTTCAGCACAGAACTCATTCTTTTCTGGGTTTCGGGCCAGCGCCTCCCGGCTTCACCCCCGCTGGATGCTGGATTCACGATGGCATGGATGGATTCGTATTTCATGAAAGGGGTAGACAATCGAGATCCCGGGGAACACAAATGTAAACTACTTTTCGGCGCGACAGCCACTCGTGGTCAGAAGAATGTCCAGACGCAACCGCACCAGACTGCTCTCTGTAATAATCGCGAGCTTTGTCTCTGCGCTCATCGGGTTCGTTTACAGTTTCACATTCAATCAATCCATATTCGGCGGGATCGTCACCGGGTTCACCATGGGATTTGTGGTTTTGTCTTTCGAATGGTTTGTTCTTCAGGGTAGATACGCTCACCGGACGCGCAATGTCTCCCCTCCAGTGTTTCTATTGATTTCCCTTGTTTGCTGGACTATTCTGCTCTTTACCATTCTTCGCATTTCGCACAGTCTCTTTGCGCAGCCAGGTGATGTAATTCCGATGTGGTCGTGGAGAACTGCACGAGGAATGATTCTCGGCGTAGTGATGATTAGCGGAATCAATTTGTTTCTTCGCACAAAGTATCTCGTGGGTATGCGCGTTCTCGGAAACTTTTTTCTGGGAAGATACAATCGTCCCGTCCAGGAAGATCGCATCTTCATGTTTCTGGATCTAGAAGGATCTACTGCGATTTCAGAAAGACTCGGGGCCCTTCGCACTCACAAACTCATTCGCCGTTTCTTTCAGGACGTGGCAGAGCATGTCTACGAATTCGGAGGAGAAACACATAGATACGTGGGCGATGAAGTAGTTGTGACATGGCCAACGAATCAGGGTTTGAAAAACGCTGCCTGGGTGAATTGCATCTTTGATATTCGCCAGGCGATTGATGCAGAGCGTTTCTCTTACTATGAAGAATTTGGAGTCATGCCAGAATTTCGCATTGGACTTCATTGCGGAGAAGTGGTTGCGGGAGAAGTAGGAGAAGACAAGAGAGAGATTGTTTACATAGGAGACACAGTCAACACTGCGGCCAGGCTAGAACAACTTTGCAGAGAAAAGGGAACCTGGCTTCTTGTTTCGGAAGACATTCTATCACGCACTGAGCTTCCTTCTCACATCGAGTCCAAGAGCCTGGGGCCCGTTACATTGCGCGGAAGATCCAAGTCCATGGAAGTATTCACTCTGCGTCCCATGAAGAAATTGGATTCTGAAACCTGAGCGCGAATCTCTGCTTTGCGTCAAAGTGCATTCGCCCATCTTTCGAATTCACGACGCATGCTTTTAGCCGCTTCCTCTCCGCCCTGCCTGAGCACTCGAAGGCTTTCTGCTCCAGCGGACTTTGAAAGCTTTTCGCCGTCTTTTGTAATGAGGCTATGGTGAATGAAAGAGGCGTTCTTGAAGTTCAAGAGCCCTGCCTTTTCTGCGATCAGGGTTTGCATGGCTGTAGAAGGCAAAAGATCCATTCCACGAACAATTAGATTCATTTGCATATCTTCATCGTCTGATACGGAAGCGATCTGGTAAGAAGGAAGTCCGTCCTTTCTTCTGATCACAAAGCTTCCTGTCTCCGGGCCAATCGCAAAACTGGTTGTTACGCGATCCTTGATCTGAACGATTTCACCTTGTGCCACGCGAAGGCGAATGGATGTGCCTGGTTCATCCAGGGGCAGGTTCTTTGCTTCGCACGTTCCTGGATACACCGGTCCAGTTTCGGTTCTACTACACGTGCAGGCGAAGCAATGCCCATGGTCGATCAACCTTTGAATCAGATCATGATAGCGGCGGAGTCTCAAATCTTGAGAGAAGATGTTTTGCTGTTCCGTAGAATTTCGGGGGCCGGAGTCCCAGTCGATTCCTAGCCAGTGCAACGATTCGAAAATGTCTTCGATGTATTCTTTGCGCCTTCGAGCAGAGTCGAGATCGTCTATGCGCAGGTGCAGTGTGCCTTGTTTTTGTCGGACCAGAGTCCATGTCAGCAGGAAGTTGAAAGCGTTTCCTCTATGGAGGAGTCCGCTTGGGGTGGGAGCGATTCTGCTTCTTGGATTTTCAGGAATGCCAGCGATCAGTTCCGCGAGACTCACGACACAGTTCCGATCTGCGGATCTCTGGTGCAAGAATCGTTTTTTTTGCTTTTCTCAGTTCTGGTGGCTGCCACGATCACGCATGTTCTTTCAAGAAAGCATCTTTCGCTCAAAGCGAGTACTCGTGACCGGGGGAGGATCCGGCATAGGCCTTTGCATCGCACGTGACTTCCTCGCGCACGGAGCCTCTGTTTGCATTCTCGGGCGAGACGAAGAAAAGCTGTCCCGTGCTGCCGCTGATTTGAAAGCCAGTGGAAATGTTTTCACCGTGAGTTGCAATTTGAGATCGGATGAAGAAATTCCCCGCGCGATGGACGAACTTGCAAGCGCGCTCGGTGGGCTTGACATTCTGGTGAACAATGCAGGCGGGCAATTTCCTGGAGGGACGGAACAGATTTCTGCGAAAGGATTTCGCGCAGTCGTAGATACAAACCTGACGGGTACATTCTTGATTACGAAGGCCTGCTTTGAGCGATTCTTGAAAAAGTCCGGTGGATCGATCGTGAGCATTCTCATGGATATGAGAAATGGAATGCCGCTGATGCCGCACTCCGCGGCGGCGCGCGCAGGAGTGGACAATCTTACAAAATCGTGGGCTGCCGAGTGGGCTCATTTTGGCGTGCGCGTGAATTCTGTTGCACCCGGCATCATTCGATCGAGTGGTCTGGATACGTACGCACCTGAATTTCGCAAAATAGTGGAGGAGATGGCTCTTAAGAATTACGCGTATCGCGCAGGCACGGAAGAAGAAGTAAGCGCGGCTGTTTTGTTCCTCTCCTCGTCACTTGCCTCCTACATCACGGGGCAGACGTTGTTCGTGGACGGCGGAGAATCCATTTATTCGCCTTTCTTGCCGCCACGGCCGCATGATCGCCTTCCAGCATACTTGCAAAATAAGAGAAACTAAGATTTGACCGCCTCGTAAATTGTGGTCCTCTGGCAAAAAGACTTCGGAGACCCCTGTGGGAAAGAATTCAAACACAATCGAATCGTTATTCGGACAGAACGTATTTAATCAGCATGTAATGAAGACAATGCTGCCCAAAGAAACATATCGCGCATTCAAACGCGTTCTCGAGCAGGGTCAACCTCTGACTGCAGCTCAAGCGGATGACATTGCAGCCGCAATGAAAGATTGGGCAGTTGAAAAAGGCGCAACACACTTCACTCACTGGTTCCAGCCAATGACTGGCTTTACAGCAGAAAAACATGATTCATTCATCAAGCCAACCGATGACGGTAGAGCTATGGCGGAGTTTTCAGGAAAAGAACTGATCAAAGGAGAGCCAGACGCTTCTTCCTTCCCGTCAGGCGGTCTTCGCGCTACGTTCGAAGCACGTGGTTACACCGCATGGGACATCAGCTCGCCTGCTTTCCTCAAAGAAGACGAAGGTGGACTCACGCTCTGCATTCCCACAGCATTCTGTTCTTATACTGGAGAGGCTCTGGACAAGAAAACTCCACTGCTTCGCTCCATGGATGCTCTTTCGCGAGAAGCGGTTCGTGTGCTTCGTCTGATTGGCAACACTCAGGTGCAGAAAGTAACCACAACTGTGGGAGCGGAACAGGAATACTTCCTCATCGACCGCGAATACTACGAACAGCGTCCTGACCTTATCTTTGCTGGCCGTACACTTTTTGGAGCCATGCCTCCGAAAGGCCAGGAAATGGAAGATCATTACTTTGGAAGTATCAAGGATCGCATCGCGGGCTACATGCGCGATCTGGATCGTGAATTGTGGAAGCTGGGCGTTTCAGCAAAAACAAAGCACAACGAAGTAGCACCTGCACAGCACGAACTGGCACCCATCTTCCAGACCACCAACATTGCCGCAGATCACAATCAGCTCACAATGGAAATGATGCGCAAAGTTGCGATTCGCCACGACCTTGTGTGTCTGCTGCACGAAAAACCATTCGCGGGCGTCAACGGTTCCGGGAAGCACAACAACTGGTCCATGTCTACAGATGACGGCCAGAACCTTCTCGATCCAGGTCATACACCACACGAAAATGTACAGTTCCTGCTGTTCTTGAGCGCTGTGATCAAAGCAGTGGATGAGTATGGAGATCTCCTTCGCGTCTCCGCGGCTAACCCGGGAAACGATCATCGCCTTGGTGCAAATGAAGCTCCTCCTGCGATCATCTCTGTTTATCTCGGAGATCAGCTGGGACACATCCTGGACCAGATCGACGCGGGAGATGCGAAAGAATCCAAGAGAGGCGGAATCCTGGACAGCGGAACTCCAATGCTTTCTACACTGCCCAAAGATTCTTCTGACAGAAACCGTACATCACCGTTTGCATTCACTGGAAACAAATTCGAATTCAGAATGGTGCCAGCATCGATTTCTATTTCTGCTCCAAACTTTACGCTCAACACAATTGTAGCGGAAGCGCTTTCTGGGATTGGAGATCGTCTGGAAAAAGCAACGGACCGTCGTGCAGAAGTCAAAACGATCATTCAGGAAATTGTGCGTAAGCACAAACGTGTGGTTTTCAACGGAAACAACTATGCGAAGGAATGGGTTGCCGAGGCAGCAAAACGCGGTCTTCCAAACATCTCCAGCACCGTAGAAGCTTTCAAGTCCATCGTCGCAGAGAAGAACGTGGCTCTCTATGAGAAACACAAAGTATTCACTCGCACGGAACTGGAAGCGCGCTACGAAATCAGTCTAGAAAACTACAGCAAGACCATTCGCATCGAAGCTCTGACAATGGTAGACATGGCTCGTCGCATGATTCAGCCTTCCGTCATCCGTTATGCGACATTCCTTGCTGAATCAGTTCAGACTGTAAAAGCGGCCGGCGCTGACGTATCCGTTCAAGAAGGACTGCTCAAGTCTGTATCTTCTCTGGGCGTGCAGTTCAATGAGAAGCTCGGGGCTCTGGAAAAGGCCATCGAAAAGGCAGACGCAACGCACGGGTCTTCGCAAGCGCACGCGGAAGCCTATCGTGACGTTGTTTTCACAGCCATGGGCGCTCTGCGTGAGGTTGGAGACAAACTCGAAACAATCGTCGATGAATCCTTCTGGCCAATGCCAACCTACGGAGACCTTCTCTTCCGCGTTTAACAAAGTGAGACAATGTGCGACGGCCGTTCTGGCCGTCGCATCTACCAATCGATTGGTTGATAATCTTTAAGAAATTTCCCACACCAGTGCTGGCCAGTCAGGATTCCGTGGAAGAATGGATCACAGACTCGAGCGGCTCCATCCACAATATCCAGAGGTGGTTCAAAATCGTGTACGTCCTGTTTGTGTTTCGCGAGGATAGCAGGATCCTCATCCGTGACCCATCCTGTGTCTACTGCGTTCATGAAAATACCATGTTTGGCCAATCCGCTTGCTGAAGTGTGGGTCAGCATGTTGAGTGCTGCTTTTGCCATGTTCGTGTGCGGATGACGGTCTGGTTTCCTGAACCGATAAAATTTTCCTTCGATCGCAGTCACGTTCACTATGTGTTTTTGCCCTGTAGGATTTTTCTGCATCATAGGAGCCAGGCGGTTGCACAGTACAAAGGGAGCGATTGCGTTGATCAATTGAAGCTCGATCATTTCCGCGGTTGGGATTTCACCGATGCGAAGACGCCAGCTGTTGGTTTCGCGAAGATCTACCTGTTGTAAATCAGCATCGAGTTTGCCGGCCGGAAACACCTGCTCCGCTACAAGGGACTGATCGTGAGTGTAGGGTATCTGTGAAAGCCTGGCAGAAGAAGTGAGTCCTATACCCGGGAGTCTTCCGTTCCAGGTGACGGGAAGAGCCTTCTCAGTGGCAAGATTGGTCTCTGAAAATAGATTCAAATGACGCAAACAATCTTCGTGCGCAGAAAGCAGGGTGCGCGCCTTCTCGTCGATAGAAGAAAGCCCGGCGGTTTCATTTTCCATCAGATGTGCGTAGAATCCCGGAGGACGTCTCACGGTTTGCGCGGCGTTGTTGATCAGTATGTCCAGCCGATCATACGTTTGCTCAAAGTATTGAGCGAAGAGCTCAACGCTCGGTGTGTGACGTAAGTCCAGACCGAAAATCTGCAAGCGATCCGACCAGGATGCAAAATCATCTTCCTTGCTGTATCGATTTGCTGCGTCGACGGGGAAGCGGGTAGTGACAATTACGCGAGCGCCTGCGCGAAGCATCATCAGCGCGGCCTGATATCCAATCTTCAATCGTGCGCCAGTAATGAGTGCCACCTGATCGCCTAACGGTGCGGTTTGAAATCTCTTCTGATAGTTGAAATCGCCACAGGTTTGACACATGGAATCGTAAAAGAAGTGAAGCTTCGTGTATTCGGCATTGCATACGTAGCAATTGCGGGGTGAACTCAGTTCTGGCGCGGAGTCATGAGAGGGCCCTTCTATCTGCGTGGGAGCTTTGAACACCGTGGCTCTACGCGCGTCCCGGATGCCAGTGGCGGCTCTCGCGGATCTTTCCTGTGCCACTATGGCAGATCGTTTTGCCCGACGCAGAGCTTTGTTTCTATTCTTTTGCTCCAGCCTGTTTGGTCTGGCGATTTGTCCTGCCACACGAATGAGACGCACTCTTACTTCTTCAGGAAGTTGTGTGAAATCGTCTGGATTTCCGGCCCAACTTTCCAGAGTCTCTATGCAACTCAGTAGTTCCTGATAGCGATTCTCATCCATATGGATCGAAAGCAGGCGCTGCCCTGCGGTTCAACTGAAAAAAGGAACGATTGTGCTTGCCTCATGGAAGCGCGGCCTTTGCATCCGTAGTCGTGACTGTGGCTGTAAGCAGAAACAAACTACTGGCGCGCATTCGCACCGTATTCATCCCGCGCAGGCCGGATATTCGTTTTTTCAGCGAAGAATTGCATTACCAGTCCAGCCGGGTGGCCGGGTTCGGTGCGTTCTTGCTCTTGTTCGTGTGCCTCCCTTACCTGTGGCTCGATCCGCTCATTCATCCTGGTTCTCCGTGGATGCTTGTTTTGCGAATTGGCCAGAGTTTGATGGGACTGATTGCACTTGTTGCAGTTTTCTTTGATCGCGTGCGTAAGAATGCGATGTACCTCGTATTCGTAAATCTACTCTACGTGGAATTATCCGGAGCAGTGATTGCTGGCCTCACCGGCGGAGATCCAGTTTACACCGGAGGATTCGCTCTGGTTCTTATGATTACATGCCTGGTTCCCGTGCCACGCATGTATGCTCTCTTAACAGCCTTTGCCAGTGTTGCCGTTTACGCCTGGTTCATGGTCTCTGCGAAGCTAGATGTGTCTATCCCGCGAAATATTTTCGCGCTGCAGCTGATCGTTACCTCTCTTTCCATTACTGTGTTTTTTATTTTCATCCTGGATAGAATTCGCCATTCGAGTTTCGAAAAAACTCTAGCAATACAAGCGGCGCGCGATGACATCCTGAAGCTGTCTGAGTTTGCACAGAAGGCAAATCAAAGCATTGATTTGAACAAAATCCTGGATGAAATCATTGCCTATGTCCAGGAGAACTTTTCCATTGAAGGGACGCTCCTTCAGTTGTACGATCCCAAAACAGATGAACTAGTGTATTTCAAGACGAACTTTCAAAACTTTCATGACGAAGATCTGCGAAAGTATGTGCAGGCGCTCCGTTTTTCTGCCGGAAAGAGAAGCTCGGCCGGAGCCATCCTTCGCCGCGGAAAACCAATGTATTTTCCCAACATGAAAGTTGCGCGAAGAAATGAAAACCAGGACCCCCTGGACCACTTCGTGGTGCGCGCTGGAATCGAGTCTGCTTTGATCGTGCCTTTGATCGTTGCGGATGCACCCGCGGGAATGCTATATTTTTCTAACTATCATGGAGATATGAATTTATCCCGGGACCAGCTCAGTACTATTTATGCTTTCTGTCAGCAGATCGGGGGCGCGATTCACTCCAGTTCACTGATTCACCAGGTGGAACGTGAAAAAGAAAAATCGGAAAGGCTATTGTTGAATATTCTTCCCGAGAGCGTGGCTCTTGAGTTGAAGGAGAACGGTTTCGTTCGCCCAACCATGTTCGAGAACGTAACCATTCTGTTTACCGATTTCAAAGGATTCACTCATCACGCAGCATCTATGTCACCTCAGGATCTGGTAACGGAATTGGATGGGATTTTTGGACAGTTTGATGCGATCGCAGAAAAGTACGGCCTCGAAAAGCTCAAGACCATAGGCGATTCCTACATGTGCGTGGGCGGCCTTCCAAAATCGAATCGAACTCATCCCATTGATGCGTGCCTCGCAGGATTAGAAATGGCGGCGTTTGTGAAGCAGGCAAATGAACTTCGCCTGGCCAGTACAGGGTCCGCATTCTGGGAGATTCGAGTGGGCGTTCATACTGGATCTGTGGTGGCGGGTGTGATAGGTAAAAGTAAATTCGCCTACGACATCTGGGGAGACGCCGTGAATGTGGCGTCGCGCATGGAGTCGGGCGGTGAGCCCGGTCGATTGAATATTTCAGGGGACACGGCAGAGTACGTTCGCACGTTTTTTGATCTTGAACCAAGAGGTGAAGTGGCTGTCAAGAATCGCGGTACCATTCCAATGTATTTTGTGAAGGGACTGCGCACAGGTTTGCAAGACTCCAATGGGCGACCCGGCCCCGGCTTTCACGATCTGTACGACAGGTTACTGATCGCCTAACGTTCTTTCATGATTTATTAGGGTCGGGAAAGAGAAGTCCCTGCACCGGTTCAAACAGATCCGTGCGAAGTTTTGGCCCGACCGAATTCAAAGCGAATTTCTTGAGAGACAGGCGAAATAGACTCTGGATTTGTTCTGCGAAAGCGCCTTCTCCCCGACCTCGGGTTCCAAAGCTCGAATCATAGAGAGTTCCACCGCGAATGTCCAGGATTCTGTCTGTTACTTTCTTTTTTTGATTCGGAAAATTCGTCCCGAGCCATTCAAGAAAAAGTTCCTTGAGCCCATGAGGCAATCGTAGCATCACGTAGCCTGCGAAACTCGCGCCTGCCTCTTTCACTACCTTGAGTATGGCTGGAATTTCGTGGTCCGTCAGGCCCGGGATGACCGGTGCTACAAGAACACCTACGGGGATTCCATGATCGCTCAAGAAGCGGATGGTTTCGAGCCTTCGCGCGGCTGTGGATGCCCTGGGTTCCATTCTGGATCGTATGTTTTCATCGAGAGTAGTCACAGATACCAGCACACAGCTCAAGTTGTCTTTAGCCATTTCGCCCAGGATATCTACATCCCGCGTGATCAGGTGATTCTTAGTAATGATGGATACGGGGTTGCGAAACTCGCGCAGAACAGAAAGGCAGGCTCGCGTGATTTGGAGTTTCCTTTCGATTGGTTGGTAAGAATCCGTAACTCCCGAGAAACAGATTACATCTGGTTTGTATGACTTTTTTGAGATTTCCTCTTTGAGCAGTTTTGCGGCGTCGTATTTTACAAAGATTTTGGATTCAAAGTCAATTCCAGCAGATAAGTCCAGATACTCATGAGTAGGCCGCGCGTAGCAGTAGGAGCAGCCGTGTTCGCAACCCCTGTATGGATTTACGCTTTGCGAGAAGGGAACGTCCGGGCTCTCGTTTGAGCTTAGAACCGTGCGGCTCTTGTCTGCGAAAAGCTCGGTAGATGGAGAAGAGACTGCGTCTGGATCAAGGTCTGATTCCTCCATTTCGCGTTTCGTGTGGATGAATCTGCTTTCCGGATTCGAAGAACTTCCACGCTTTTGCACGGATCAGAATCAATTCTTCTGCGCAATTGTCAATGCCCTTGGACGACGATTGTGTTTACGTTTCTAGTCCCTTCGGATTAGTTCGGTCGTTCCCGAGAATTAGTGATTTCCTGAAAACTGGAACGTTCCTATAAATTGGAATCCAGGAAATAAGAAATGATGCTTCTCTCAGTTCATGTGCGAAAACGCTTTTGCACGCGCGCGATCCATGCGAAAAATCGCAGTGCACCGCTACAGGATTTTTAGACGCGAAACGTCCTTGCGCGTGCGAAAGCGAAATCACTGGTGCGATGCACGAAATCAGTAGATACGAAATACAAAAGAGGCCGTGCGAAAAACTGCTTTCGCGTACCTGGTACACTCTATGCAAGAGTGGAGTCATCAAAAGTGCGCCTTCGTGCGCGCGAAGGGGAAAAATGAAAAAGGTTTTTGTGATGGGGCTCGTGCTCTGCATGAGTGGCTTGTTTACAGCAGCGAATGCAACGGTTCGCAAAACGGCAAATCCAGTCGTTTTCGCACACGGTCTGGCAGGATGGGACAACCTGCTCGGGTATTTCTACTTTGGTGATGGAGTCGGTAACTTCGTTGGTGATGCATGCGACGAGTTCCTGGAAGTGGTTTGCAACGGCGGACTCAATTCCAGCCAGAAGGCGTTTGCCGCAGGCGTTCAACCATTTGCTAGCTCAGAAGTTCGTGGCACTCAGCTCGCGGATCAAATTCAAAGCTACCTTGCAACAGTAGGAGCTACCTATGTGAACATCATTGGTCATTCCCAGGGCGGCATCGATGCGCGCAAAGCGGCTGTAGTTCTGAAACAAAGAAAAGGTTTCACTGTCGTCAAAACAATGGTTTCCGTTTCTTCTCCTCATCGCGGCTCACCGGTTGCAAAGTACATCCTGAATCTTGGTCCAGGTGTTACAAGCGTAGTGAGCGCACTGGCCACGTTCTACGGAAACACTGTGTATGGGGCGGGAAACGATCCGATCGCAGCAGCCAAGCAACTGGTTTACAATGACTATAGCTCCACAGATGGCGTAACGACTGGAATGAAAGCTTACAATACAGCGTATGCGAGCTACTCCACAGCTGTATCCAATCGTCTTGCATCTGTGATCACAGCCCAGCAAGGCCTGGACGTGAATGCCGCTCTCTACATTTTGAGCAAGGGCTTCTATGATATCGACGGCGACGGTGCATCCTGTGCAGTTGCTTCTGATGACTGCGACAACGACGGAGCTCTCGGAAAAGGAAACGGAAGCAAAACTGACGAAGATGATGACGGACTGGTAGGCATCAACTCTCAGCAGATGGGATATCGTCTGGCGTACTCCACTTGCTTCCTTTGTGATGACTACATGACTCAGGACACTGGCCTTGGTTACCTGACGGACATGAACAATCCTACTTCTGCTCAGCAAAGTTCTCATGCAGATGTGGTTCACCAGGATCACCTGGATGTGACCGGCGCTGGAACAACTACTCTAGACCGCGACGAATTCTACGCGGCGATCATTGACTACATGGCTGCAAACGGCGGCTGATTGTATTCACTGAATCGAAAGGACCCGGCTTCGCGGCCGGGTTTTTTTTTGCCTCCGTCTGCGCCTTCCGCCGCCTCGGCAATTCGTTACCAACATCTGAGGGAAACAATTGACCGCTCGCACGCTGTCCACATCGAGTAAGAATGATCATCACTCCGATCCAGACTCGCTGGAACGATATGGATCCTTTTGCTCACGTAAACAACGCGAACTACGTGGCTTACCTCGAAATCGGCCGGGTGGACTACTGTGTGCGACGGCTGGGAGTGACTGAATTGTATGCTGTACCATTTCTGCTTGCTCGAATCGAAGTGGATATGATTCGTCCGATTGAATTTGGTGCAGGCGTAGAAGTGCTGACGTGCGTTTCCAAAATTGGAAACAAGTCCTGGGATTTTCTGGCATTCATTCGGGATTCAAAGTCGAAGGAAGATTTTGCAAGGGCAAGAACCGTGCAGGTAGCGTATGATCATCGCCGCAAACAATCGCAGGTGATTCCGGAATCCCTTCGTTCCATTCTGCACGAAGATTGGAAATCCTACCAGGAGCAATAAGGAATAACAGTCCGCGCGGAAGCCCCTCTCTGCAAAAAAAAAGCGCCCGCTTTCGCGGACGCTTCTTCCCGGTAAAGCAGCTGAATATCAGCAGTCGTAGTAGAGAACAAATTCGTAAGGGTGTGGTCTCTGGTTTACGATTTTTTCAACTTCCGCGCGCTTGTATTCGATGTAGTTGCTGATGTAATCTTCGTCGAATACTCCGCCTTTGGTCAGCCAGCTGTGGTCCGCTTCCAGTGCGTCGAGAACCTTTGTGAGGTTAGGCGGAACTGATTTCAATTTCGCTTTTTGTTCGGGCGTTGCGTCATAGAGGTTGAAGTCTGCCGGTCCACCTGGATCGATCTTGCTCTGGATACCGTCCAGACCAGCCATGATCATCGCAGCAAATGCAATGTATGGGCAGCAAGACGCGTCCGGAGTACGGAATTCAATTCTCTTTGCCTTTTCGCTCGCACTGACAGCGATCGGAATACGAATCGACGCAGAACGGTTTCTTGCAGAGTATACAAGATTCACAGGAGCTTCAAACCCTGGAACAAGACGCTTGTAGCTGTTTGTAGTAGGGTTGGTGAAAGCGAGCAGAGCCGGTCCATGGCTGAGAATACCGCCGATGTAGTTCAAGCACTGATCGGAAATTCCCGCATATTTGTTTCCAGCGAAGATATTCTTTCCGCCTTTCCACAGGGACTGGTGTGTGTGCATGCCAGAACCGTTGTCGCCGAAGATTGGCTTTGGCATGAAAGTAGCGGAGTATCCATGACGACGCGCTACGTTCTTCACAATGTATTTGTAAAGTTGCAGTTTGTCTGCCATCTTGATTCCTTCGTCTACGACGAAGTTGATCTCAGCCTGTCCAGGACTTGCTACTTCATGGTGGTGCTTCTCGGTTTTGATTCCGGCTTTTTCCATTTCGTGCAGCATTTCAGAGCGAATGTTCTGGAATGTATCGCTTGGAGGCAGAGGGAAGTATCCTTCTTTGGTGCGGATTTTGTATCCAAGGTTTGGACCTTCATCGCGGCCCATGTTCCAGGATGCTTCGTCTGAATCGATGAAGTAGAAGCCAGAGTTCATGTTCTGGTCAAAGCGCACATCGTTGAAGATAAAGAATTCTGCTTCTGGCCCGAACCACACAGTGTCAGCAATTCCGCTGTCCTGCATGTATTTGATCGCTTTTTTTAGAATGTAACGAGGATCGCGGCCGTAAGGTTTCGGATTCGCTCCTGGTTCGTAAATGTCGCATACGACTGCCATCGTCTTGTGCTCGAGAAACGGATCAATAAACACCGTATCTGCGTCCAGACGAGCCAGCATGTCTGATTCGTTGATTGCTTTCCATCCGCGGATGGAGGAACCATCAAAACCGATCCCGTATGTGAAAGACTCTTCGTCGATCGCGTGTAGCGGCATCGTGAAATGTTGCATGGTTCCGAACATGTCGGTAAAACGAATGTCCACAAACTCGACCTTTTCCGACTTGGCCCAGTTGAGGACTTCTGATGGTGATTTAGCCATTCAAAGACTCCTGATATTTGGTTCGCCGCATGGTTAGCCGCTCATGCGTATAAGAGCAAGTAATGTACCCCCGGAAATGGCATTTTTTTGCCTGATTTTTTGGCATTCGGCATAGGCTACGGCAACCTGTCGCTGGTCCAGGCACGGCTTGAAAGCCGGTTTTGCGCGAACGAATGGACGGGGGGACCGTCTACTATACAGGTGGCATTTGGAATTGCCCCGGAGGGAAAATGAGATCGATTCTTTACAGCACTCTGGTTGTGGTCCTGCTTGCTCTGGGTTTCAGTCAGGCGATTGCACAGCCTGCGACCTGCGAGGCCGCTTGCGCGAAGTATCGTGAATGTGCTGTCGACATCTGGAAAAAGAACAACAAGGTTCCGACCGCCGAGCAGAGTAAAACGATGTACGGCGGGTGCATGCGCACTTGCGGAAAGTTCAAAGAGAAGACTCTGGTTTGCTACAAGCAGACTCTGGCCGCCAAAGGCGACGCTTGTATGACCTACTGGAGCTGCGTTCAGTCTGCCTACAACAGCGGGAAGAAGTAAGGCAGCCAGAAACTAAAGTTCTACAAATAAATCAAAATGGTCGCCCTAACCGGGCGGCCATTCCATCTCGCGTCCACCCAGTATATGCACATGCAAGTGAAGCACAGTCTGCCCGGCCCCGGGACCGCTGTTGACTACCAGTCTGAAATCTTTTAGCCCCGCCTGCTCTGCGATTTTGTTCGCGGTCAGAAGTAGATGGCCAAGGAGCAATTGATCTTCGCCTGAAGCAGAGCTAAGCCGGTCGATTGGCTTTTTGGGAACGATCAGTATGTGAACCGGTGCCTGGGGATGAACATCTTTGAAGGCCAGACATTGATCGTCTTCGTAGACGATCGACGCGGGAATTTCTCTATCTATGATTTTTGCGAAGATGGTTTTATCTTTCACGAGAAGATTTCCTTGAGGTGCATCCTCAGTTCTGCAGAAGATAGAATTTGAAAATGAGATCTTTGCGCGATGACCCGCACCCGTTTTTCTGGATTTGGTTTTTTCAAGTACACTGACTCACGAAGATACTCAAGGCTTTTCTTTTCGCAAACTCCGTCTCCCAGCCACGTCTTCACCGGATCATTGCTTTCTGATATGAGGCTGTAGATCAGATACGCGTCCAGATCATCCAGTTCATTGTAGTATAGATCCACACCGTACCTTTTGATCTGGCTGAGTTCATGTCTGTCTTCCTGGCGAATGATCCCATGCGAAAGATCCTTCATCGCATCGCTGCGCATATGACCAACCCAGCCGAGCAGTTGCAGACCAAGAGAGGGAGTCGACTTCAGCGCAAGGCCCAGCCAGAAACCAAGTTTTTCAATATAGGAACCGCCGTCTGGAGGGCTGATGATGGCGACCTTGCGCAAATGCTTCAACCATGGTTTGCCCGCCAGCTTCGCGTAGTATAGACAGCTGCGTAGAATGAGGCCGCCGTTGCTGAAGCTGATGATGTGCAACGGGATCTCGATGTTCGCAAACAGATCATCCAGGAGTGTAACGAGCTTTTGTCCGTTCTCCGAAATGGGAAGCCCTGGGTGCAGACGAATCAATACGGATGCATATCCCATGGATTCGATCAATGGGAGGAGGGGCTCTGGTCCCTGAGTCCACATTCCATCATCACAGAAAAGCCCCGGAACAAAAAGAACGGCGCTGGTCTTTCCCGAAGCTTTGACTGCCTCTGCGATCTGCTGGGCGCTGCAATCAGCATCTCGCAAGCGAAAGGACGCAACAATCTTGGTCTTCAGTAGCGCATCAAAAGAAGTCCCGGCGGTGCTGCTGATATGCACATTTTCAAAGATATGTTTGTGCGTGAATTCATCTGCGATGCGAAGAGCATTTCCGGCGCTATCGAATGCATCTGTGACGGATTGAATGGCTGTTGCGAGCCCGAAAGCAGTTACCTGGTTGGCAGTGCTGAGCTGGCCTGCAGCTTTTTGAAACGCGCCCTGGATTTCTGTGAACTTAACGAGCGGCTTGTCAGTGAGCTCGCTCAAACGATTTGCGGTGCTACCCATGGAGGTATCCAGGATATCGCGAATGCCGCTTAACGTTCCGACCGTTGCTTTTTCAAAGAAGTCTACGATCTTTTTGCTTATGTCCAGTGGAGGGATGGCCATGGGTCCTTTTATCTCACGCCCACGGTGAAGTTCAAGGAATAACTTTAGAAGGTCATTCTAAAAGACGCGACTATTTGTTTGTCCGGCTCGCGGTTGAAGGATCGTTCGTCCGTATTATGCTCATTATACGAAATGTCAAAGGTAGGGCGAACCCCACTGTCCACAATGAAACCACTTTCCCACGTGATACCGTTCAGGATAATGTGGGTCATCTGCACTCCGTAGACAATTCCGAGGGAAGCAATGGAGTAATTGTAGCGATTGATGCGTGCCCTGTACTCGGTGAAAGCCCTGCGGTTTGCGTCTAACCCGTAGGCAAGTCGGAACGGAAGAGGAGCGTCCACAGGTGCCACAGAAACGAGAAGGTTGACCAGAACGTCGTTGTGGTTCGCATCGCGTGCGGCCAGCGCCTTGCGCCTTTTGTCATAGATGTTGTAGAGTGCACCGGCCGTTGCGCCTGCATAGATGGATCCAACAATCGGTCTCCCTATTGCGAAATGACCCCATCCTGGAACCAGAGCAGACCTCCACGCGAAGTCTTTGAAACCAATGATATCGTCTGGTTTCTCCATATCTTCGCGCTCAACACTTTCGCGTACAGCTTTGGCCGCAGCGGCGCGCTGTTTGGCCAGTTCTGCCTGCCGAGCGATGTCCGCTCTTTTACGTGCTTCTTCTTCCTGCGCGCGCAGTTGTCTCATGCGCTCCAGTTCTTTCATGGCCGCGTCTCGTCTGGCCTTCCGTTCCGCTTCGAGTTTTGCTTTCTCTTCCGCCGTGTGATATGCAATTCTTCGCACGGTGGACTTTTGAATCTTCTGAAGTCCGTTTTTTGTTTTAATATCCAGGGTCTGATCGTTCTGGGCCACGATGGAACCTTCGAGAATGCGGCCGTCCTTCATATATACGATTTCTGCGCTTAGAGAAGAGCACAGTAGGAAGGCAAGAATGACGAGGCTGCGGCCCATGGCACAAACTCTGACCACGACCCGGGGCCGTCAAACTGCTTCCGTTGAAAATTTGAAGATCTGCACGAGTTCTTTAGAATGGGTCAGTGTGTGATAGGAACAAATCTTACCGGCAGGACTTTTTCTTCCGACAGACGCCCGTTTGATCGACGCATGACGGTAAGATCTTGTTGCATTTCCCCCACCGGAATCACCATCTTTCCGGATTCTGCCAGTTGATTCACCAATTCTTGTGGAATGGTTGGTGGAGCAGCTGTGACTATGATTCGATCAAACGTTCGTTTCTGTGGCCAGCCTGAGCTTCCATCCCCGCAATAGAAATCAATGTTCTCGAATCCAAGAGCATGCAGCGTCTGCCGGGCCGTCTGTTGCAGGCTGGCAATGATTTCGATTGTATACACTTCTGCGCCCAGAATGGCAAGCACTGCCGTCTGGTAGCCGCAACCTGTTCCAATTTCAAGAATCGAATGTCCTGGTTTAACTTCTAGAAGTTCTGTCATGTACGCCACGATGTATGGCTGCGAAATTGTTTGTCCTTCCCCGATGGACACAGGATGATCTTCGTACGCTTCGCTTTGCAGATTCCCAGGAATGAATGCGTGTCGCGGGATGGCTCGCATAGCTCGCAAAACGCGAGGATCCTTTACGCCTCTTCTCTGGATCTGTTCGGTGACCATGCGTTCTCGTTCCGGGGCGCGATCTGAATTGCCCAAAAGCCGTTTGAGCATTTCCTCTGAATCAAAACTGGAAGTAGAAGAACTCATCTCCTGAAAATCTGCCCAAAAAGATTAATACGTAAAACATAGCAATCAGGCAAGCCCATTTTGCGCGAGGAGAAAGCTTTTCCAGAATGCTCTGATTGTCTCCATTAATGTGCGAAACAAATACTGGAAGACAGAATAAGAAAGCAAGCGGGTGAATTTCTGGGGCTTTCCATATGCTTAGCAGTCGTGCCACTTCCAGGGGCGAACCCAGGCGAAAGATCATCAGGCCCAGTGCAAAAGTCAGAAATGTAGCAAGAACTCCTGCCCCACGAACGATCGGGCCTCCGCCTGAAAGAAAAGGACGCAGAAGGACATACACGCACAGGCACAGCCCGCAATAGAATCCCCACGCCACGTAGCCGGCGGAAGCCCCATGCCACAGTCCACCAATCGTCCAGACAATGAGGAGATTTCGCATCTGCATTCCCATCCCCGATCGATTTCCACCGAGCGGAATGTATATGTAATCTCTGAGAAAGGAGCCCAGAGTGATGTGCCATCGTCTCCAGAATTCGGCGGGGTTGGTTGCGCGAAATGGATGATTGAAGTTTTGGACAAGTTCGATTCCCAGCATTCGAGACATACCCCGGGCCATGTCTGAATACCCGGAGAAGTCTGCATAAATCTGAACCGCGAAAAAAGTTGCGGCCAGTATCAGGGTGGGTGCGTCAGAAATTGTGTGCTTCCCGATGTCGAGTGCACTCATGGGAGCTCCGTGGTTTCCCACCAGTCTGTTTACTTCCAGTGCCAGGTTGTCCGCGATGACTAGCTTCTTGAAAAGCCCGCTGAATGCGAGGATGGAACCACTCTGAATACCGCTTAACGTTGATTTTGGAGGATCCTTTAAAAGAGGAATCAAATGACCGGCCCTTGCGATCGGGCCGGCCATCATTTTTGGAAAGTAAGTCCCAAATAGAAGTAGATCGCGGAAGTTCTTCTCCGCGGGTAGTCCGCGGCTCACATCAACTACGTAGGAAATCAATTCAAAAGTATAGAAGCTAATCCCGACTGGCAAAAGTACGTTCAGTGCGGGCAGGCCTGGATTCATTCGGCCCAGAAGTAAGGACAGACTCTCTGCAAAGAAACCGTAATACTTAAAAAAGCCAAGTAGTCCGAGATTGACGCAGATGGCTACGATCAGCCAGATTCTTTTGCGCGTTTTCTCCAATTGTAGCGCGCAGATGTAGTTTGCAGTTACCGTTACTGCAAGCAGGCCTAGTATACGCCAGTTCCAGTACCCGTAAAAAAACAGAGAAGCACCCAGGAGTAAATTCTTTCGGAAGCTCGTAGGGGCCAGATGGTAAGCGGCCAGGACCAGACCAAAGAACAGCGCGAAGTCTAAAGTGTGAAATAGCACAGTAGATTAGAGAAAGGGATTTGTTCTTTTTTCATCAAAGATCCGCGTGAATTCTCCGTGGCCGGGGATCACAGTGGTTCCGTCGTCTAGTACCATGAGGCGATCTTTTATGCTTTTTATGATTTGGTCGTAGTCGCCGCCAGGCAAATCGGTCCTGCCTATGCTTCCTGCGAATAACGTGTCCCCGCTGAAGAGGATTCCGCGCTCTGCGATGCTAAAGGAGCAGGATCCAGGAGTGTGTCCGGGCGTGTGCAAGACATGCATTTTGAATCTACCGAACGACAACACTTCATCATCCTCCAGTCTGTGTGATATTTCTTCTTTTGCTTCGACAGGAGGTAGACCAAACCAGCCGCACTGCTGGGGCAGAATTCGATACAGAGGGAGATCCCCCGGATGCATACATACCGCGGATGCGTGTCCTGAATTTCTGCAATGAGAAGCGACTTCATGCGTTCCAAGAACGTGATCGAAATGAGCGTGAGTATGAACGATGTATTTAACCTTGCAGCCCTTCTCTGTGAGCAGATCAATGATTCGATCCGCATCTCCGCCCGGGTCCACGACTATGGTTTCGTTGGTTGCCGTTTCCCGCAGAATGGAGCAGTTGCATCCAAGAGGAGCGACTGCAAAACTCACTATATCAAGATCCACTCGATGATAAAGATTGGATGCGCGCCGGCTGTCTATTCTGAAATCTGACACATGATCAAACCGCTTCCCAGTCAGACAGCGCGTGACTGGCATCACCCAAACTGCTACGGCTGTGGGCCCGATAATGCGAAAGGACTACACGCAGATTTTCCATTTCATAACGAAACGGGAGAAGTGAGATTTCAGCACAGTGTGGAAAAATCTTTTGAAGGCGCGCCTGGATTTGTGCACGGTGGCGTCATTGCCGCCCTTTTAGATGAGGCGCAGGGTACATTGTGCTTTCATGTGGGCCATTTTGTGATGACGGAGCAACTTCACATGAAGTACCATCGCGCGATGCCTCTGGAGACTCAGGTTTCCGTTCGCTGCTGGCTGACTGCAGTTAGAAAGAGAAGGCTCTACACACGCGGTACCATCCATTCCCCTTCCGGAGAGCTTCTGGCCAGTTCCAGCGCGTCCTGGTATGTTCTTACTGAGCGAATATTGCAGAAGTTGTTTGCGGAGAGATATTCGCCCGAAGATCATGCGCGCAATGCGGCGATTCTTGAGGCCAACCGCAAACGAGCTCGCGAAATTCGCCGTCGCCTGCGTCAGGTCGTTTCTGCATCAAATCAGGCAGGATTCTGATCGCGAAAATAGTCAACCGCAGAGGTCAATGGCAGAGAGTGACCCCGCCGCCGCACTGGCATCCAATAGTAACTGTCCCTGGACCGGGTAGAACACCGAAGGTCTGCTGGTCCAGAATGGTTTCAGGATACCCGTCATTATTCGCATCAAATCTGCACTGGATGATGTAGTTCACTCCACCCATCAGGTTCTTGATGATGTTGGTACCCTGTCGTACCGGCGTCGCCGCCACTGGAAGATTGTCCTCAATATAAGTTTCAACCGGATCCACGATTGCATAGTAGTGCCGATTGCTCTTTGTTCCGCCCTGAATGACGAGAGTGTTCACATAGTCCGGATAATAAACGCGCGCGCGCATGAGCACATTGCCACCCAGATCGCGTTCCTGCGCATGTGCTCTTCTCCAGTCACTGAATGCAACAATGGAGCGATAGCCATTTGTATCCGTAAACCCATGAACCATCATATTTTCTTTCATGTTGAAACGCATTTCAACGACTCTTGTTACGTAATCGTTAGTCATGTACATAGAGTTAGCAGTTACGCCGCCCATGATAGAGTTGAAATGGAGAGGAAACCAGTACGGCGGCAGAACCTGTTTCAGACCATCGTTCAGATTGGGATCGTACTGAACAAGCGAAGTGATGTTGGTTGCGTTGATTACAACGTTGTTGTCGAACGCAGTTTGTTGAATTGCGCCCGCCAGTTTGCTATGGCCGGTTGCGATTGCGCGAACAAAAATTCCTGCATGGAGATATACACCGGGCCCGACGTCTCTTGAAGGGTAGAGCGCACCGCGGCCGTTCATAAATTCCTGATAGTTGATGAGTCCGCCCGTAGAGAAGCAGGTATCATTTTCGAGGCTTACAGAGTAAGGCTGACTGCAGTAGACCTGGCGTTCAGATGCGATTACATCCCAGAAAGCCTTCGCATCCTTCGCAGTATCAATGCTCCAGAGTCCGTTTCCGTAATCCTTTGAAGAGAGGCGAATCTCGCCAATGTCCAGGTAAATAGGCAGCTGGCTGTATCTGGGCACCCCGACTAGATCCACAGAAGTATCTTCTGCGTCCACGTAGAGGTTATTGTTGTTTAGTTCTGTGAATTCGAGCGGAGAGTCGGATGCGTACGTGCCTTTCAGGATCAATACAGTCTTGCTGTTCATCCCCAGGAGGCTGGACAGAAGCGGTTCCGCATTCTTACCCTTGCATGATGCCACCATCAGGAGTGCGATCAATAGTAACGTTAAGCGGCATCTCTTCATATAAACCTCACAGAATAAAAGAAGTCATCAGCCCAAAGTGGAAGAAATGACCGTTTCGCTTCTTGAAATATTGCGTCTTCTGGTACCTTGGATCTGTTGTTCCAGTTGTGATGGGTAAGAGAGGTTGCTCTGGATCTTTCAGATGTTTTTCGTAAACCAGATTGTAGTCTATGCGAAGACCGATTCTGAATCTGCGCCCGGCAAGGATCGAAAACTCAGTGCCAAGGTATCCAAGAGGTTCCCAGCCATGTCTGTTTATAGGGCGCACCAGTACGTATGCTGTTCCACCGCCAGCCTTTAAGAAAACCTGCATACGAATCGGGAGCTGGATTGGATAACTCAGCGCTGCGTAAATTGGGATGACAGTTGCGCTTTGAGTTTCGCGCGAAAAATAGTTCGAATAAGACGTCCCGAATTCCGTATACAGAATCCAGGGCCAGGTCATGCGATAGAACAGACCTCCACCCAGGTTGGAATCGAGTGCTGCATCCAGTTCAGTGCCAGGGAGGGGGTTGGATGCTCCGATCCACAGCCCAATCTCATGCTTCACGCGGGAAGCAGACTGCTGCTCCTGGGCATGAAGGCTGCTTGCGGCTGTGCCCGCTGCGAGCAAAACGATGCAGATCAGGATTCTACTCTTTCGCATGGTTTTCCTGGTCACCTTCTCGGGAACTCCTCATTCTGCCAGCATGAATCCTCATGAGCGGATGATCATCCGGAAGAGCCAGTTCCTTGAGTCCGGGGGCTGTTCCGGGGACATAAAACGCATGTCTGAAATACAAGCCCTCCGACGGGGCCGTCTGTCCTGTCTTGAAACGGGATCCAGACAGAACTGCGTCTGTAATAGAGGAAAGCTTTCCTGCTGCTCGATCTACAATTGTTCCGGCGAGGATTCGAATCATGTTGTGCAGGAATGCATTGGCGCGAACACGCAGAACGATCATATCTCCGTGCCCGGTCCATGGATCTTCTTTTCTGTAGAGAACGGCCGAATCGAGATATCGAACCGTTCCTTTTCCTTCGTAGAGTGTTTTTGTCAGAGCAATGAAGTCTCTATGACCGCAAATCGCCGCAAGCTCTTGATTGATTTCTTCTATTTCAAAGCCTTTCTTTCTGTGCCAGGACCTTCCGCGCCAGAATGGACTTCGCGCGCCAATGTGATACATGTATTCATATTCGCGAGCGATGCAAGAAAACCGAGGATGAAAGTTGCGCGGCATGTTCAGCGATTTCTGAACGGAAACATCAAAAGGCAGCAGCGAATTCAGGGAATAAGTGAGCTTCCCAGGATCCGGCGCAACAGGAGATAAGAATGTGGCCACCTGGCCTGTTGCGTGAACTCCGCTGTCTGTCCTTCCAGCGCAATCCACTCGCGTATGTTCGCGTACAACAATCTGCAAAGCATTTTCCAGCAACTCTTGAATGCTTGTTCCGCTCTTCTGGTATTGGAAGCCCGCATATTTTGTTCCGTCGTACGAAACGATAAGCGCAGTGCGGTGATAATCAGGATGCGGCTGGAGCAGTGGGCGGAACCCCGTTGATTGTATCTATTTCCTTCTGCAATTCTTCATAGAGTTCTTTGGCCATGTCTATGATGACGGAAGGTTTGCTCTTGGATGCGCGGCCCATGCCGTATAGTTTTCCGAGGTAGCGTTTGCTTCGGTCCAGGTATTCGAGCTTCTTTTCTTTTGTGGGTGCAAGCTGATTGAGGTACTTGCGCGTCAGGTACCCGTTGATATAGATAACACCATCAAAACTCCAGTTGTTGTCCGTATCCGGACCAAGAAGGTTGATGAATTGCTCATGAGGTTCGCGGCCATTCGTCATGATTTCGAGAGTGGGGATGTACCAGCTGACTGACTTAAGATAGAGGAATTCGCTCAGTTTCTCAAAACCGTACTTTGGAAATTCTTCCGCCATGTCCTGGAAAAGCCAGGCACCCCGAAGTGCGCAGATTGCTTTTTTGGGAGTGGGTGCGATTCCCATCCCCCGCATTTGATAGCAGTCTATGGCCAGCAGATAGCTGGCCGCGCCGGAAACCAGATTTCGATCGTCTGCGAAATCAACGGGCCCCACAATCTTCTCGACAGACGTACGCCTGTCCAGAGTGGCCTTCTTTAGTTTTTCTACTTCATCCGGCGGAAGAAGAGCAAAATCAGTTGGAAAAGAGGAGAACAGGCACTGTGGACAGGTCAGGATGGAATAAGCCAGTGGATACACCTTGCCATATCTTTTGCTCACCTCGTAGAGCCGGCGAAGCTCCTGGGTGAGTTTCCCGGCGATCAAGCGGCCCCCGCCCGAATGAAGTTGTTCCCGGTTGAATTCGAAGCCACAGACCTTGCAGGTGCTCTTGTCTTTGACCCGATAGGAAATGGCTTTAGCCTTGGATATTTCGGGCTGTTTGATGCGCATCGGGTTTTACACGTTGGCTTGCCCGTGCCGGCGTGTAAATTTTATTTTGGCCTGCGTCAGGTTTGAACTTGCATCCACCGATAGGAATAAGAGCTTACTCGAGGGTTCTTCTCATTATGAAGCGCAGACTGGCATTTTTACTACTTTTATGTCTCCCCGTGGCGATCCATGCGGAGTCGGTGGCTGAAAAAGCCACCGAAAAGCGAAACGAGCTGATTCGCTATTTGCGCGAAATCCGCACGATGGCTTACAACTATCCCTGCGATCCATTCCCGGATTGCCAGGCCGCCCTTCCTCAGGGGGATGACAAGAAGGCTCCGGCAACACCTGCAGGAACCACTGCGCAGCCAGAGAGAATCAAGCTCTTTGGAGATATCAAGCGCATCTATCAGGAAGGCATGGTCTACCTGTATGAGGGCAATTTTGTGAATTCATACAATCGGTTTCTGGATTCTCAGGCTCGCGTGGAGAGAATGCTCGAAGGTCTTAGCCAGCTCTACCTGGATCGTGCGGAAGCAATGATGCGTGATTCTATAGAAAAGAAAGATCCAACGGATCCCGCAGACATGACTGCGACTGACATTTCCATTGACTACGGTCAGAAGTCAGATAAGCGTCGCGATTTCGCGCGCAATCGTGAAATTCCTCGCGATTCGAGAACGTATGATCAAAAAGAAGTGCACTACGCCCATAACAAATACGAGATCGAACGCAATATTGAAATGGGATACAAGCACCTGGGCCTCGCACGCGAAGCACGCCGTCGCGCTCTGATCGTGGATACCAATCTAGCTCCCAATCAACGCATGGAACCGCATCATCGTCGTG
The DNA here is from genome assembly GCA_019694685.1 of Leptospirales bacterium. Lineage (GTDB taxonomy): Bacteria > Spirochaetota > Leptospiria > Leptospirales > Leptonemataceae > JAEUSB01. Next base: position 55,710 of record JAIBBM010000007.1, read on the forward strand.
CACGAATCGAATACTACCTGGATTGCATTCGGATGGCTCGTCTTGCGAAACTGAACGGAGAACGTATCTATCAGTTGAAGTATCCGTACGACAACTATGCATTGATTAGCCCTTTCGGAAAAACAGAAATCGTGAGAGGGGATCATCCTAAAGAAGCGAAGTTCCCTGTCATTGCGGGTAAAGAGAGAGACTGGTCTACAGATGAAAACACTGCAGACGCAAACAAGAAAGCAGACAAGTCCAATCCTTACATCTATCCTGCGAATTTGAACCCTGTATTTGATCTTCGCATTCCAGAGAAGTATCGTCGCGATTCGTCTGATGCGCGCGATCAAATCTATGCAGATCAAATAGATATCAATGTTGATTTCCGCTACATTCCTGAAAAGAGGAACAAGCCTACTGCGGACTCAACCACGCCGGCCAAACAACCTTGATTTGGATTGCGCTGCCCGTGTGAACGGCAGCGCATCATTCATTCGATTGAGAAGCCCCGCCATGGCGGGGCTTTTTTAATTTCCCTGCGATTCGAACTCTTTGCGCGCAATCAGCACCTGGTTCATTTTCAGTTGAGCCAGTCGACGCAGTTCGATCATTTCTTCTTTGTGTTTAACAAGTTCGGGATCTTCTTCAAATCTACCTTCCATCATTTTCAGTGTATCTCTCAGGAATCGAAGATCTTTTTCTGTAGCGATTTTGTGCTGTTTGATCAGCGTTTTGATTTGCTCGAATTCGTATTTGCGAAGGTGGATGCGAACCAGAAATTGAACACCGAACTTATCCACCGCTTCTCCCCACTTTCCAGAGCGGTTCATCTCTTCGATTTTTTGCAGATGTTCCGAGTCAATCGCTCGACGTGGTTGTGCTTCCGTTTTTGCGGACGAGGCAGTTGCACTGCCTGATCCAATATCAAAGCCCACTTCGGGAAGTAGTTCGTTCAGTTTCTTCTGTTTCCAGCCTTCCGAGAATTCTGCGAATCGAGTTGCCATGAACTGCTCGTATTGCTGGAGCATCATGGCCAGGTTCATGCTTTTTCCAAGAGGGGTATTGTTGAACTGGCGAGCGTTGCCAATCAGTTCCCTCAGAATCAACGTTGCCTGTTTTCTTTTGTAATACTGGCCTTCGTAGGAGAGCTCCAGTTCCGAGTAAGATACTTCCTTCAATCGCATGATGACTGGAACATCGCAGACAACGTATGCTTCTAGTCCATGAATGAGAAGTCGCTCATCTGGTTCCACGAGTCTGATTGTGAAAAGGTAGTGCGCATCTGAAAGCACACGAAGATAGAATCTCATGCGATCTTCGCTTTCGCACAAATCGCTCAGCAGCTTTCGGTAGATTGTGTCTGAAAACGGAATCGATGTCCGCTTTCCTTCCTCGTTTAAAGTCCGAATTCTTCGGACGATCTCCATGAGGCGTTCGCCAAGGGTCACTCTAACATTCCCTTCTTGCGAAAGATGGCGGTGATGTTCTGCAGATCTTCGGGTGTATCCACTCCAGGTAGCGAACCTTTCACAATGTGTGCGCCCATCGAGTAATCGTTCTCAAGTACTCGGAGCTGCTCGAGAGATTCTGTATCTTCCAGACCAGAACCGGGCAGCGTGCGAAAGCGAAGCAGAAAATCCCGACGATACGCGTAGATTCCCAGATGGAGAAAAACAGGATGTCCCGTTTTGTTTCTTGGAAATGGAATGAGCGATCTTGAAAAATAGAGCACTTTACCTTTCTTGGTGAGTGTTACCTTGACGCGGTTTGGAATGAGCGGATCTTCCGCATCTTCAAAGGGGCGAGCAGCTGTAGTTACTTCCCATTCAGGATGGTCTTTTAAGAGCTGAACGACTCCAGAGATCAGGTCTGGTTCGATGCCCGGTTCGTCTCCCTGAATGTTAACGACAATCTGATAGTCTTTGTATGATTCCGAAACTTCCGCGAGTCTGTCTGAGCCCGCCTTGTGGTCTTCAGATGTCATCAGCACTTCTCCGCCAAACGCCTTCACTGCATCCCGCACTCTTTCATCGTCTGTTGCGATGACAAGATGATCAAGATCCTTGCACCGCGATGCGGCTTCGTAGACCCACTGAACCATTGGCTTTTTGCCGAGCGGTGCAATGACCTTACCCGGAAATCTCTGAGAACCGTATCGCGCTGGAATGACGCCAAGTACTTTCATCTAAATTTCAGGCTGTGAGAGGGGGTTGGTACGTCAATCAGCTCTTCAGTGGGTCGATCAGGCCCGCCTCCGCAAATCCCTTTTCGCGCAAAACACAACTGTCGCACAATCCGCACGGTTTTCCAGAAGCGGAAGGCTGGTAACAGCTAGAGGTCCTGGAGTAGTCTACTCCCAGTTTCATTCCTTCTTGAATGATCCGCGCCTTGTTCCATTGCATGAGTGGCGCGTGGATTATGATGGGCCTTCCTTCCACACCCCGTTTCATTCCCAGTGCTGCCATTTGTTCGAATGCCTGAATGAATTCTGGTCTGCAATCAGGGTATCCTGAATAATCCAGCGCGTTGACCCCGATGAAAATATTCCCTATGTCATTGGATTCGCATACCGCGAGAGCGTGAGAGAGAAATAGTATGTTTCGCGCGGGCACATAAGTGACAGGGATAGAATCATCGATTTGACGTTTCTCGGGAACGGCAGGGCCTCCCGGCACGAGAGCCGTATTTTTGAAGAGTTCTTGATCAATACGTAGTACTAAATGTTTTGCGTTCGCCCTGATGGCAAGCTCCCGCGCTCTTTCCAGTTCGAATTTATGCCGTTGTCCGTAGTCAAAGGATAATGCTATCAAGGAGTATCCGTGCGATTTCGCAATCTGCAATACAGTTGCAGAGTCGAGACCGCCACTCAGAAGGACTACTGCGCCTTCAGCCTTTGTAGATACATCTTGCATTGCACGTTTCGTGAACAATAATTTCCGTCAAAAATGGCATGGAAGGTTTGAGTCTCTTCCAGAGCCAGATCGCCACTTCTTCGCTCGTTGGGTTTTCGAGGCCTGGAACTTCATTGAGTAGATTGTGGTCCAGATACTTCTCAAGGAGCGGCTTTACAACGGAAGTGATGTCTCCGAAGTCCATGAGCCATCCGGTCTGCGGGTTCACTTCTCCATTGAGTTTTATTTCGAAGCGAAACGAGTGGCCGTGCATGCGTCCGCATTTGTGTCCTTCTGGAACTCGTGGCAGGAAGTGAGCTGCTTCAAACCGAAACTGCTTCACGATTTCCACTACGCGTGACTCCGCGGGTTTATGCAGTGAATCAAACTCCTGTTGCATTCGCTCCCCAGATGATCTTATGAAGCTGGATCTGCATGCGTGCGTCAATGTTTTCTTCAAGCAACCATTGCGTGAGAGTTGCTGGAGCCACGCTTCCCCATACAGGGGAAAGGAGTAGATGGCACACGTTCTCTAGATTGTGAGATCTGATCCAGGAAAGTGCGGCGTCAAAATCGATTCTATCCTGAATCACGAACTTGATTTCGTCCGACTTCTTGAGCCACTCGAAATTTTTCTCGAATGGATGGTGAGCCTGTCCCGATCCCGGAAGCTTGATATCCATGACAATGTGGACGTAGTCTGGAATTCCATCCAGGCTTCTGTGTCCGCCCGTCTCTAGAAGAATCTTTTTTCCTCTGGCATGCAAAGCTTCGCAGAGCGCAATCACCTGGTCCTTTTGCACCAGTGGCTCTCCACCTGTGATCTGGATCAGGCGAACGGATGTGGGGACTCGTGCGAGTAAGTCTTCAAAGGAGATGGAAGGTCCGTTTCCAAGCGCCTGCGGAGTGTCACACCAGGAGCATCGAATGTCGCAAACAGCGGTACGAATGAAGAAGCACGGTAATCCTGCATGCATTCCTTCTCCTTGAACGGAAAGGTAAGTCTCAATGATGCGGATATTTTTGTCCTGGCTCATGCTAAAAGGGTTGAGCACAGAGAATGCGCCGTAGCCTCACGTTGTGCTGGTTGTTCGGTTCGCACAGATCGTTTTCCTGGCGGGTCTTGTCGCGGGAATCGTTTTTCTATTCTGGTCCTGGCGTCGTGGAGTTCGTTTCATCCAAATAGAACGCGCCAGATTGAGGCGAGTGGATACGGTAGAATGGAACCCTTCCATTCCGCGTGATTTTCTGAATGAGGTTCTATCACCCGATCGCATCGAATTGTGCTCTATTGCGCAGGATGCGTCTCTCGTGCGAATTTGCCAGTGGATGGCCGAGCAGTCATTGTCTGTGGCAGCGATTCCGGCGCGTGGGCCGAGTGGATCGGGTGTTTGCATTCTTCGGCCGGGTGCCCTGCAGGATGGGTTTGTCTGGCGGCTTTTTTTCGATCGTAACCTTCCGCGACCTTCCACTCTGGAAGCAGTAGTAGCCAGGATGGATCTTTTCGTGAGATCCGGTGAAAAAGCGGAATCACCCGCGAGCGCGCCTGGCGAAACGGCGGAATACAGATTGAGTCAGTTGCGCGCACTGGAGCTGTCCGTTCAACGCATCGCTCATGACATTCGCATTCCAGTGGCCTCACTGTCATTGATTGGCGAAAACCTTGGCGTAGAGTGGGAGAGCATCCGACGGACGGAAGCTTCCGTTCATATGGATGGACTCTTGATTCGTCTCAGGCGACAGATTGCGAATCTAGAATTGTTCGCGCGCGGCTTTCTAGATCTGGAGAAAGGGGCCCAGCCGGCGTCAGAAGTGAAGACACTGGATGTGGGGGCTCTGTGGCTCTCGCTCCTGGATGCACATGCGGAAGAGATGAAGAAGAAGAGTCTTCGATTGAAAATCGCGGGAGATATGACAGGACAAATGGTTCGATGCGCAGAAAGCGATCTGGTCCGAATTCTTGAAAACCTTCTGTCCAATGCTTTGAAGTTCTCTTTGCCGGGTGGTTGCATCTGGACTTCCGTGAGGGGTGAGGAATCGGACATTGTGCTGGATTTGGAGGATTGTGGGCCAGGATTCACTGCCAGTACCGAAATGGATCCTTTTGATCTGGCTCGCAGAAATCTGGGAAGAACAGGGACAGGATACGGGCTTGGCCTCGCTGCAGCTCTCGACCTGGCAGAATCAATGAATGGGAAACTTTCCCTCGCCAATCCCCTTCACGGCGCCGGCGCCAGATTTTTGCTTGTACTTCCGGGCGCGGAGTTGTCTCTGGACACATGACCGGCATCCACCTTCGCAACACGACGGGCAAGAGATCAGGTTCCTTTATTCGCTACGAATACGGGGAGGATTTGTTTGGCTACGTGTATCTCGACGTGATCCGCGGTCGTCGTCATCGTGCTCAAAAGGTTTGGACTGCACTGTTTACCAGCAAAATCGATTTCCTGATCACTCTGGATATGGACCTGGAAAGAAAAGAGAACCTGAACTACGTCCACGCCTGACCTGCTGGATTTTTCCTAACAAATCGCACTTGAAAAAAAATGACCCGCCATTCACGGTCGGGTCGTGGAAAACAGTGTTTTCGTACTTGGCTCCGGGCCCCTTGGTTTGATCCTTTCTTCTAATCTATCTGAGAAGGCTTCTTCCGTCACTCTATGCTGGCATGATTCTGCGGAAGCGGCGCGAATGCGCCGCGACGGTGGCACGCGCTTGCTCAATCAGGATTTCTTTTTCCCGGACAATGTGGAGATAGCGGATCGAACTGCCTATCTTCCAGACGATTGCATTCTGATCGTTGCGATCTCTTCTCGCGAACTCGAAGAAACGATGGAGGCCATGCTTGCATCTTTCAAAGATCGCTCAGGTCTGATCGTTCTGTTTACTAAAGGACTTCCATCTTACACTGCACGAAAAAAATACAACGCGCGCACTTTCTGTGAATACATGGAAAAATTTTCGCATGATCGCGGCATTCATCAGCTTAAATTTGCCGCCGTCAACGGACCCAGTTTACTCTCCGAACTCTATCATGGATCCTACAGCTTTCTGAACGTAGGCTGCGCCGACACAGACGCGGGGAAACGAATCGCGGAGTTGCTTTCTAACGATCGCATCCAGTGCGGTTACACCTCTGATACAATCGGCGTGGAAATGGGCGGCGTGCTCAAAAATCCAATCGCGATTGCATCTGGCATTGCAACGAACCTGGCGGAATGCGGAGGCAACTTCGCAGGCGAGCTCATACAACACGGCTTCCAGGAAATGCTTTCCCTTTCTCTGGCAATTGGCGCTCGCCAGGAGACTCTCATCGGAAGATCGGGCATTGCAGACTTAATGACAACGTGCTTGAGCAAGGAAAGTCGCAATCGGGCTTATGGTGAAGATTTCATCAAACGCCTGCAATCTGGTTCTGAAGAACATGGGGTGATGGATCGCATTGAAACATTTTTGAATCCAGCGCGGGTGATCCAGAAGGATGCGGCTCAAGGTCAGGATGTAGTAGAAGGCGCCTATGCGATTGCTTCTATTGTAGAGATTGCAGCTGAGTTAAAAGTAGAGGTTCCGCTTTACAACGCGTTATACGAGATTCTGTCGCGCAGAAGTCCCCCGAACGCACTCATATCCGCGATTACAGGTGCGCCCGTTCGAGCAAGTGAGCCGCAGGTTCTGCATAGAAGGCAGGGTTTGCACCTGGCCGCCGGGACAGATTTCGTAGAGGTACTCTCTTCGCGTGTTTTTCATAGCGTTCAGGTGACCAAAGGAATGCAATCTCGCATCAAGAAGCAAGCGACGCAAGTACTCACTCAACTGGACAAGAGACTTCAGAAAGCAAAGAAAGTGAAGAATCGTATGGATCTTCAGAAGATTCCGCACGAAAGGGATTTGTGGCTGTCTTTCTCTTCTTCGATAGGTGAATCAGAAAGCCGCGCTCTACGACATTTGATTCAATTCTACGCGGAAGAGATCGCAGACAGCTACACTCCAGGCATGCGCGAGACTCTCATTCGTCTTCTTGCCCCCGTGCGATTTGCTGCGAGTGGTTTCAAGCTGGGATCTGCCATGCCAAAAATTGGTGGAAACACGGAGGAGTTGAAGAACCTCGCAGCACACTACAACGTGATGTACACCCCCACACATCGATCACACCTGGATTCAGTAGAAGTTGCCTTTGGACTTTCCTGGCTTTCTGTTCCTCTTCCGCGGTACGCCGCAGGAATCAATTTGATGGCGGATCAATTCCAATCGTGGTTGCTGCGTTCTTTTGGAGCCTACGCCGTCGATCGGGAACGGACGCGAAATTTTCTCTATCTCGAATGTCTTTCGTCTTACGCTTGTTTGATGCTTGAGTCTGGCATTCCATCCCTGGTTTATCCGGAAGGAACGCGAAGTCGCGACGGAAAAATCGTTGGAATCAAGACAGGTCTTTTGTCTACTGCTGTCTCAGCCTATCAGAACACGGGCCGCGAAGTCGTTGTAATGCCCCTTGCTCTTTCCTATGAAAGCATCCCCGAAGATTCATTCTATTGTGGACTCGGCGAAGAACCTGGCCTGAAGGAATTCATCAACAAAAGAGGAAGTGCATACCTGGACATTTGTGATCCAATTCGAGTGTCCAGGCACATGTCTGCGGATGATCCAACTCTCTCCATATCCATGGCGATTGTAGAACAGTGGAAGAAGCATTTGCGTATCTTACCCAACCAGATTCTCGCACGCATTCTATCTGACAATGGCCACGCGGTGCCACGTGCCGGCCTCCCCGCTCTTGTGGAAGAGTTCGTGCTGCGAAATCCAGGGAACTATCTGACGCGCGATGCGGAGGCGATTGTGGAGCAAGGCATTGCATCGCTCCGGGAGCGCAATATTGCGAAGGAAGATGGTGTTCAGCTGGCATCTGTTACGCCCGCTCTCGCCTCGTATTACGGCGGTATGGTGCCGGAATCCGGAGGAACGATCCTGGACCAGGACGCGTGATTTTTTGGCCACATTGATTCGCAAAAGTACTTGCAATCTTTTACAATTCGCTGACACTGTGTCAGGGAATTCGCTTTCCCAGGGGGACTCAAATGAAACAGCTTTTAGGTGTCGTGGCTATGGCCAGGTCCTCGCAGTGACAATTTCAAGAATTTGCATAAGACGCAGTCTTATAAGGCAAGCGATTTCACATGTGCTGCCTTTGAAGACGCAGAGCTGCTTGCAAAAGCAAAACTCTTGGAGCAAGAGGCGGCGGAAGAAAAGCAATAGAAGGGTGGTTATTCTTTCAAGGCTTCCGTTACTTTCGCTTTCAGTCTGCCCTGAGAGAGCATGATTTCAATTTCATCGCCGCGTTCCACCTGCGCGGCGGATCGAATGACTTTTTTGTCTTTGTCCCGAACCAGAGAATAGCCGCGGCGCAATGTGGCCAGAGGACTGAAGTTGGTCAGTCTCTCTTCCAGTAATTTGAATCGTTCTTCGTTTCGCTTCAGTCCGGCTTTGAAGTGCATCCCGAAGTGATCAAATTTTTCCAGTCTGCGACTGTTGCTGTGCAATCTGCTTTGCATACCCAGGTTGAACGATCGATGCATCTGATCCATTCTCATTTGCCAGATCTCAAGCATGGCCGCCGGTTTTTTGTGGATTTTGGAGTTGAGAATCTGGAGCAATCTTCTTCTTCCGCGTGTATGCGAATGCACGAGGGAAAGCCTCAATCTCAGAGCGCATTCTTCTATGCGTTCTGTGATTTCTGACATGAGCGGAAGAACCTTGAGAACTGCAGCGCTGGGCGTTGGCGCAAAATCATCTGCTGCGAGATCGGATATTGGATGATCGATTTCATGTCCTACTGCGGATACGATGGGCACTCGCGACCCGGCAAATGCTCGTGCCACTCTTTCGTCGTTGAAGGGCAAAAGGTTTTCAAAGGATCCACCGCCTCTGCCTGCGATGATCACATCTACGTTGAACTCCGGTTTATTCAATAGTTGAATCGCATATACGATGGATTCCACAGCGCCCGGGCCCTGCACCACACAGGGCGCAAGCAAGATGTTGATTCCCGGAAACCGAGATCGCGCAACGCGAATGATGTCCTGGATGGCTGCCCCTGTTGGAGCAGAAGCAACTCCCAGTGTAAAAGGAAAAGGAGGCAGCGGCCTTTTTCTCGACAGATCGAACAAGCCCTCCGCATGCAGTTTTTTCTTCAACTGTTCGATTTGAAGACGAAGCAAACCTTCGCCTGCAGGAAGTACTTGCTGCACGTTGAATTGATAAGAACCGCGAGGAGCGAATACAGAAATTCCACCGCGTGCCTGGATTCGCATTCCATTGGCCAATTTGATTTCGCGCACTTTCTGATTCGCGTACTTGAAAAATGTGCAGCTAATGGTGGACTGTTCGTCTTTTAGAGAAAAGTAAATGTGACCACTTGTGTGATGGACCAGGTTTGTGATTTCGCCTTCCATCCAGATGTTCTGCAGGTGAAGCTCATTCTGCAGTATGTCCCGAATGAGAGAATTTACGCGCGAAACGCTGAATATGTTTCGAGCAGGTGCGTCCATGTTTAAGTCGCTGAGGCGGGAGCGCGTCTGGGCATGATGCTCCAGAGCGTCACAAATACAGTGACCATGATAGGTCCTATGATCACACCGGTAATTCCAAACTCAGCAAGTCCGCCAAGGATGGCGAAAAAGAGAAAGATGGGATGGATGCCAAGCTGACGATCCAGGATTTTTGGCTTCACAATGTTTTCGAGAACGAGGTAAACAGCAGGGCCGTAGATGGCCATGAACGCTGCGAGGCCGTAAGAATTTTCTACAAAACCAAGGTAGAGAGCCGCCGGGAGCCATACTACAGCAGTTCCGACCACTGGGATGAGAGAGAAGATGGCTGCTACGGCGCCGAATAAAAGTCCGCGCGAAAATCCGCAGAAATAAACACCGAGTCCAAGGGCGCATCCCTGCAAGATTGAGATGAACAAATTCCCGCGAACGACGGCGCGAAGCGATTCGCCAAGGCGTTCTACGAAAATCTTGAGTCTATCCTGCGGGATGGGCAGGACTTCCTCAATGAATTCGTAGAAAACTCTTCCATCTCGAAATAGAAAAAACAAAAGTATGAGCGCAAACAGTAGATTCACTACGATCGTTACAGTTACGGCCATGCTTCCGAAAACAAAACTGCCTGCGTTGCCAAGGAGGCTGCCCAGTTTGTCCGGATCCAAAAAGCTAGTGTAACGATCCACTACATGGAGCACTGTGTCCTGCAAATCAACCCAGAAGAAAGGATCCGATGTGAGTGGATCGGCGAAGGAAGGAAGTAGCGGAACCATCTTCAGTACATCATCTGAAGCCAGAATGTCTTTCAGGCGAAACGTAACATCAATCGCTTCCAGGACAAGCAGTCGAATCAAAAGCAAGATGGGGCCAAAGATGATGATCATCACAAAGAGCATGCTGAGAGTGGCCGCAAGCCCTTTGTATTTTCCCGTGATGCTTTGGAACTTCTTGTGAATTCCTTCAAAGGCCACGTAGAGAACGAGCGCGAGAAAGACCGGCCAGACAAAGGAACTGAATAACCAGACAAGAAGGAGGGACGAGCCTACCATCAGCACAATGGATAGATAGGGAAATGCAGTCTCTCGATTGAGAAAACCGGGCCGATCCATGTTAGCCGTCTCTACCCAGGCGTCTCATGTAGACTCGAATTCTGGAAGGTGGGCCGGATCTTGCGATCACGGTGACCACTTCGCTGTAAGCGGACTCTGCCATGAGAAGCAATGCCTTTTCTTCTGACCTGCTCTGGATTACTTTCCAGCCCTGCTCGCGAAATGCGTTGTTGTAATACGCTTCAATGTGCTGCACGTCATCGCGGCTTTCAAATTCAATGCTGCCTTCCTGGGAAGATGCATAGGATTCTGGTTCATACCCCGCAGACAGTACAGCGCGTGCGTCAGGATATCGAAACCCCGCTGGAAGTCCGGCTGGAAGATCTGTCGGGTTCTGTGTGATTCGAAAATCTTTAAAGCGAACGACTCTCTGTGAAGTGTTGTCACCGCATCCTGCGGACAAAAATGACATGCTCGCGATGATGAACGCGATCCGTAGAGTGGCGCGTTTCACCGGATGAGTCTCACGATCAGATTCAGTTTCTCAGAGATTTGAATCGTCTCTGCAATTTTGTCACTTTCGATGAGTATGGAAGTGGGGGATATCTTTTGAGTGACGAACTTGCGGCCTGAGATTTGCCCGAGCAGAAGATCCATGTGTGACGCATCCTGAGTTTGGACCAGTACACATTCGTCCGTGATGGTCACAAGAGGAACAGACCGAGACCATTCTTCAATGGAGAATAGGAGGTTTTGCGGCAGATCGCTGCGACAGGTAGTGCGAAGGAAATCAATGAGCTCCTGAGGATTGCGCTTGAGGAGCAAGCCCTCGAGGAAGGAGTCGCGTGTAAGCTGGAACGTGTATACATTGTCAAAGCTCTTGAGTTCGAGGAAACACTTCAATAGATAGAGGCCGCGAATAGAGAGTTTTTCCGGGATTGCAATCAGACTCATGTCTGGATTGAGAATGATACCACCTTTTTGATCATCGCGCACGAGGCTCTTGCCGCGGAAGATGTTGTTGCCTAGTTCAGAAACCTCGATCTTGCGATCCGGGTAGTCTACATTGATGAGGCCCATCAATTGAAGATAGAAGAATGCGCTTGTCACTTCTTTGCGAAGATCTGCCAGTTCTTGTTGAAAGTTCTTCACGCGAAAAGTTTTCGAGAGAATTAGCTTTTCGCGAATCATAGTTGCCAGGATTACGAAGTAAAGTACGCGTCCGCGTTTCTGAACTGCAGAAACGCATTCGTCGAACACTGCCTTGTCATAGAAAGGAACGTACATTGGTTCAAACACATCCTCGTAGCGAACGCGTCTTTCTCTGCCGGCTGTGATCTCGTTCATGATTCTTTTTTGGAGATCGAACGGATCCATTTCCAGAATGGATTCGTAATCGTTGCGAAGCACCACATCGTCGCGCTTGACGCGGACAATGTCCATCTGGCGCATCAAAGGCAGCAGCAATTCAATTTGATAGATCTGGCTCTTTTCCATGAAAAGAGCAATGTCCGGGCGAAGGAATTTGTTTTCTGTATCTTTTAGATCGATTTGTTTGATCTTGCCTGACTTTGCCAGGTTCAATCCTTTGCGTCCCAAATACACGATCATCTTCTTGATGTTCAGTGCGAAATCAAGATCATTGGTAATGATGCGTTCCTGGCGCTTGCGTGTTCCTTTCTTTTCACCGGGCAGTGCAGGGTTCTCCGTGTAGAGTGCGAAGACTTCCACGGGCATAATCAGCAATCGCACGAACTTTTCATCAATGTAATAGTCATCTATGAGAATGCCCAGGTGGTTCAGTTTCTGGATTGGGTCTTCCCATTTTCCTTTGCGCGCCGTGACGATTTCTTTAGCGCGCACCATTTCAAGGATGCCGCCTTGTTGAAAGCACTCGAGTGTAAGTTCGCGTTCCAGTTCGGAAAGACCATCGATCACCTTACGGATGTTATCCGGAAGACTGAGCGCGTTTGAATCAGGTTTCTTACCCGCCGCTGATTCCCATTCGCGCGGAATAGGCCCGCGACTTGCGAGGTATTTGGGAAGGCTGATGCGAAACTTCTGGCCCTTTTCATTTGTTTCCATCCGGATGCGCGTGCCGCTTTCCGGGAAGAAATAGTACTTATCCAGATTGTTCGTGAGTCTTTCGCGATTCTTCCTCTGATAGACCAGGAAGTAACGTTTGAGAACGCCCAGTTCCATCTCGGCATTGACGGGCGGCGCACCAATTTTACGCGCGATTTCACCGAGAGTAAGAATGCTGTTCTTGCTTTTAAGAATGGACGTGTAAATGGTTACTTGAGTGGAGCTGAGTCTTTCCAGGACGCCCTTGAGGTAGAACTCATCCTGCATGCATTCAATGATTTTCTTTGCGATCCCTTTCTTCTCTTTTGGAATCTTGTTGATGTTCCAGAGAGCGGCCAGCCTCTTGAGCGCGGACACATCAAGTTTGTCCAGCTCAAGCTGTAAGACGTTTTCTTCTGCCATGTATTGTTATATTAAGGAACAGGATAGGGGCACGCCTAAGGTGCGGCTGTTGGGCCTCATGTAAAGCCCTTTTTGAATTGATGCTCGCCATTCGAATTGCTGCTGCTCTGTACTCTTTCGTCTTCATCTGGGGCGTACTGCGTGAGCATTTCAATCCCTGGGTCGCCATTGCCTGGTGCGGGGCCGTGATTCTGTTCTACCTGCGAATGAGAGGGTTGGCTCTGATTCGCCGTGCTGGAACTGCCCTGCTCTTTCTACTTCACATCGAGTATTGTGTTTGCAGTTGGATGATGGTGCGGGGGCCAAGCATGGAGCCTTCGTATCACGACGGCGACATTGTGTTCGTTCGCAAATGGCCGTATGGCTGGATTCTGCCTCCCCTACCCGGATTTCGTTCTGCCCCGTATGTGCGCTTGAGCGAATCCTTACCAGCAGAGGGGGACGCAGTGGTTTTGCGATATCCTGGTCTCGACCCTGGTGGAGATTCTTTTCTCTTGAAGCGGATTGCGGCCCTTCCGGGGGAGCATTATCGTTTCGCGGATGGCAATTTCATCGTAAACGGGAAGGTGCGTAGATCGATTTCGGCGCAGCCGCTTGTGGTGCAGCCACCCGTATTCTCCACGCCAGATTCATTTTCAGATCCGTTCGTTGTGTATGCGGCGGCCAATGGAGTGCCCACGGACGGAATCGTACCGCCAGGCTTTGTGCTTGTACTCGGAGATAACTCTGCCAATTCTCGTGATTCAAGGAGCATCGGTTTTATTCCGCTCAATTTCGTGATGGGTGTTTGCAAGTGATGGTCAAGGTTCACAATCGCGCGCGCATATTCGCCGGAGCGATTACCATTGCGCTTGGACTTTTGTTCGCGCGCATCGTGTTTCTCGTCGTGTCAACAGACGCGACTGCTGTGGATCAGAAAGAGGGAATTGTTCGCGGTCCCATTCTGGATCGTCGTGGTATCAGCCTTGCACGAACAGAAGAGGCAAGTGCGATTGCAATTGCGCCTCCAGAGGTGCTCGACACTGAATTTGCGGCGCAGAATCTCTCAAAACACCTGGGCATCCCTCCCGCTGAAATAGTTGAGAAAATTTATCAACAAAGCAACAGACGGTACTTCTACCTGAAGCACCAGGTGGACAATTTTACGGCGGATCGTATCATGGATCTTCGCATCCCGGGCGTGCATCGCGAATACGAATTCAAACGATTGTATCCCGCAGGCAGACTGGCCGGAAACCTGCTTGGTTTTGTGGGGCGAGATCCGACTACTTCTCTTTCCGGGTTGGAAAGGTCTTACCATGATTTGCTAAATCGAGCGGAGATGGGAGAACGTCGTGGGCCCGCGCTCTACCTCACGATTGATAGTCTGATTCAGAGCAAATTGGAAAAGGAAATGCGCGCCGCTTACGAATCGTCGGGAGCGAAGAGAGCAACGGGTGTATTCATGGATCTGGATACCGGCGAAATTCTTGCGATGGCAAGCTTTCCGGAGCTTGATCCGAATGACTACCAGGTGAGTCGACCGGACCAGAGGGAGAACTGGGGAATTCGCATGGCGTATGAGCCTGGCTCTACCGTGAAGGTGTTGATGGCGGCCATTCTCTTGAAGAACAATGCTGTTCGGCCGGATGAAAAATTCTTCTGCAATGGAGAATACAAAGTTGGGAATGTCACAGTGCGTTGTCGCGTTCATGGCAAGATGTTTGCGCACGGCGAAGTAACTCTCTCTGACATAATTACAAAGTCGTGTAACGTAGGAATCATTCAGGCGATGAGCAGAATTCCGCCGGAAAAACTCAATGCGGATTTGCGTGCGCTTGGTTTTGGAGAAAGAACGGATTTGCTTCCACCCGGATCAGGAGAAGCTCCCGGGTACCTTCCTGAAATCGGCGATTGGGTGCCCAGTTCCCGAATCTATTTTCCAATCGGGCAGGGCTTCAGCGTTTCTCCTGTGCAGCTTCTGCGTGCTGCCGGTTCTATTGCAAACGGTGGAACTCTTCTTCAACCAACTCTGGCGCGTCAGGCCGTGGCTCAAAATGGAAAAATTCTTTTTGAGCATACGCCCATCCGGGCGAAGAATCCTTTTGAACCTGCTGTGAATCGAGAAGTGCTGCGATACATGCGTCGTGTTGTGCTCGAAGGAACTGGTAGGGCTGCGCTGATTTCAGATGTGGCGATCGCTGGAAAGACTGGAACAGGACAGAAGTCGAGTGCGAAGGGATACTATGATAAGTATGTTGCTTCTTTCCTCGGTTTCTTTCCCGCACAGAACCCCAGATACGGCGGTCTTTTGATTTTTGATGAAGCGGGAGAAGAAAGCGGCGGTTCTCTGGCGGCACCCGTGTTCGCGCGATTTGTTCAAAGCATTCTTCCTGTTCTCAATGAAAGTTCTCAAACATTTCGTGTTCCTGATCTGGCACCCATTGCGCAATCTGCAGCCGCGTTTGAGGCAGGCAAGATTGGAGATTTTCGTGGAATGTCTGCGCGCGAAGCCAGATACCTTGCCGCGCGCGTGTATTCGATTCCGGTAGAATTGGATGGTAGCGGCTATGTAAAGTCGCAGGATCCTCCGCCAGGAACGCCGGCGGCTAAAGTTAAAAAAATTAAACTAGTTTTGGAGCCTTGAAAATGGCATTAGAAGTCACACTTGAAAAATTCCAGAGCGATGTACTTGAGAAATCGCTCACGGTCCCCGTGCTCGTTGATTTCTGGGCGGAGTGGTGCGGTCCGTGCAAAATGCTCGGCCCGGTTTTAGAGAAACTGGAAAAGGACTATGGTGGGTCGTTCTTGCTTGTGAAAGTGAATACGGATCTAGAGCAAGAGCTCGCCGCGCACTTTAGAATCACTGGCATTCCCGCAGTGAAGTTGATTGCAGGCGGCCGATTGAAAGACGAGTTCACGGGTGCGCTACCGGAGGCGCAGGTGAAAGCATTTCTGAAAAAGAACAAAATAGAACCTGTAACCACTACTCCTGCGGAGGCGCCGTCTGGTGCGGATCTGATCTCTCAGGCAGACAGCATTCTAAAAAAGGAAACAATCTCGGAGGGGGATCATTCTGTTCTCTGGGCGGCCGCACTGCAATCATTCGCGGAACAAAAGCAGTTTGAACCATATCTTGCGAAGATCCCGGAGCTGGGCAGTGCCTACTCGGACCGTCGTTCTGCGTTGAGTCGATTCGTGGAAGGGGGAGATCCGGAAAAATTGAAATATGGTAGAATCGCCCTGACCGACCCTGCCTCCGCCATGGAATACTTTCTGAACAGGCTACAGAATGCTTCCGGTGACGCGCGAAACAGGGCCAAGGACGACCTGGTGTTCTGCTTTCACGTGGCCGGGAATGCCTCAGATATCACCAACTCGTACAGGCGAAAGCTGGCAGCCATCTGGTTCTAGACCCGGAAGCCTGGATTTTAATTGATCTGCCCGGCGAATAGGCAACGGTATGCCGGATGGAACGTTTGACAGATCGCCTCACGCAGCAGGTTTTGCGCGATTTCGCCCGGATTGGACGATCGGCGTCCTTCGCGCGCGGCCAGACCGTATTTCACGACGGTGATCCTTATCGCGGGCCCTATATGGTCTCTAGCGGCAAGTTCAAAATCTGCAACGTCAATGAAGAAGGCAAAGAAGTCATCATAAGCATCTTCGGCGAAGGCGAATGGATCGCGGCTCCTCCGGTTTTCGCGGATACTCCCCGCTATCATGCTGAGTGCATCGCTCTTGAGGAGGGGGACCTCTTGCTCTTTCCATGCGCGGAGCTGCGAAGTTATCTACTGCAACACTCAGAGGTGATGTTTGAATTTGCACGGATGATTGCGAGCACCACTCTTCAGTTCCGCGAAAGACTTCGCGCTCTGACTTTGCTCAACGTCCAGCAGCGTCTTGAAAGTTTTCTGTCAGAGCTTGGTGCAAGAAAGCAGGCTGTGGCTCTGCCTTTGCCCAAGAATCAAATTGCGTCTCTCATTGGTTCGACTCCGGAATCGGTGAGTCGCGCATTTCGGATACTTGTGGATGAAGGAAAATTGAAAGTAGATGGTGAGAGATATCACCTTGAAGGTTCCGGCGGAAGTAAAGCAGACGCCGCTTCTGTATAAAGCGGCGTCTAGCATCTGTTAGGCGGCCGGTGCGCTTTTCTTCTTGTAAATCAAGAATCCTGCAATCAGAGCAAGTCCAAGGAGGATAAACAAGAAGTACTTAATGATCAGGAACGCAAGTCCCATGATCACAAAAGAGAACACTCCAAAGATCACCTTGATGAGACCTTCTCCAAATCCACCAATGATCGGGATGAATTCAATCAGCTGAAGGATGGGTCCCGTAAGTAGAACCAGTCCAAGCCAGAAACAGAAGACGGAGCCCAGATACAGTCCAATGGTCCAGCCTGAATCAGCACTGGAGACCGCAGACATGGTTTCTTTGAAAGATCCCGGGCCAAGTTTCAACCAGTGGCCAGCGAGGATTCCGCTTTTTCCGGTGGAATACTCTTCGAATTGATTTCCGACCAGTTTACCCACTGCAGTGTAATCTTTTCCTGCTTCATAGGAAGTACCGGAGAAGGTGATCTTTTCGCATCCAGCTTTAGGACTGGATGTGGCACAGGCCGCTTCAGGGTAGAAGGCGCCGCTGTATTCAGTCATGTCGCGCGTTAGATCTGATTTCTGTACTTTTGCGCCAGGCAGTTTGACTGGATCAATGGCAGATGGATTGAGGGAGTAGGTTGTGCCGGATGAATTGATGGTCACTGAGTCTGCTGCGAAATCGGCGCTAGAATAAGTTGCGGAGAAATTTGTTTTCCCTTCGCATCCTTTCTTGCTGCCAACATTCAAATCAGGAGAGCTGGTCCATTCCAGTTTGCAGTCGTACGTCTTGGTCTCTTTCTTGGTAGTGCCGCTGCCTTCTGTTTTCGTGGTTTCTTTGTGAACCCACGCCATGATCTGCGCACTTCTGGAGAGTTTGAGATACTTGCCAGGTTTTACAAACTGCGGATCACCTACTGGTGATGAATCGAGTTTGCCTGTCGCATAGACTGGCTTGTTGTCTGCCGCGGCTTTCGCTGCTTCTGAAGCAGGAAGTGCCCCTTTCATTTCCACAGAGGCCTGTTCCCTGCACGTGGATATGTAAACGATAAAGAATGCGCCCGGTAACAGAAGCAGGCCAATCAGCATGCCCCCGAATGAATTCTTCATTTGCTCCCAGGGCCCGACCACCCTTGTTTCTTCTATTGCCATGATTGCCTCCGCACGAATGTCTGCGGAAAATGCGCGACATGGAGCAGAGATTCAACTAAAATTTGTTTTTTGAGAATGTGCGTTGCACCAGGCTTCGCACACTTTCTTTACCATTCGTCTCGTCTTGAGGCCTGCATGGAGTAACCGGTCTGGCCCGCTGAGCCCGTGTTTGACTCGAAGGCGCGAGGAACTGTTCGCTTCAACAGTTCCATCATCTCAGAATAGTACTCCACTCGCAGACCTTCTGTCACGTGCGCTGGAATCTCTTCAAATTCAGGGCGATTCTGTTCTGGCAGCAGAACGGTTTCTATTCCTGCCGCACGCGCTGCGAGGACTTTCTCTTTGATCCCACCCACCGGAAGAATTCGCCCGCGAAGGGAGATCTCGCCTGTCATCGCAATGTTCTCAGCAATCGGCACTCCTTTGAGTAGACTGGTCAATGCGCTGAGAAGTGTGACGCCCGCCGAAGGTCCGTCTTTTGGAATCGCTCCACTCGGGATGTGAATATGGAAGTCTCTGGTTGCGAAAGCTTCTTGCGAGATCCCAATCTCCTGCGCGCGGCTCTTGAGAAAAGAGAATGCGGCGTGCGCAGATTCTTTCATCACATCGCCCAGCTGTCCGGAGAGTTTGAAGTCTCCTTTTCCAGGATACGAAGCCGCTTCTATATAGAGAATGTCTCCGCCCACAGGGGTCCATGCAAGGCCGACCGCAAGTCCTGGCTTCCCGAGATGTTCTTTCATGTCGCGGTGGAAGCGATCCCGGCCCAGCATTTCTTTGACGTCCTCTTCGCGAATGGTCAGCTTCTCTTCGTTGCCGGTAGACTGATTCTTTTCGCGCGCTTCTAGAATCTTGCGAATCGATTTGCGTGCGATCCCTTCGAGTTTTCGCTTGAGGGAACGGACTCCTGCTTCACGAGTGTGCGCCGTGATTACTTTTTCAATGGCTCCGTCCGTGAACGATATTTGATCTGCGTCGAGTTTCAGATCATTGAGTATGGTTGGGACAAGATGCTTTCTTGCAATCTGACGCTTCTCTGCTAGAGTGTAGCCGGACAGATTCACGATTTCCATTCTATCGAGCAATGGAAGCGGAATGCTGTCCGCGTTGTTCGCGGTTGCTACAAACAGAACACGGCTCAAATCGTACGGAAGGCCCAGGTAATGATCTTCAAAGCTGTGATTTTGCTCTGGATCCAGTACTTCGAGAAGTGCCGCAGATGGATCTCCGTGATAGGATGTTCCTGTTTTGTCGATTTCATCAAGTAAGAACACAGCATCTCTGCGCTCTGCTTTCTTCATCGCAGTCAGGATCTTTCCAGGCATCGCACCTACGTACGTTCTTCTGTGACCCCGGATTTCCGCTTCATCGCGCACGCCGCCCAGAGCGGAGCGGACCAGCGGTCTACCGAGAGCACGTGCCACTGATCGTGCCAGAGAAGTTTTTCCTACCCCTGGAGGACCCACGAGGCAAAGAATCGGGGCGCGCGAGCCACCTGTTTGTTTCTCTACCGCGAGATATTCAAGAATCCGCTTTTTCACTTCTTCAAGGCCTTCGTGGTCTTCGTTTAGAATCTCTTCTGCGCGGCTGAGAAGAATTTCACGTGGTTCTGGATTCTCAAAAGGCAATTCCAGAATTAGTTCCAGCCAGTTGCGGATCTGGTTGACTTCGAATCCTCCACCCTGCGGGCCTTCTTGCGCGCGGCGGAATCGTTTCAATTCTTTATCAACCGCTTTGCGCACATCGTCTGGCAGCCACTTCTCTTTCAGTTGTTTTTCAATATCATCTGTATCCGCTTCATCATCTTCGCCCAGTTCCTTGCGGATGGTTTCCATCTGTTTGCGCAGATAGAAATCGCGTTGCATCTTGGTTGTGTCCTGTTCTACTTTCTCGCGGACTTCGCGTTCCATTTGCATGCGATTGGTTTCTTCCACAAGATCTTCCTGAACCTTGCGAATCTTCTCCGCGATGGAACTGATCTTCATAAAATCGATCTTCTCATGGATTTCTTTCTGAGAGAAGAAGACTACCTGGTTGGCCAGTGCGCTGGGGTTTTTCAGTCTGCGAACAAAATTCGTAACTTCGTCTGGGATTCCGGGATGCGCTTCCACGTATCGAACCACGTGCGCCTGGAATTCCAGAAATTGTTCGTCCGTAGAATCGTTGAGTTCTCCGAGTGGCATGACTCGTCCCACGAGGTAAGGTGAAGTCTTCACAACTTCGATCAGTTCAATCTTTTGGACGCCTTGCAGAAAGACCTGGTATCCGCCTTCTCCCATGGGGATCACTCTGTGGATTTCAGCGAGAGAACCCGTGCGATACAGATTCTTTTCGTCTACGTTCTCTTCCTGCGCCGAAATTTGAGTGAACAGCGCAACGAGAGATCCTGGCTTTCCATTTTTTTCTATCAGTTCGATGGACTCGTTTCTGCCAACGAAAATGGGCAATAGAACCCCCGGAAGGACGACTGCGTTGCGCAGTGGGATCACGGGAAGCTCAAGGGGGATGCGGCTTTTGTCGATCTCGGTAATGTTCTGGTCTGTGTAGCGAATGCTGGAACTCATGGTACCCTGCCTTTGCATGACCCGTGCCAGCATCAAGACCGGCCAGGGCTTGTTTCTGTGCCGTATGTGAAGGAGGCGGGGACATTTTGTCATCCCGCTTGCCATTTCCATCCGGCGCAGATTATATTCACAAGGAAGACGAGGTTTCTATGGCGAACGAGCGATTTTTTTCCCAATCCGTGAGGCATTTGCGTCTATATGGCATGAAGTATTTTTTCGCTCTTGCGGCTCTTGCAGTTTTGCATCCGGCTTTCGCGGCCCCGCTCGATGCTCCACCCGGTGTATCCAGCGAAGACTTTCAGCGTGCGATGAGTCAATCTCGCAACTGGCAGATCGTAAATCACGCGATCTACGAAGCAGTTCGTCCTTCCACAGTGCAAATCATCGCGGCCGGCGGAACAGAAGTCGCGGCGAACGCAGATCCTCGCATGAAGGATCCCTTTTTCAGAAAATTCTTTGGGCCACCTCCAAGTCAGGAAGCTCCGCCTTCTATTGGTTCTGGTTTCATTCTAGACGATTCAGGACTTGTTGTAACCAACCTGCACGTTGTGCGAAATGCTAAGAACGTTCAGGTGATTCTCGCGGATGGTACGAAGGTTCCTGGAGTGATTCGTGGTTCAGACGAGTGGACGGACATCGCCGTGATTCAGATGAAGAATGCGAAGAACATTCGTCCTGCGAGACTCGGAGACTCGGACAAGGTTTATGTGGGTGATTACGTAGTCGCTCTTGGAAATCCATTTGGACTCCAGGGAACTTTTTCAACAGGCGTTGTATCTGCGGTGGCGCGTTCGGTTCCAGGAGATCCTGGAATGAAATTTCTTCAAACAGATGCTGCCATCAATCCTGGGAACTCAGGTGGACCACTCATCAATCTGGACGGCGAAGTCATTGGCATCAATCGTATGATCGTTTCTCCCGCAGGCGGTTCTGTAGGAATCGGGTTTGCGATTCCAATCAATGAAGTGAAGAAGGTGATCGCAGACATCAAAGCGAATGGAACTGTGGTTCGCCCTGCACTCGGGGTTCAAATCGAGAATCTATCTCCGGAAGGAAAGAAGACGCTCGGTGTGGAAACAGGAGTGGTGATTCTTGGAGTGGTTCCTGGATCGGGTGCGGATAAGGCAGGACTCGAGCAAAAAGATGTGATCACAAAAGTGGACGGCACCATCTACGACGACACGGAACCACTTCGCTCCTACATTCTGACAAAGAGAGTCGGAGACAAAGTTACCCTGGAAATTGTGCGAAACAAAGTGGTCCAGCAGCTGCAGATCGTGCTGGGTAAGAGACAGTAACAGGTTTCAATCGAGAGCGGCAGCGATCGCAGGAATCACTTGCCGCATACGTTTGAGCTCTGAAACTTGGCGATCATGTCGTCGCAAAACTCGCGCACAGGCGCTCGCTTGCGGTGACTCCGGCAAAGAATGTGAGCGCCTTTCGTAGTAAAATTGTTCAGGATGAGAGTTTTCTGGCCAATGCGGCTGATCTGAAAGCTCGCACAGAAGATATTCGCACCCTTGCTTCTTCCATTCAGGAAGGCGGAGGCGCTCGCGCCAAAAAGTTGCACGAATCTAGAGGAAAGCTCTTTGTGCGGGATCGCATTCAGCTTCTGCTCGACCCTGGATCTCCCTTCCTCGAAACGGGGCTTTTTACCGCTCACCAGGCGTATGACTTCGATGTGCCGTCAGGCGGCATTGTAACTGGAATTGGCAGAATTGAAAACACTCTCTGCATGATTGTTGCCAATGATGCAACAGTCAAAGGTGGCACATACCTTCCTCTTACAGTCAAGAAGCATCTTCGCGCGCAGGAGATTGCTCTGGAGAATCGTCTTCCCTGCATTTACCTGGTGGATTCTGGAGGAGCGTTCCTGCCCATGCAGGATGAAGTATTTCCGGACAAGGAACACTTCGGACGAATCTTCTACAACCAGGCTGTGATGTCAGCACAGGGAATTCCGCAAATTGCAGTGGTGATGGGAAGCTGCACTGCGGGAGGCGCCTATATTCCGGCCATGTCGGAAGAGACAATCATTGTAAGAGGGAATGGAACGATCTTTCTGGGTGGTCCTCCTCTTGTAAAGGCCGCCACAGGAGAGGATGTCACCGCAGAAGATCTGGGCGGAGCTCACGTGCACACTCACAAGAGTGGTGTTGCAGATCACTTTGCTCAAAATGATGAGCACGCTCTTGAAATCACTCGCAGAATTGTAAAACATTTAAACTATCGTCCGGCTGCTTCTGCATTTGCGGCACGCTTCGCTGCGCGCTCTCCTATCTACGCTCCCGAAGAGATATACGGCATCATTCAAAAAGATCTGCGCAAACCATACGACATTCGCGAGATCATGGCGCGCATCGTAGATGGGTCAGAGTTTCATGAATTTAAAGAGAATTACGCGACTACGATTGTCACTGCATTCGCTCATGTGTTTGGATTTCCAGTTGGAATTGTTGCAAACAACGGAGTGCTGTTTTCAGAATCAGCCCTGAAGGCCGCTCATTTCATTGAGTTGTGTTCGCATCGTAAGATTCCTCTTCTATTTCTACAGAACATCACCGGCTTCATGGTCGGGCGCCAGTATGAGAATGCGGGCATTGCGCGCGATGGCGCCAAGATGGTGACTGCTGTATCCAATGCAAACGTGCCCAAGATTACGGTAGTGGTCGGCGGGTCGTATGGTGCCGGTAACTACGGCATGTGTGGTCGTGCGTATGGTCCCAGGTTTCTCTGGATGTGGCCCAATGCTCGCATCTCTGTGATGGGAGCAGAACAGGCGGCCAACGTACTACTCACCGTAAAGATGGAACAGATCGCGCGTGAGCGGGGCCAGGGTTTAAGCCAGGAAGAACAGATTGAATTCAAGAAACCCATTCTAGACGAATACGGTCACAAGTCCCATGCACTCTATTCGAGCGCACGTCTCTGGGACGATGGCATCATTGATCCTGCACGGACTCGCGAAGTAGTTGGTCTTTCTCTTGCAGCATGTACTGGCAGTCCAGTCGGCGAAGCACCTTCTTCCCTCTTTCGCATGTAATCCAGCCACCGACGCCCTGCCCACAAAGCAAAACAAAACACTTGCGCGCCTGCGTGCGCCTTCTTCTTTTTCCAGATGAAGTATCCTCACCTCCTTTCTCCGCTCGATCTGGGTTTCACTACTCTGCGAAATCGCGTATTGATGGGATCCATGCACACCGGTCTTGAGGATATGCCTGGCGGGTATGAACGCATGGCGGCTTTCTATGCTGAGCGAGCGGAAGGCGGAGTTGGTCTCATTGTTACGGGCGGGATTGCGCCCAATGAAGCGGGAAAAGTCAATCGCACCGGGAGCGTCCTCGTCAATGAGGAGGAGGCCAATCTTCATATCCCCGTGACGCGGGCCGTACATGAACATGGTGGTAAAATTGCCATGCAGATTCTGCACACCGGCAGATACGGATATCACGATAAAGCAGTCGGAGCATCTGAACTGCGCGCTCCTATCAATGTTGTTAAACCGCACAAGCTTTCGCATCAAGAAATTTTGTCCACGATAGACGACTTTGCGAGATGCACAGAACTCGCTCGACACGCAGGCTATGACGGAGTAGAGATCATGGGCTCCGAAGGCTACCTGATCAATCAATTCACCGCGAAGCGCACGAACAATCGCGATGACGACTGGGGAGGATCTCTTGAAAACAGGATGCGTTTTCCTCTCGAGATCATTCGCGCTGTGCGAAAGAGGGTAGGAAATGATTTCATCATCGTGTATCGCCTTTCCATGCTGGAGCTGGTGGAAGAAGGCGGAAATTTGGACGATGTGATTCGCCTTGCGAAGGAAGTGGAAGCAGCCGGCGTGAACATTCTAAACACAGGCATAGGCTGGCATGAAGCGCGAGTGCCGACCATTGCAATGATGGTTCCTAGAGCCGCATTCACATGGGTCACGAAGAATGTTCGTCAGCATGTGAAGATACCTTTGTGTACGTCCAATCGGATCAATACTCCGGAGATTGCGGAAGCCGTTCTTGCAAACGGGGATGCGGATATGGTATCCATGGCCAGGCCGTTGCTTGCGGATTCTCATTTTGTAAACAAAGCAGCCGCGGACAAGGCAGACGAAATCAACACATGCATTGCCTGCAATCAGGCATGCCTCGATCACATTTTTGTTGGAACGACCGCGAGCTGCCTCGTAAATCCAAGAGCTTGCAATGAAACAGAACTCAACTACATTCCTGCGACTAAGAAGAAGCGCATTGCAGTGATTGGTGCCGGGCCTGGTGGTATGTCCGCCGCGGCAGTGGCCGCGGAACGCGGACACAATGTAACGTTATACGACGCTGCTGGCGACATAGGCGGTCAGATTCACATTGCGCGCAGAATTCCGGGCAAAGAGGAATTCAATGAAACTCTCAGATACTTTCGCACAATCTTAAAAAAGTTCGGAGTTACACAGAAACTTTCTACTCGAGTTTCCGCTGCGGATTTGATCGCTGAGAAATATGATGAGGTCATCCTCGCGACTGGAATCAATCCGCGCAAACTCACGATTCCAGGATCGGATCGACCAAACGTGCTGAGTTATGTGGATGTAGTCCTGCACGGCAAAGCAGTCGGCAAGAGAGTGGCCGTGATTGGAGGCGGCGGCATTGGTTTTGATGTAACCATTTACCTCACTGAATCCGAATCTTCCGCAGATCGCAAGACTGCATTTCTCGTAGAATGGGGAATTGACCCATCGATCAAAGTTTCTGGAGGGCTACTCCCGGAACAAAAGCATCCCGCGGCGCCACGTCAGGTGACCATGTTTAAAAGAAGCAAAGGAAAATTTGGCGGGAACCTGGGCAAGACGACAGGTTGGATTCACAGACAGACTGTGGAAGATCGCCATGTGGAACAGATCAGCGGCGTCACCTACGAGAAGATCGATGATCAAGGTTTGCATTATTCTCTGAAAGGGCAGAACCACGTTTTGCCTGTGGATACAGTTGTGGTTTGTGCGGGTCAGGAACCAAACCAGGAGTTGCTTGGACCTTTGAAGAGCGCAGGAGTTTCCGTGCACGTCATTGGCGGCGCCCTCGAAGCAGCAGAGCTCGACGCGAAGCGTGCGATCGACCAGGGCGCCAGGCTTGCGGCATCACTATGATATAAATCATAGTGAATCGTGTTCTTTGGTTTGGCCCTGGTTTCTGAATTATAGTTGAGTAAGTTTAACGTCATGCGCTCATGAGGGCATGAATGGTGGCGAACTCATTGCTCAGACATTGCAACTTCACGGTGTGCGCGCCGTCTTCACTCTTATAGGCGGGCATATATCTCCGATTCTCGTGAGCTGCAAGAAAGCTGGAGTGAGAGTAGTAGATGTTCGTCACGAAGTAAATACGGTCTTTGCTGCAGACGCCTCAGCCAGATTGACTGGAATCCCAGGCGTTGCAGTGGTTACGGCAGGCCCCGGCGTCACCAATACTCTCACTGCCCTCAAGAATGCACAGATGGCTCAATCGCCTCTCGTTCTGATTGGCGGAGCCACCGCGACTGTGCTTAAGAATCGCGGTTCATTGCAAGATATTGACCAGATTGCTGCGGTAAAGCCGCACGTGAAGTGGCATGCCTCAGCAAAGAAGGTCCGCGATCTGCCGCGCTTGATTGCAACTGCTTTCATGAAATCTCGCGAAGGAGTTCCCGGACCAGTTTTCGTGGAAGTACCCGTGGATTTGCTATATGAAGAGTCAACTGTGCGTGAATGGTATATGGCCAGCGTGCCCCGGAAGCCAGGGCTCAAGAATTACGTGATATCGCGATATCTATCCAGACACGTGGACACTCTTTTCCGGGGAGCGGATCTTTCTTCGCCAGCCAGTCCAATGCCGTATAACGTTCCCTCTCATACTGATTCTGATTTGCGTCAGGTTGTGGAGCGGCTACAGACCGCCGCAAAGCCGCTCCTTGTGATTGGAAGTCAGGCAATGCTGCAGCCACAAAGATCGGCAGAACTGGCCCGCGCTGTGGACCAACTTGGAATTCCAGTCTATCTGGCAGGAATGGCGAGGGGACTTCTGGGCAAGAAACACAAATTGCAGCTGAGACACAAACGCGCGGAGGCATTGAAAGAGTGTGATCTTGTCATTCTCGCAGGTGTGCCTGTTGACTTCAGATTGAATTATGGATCTCAGATTCGATCTTCCGCCTTTCATATTGGGGTGAATCGGAGTTCCCAGGATCTTAAGAAAAACAAACGGCCTTCCCTGGCGCTCAAGGCGGACGTGTGCGATTTTTTGATTTCGCTCTCTTCTGTTTATTCGTCCGGAGCCGGCAGGTTAGATGCATGGATCTCACAGCTACGCGCGAGAGATCTGAAAAGAGAGGAAGAGATTCTTTCTCTGTCCGCGAAGAAAGCGAAGAACGTGAATGCGCTCAAGCTACTCTTTCAACTAAAAAACAAACTGCCGGATAATGCGATTCTTGTCGCTGATGGTGGAGATTTTGTGGCCACCGCCGCCTACATTCTCGAACCACCGGCTCCACTCTCCTGGCTCGATCCCGGCGTTTTTGGAACTCTGGGCGTAGGCGCAGGGTTTGCGCTCGGCGCAAGTGTGGTTTGTCCGGATCGCGAAGTCTGGATCATCTATGGAGATGGATCCGCCGGCTACAGCATCATGGAATACGATACTTTCGTGCGTCATCGCTTCCCGGTGATTGGGCTCATTGGCAACGATGCCTGCTGGACTCAGATCTATAGAGACCAGAAGGAAATCTTGAAGGACGATATCGCATGCATGCTTCTGCATACGGACTATCACAAAATGGCGGAGGCCACGGGTGCGACAGGATTTCTGATTGCGCGCGAATCTTCTGTTGCTTCTGGGCTCACTGCTGCTCGCAAAGCCGCGCAAAAGAAAAGTCCGGTTCTCATCAACGCAATCATTGATATTTCAGACTTTCGCAAGGGTTCGATTTCTATGTAATTATGGAGGATTCCCATGCATTTCCCCTGGACAAAACACTATGACGCGCATGTTCCTCCGGTTCTGGAATATCCGGATTCTACCATTGGGGAACTTTTCGATGAATCCGTTCGCAAACATGGAAGCAGAATCGCGGTTCAATTCATGGGCAAGAAGATCTCTTACGACTCGATGGAAAAGGATGCCGCATCTCTGGCCGTTCATCTTTCTAGCAAAGGCGTGCGGCCAGGCGATCGCGTTTTCTTGCTTCTCCCGAATACTCCTCATTTCGTGGCGGCCTACTATGCAGTGATGAAGATTGGCGCCGTTGTTGTGCCCGCAAGTCCGCTCGACACAGCTCCTGAAATTCAGTACAAGATTCGCAATTCAGGCGCACGCGTTGCGGTGTTCCTGGATCTTTTGTTCGAATCGCTCGAACCTTCTTTGCCACTGCTCGAAGCTGCGGTCGGATGCGATCTGTCTGATTACTTGCCGTTTCCGAAAAACTATTTGTTCCCGATCAAGAAGCGCAGACTCGGGAGAAAAATGCCGCCTTACAATGAGAAGGTGATTCGGTTTAGCGAGATCTTGAAGGTCAAGGAAACCTTTCCTTGCAAACATTCCAGTCCGGATGACCTGGCAGTCATCATCTACACGGGCGGAACCACTGGAATTTCCAAGGGTGTGATGCTTTCGCACAGAGCCCTCGCAGTCAATATGACCCAGGCGCGTACCTGGGGTCAGGTGACAGGGGATGACATCAATCTGTGTGCTCTTCCTTTTTTTCACGGATTCGGCATGAGCATCGGGCTCAACACTACGTTTGTTGCGGGCGGTCGAATGCTGCTACTCCCCAAATGGGATGCGGGCCAGGCGATCCGTCATTTTGAAAAGGATGGCGTCACGTTATTCGCCGCTGTTCCAACGATGTACAACAGCATCCTGAATCATCCGGATTTTTCCCGCATGAAGAATGCTCGATTGCGCGGATGCTATGTGGGGGCCGCTCCCGTGCCCGAATCGCTCAAAGAGGAATTCTTCCGTCGCACAGGAGGAATCTTGATCGAAGGCTACGGCCTAACGGAAGCTGTGACTGCAAAATCCGCGAATCCGTACATTGGAAAGAAGAAGGAAAAGTCGATTGGGATTCCGTGGCCGGATACTGAGTTCAGAATTGTGGACGAGATCACCGGGGAAGCATCCGCGCCGGGAGTGGAGGGTGAAATCATTCTGCGCAGTCCAGATTTAATGATGGGCTACTGGCAGAATCCAGAGGCAACGGACGAAGTGTTACGCGACGGGTGGTTGTTCACAGGTGATATCGGAAGAATGGATGAGGACGGATACTTCTACATTGTAGATCGTAAGAAGGATCTAATCATCAGTGGTGGTTTTAACGTATATCCATCGGAGATTGAAGAGGTTCTGTACAGTCATCCATCCGTGCTGGAAGCGTGCGTGATCGGAGTGCGAGATACTCACAAGGGCGAAATTCCCCGCGCGTATGTTGTGCTTCGTCAGGGGGAGCGCGAAGATGCCAATGCGCTGATGGAATTCCTTGGAGTGCGTTTGATTCACTACAAAGTGCCGCGTTCTTTTATTTTCAAAGACGCACTCCCAAAAAGTCCCATTGGGAAAATCTTGAGAAAAGAACTCCGTGCCGCTGATCCGGACGTTGGATCGAGTAGAGGATGATGGTAAGTTAACGTGCCTTTTTGTTCTTCTTTCTCATGCTCATCCCGAATCCACCAAAGCGAATCTTGATCTTCGGGTTTCGTGCGAGGATGGCGCTTTCGAGTGCTTTGACTTTTTTTTCCGGCTGCTCCAGGACTACTGATATCGAAATCCCTATGTACTTTCCTGATTCTACTTCGCGAAGGAGATCATTCTCAGGTAAGTTGCCGGTATACCAGGCAGAGATTCCCCGACTGCGTAAAACTGCGTAATGCAGGAGGCTACTCAGATCGTGCGGATCTCCAGGAAATGTGGTTACAAGCCATCCCGGTTTCGCGTGAGGAGGAAACTTTTCAATCTTCGCGAATATGTATCCGTGAAGCCAGTGTGAAAATGCATGCTCCTCCGGGACACTGAGTAGATTTTCTTCCCATGCCTTGCCTACGAGAATTACTGCCGGTCCGATAATGTGGTGCACCCATGCCGAGAAGGACCCCTTGAGTTGCTTGTCGAAAATCTTTTCTACACTGTCGTAATCATGGGCCTGCAAAAGCTTTATGAATGTTAACTGTTCCTCTGAAAAGGTTGTGACTTTGTCCTTCAGCAGGGCTTCGCGTCCCAGAGCCATGATCTTTTTGAGCTTCTGCGATTGATCGAGTCGCATCTGGATGCTTTTGAGTACAAAGTAATCATCATTCGAATAATGCCAGTAACCATTCGGTGTGCGAAACGGTCGTAGAATGTTGTATCTTTCCTGCCACTTACGAATGGCGTGCGAAGCGATTCCTGTCATTTTACTCAGATCTTTGATCAGATAGTCCATTGAGCTTCAGTATACAGTTGCTGCGTTTCTTTGTCTAATGTTTTTAGAATCATTGGACAAAAAATGGATGGCGATTGATGATCCTTCTGCCTCCTTATGGACATGAAGCGGCTCACGTACATCAGCAACTTTTCGCAACCCCTCGCGCGAAATGAAATTGAACGAATCGGCGAGGTGTCTGTCAGGAACAATGCGCGCGACGGCCTTACAGGAGCCCTATTCTGTTTCCATGATGTCTTCTATCAGGTCATAGAAGGCGAAGAGCAGGCCATTGAGCGCTGTTATTCGAGGATTCTGAAAGACTCCAGGCACAAAGATATCTTCTGTTTGAAAGTGGAGCAGGGGGTTTCGTCTCGCATGTACGGAGACTGGGCCATGAAAACCGTGATTCTGGAGGAATCGGGCGAAGCAATCCTCGTGGCTCTCCGAAACATGATGGACGGTCTCTCTTCCACGCATCGTATACTGGAGCGTTATGCGCCAGCGGAGATTCTGCAAACCATGCAGAAGGGCAGAAATCCTTTGAGTGAAAACTCGAGCATGACGGAGAGAGTCGTGATATTTGCAGATATTCTGGCCTCCACTACTTTAACGGAGGTTCTGCCGGCCGAAACTATGGCGCTGTTGCTGGCAGATTACTATGAGATTGCGAATGCAGCCATTGTCGAATCCGGCGGCACTATTTCAAAGCTCACTGGAGATGGCTTGATGGCTCATTTCGAAACGGGCAAGGCGGACTCGGCCCTGGACGCGAGCATTCGCATCATTCATAGAATCAACGACCTTCGAAGCCGCGCAGAATCTCATGACCCTCGAAAGTTCCTGTACTCCGGAATTGGAATTTCCGCGGGCCGGGTGCTGGAAGGAAGCATTGGTTCGGATCTGCGAAAGGATTACACTTTGCTTGGCGACCCGGTGAATTCCGCGGCCAGGCTTGAATCTGTAACCAGGAAGACCGGTCATGCGATTGTATTTGATTCGCGCTTTCGCTCCTTATTGCGCAAGGAACGCACACTCAAGAAGCTCGGGCGTTATTTACCCAAAGGAAAAACGGATCAACTGCAGATATTTACGATTCCAGAAGACGCAATCAAATTCCACATAACGTCAGAGAGTCTACGCAAATCCATTCAAAGCCTCTCTGAACCGGCACGCTTGTGAAATTGAATCTCAACTAGTGCTGGTTTTCGGTTCGTAGCGCGTTCCTTCGATCTTTTTCGTTGCCATCCTCGGAAAGATCGATTCTGTGAACCAGTGCGCACTGCAGCAGAGCAACAGGCAACTTATCGTCTGCGTCTACGGGCTTCCGTTGTGTCCATCGTGGTTGGCTTTCTTGTATGCTTGTTGAAGTTTGCAGGGTTTCTCACTACAGGTTCCTACGCGATCCTTTCGGATGCACTCGAAAGTATCATAAATGTGGCTGCAGCCAGTTTCGCCGCATACTGCATTGTGCAGGGTGCAAGAAAGGCGGACTTTGACCATCCATACGGTCGCGGTCGCCTGGAATATTTTTCAGCAAGCCTTGAGGGTGCTCTCATTTTGCTCGCTGGCGTTATCATTTTGAATGAGTCTATTCCAAAGTTGTTTGCCGGTAATGTAGTGGGCAGGATGGATCTGGGTCTAATGTTCACGGGAGTGGGCACCGTCGCGAACGGAATCCTGGCCGCTTTCTTGATTCGTTCTGGCAAGAAACATCACAGCATGGCTCTAGAAGCGGACGGCCATCACGTATGGTCTGACGTTGTTTCAAGTATTGGTTTGTTTGTTGGGTTGGTTCTGGTGGCCATTTCAAAACTGCCGTGGTTGGATCCATTGCTTGCGTGTATCATGGCACTATGGATTTTGTGGTCCGGGTTTCGAATTCTTCGTCAGAGTTTCTTTCAGCTAATGGATCGTGCCAGTCCGGATGTGGTTACGAAAGTGACGAGCGCGATTGCGGAATTGCGAAAGCCGGAAATGATTCATCCGCATCGCATGCGGTTACGCGAATCAGGCCCGTATGTTCTGGTAGATTTCCACATGATTGTGCCGCGCTTTTTCACAGTGAGGCAATTGCACGATCTGGAAGAACACATTCATCGGAATCTGGAGAGCATTCTTGACAGACCTGTGGATCTGATGCTCCACAATGATCCATGCACTTCGAATAACTGTGGTTATTGTTCGATGAAGAATTGCAGGGTTCGCAAGAAGAAGCAAACTTCACAACTTAAACTGGATCCCCAACATTTGCTGGAGGATATTTCGCATCCAGTACACACGCGTGATCGGAGGGGGGACTAGGTACTATTTCTGTTCCTGGCCTCGGACCCACGTTCCTGTGCGAGACTTCCCATCCTGCGCCGTGTAAGTTCCGTGTCCGTGCGGTTGGTCGTTTTGAAATTGGCCTTCGTATTTGCGTTTGTCCGCGTACGAGTAGACGCCGGTGCCTTCTTTGAAATTGTTTTTGAAATCTCCCGTGTACTGGTCCCCGTTCGCGTACTTATAAATGCCTTTTCCTTCCTTCTTCCCGTTTACGAATTCGCCAGTATAGACGCCACCGTCGCTGTGAGTCAGAGTCCCTTTCCCTTGAAAAACTCCGTTCACAAATTCCCCGGTGTAATTGCTTCCGTCAGGCAGAGTGCTTTCCCCTTTGCCCTGAAGCTGTCCATCTGTGAATGATCCTGTAAATGTAGTGCGGTCTGGCCTGGTCAGAGTTCCCTTCACAAACTTATTGCTTTCAAATTGGCCCTGCGTTCTGGTTCCATCTGGCAGGGTTTCTGTTCCCTCTCCATTTAGTTTTCCATTTACGAAGTTGCCCTCAAGCTTTCTGCCGGTTTTCAGCAAAAAGACGCCTTTGCCTTCGATCTTGTTGTCCTTGAATTCTCCAGTATATACGCCGGACGGCAGAGTGTAAACACCCTGGCCGTGGAAATTGCCATTCTTGAATTCGCCTTCGTATCGCGAGCCATTGGGAAGCTGCAGAGTTCCCGGACCATTTTTGCAATCCCCTCGCGAGCATGTTTCTGTCTGGGCGAGAAGTTGGCCTCCCATGGAAAGTGTGACGATCAGAACCAAAGTGGCAGATTTCATGGCGATCCTCAAAAGTTTAAGTTCTTTATGATTTTACTGATTGAGCATAGTCGCGGAACACTCTCAAGCCTGGAATGGCGAGTGCTGCCAGACCAATGTAGAATGCGATTCGGATGATCCAGCTGGAAAGCGGTGGCTCCACTGCTGAGTATGCGAACGCTGCGTTGTCACCGAGAGCTGTCGGCGTGAAACTTGCGGACACAACTGAATCGTCCATTGTGCGTGAGAGATCGTAGTCCGGGAATCCAACGTATTCATTTCCTGCATAGATCTTGATTTCTGGATTCCCCTCTTCCGTTGCCAGTTCATCTGCAGAAGGAAGCTGGAATATCACCTGTTCTAGCGGAGCGAACGCTGTGGATTTTGTTAGCTTAAGTGCTGCGTCGTCTTCGTTGAATACAACAACCTTCACTGCATCTGTTGCGGGACTTGCCAGATCGAGTACCTGGTCTGCGGGATCGTTGGTCCTTTTCATGAATCCAGTGGTCGTATTGATCACGAATTCATGTGAAGCCCGCTGCATCACGTACACTTCCACTCTCCTGTGAAAGCGTGGTTCAGCAAACTGAAGCGTCAGTCTCTCAATCTTGCGCTGGTCCTTGTTGTTAAAGAGAAATTCGGTAGCGTGTTCGTCTGTGTTCTGCGTGATTTTCCATTCTTCTGGTGGTATATCAAAAGAGACTTCGCGATCGCGCGAAGGGCCGTAGTGCACTTTTGGGAAAACCATATGAAGGTTCTTGTCGAGTGTCACTCGCAAATATTTGGAGCGGCCTGCATCAATGCTAATGACTCTGTCCGACGCGCCCGCGTAGTTGTAGATGTTTCTGTGACCGATCACGTTCCAGTCTCCTGGTTTTTCTCCCGCTTCTACCTGGACGCCCGACTCATACATTTCGGTTGATTCTACTTCCAGATCCGTCCAGACGGTTCCTCCCGGTGCTTCGGGCAATCGGAGGACAAAGACTCGAGCGTTTCTCTGTCCTTCTTCAAAGATTACTTCGGGTACTGCCGCGCCGGTGCGTTGTTTGTCTTCGCGCACTCTCTGTAACACGTACGGGAGCGCGCGATCTTTCCAGGCAATGCGGACGGAGGAGGATCCTGCGCGAACCAGATCGTCGTTCATCGTGAATCTTCCGTAGGCCGTTTTTGAATCCTTTAGCGCAGATGGATTGTCCGGCTTTAAAGAGGCAACTTTCTTGAAGCTACCAGCACGGATCGTTTCCGCCTGCAGGTTGTTAGACGAAAGTAGTATGAATAGAGCAAGAGGAGCAGCCAACCACATCATAAGAGTCTTCCCGATTTGTAGAATTTTGTCGCGATACTTTTGGTACACGATGCTGAGTACAACAAGTGCAACGCCCAGGCTGAACCCTGCGATGATGCGAACAAGGCGACTCATGGTCCAGATGTCATAGAAGTAGAGCTTCATTACAACTAGAGCGGCAAGAAACACGCCACACAGTCGCATGGTTTTGTGATTTCGCAGGAAACCGTAGACGAGGAAGATCGCGGCATATAGTCCCAGAACATACGAATACCCCAGGTTGCGATAGTGCGGCGACGCGATGAAATCCCTGTTTTCTAGCAAAGTTCCAAAAACGAACAAGAACATGGAGAGAAATGCAAATCCGCGCACGAGGGTTTCAAACGGATCTTTTCTGTGCCTGAGATACGTGATGGAGGCGCCTACGCCTGCGACCAGGTAGAGAGCGAATCGCACATTGACCAGCGGATGAAACGGCGAGGGAGTGTATTCTGCAAAGATGAGGCGGAATACAGCCAGAATCCAGGCAATCATGCTTACCAGGAGAACGGGTCTGGTTTTCAGAGTGACCGAAGAAATGGAAAGAGCGGAAGCAAATACGATCCAGGAAAGGGTCAGAAGCCTGCCATCAAAGAATTGCGAAATGGATGCAAACGTGAATACGAGTATTTGGAAGAAGAGAATACTGCGAGTGCTGTTGTCTCTGGCTTCAATTGCTGTGTAGCGAATGTAGAAGAATGCCATGAGCAGAGTGAGAACCAGAAGAAAGTGGCTGATCGCATTCGGGTAATGATGTCGCGTCAGATAGTAACCAGCGGAGGCATAAAACAAAGAGGATAGCGGCAGAATGATCAAATCTGGAATGGATGGAGCTGTCTTGTGTCGCAGAGATAGAAACGTATGTCGAACGAAGAAAGCGGCAAGAGTGAATACGAGTATGGCCATTGGAAAAACAAAGCCACTCTTGTTTAGATAATTAGAGGCCCATCCAGTCCACATGATCGCAGTTCCTGCCAGCACGATGACTGCAGAAATGCGCCAGGGTCTGTACCAGCTCACCCACAGAAAACCAAGTTGAATGACTGCGATGTATGTAAAGAGAAAGCGGTAGGAGTTTTCCCCGCGCGAAAGCATGATGGGTGCCAGAAATGAACCGATCAACCCGAAGACGTAGAGACTCTGTCTATTTGCAGTGAGAGAAAGCACAGTTGCGGCGACGCTCAGCACAAACAGACTTACGAAAACTTCCTGAATGCCAAGCAGGTAGTAGAAATGATACGCGCTGAATAGCGAAATGTAGACAATGGAAATGCCAGCCCCAAACAGAGGAGCAGGTACCACCCTCATGTTTCTTTTGGCCAGAGACACTGCAACACCTGCAATTGCGAAACCTACGAGTAAGCCGGTGTAAATTCTACCCGACTCATTGACCCACTGGTTGTCGAATGCAAGTTTGATGAACCACGAAACGGCCAGAACAATAGCAACAATTCCGAGTTTGCCAAGCAGGTTTCCGCCAAGGAATACTTCGACGTTATCTTCCTTGAAGCGTGATAGAGTTTCTGTAACAATTCCTGGCTTTGCGGGCGGGCGCGGGGGAGTCGTTACGCTAGAAGTTGGCCGGGTTTCTGCGGTCTGTGTAGATGAGGATGACGATTGTTGTCTGACTGCTGCTTTGAGTTCTGCGAGATCATTTTCGATTCTTTGAATGCGCGCGCTTATTTCTTCTGGATTCATTTCTTGATCAGCTCCGCATCCACTGTAATTTCATGATCCACCGCAAGTACGCGCGGCGGTAAACCTTTGCCGGACTTCTGTCGTGCCAGCAAGCCTGCCGCAGACTGGATCAGCTGCGTTAGAACTGGATCCATGGTCTCTGTCGGCACCCCATAGTACAAAAAGTTAATGGGTGTTAGACCACCGAGTAGATGGAGGGTTCGAGTTTTCTTATCCAGTTCTATGCGAACCTGCGTGCCCTGAATGAGCCCTGTCTGGGGGTCTCGTATTGGTTCTGCGTCTACTCTGGCTGCCTGTCCACGAATTCGCGGAGATTGAGCTTGTCTGAGTTTTTCAACGTAATGCGACAAATGCGTGAATTCCAGAGTCTTCGTGGACCCGCTTGCAAAAAACACATGGGGACGCTTTCCATTCAGGATGAGGTCTTCGATCCACTCATCCGTGAAGATGGATTTTCCAATCACACCCAGAATGATGTCCGCGTCTCGCACGTGTTCCTTTCCAAGTTTCTCAAGTGCGGCCGCTTCCGTGATTCCTTGAGCGGATGAATTCTTGCTATTGATTACCAGATCGACTCCGGCGACGCGGTCCGGTTGAATGCGCGATTTCAAATGTTGCACGAGACACTGACCAATGGCCCCTCTGCTTCCAAGCACGAGAGCCCGGCGATTAGAAAGGACAAGCCCCTGTCCGTGTAAAATGCTTTCCACTGCGTGCAGGATAGAAACCGAAACTTCGCGCGATTCCATTTCTCGTTTCGTTTTTGAAACTGCAATGGTCAGTGCTGGAAACTGAAGGCGATTGTATTTCTTCTGAACTCCAACCAGTCGGTCGTATCCATTGCGTGTGTGCTCTACGCTGCCGGTAAAGAAAGCGCTGAGCCATTCTCCCAGGGGTTTTTCCAGGTCTTTGTCAGAGACAGGCAGGATTTCTTTTAGACCTTCATTCTTCTTTCCAGGATCAAATCCGTAGTAGATCATTGCGTCGCGTACGGATTTTTTTTCCAGAGATAGAGCATTCAATTGCGGCGCCAGGTAACCGCCGTCTTCAACGAGCAGAAGCTTCTTATTGGTTCGAATGCAAATACCGGCTTCGCGAAAAAACAGATTGCCCGCTGCCAGTTGCATCGCCTCAAAGAAAGCGAGCTTCTTTTCCGCC
Organism: Leptospirales bacterium; assembly: GCA_019694685.1. Lineage (GTDB taxonomy): Bacteria > Spirochaetota > Leptospiria > Leptospirales > Leptonemataceae > JAEUSB01. Next base: position 93,113 of record JAIBBM010000007.1, read on the forward strand.
AGTCTGCGATCCAGATCCTGGAATCGCGTAATGGGCGAATATTGTCTGGATAGAATGTAAAACCCTTCCACGCTCCCGGAAGCTTCAATTTTGTTGAGCCCATGGAAGGCGAACTGGTTTTCAGGAAGAGATAGTAAAGTTTCTAAATATTCCGGTGGAACAATACCCGCGTACTTAACAAAGAGTACGCGCAGAAACTCCGCGTTCATGTTTTCGATCGCGCGAATTGTGGCCAGGATTTCTCCGGTGATATGATGAATCAAGAGTACGCGAACGCCTTTCATTGCGTCTGGTTTCTTCAGGCTGAGCTTTTCCAGCTGAGGCATCCGTGTGAGATAGCGGCGAATGTCGGGGAATACGCGCGGAAGATCGAGGCTAATGTTGAGGCATCTGCCTCTTCTTGAAAGGTCGAGATAGGCGCGTCTCGGGCCCGAAATGACCTCAATTTCGCCTTGAGAAAGCCGCCTTCCGATTTCTCGATCTTCCAGCACAATCAAACATTTTCGCAGGAAATCAACTGTCTGCTCAGGCGCGGATGAAACCAGGTATTCTTCGCTTTCAACGGGCCAGTGGATCGTTATGATTTCGCAGTGCTCCATCCCGGCCGAGTTGATCTGCTCAAAGAAATTGGGCTGACGTCCGCGATCTTCGTTGTGCTCGTTCTGGAAGTTTTCGCATTCTCTGCGGATGCCCTGATGCATGGACTCGGCCATGCGCGTCAATCCCTGCAAATAAACCCTGCGATCGAGATCGTTTACAGGCACGTGCGAAATTCGTTTGAGATCGAGCCTTCCTTCTTTTTCTGTTTCTATGGTGATGCGGAGAAACTTTCCCTCGATGTCTCTTTCTACTAAAAAGAAATAATCAATCGCTTCTTGTTCAAAATGAAGATGGTACGGAAACAAAAGTCCAGGAGGTTCTTTCTTCTTCTGCGTCAGGCCAAAGTATTCGGGAAAAAGAATTCCTCCCCAGGCCGGGCGCTGCAGAGTTCCGAACACGGCGCGAATCTGAGTGTGAAATTCTTTTCTGTATTGTGGAAGGCCTTTGAGTACGTTTTTCCGCGCATGAATGGACACGCCTGCTATTCCAAGCTCCGCCAGTTCCGGTGTGATTTCGGGAAGAATCCTGTAGAGAACAGAAATATCCGTTCCGCGTCTTGCCTGATCGAGGATCTCCTCTCCGAGCATTCCCGCAAGCACCGACAGTCCCCGAAACAGTTTCAGGTCTGTCAGGTCGAGTTGTGCGCGTCCGCGCTCCCCCTGAACAAGCGGTACACCTAGAGAGGTGATTCTTTCAGGATGGGAAGCGCGCTTTGAATTCTTCCTCCGAGAGGATTTCAAATACGGACTCCAGTTGGGCGGTGCGGAAAGTCTTGCGTACGCTCTCTTTGAGAGACGCGAGGATGACTGTTTTACCAAATCTCGTGGCTTCCGTGCGGAGCTTCAACAAATCTCCGATTCCGGAAGAATCAATATACTCCATGCGCGAGCATTCCATGATTGCCTGGCGATTCTGGATGTCCAGCTTCCCGGTCATGATGTCCAGGAAGGCATCTTTGTCTTCGAGGGTGAACCTGCCAGAGATACCGACGCAATCTGCATTTGCCAGTTTCTTTACATCAAATTGAGCCATCTTTCACCAACTCCAACAAACACCATCCATCATCTTCCAACTCGCTTTTCAGGCGGTGGTTTTCGAATGCAGATATGATTTCGTTTTTCTGTTCTGATAGAATGCCTGTCATCACCATGCGTGGAAACCGGCACGACTGGATTCTATCTTTCGCACCGAGGATGATATTTGCGGTAAGATTGCCCACAAATATTTCAGCGTTAAATGAGGAAAGCTCCGCAAGTTCGAAGCCACCCTGGAGAATGGAGAGGCGGGTGGAATCGATGCCCGGGTTCAGGGCCAGATTCTGTTGTGTGGCGCGAACTGCATTGGACTCAATGTCGAAGGCGAGAACGGCCCTGGCACCAAGCAGCAAAGCGGCCAGGCTGAGAATGCCGGACCCACAGCCAGCATCGATGATGCGAAGATCGCGCACACCCTGTTCACAGAACCAGCGAATGCACATCCTGGTGGTAGGGTGCAGACCTGTGCCGAATGCGAGGCCGGGGTCCAGGTAGAGGATCGATTTGTCTTTGAAGTCTTCTGGTTCTTCTCCCTTTTTCCAGGACGGCACAATGCCGACGCAGGCAATGGAGAATGCGCGGTAATGTTCTTTGTAGCTTTCCAGATACTCTTTTTTGCTGATCAGTTTTTCCTGAATGGCGAACGTATCCGCCCCGATTACCTCAAGCAGAAGCTCCATCTTGATGGCAGCCTCGCTATCCTCAGGATCGAAATAGAAGAACAGAGTGGATGAATCTTGCCTTCTTCCTTCCTCGTAAAGGGTTTCAAAATAACCCTCCAACCCCGGAATCGTTGAATCATCTACAAGCATGACCAGAGCCTGTGCCGATTCCTGGCTCAGATCGATTCGAATTTCTGTGAATGCCTCGAGATCCTTCAAAGACTGTTGCGGATTTCCTTTCAATTCCCCGGTTCCGTCTTATCCGGGTGACTGCCCTGGGAAGCTGCGCTGGAATTCGTCGTCTGGCATGTCGATTACGCCGCCGAACAAATCCCCATTCTCCAGTCTCTGCTTGAGAGCAAGAGCATAGCAATACGTTTCAGAAAAGCAATTGCGGATCCGCTTCCCTTCGAGCTTCCTTTGAGTTGCGCCAGAAATATCAAAACGGAAAAACTCGTCCGGATTCCCAACGATTTGATTGGATCCTTTCAGGTCATCGAGTATCACCTCGAGATTGCTTGTAACGCGAAGCATGACGTCTTTGATCATCTGGCGCACCTGCCGGCCGGTGGCTCCGCGTCTTGCTTCTATGAGTTGCACTCTCTTTGCATGCTCCACGTAGTTCGTATGCGCCACTGGATCGTTTGCAGCTCTGCGATACTCCATGTTTTCCTGAACGTACTTTCTGAATTGATCATGCGCACTGCGGGCTGTTTCGTACGCGTCCGCAAGTTTTTGACGATAGTCGATCTTGACCCCACCACCGTAATTTGCGTTCAGCCGAACCTTGGAGGAAGTCAGAATCATTGAATATTCGTCTTCAAATTCTTTGAAAAACAAATACGCAAGAAACACCTTATCTCGATTTTGCATCAGTTTCCATTCTCCGCGCACATCGAACTTACGCTTCATGTTTTCAATTGGAATCTGACTCATCAGAGTCATGCCATACGCGATCTCAGTTTCTTTGCTGTCAGACGCTGGCTTTTCTTCTCCGTCCTCGAGTACGGCGTCTTCAATCTTTTCTTCATCAGGATCTTCTTGTTTTTCTTCCGCAGCCTTCTGTTCGGCCTGCTTTGCCTGAAGATCAGAAATGGGTTCTCCTGCGCGACGACGACCAGGCCGTTCGTCTGGATTTGCCTGGATGATTTCTTCAAAGAGCCACGTGCCTGGTTCTACTTTTTTCAACTCCATTCTTTGAAGGAGAAGCACGAGCAGTGGGAAAATATCATCCATGAGAGTCCGCCATTCCTGGCGGATCTTCTTCTTTTTTGCTGCGTAGAGATTCGATGGCTTTTTTTCCAGTTTTTCCTGGAGTTCAATGGCCGCCTGGGCCGCAACCAGATACGTTTCCTGATAAGGGCGCAGATAATAAAGTTTCTTTAGGAATGATATGGCGGGAACGCGAACACCATCAAACGCAGCAGATGCGGTAGGATCCGACGTGTAGGCGCTCAACAGATCTGAAAGCTCTGCCCGGTCATACAATTTGCCCGCTCGATCCAGGATTTCAACGTAGAGAGGATTCTTTGAGTCCAGGTCTTTGATGATTTGTCTGCCAATCTCCGGATTCGTGCTGAACAAGTCCATGCTCAGGATATTGCACTCCATCACTGCACGGCGCGCGTCCAGGTTGAGGCGTGACATGAACTCCGGCAGCACCCGGTCTTTTCCAAATGGGACAATGTTCTTGAATTTGCAGCGCAGCTTAACTACGAGGCGGGAAACAAATGAGGAGGCTTCCCGCTCTTCTTCCGCGCGAATCCTGCGAATCTTCTGGATTTGATCTGCTTCTGCGAACTTCTGTTCGCGAGCCACCTGCGAAGGGAGCCTTGGGCCTGTGAGATTCCGCGCGCGCTTGTCCTCTTCTCCTGCAGCTCCGCCCTTTGCGCGTGCCTTTTCTGCTCTTTCTGCTTCGCGACGAAGGGCACGCTCGTCCATAACCTGCCCGCCGGCAGACGTAAATTTCTGGATGAGTTGTTGACGGTCCTTGTCCTGGAGCTTATCTGAGCCGATTGCCCGACGAGTTCGGTCAAACTGCATTTCGTCCATATTGATTACTGCATGAAAAAAAGAGAACCAGTGCAATCAAAAATTAACCAGGACGAGCTCTTGAAACAAGAAGTGCTGCGCCTGGAGACGGCTGGTTGTCTCATTGCCGGCGCCCTGATTTTCGGTTCTCAGGCAAGTGGAGAGGCCAGACCCGATTCAGATGTCGATCTGGGCATCATTTACGAAGGGACAGCTCCTGAAATGGATCGAACGGACACAGACGTGTTCGTATGGAGCGTGGCCCGGTGGGACAGTGGATTTCCTCTTCAGATTGAGATTGCGCGAAAAGGGCGCATTTTGTATGATCCCCGCGGCATCGTGCTGGCCAGACTCACTATGATCCGGGAGCAAATTCTTCCCTATTGGGAAATCCATTTGAAACGACTTTGACATCTTATGGTTGAGTTCTTAAACAGCCGTGACGCAATTCTCCGGCAATTTCTATCCACATACGCTTCATCGCCGGAGATTCAGGCCGTGCGCGATGATCAACGCTTCATTGTATTTTCAGATCATCACCGCGGGGATCGCGGCTATTCGGATTATTTTCAACGCTGCGAGAAGACATACAATGCGGCCCTGGGGCATTATCTGGAGCGTGGCTACCACCTGGTGCTGCTGGGAGATGTAGAAGAGTTCTGGGAGTTTCATCCGAAGACGGTCGTTTCAAGCTATCCTCTCACCTATCAACTCGAGCGCGAATTCTTTGAGGATCATCGTTTTACAAGAATTCGCGGAAATCACGACAGCCTTTGGAAGAATCCCGCCATCGTAGAAAAATATTTGCATCCAGTCTTTCCGGGCATTCGCGTTCTCGATGGTCTTCGCATTCGAGTGGCGGGTGAAAAGCCAGTCACCGTCTTTCTGGCTCACGGACATCAGGGAACCTTTCTCAGTGACACGCTCGACTGGTTTAGTCTGTTCTGGTTTCGCACTCTGGGCTCTCGCGTCATTCATCCGTTTAAGAGAAAATACCAGACGCCAGCGCAGAGCTTCGCGCTCCGCGAGGAACACGAAACGATGATGTTTGAATGCGCGGAAGCAATGAATCAGGGGCCGGACAAGATCATCTTGATTGCAGGTCATACGCACCATCCAATTTTCATGTCGCAAAATCGAGTGCAGAGAATTCGGGAGACTGCAGAAATACTTCGCGCGCGCGGTGGAAAAAAGAACAGGAAACGCCTGGCAAAGGTTCGCGCGCAATTCGAGTACATCAAAGCGGATTTTGGTCTCGATGAATTGATGAATCGTAGATCTTTCTATTTCAATACAGGGTGTTGTTCCTTTGACGACGGTAGCATTACCGGCATTGAAATTGCGAAGGGAAAAATTAAGCTTATCAAATGGACGGACGAATCCACTCACGCGGAAAGAATGATTCTGGGATCTGAGAGGCTATCTGCGATTTAAGTTTTATTTCTTCGTCGCGGCAAGGTGCATCAGTCTTTCTGGTTTGTCATAAGTGCGAAAGCCAATGTCGCGATACACTCCATGCGCATCTTTCGTAAAAAGATACCAGTGTTCCACATCTCGAAGGGATGATTGTGAAATCAGATTTCTGACCATGGCGCGGGCAATTCCCTTCCCTCTCGCGGATTCTTCAACGTATACGTCAGCAATGTAGCCAAAGCGGGTTGTATCTGAAACGCATCTGGCGATCCCAACCATCCTGTTTCCGCTGTGTGCGCTCACCACTGTTGTGGATTCGCGAAATCCCTTCTCCACTTTCTCGAGGGAAATACCTTTGCACCAGTAGGTTTCTTTGAGCCATGAGTGCGCGAGTTTGAAGTTGATTTTGTCCGGTGAATTTTCGTACAAAATCTTCTTCTGAAAGAGGCCAGTGATGATTTTAGACACGGCCATGGCTTCGTGCAAACTCCTGGAAAAAGACAATAGATACGAAGAAGCTGCCGGCCATAGCGTACGCGGTTCCGCTGAGTGCTTTGGCCGGGCCCAGTTCCTGAGCGATCATGATAAAACAAATGCCGGCCGTGGCACCCAGCATCGATGTGAATGTAACGAGTAGCGGGGGTTTATCTTTTTGTCCGCCACGCAAAGCGTGTGCGTTGTGAAAGAAGGAGCGTGCTACCCAGATGAAGATGAGGCTGGAGAAGAAGGCAAGATCCGCAATCGTAGAATCGATAATAAAGAAATCATACAATCCATGCATTGCGATCACGAAGGCAAGTTGTTCGAAGAATTCGCCCCAGGAAGTACGTCCTTTGAGAGCGTCCGTGAAGGCAAGACCCGCCATGCCGGTCCACATCATATGTGCGAAATTCGCAGTGAGAAATCTGGCAAACACGGCTCCCCAATCCCCTGCATAGTACTGAGTGTTTTCTTCGATGGCAAAGCCGAGTCCTGTACAGGAAGCCAGGGCCAGAACCACGATGGGTTCTGCCTTACGGGCCAGTAATATCACTGGCAATGAAAACAGCAGCTTCAGTGTTTCTTCGCGCAGACCAATGCCCAGGACCGCGTAGATTAGATTGAGCAACCAGTGAGGCGAATAACGTTCGAATACGAAGAACCTCTGTTCAATGCTGATTTCAAAGACCGTTGCATATGCACTGAGTCCGCCCAGGATTAAAGCAAACGGAACCAGGGATGTGTATTTCCATGACCAGTTCTGCACCCGGCCCAGCTGCAGCATCAACAGCAGCCAGCATAGACCGGCACCCGCGGCTGCGATCATCGTCCCGGGCTGGTAGGACTCTATTTGATGACGAATGAGCCAGTATCCGGCAAGGACGAACTCACCTCTACTCTGGGCGTAGTTCATACGCAGGAATGGATCCGCCTCTTCGTAGTACAGAGGATCTGCCATCAGGGCGCGAAAGTCTGTCTTCCATCCCAGGCTGTGAACAAGGTGAAGGATATCGAGTCTCTGGTCGGGATCAGGGTGAATTTGCTCTGCCTTTTTGAGCAGCGCGATTGCTTCTGCATCCCGGTGTAGTCTCTCAAGCACGCATCCCGCATCCCGTAGCAATGGCCAGCTTTCTTGAACTGTGCTGACTTGATTTAGATTGGCCACAAAGGCGAATAACGTTTTGTATCTCAGTTGTCCCGGTTCGTTCAGTTGTTTGAGCATCGCATCCGAAACATTGCTGTGCGATTCTGCATGCTCCGCCAGGGCAAGACACCAGGCATCTGCTGGATCTCCGGATGCTGCCAAAAAATCCAGGATTTCATGGTCTCCGCGCTCGGGTAGCTCGGCATCATAAAACACTTTCGCTCTCTGCAGACTGGGAGGAGCCGGGCGACGCGAAAGGGCGGTGCCTGCGGCGGCAAAAAAGCCAAAGATGATCAGAAATAGACCAACCAGCCGAACGGGAGAAACCACACGTTTGCTTCTCAGAGATGCGGGGTGCGGTCAAGTAGAACCTGGCTTGCAATTGGATTGCGCTCACCAGGCGGAAAGCCAGGAGGGGTTATGACTGGAATAGACTATCAGGTGAATCCTCTCTGGCAATTCCTCAGGGAGACGTACGGATTCGAGAAAGCATTCGCGTTTTTTGGCCCTTATGCAGGCGCCAGTATCCGTGTTGAGATTGTAGATTCCAATACGATCGTAAGCAGCATGGATCTGGTGATGACAAATACCAATTACGTAGGTTCTCATTTTGGCGGATCGCTGTACTCCATGTGCGATCCTTTCTACATGTTCATTCTGATGGAGAATCTGGGACCGGACTATATTGTATGGGACAAGAGTGCTAGCATTGATTTTATTCGACCGGGTCGAGGTCTGGTCCGTGCACGATTTCACATTTCGAAAGAGGAAATTGAAAAGATACGCGATCAAGTTGCAAAGAATCGGAAGATGGATTGGACTGCAGATTGCGAAATTCTAGATGAATCCGGGACAGTTGTGGCTCGCGTTCACAAAGTACTCTACGTGCGAAAGAACAAGAAGTAGCCTTTTTTATTTAGAAGGGAAAAGGCTTCTGATCTTCTCTCTACGAAAATCAAAGATGGCGCGAAGACGCGGCTTCACAATGATCGCGTGAGCTATCTTTCCTAGAATTCCAAACGGCAGGGCATAGGTTACGATGTCTGTTACTTCAGTAGACGCTCCTTTTGCCGCGAAATGATGTTCATGATGCCAGATCTTGTAGGGTCCGATTCTTTGCTCGTCCACGAAATATTCTCCTTCGCGAACATGAGATATTTCCGTAACCCAGGTCAGAGGAATGCCGAATAACGGTTTTACAATGTATGTGATCATCAAGCCGGGGTAGATTTTCTCCGGAGGATTCCCCTGAATATCAAAACCGATTCCAGGAGGAGTGATTGTCTTGAGGTTTTCCGGGCGTGAGAAAAAATCCCATGCTTCTGCTTGAGATATAGGGATGAGTTCCGTTTCGCGCAGAATGTGAATTGCCACAGGATACTATACTGGAATCGGACGAATCCGGCTACTCGTTCATTGCAGAGTGAATGAAACGCGTCTGTTTTTTTGTCTGTCTTCTTCCGTCGTGTTAGGCGCCACGGGCTTCGTGGATCCAAATCCCTTTGAATCCAGTCTTTGCCTCGAAATGCCTGCCTGAACCAGGTATTGGAGGACGGATCTGGCTCTGTTTGCACTCAGTTCAAGATTGGCTGCGGGTTGTCCAACGTCGTCTGTATGTCCCTGGATTTCTACGCGAAGATTAGGATTCTGTTTTAGGATGACGGCCAGTCGATCCAGTTCCGAAAAGCTTCTCGGGTTGAGTGTGGCACTTCCGGATTCGAAGAAAATGTTGTTCAGCACGATTTCAACATTCTTAGCCTGAGCAGACGCAATCGAAACGAGTTTTATATCCACAGTCTTTTCGAAGTAGCTTTGCGTATTTCGCAGATCCACGCGCTGGCTTACCGGAAAATATCCAGGTTTGCGTGCGAAGTAGGCGTACTCTCTTCCTGCGGGCAGTGCGATAAAGAATTCTCCGCTCACAGGTTTGCTCGACATGATTCCAAGGCTCTGGCCGGTGGCGAGGTCCTGCCATTCAATCTGGCTCTCCAGCGGAACGCTCATGTCGTCGCGCACCGTGCCTCGAACTGCCATCACAATGGACGCCGGGCGAATCGCCGGAGGAAGAGGAGTGATTTCAAAAATGTCCTGGCCTCCCACGGTTCCTGGCAACTCTCCAGAAAAATAACCGCGGTCTGATGCAGCCGTGAGTCTGAAACCCCAGTCCTGCCCTGCGCCATTTACGAGAGGTCCTAGATTTTCTGGCGTAGACCAATGAAGCCACGTATCATCCAATCTTACAGATTTGTATACATCTGATCTTCCGAAGCCGTTGTATCCGTCTGACGAAAAATAGAGCGTCTTTCCATCTGCGTATAGGAATGGCGTACGTTCCGCTCCCGGCGTATTTAAGTAAGGTCCCAGATTTCGCGGTGTGCTCCAGGTTCCGTCTGGTTTGCGGAAGGCGACATAGAGATCCGTATTCCCCATCAAGAATCCGCCTTTCAACTCAGTCACCGGTCTGTATGTAAAATATCCACCCGGGCGATCGCTTGAAAAAATCAATGCGTTTCCATCTGCAGTATAAAACGAATCAGATTCAAAGTAGTTTGAGTTGATGGGCGCCGGTAGATGGCGTAGCGAAGACCAACCGTCTGCCCCGAGCCGGGATTCAAAGATGTCTCCATTTCCGTACGCGCCGTCATAATTACCAAATACAGAGAGAATTGTTCCGTCTGGAGATAGACCGTCAGGCGACTCTGATTTGCTGGTACAGAGCTCTTTGACGATCGCAGGTGTTGTCCATCCTGAGTCGCCTTGTTCCGTTTTCCAGATGTCTTCTTTTCCTTTGCCACCGGGTCGATCGAATGCAGTGAAGTACATTCTGCGGCCGCTCAGTTCCGGAATGGGAAGATAGTCGTTAGCGGTGCTGTTGATCCCGGGGACGCTTTGTACGTTTGCGCGATCTCCTCTTGCAAGCAATCCGATGAGTTGTGCCACTTCCATCTGCCGAAACGGAAAGTAGTTCGAATATTTTTGCCAGATGGCGATGGCGCCTGCATAGTCTCCATGCGCCATGCGAAAGCCAGCCAGTCTCTGCACCATCACCCATGCGATGTAAGGGTGGTTTCCGCCCCGTGCCAGGACCTTTTCCAGAGTGGCAGCGCTGCCCTCCGATGTTCCAACCAGTGTGCGTACAACGTCCGGGTTTACTCCGCTCATCCAGTCCGTGGATCTGATCTTCCTTTCTCTCTCATAGCCCACATCATATGCGTCACTAAGCGTTTCTGAAATGGGCACGGAGGGAGGAGCTTGAACAATCTGGCCGTGGCACCCGCAGAGAAGCAGAAGGGCCAGAAGCAACCTCATGCAGGATGAATTGCCTCATCGCATGACGTGTTCAAGGAATAATTTCCTCAGTCACGCGGAAAGTGGTTGCATCTGTTGACCGGCGACCTTAGAAAAAGGCATGCAAGAATCGTCTGAAGTCTCGATGAAGATTCCTTTTTTCGAGAGAAGAAGACGAATTCGCCGCCCATGGACTCTGTTGTTCTTTGGCATTGCTTTCCTGTTGCTACCGTTTCTCAATTATTTGGGAATCACAAGCCAGCTACAAATTTCGCCACAGATGCCAGTCGTCGCCCTTAAGCTTCTCAATCCTGTGGAACTGATTCTGCTTTTCACTCCCATTCTCGTCGGGATCGGACTTCTCGCGGTGAAGAGATGGGGCTGGTGGTTGTTTCTCGCGTATGCGGTCGTGTTGATTGTTCATAACATCTACGCTCTGGCTCGTTCTCCGGGATACTACAACGCAGGAGCTCTTATCCAGACGATTCTTGGAGTGGCCGCAGTTTTGTACTTCGTGCGCCGCGATATTTCTGCACCGTATATGCGAATGTATCCGCGCGGATGGAGAATTCAAAAACGCAAACCGGTAGAAGTGGAAGTGCTGGTGGATGGCATTCGGCGATCTACACGCGACGTAAGTGATTCAGGATTGTATGTAGCATGGGAGGATTGCTATCGCGAGCCAGGAGAAGAAGTCCATCTGGCTTTCTTTCTGGATGGTGCTGAGTATAAATGCAGAGCCGGTGTGGTGCGAGTCGACGAAGATGGCGCAGGCATTGCCTATCGCGGAGTCACTCGTGCATTTAAGAAAAACATCATGCGCGACATTGCTAAGCTGGAGAACCTCAACCAACCCTAGCGCGCGATTCTCTTTTGGTCGTGCAAACGCCGCCTTCGCAGGCGGCGTTGTCTCCTGGATCAGTAGACTCTTTCTGGTCTTCCCGAGAATTTTTCAAATTTTGGTTCAACATTCGCCGGTGCCCGACCAAAGCAAATGCCCATTCTCTCGTAGAGTGCAATGCTCTCAATGTCTACATGTCTCTGAACGATCGCCTCTGCGACAGGCATGTAACGAATCTTTCCGTCTTGATAGGAAATCACAGTTACACCATTGATTCCTTTGAGATGGAGTTCCACTGCAGCCGCACCTACTTCGAGTCCGAAGTTTGCGTCCACAGGACTTGTGAATCCGCAGCGCACTAGATGGCCGGGGCGAACTTCGCGAATTTCCGGAATCTCATACACTCCTTCTACAAATTGGCCAGTTCGTTTCATGAATTCTTTCACAGCCGGATCTTTTTTTACACGATCTTCTAGTTGTTTCACCACGTATTTTCCAGCACCCATGAGCTTCTTATGACCGAACGCATCCGCTGTTGAGCTTTCATCTACGAGTTCTTTGCCGGAAGAATCTTTGAGTCCTTCTGCAACAATCACCGCAGCCGTGCCCTTGCGCGCATCCGATGACTCCACTCGTCTGATGAAATTGCCCATCACATGCTTATAAAGAAGGTCAAAATCGACTGGAACTTCCGGTATCAAAATTGCGTCCGCACCGGCTGCGATTCCACCGCGAAATGCAGTGTGTCCCGCATAACGGCCAAAAACTTCCATGACTACAATTCGATTGTGAGTGCGGCCAGTTGTGTATAGATCGCGCGTGAATTCCGCGATGCGTGCTACCGTGCTGTCTCCACCTACACTGTAAGGCATCAAGTCCAGGTCCATGGTTTTGGGAGCGTGTACGCATGGAATTCCCTGCGAAGCAAGATCCACAACTACGCTTCCGGAATCGTCTCCACCCGATATGACGAGTGCATCTATTCCGAATTTCTTCAGGCCTTCGCGGATTCTGTCGTACTTTTTTTCATCTTTGATTTTGGATATCTTCACGCGTGAGTTGCCTGCTTCCGATCCAGCCAGGTATACGTGAATGTCTTCGATGCGAGATTCTGTTAGTTCGACCAGACCCGGAAAATCTACGAGATTGTAAAGGCCAGCATATCCATTCGGGATCAAATATGCTTTGATGCCGCGAGATAGTGCGAGGCGCGCCGCGCCAATGATGACTCCGTTGAGACCTCCACAGTCTCCGCCGGAAGTAAGGATGCCGATTTTCTGAATTGCCATGCCCTGAATCATCTTCAGGCTAAAAATGAGTCAACGCAAATTCAAGCGGGCGCGCTGTCGTCATACTCAACACCGAGTTTCTTGAGCTCATCTATGAGAGATTGGATCTCAGCCTGCAGTCGAGCAGGAGACGAAAGGTGTCCGAGTAGTTCATCATCGCGAAAGATCAGCATGTAGTTGTACATGTTCCTGACGATTTGCTCAATCACACCTTCCACTGTCATGCCGTTCCAGCGGTTGTTGGATACGATTTCCAGGTCGTAGAATGGTATATAGCGCTTTCCGACTGCCAGAGACTCAATGGGAATTGTTTTGGATCTTGCAAGTTTCTCCTGGGTTGCCTGATTCGTATCAGATTTGGCAGCGATGTGATTGTCCCAGATCGTGCGAAACGAAGTTCCAACTATGCGAAAGAGTTTGGTCGCACGCCGGCAGAGAGTAACAAAGCGTCGCATTTCCTCATCCCCGCTGTCTTTCTTGAGCACTTCAGTGAGATTGTGAAAATGAAAGCTCATGTTCTTGTTCTTCTTGAAAAACACTTCGATGTCTCTCAGCAATGCATTGAATTCATCGATGGTTGCTTTGAACAAGCCCTGTTTGAACAGAATGATTTCAATGGGATTTCCGCCGTCGCGCGCGTGCACAGAGCTTTCTAGAAGGTAGAGGCTCGAGATATCAAAGTCTTTCATCACCACAAACAATAGCTTTGGCGGCTCGGTTTTGTGCGATTTCGCGGTCATATCGTTGACCATTTTTTCGTTGTAAATGCGCCTGAGGACTTCCGCTACGATCGGATTGAGAAAATCAGTCTTAACTTTTCCAGCGCCGTCATAGTCAAAGAAATTACGTTTGAGATTTTCGATTTCACGCATTTCTGCCTTGCGCATGGCGATTTGCGTATGATGTTTTTTGATCATTCCGTCTATCTGCTGCATGACGGATTCAGGAGCGCGGTATCTTTTCAGAACGGGTTTGCCCACACCCATTTCGTCTACGATTTCCTGCCAGGTGGGAACGCGTTTCTTTGCCAACCCGTGGAACGCTAGAATAGTGTTCTTAAGCGTAGGGTTTTTCGCATCAAGCGATGAAATGAATGCCATCGCATTGCGAAGGGCTTCGGTATAGCCGCCCAGTTCTTTGCTTTCTGAAACAAATTTAATGAATGGATCCGTGAGGATCTTTCTGAAGTTTGGATATTGAATCAGAGCAGCATACATCTTCTGCATTTTGCCCGATTCTGCCGCGAGAACTTCCTGTCTTTCCACTCGCTTGAACATGGGTGCGACTGTAATGAATTCGTTGAAGAATTGATAAGCAGTCACAATCACATTGTAAGTGGGAGGATCCCATTGGGTCCAACCATCGCGAGCTGCGACGCGAAAGCATTTGATTACGGCTACAATTACATCTTCGTTGAGAGTGGAGAAGATGTCCTCCGCCTTTTTGGATATATGAAGATTTCTTCCCAGGAATCCGGTGGTCAGGGTTTCCGTATCTTTTCCCCAAACACCAATTTCTCCTCCGCCAAGGATAGCACCTAACAACCCCGTTCGTCGCGGCTCCGGCTTCTTTGGTGCCTGTCTCTGTGCACCGGCACCTGCGGCTCCGCTACCGGAGCCCGCCGAAGGTCGCTTTCTTTCTACTGTTTCTACGCCTTTTTGTTTTCGCGCATGTGCCGCGTCCAGTTCCTCAATTCTCTGGATGCGGGCGAATACATCGCTGACGGATTGAATTACTTTTTCAACTTGCTCTTGCACTTCCGGAGGACGTGCTTTGCGGTATAGATCGCCGAAGGCCTTGTGCGCGGCAGCCCGCGTGAGGGTCGGGTCCATATCAGTTGCTCTGGTTGAGAGGGTTTTCTACCGTGCGAGATCCTGCGGGGGCATCGTAAGAAAATAAACTTACGGGAAAGGCGTCTACTTTCCGCAGGTTGCTGAGAGTGATTGTGGTCCAGTCGCCTGAGCTTTTATGCCGAATGCTCAGTTGTTCGAGTGTGTGTTCCGCACCCCATTTGAGACGAACTTCCTGAATGTTGGAGGAAGGATTTTCCGATTCGAGTAACGCTGTGTTCCCACTGACTTTTGTTTTGAATCCAGTCAAAAGCCAGCCAAGTCCACCGCCGCCCGGGACCATGAGCTGTTTTCCTGCGACGCTTGATGATGGATTGTACACAACTAGTTCGCGTCCCGTAGCCGCAATCACTCGTCCGTCTGAGAGTGCGAGATGCACCTTACCATTGCTATACGAAAGGTTGCCGCGAAGAGCTCCCCCGCCGCCGGAGGATATGCTGATAGAAGCTTTGAATCCACCCAGGGATCGCATGCGAGACACGACTGCCTGAACGTCCGGGTTTGGTTCTGCAAATAACGGAACGGCGGCCAGTTGCCAGGCAACCGCCGCCGTCAGGAACAGAAGTCTGTAAGCAGACTTAGCCAAGAACCTTCTTGAATTCATCCGTCATTGCCGGCACAACTTTGAACAGATCGTCTACGATCCCGTACGTTGCGACTTTGAAAATGGGAGCATCTTTGTCTTTGTTGATGGCCACGATGTATTTGGAAGATCCCATACCAGCCAGATGCTGGATGGCGCCTGAGATTCCGCATGCAATGTAGCAGTTTGGAGAAACTGTCTTACCAGTTTGTCCAACTTGCGCGCTGTGAGAAATCCATCCCGCGTCCACTGCAGCGCGGGATGCGCCAAGCGCTGCACCTGTTACATCGCACAGAGCCTGCAGAAGTGGCCAGTTTTCCGGGCCTTTGATTCCACGACCGCCTGAAACGATGATCGACGCGTCTGTGAGCTGAATCTTGGATCCACCTGACATGTCTGTGCTGGTGATTTTTCCGGTTACATTGCCTTCTCCGGCTGAGGAAGTTTCGATTGCTTCTGCGCCAGAGTGAGCTTTCACTTCTTGAGAGTTGGGGCGGACTGTGATGACTGCCGGGCTCTTGATACGAATATTTGCGAACGCTTTTCCAGAGTAGACTGGTTTGCGCAGTTCAACATTTTCAAGACTTCCTTTGATGCTCACCACATCTGCTGCAACGTTCGCTCCGAGTTGCACTGCAACGCGCCCAGCGTAGTCACGTCCTAGAACAGAATGAGCTGCCAGAACGATCTTTGCGCCTTTTTCTTTTGCAACCGCGGAAACGATGTTTGCCATTCCTTCCGGGCTGTAATTTGCCAGAGTGGCTTTAACAACTGTATCTGCGCCTGCGCCCAGGAGTTCTTTTGCCTGTGCGTCATTGCCGTTTACAAGCAATGCAACGACTGGAGTTCCGAGGGTGCGCCCAGCTGAAACAAGCTCTTTTGAGATTTTCTTCAGCGAATCGCCTTTGAGTTCTGCTACTGCGAGTACTGCCATTGTATTCTACCTCTTTCCTCAGATTACTTTTGCTTCTTCGCGAAGCGCCTTAACCAGTTCTTTCGCCTTCGTTTCAGGTGCGTCACCGTCGATGATGCGGCCTGGTGGACGAGGAGGTGGAAGTTCGAGAGAAACGATTTCTACTTTTGCGAACCCGCTTCCGAATGAATCAGCTGCTTTCACATCTACCTGCTTCTTCTTGGCTGCCATGATTCCTTTCAGAGAAGGATAGCGAGGTTCGTTCAGGTTTTTTGCTGCTGTGATCACTACTGGAGTGGAAGCTTCCATGACTGCGCTTCCGCCTTCGATTTCGCGTTTTACAACTACTTTGTTTCCTTCAACTTTTAGCTCGATCGCGTTGTTGATGTTCGCGCATCCGAGAGTCTGTGCGATCATGGATGGAACCATGGAAGACTGAGAGTCAATTGCAACGTGGCCAGTCAGGATCAGATCTGGTTTTTCTGCTTCTACGAACTTCGCGAGCACTGAACCAGCGTAGCCAATGTCCAGAACGTTGTAGGAATCGTCTTTGATGTGAATTGCCTGATCTGCGCCGAGCGCATATGCAGTGCGAAGCGCTTCCACTACGCGGTCCGGGCCGAGTGATGCCGCAATTACAGTCCCGCCGGTTTTTTCTTTCAGGCGAAGGGCTTCTTCGAGCGCGTGTTCATCAAAAGGCGATACAATCCATTTGATGCCGGCGTCTACAATTCCTGCGCCAGAAACCTTGATGCTGGTTTCTGTGTCAGGAACCTGTTTAATAAGTACGAGTATCTTCATTGAGGATCTCCAATGGATAAAACTTGGATTCTACGACTTTTTGGTGGTCCGGGCCGGGGTCAATGACTTTACGTTTGGTCTTCCGCGTCAGAATCGCCTGGGAAAACGCGCTGAAATAGCTGCATATTCCATACAATAGAAAGAATCACGACGAGGAAATTCGCATCTGTCTTTAGATAGAAAGAAAGCCCCGCGACGAGAGGAATCAGATGAACCGTGAGGTAATGAAGGCCGCAAAGGATGGACATGCGATCCGGGGCTCCAGAAAGCAAAACGCGCAGTCTGGCGCGATAGAAATGAATGATCCCGGCGCTCTTCTCTTCCACACTCGTGAGTGAGTGGACATAAGCCTGACGGATGACCACGCTCAGGTAGGCGCAAGCACCCACACAAAGCACTGTAAATACTAGAAGTGGAATGGACAGTTGCATGAATCGAGAAGAGAAAAAATTGTTTATGGGACAGTGCAAGGAAAACTTTTCATCCTATGGAAATATCGCTGAAGCCAGAGTCCGATCTTTTTGATCCAACGCCCGCCCATAGAGAGCTTCGTGAGGTGGTTCGCAAGTTCAGCGAAGGCCCATTGCGCGAACAGGCGCGTCATGGAGACGAATCAGAAAAATTCAACATAGACTTGTTTCGCAGGCTGGGCAGCGAGCTTGGAATTCTCGGCCTCACAGTTCCTGAAGATCAAGGAGGAGCGGCTCTGGGCCCTGTCGCAGAAGTGATTCTGCACGAAGAGCTTTCCAAAAGCGATCCGGCGTTTACTTTGAGTGTTCTTGCCCACGAAATTCTATTTGTGAATAATCTTTCCGTAAATGGAAACGATGCGCAGAGAAAGAAGTATTTACCAGGGGTCATTTCTGCGCAGAAGATAGGTGGTATGTGCATGACGGAACCTGGTGCTGGAACAGACGTTCTGAGTTTGACCACGGTTGCCGTGAAAAAAGGCGATCGTTATGTGCTCAATGGATCCAAAGCCTGGATCACAAACGGATACGAAGGCGATTATTTCCTGGTTTATGCGAAGATGGACAATTCTTCCAATAAGAGTATTACCAAGTTCATCGTTGAGTCTGCATATCCAGGATTTCGCGTCGGGAAAAAAGAAGAGAAGATGGGCATGCGTGCGTCGAGCACAGCTGTTCTTTCTTTTGAAGATATGGAAGTCCCCGCGGAAAACCTTGTAGGGGAGGAAAACCGCGGCCTGGTTTCCATGATGCGCAATCTGGAGATCGAAAGAATCGCTCTGGCCGCACAATCACTTGGAATCGCAGAGCGCTGCATTGAAGTGATGGCAAAGTACGCAGTGAGCGATCGATCCAGTTTTGGAAAGCATCTCATTGAACACGGACAAATCCAGCGACTGGTTTCTGAAAGTTATGCGGACTGGTCTGCCGCTCGCTGTCTTGTGTATCATACAGCTGGAAGATTATCGCCTAACGTTCGAAATTCGACTGCGGCAGCCGCCGCCAAGCTTGTGGCAACACAGATGGCGGAAAGAGTTGGAAGAAATGCGATCCAGGTACTGGGCGGGAATGGTTACAGTCGTGAATATCCCGTGGAACGTCTTTACCGCGACGCGGTTCTATTGAGCATTGGTGGCGGAACCAACGAAGCCATGCAGAAGAACATTGCAAATGATCTTATTAAGATCTTCGCTGGTCCTTCGCACTGAAGGGAAAGTGATTCTCTAAACGGAGTAATTAGACGCAAGATGAAGCGGATCTCAAGTATCCGCGGTCTGGCGAGATGCGACGTAGTTCACAAGTGCTTCACGCTTGAGTACAAAGCCAATCTTAGTTCTGTCCTGGTAGAATACAGGTTTGAGCGGATGTTTTTCCGGAGTGAGTCTTCCAAGGATCGTCAAAATCAAATTGATGCCCAGTCCCGCGCCTTCGCGGTGAGGATCTTCCATGAGCTCCGTCAGGTTTTCCCCAAACATGGTGTAGTTGAGTCTTTGAAGAAGGCGTAATTTTTCCGGTCTTGAGATGCTTGTGTAGTTGGTAGTCCAGCAGGCAATGTTCGCGTCTGTGGATCTGAAAATTACGTCGAAGTATTTGTCTTCTGCTGCCGCGAGCTTGTGAAGGTTTTCATCCCCGTGTTCTTCCAGTTCTTCGCGGAACATGGATGCAAATTTGTTGTATTCGATTTTTGGGTCCACACCTGCCGGCTTTGCTACGTGTCTTTCAAAGAGCACTTTGTAAGTTGCCTTGGATGCGTTGATGGCCATTTCGTTGAGGCAGGTGTAAATCTCTGCGGAAAGAGACCCCAGGTTTTGCTTCATCAGTAAAAGTGAAATGATATCGCGCAAGAACGTTGCGATTTCTCCCGTCAGGCGATATGTACGGATGGTTACCTGCCAGTTCAGATCTTCCAGCTTGAGGCGCACCGCATCTTCCTGCAGTTGCTGAGAGAAGGCTGGCAGATTGATAGAGCGGCGAAGATCTATCATCTCAAGTTGTTTGAGGAAGTTGAGCTGCTCTGCGAAGAATGGATCTCTGAGAAATCTTTTTGTTTCAACATCAAAGATCCATTTGTTCTTCCCGAGCAGGCGAATGAAATCATCGCGATAGTTCAATTTGACCGTTGAGTCATATATGAACTTGCCTTCCTGGTCGAGCATTCTCTCGAAGAATTCAACGACTCTCTCTTCTGTTTTCAGGAAATGCAAAAGTGTTTCCGCAGCGGCGGTCCCGGGTATGGCGATCTTGGTGCCAAATCCAGATAGCTCATGGATATCAAATCTCCGGTCCATCTGCTGGCCCAGCGCGTTGACCTGGTCTGAGTTCAGAGACGTTGCAACAACATCGCGGAATGCTTTCTGGATTTCCTTGTTCATCAGGTGGTGGCATTTGTGAAATATCGCCGCATTCCAGTCAAGAACTAGTGCCCGGATTTTTTGGATTGAGGCCTGCCCGGGCCCCCTGTGAATGAGTCATGTTCCTTTGTGCTCGGATTGGCCTTTTGGTAGTTCTACTGGTGCATGGTTGCACGGAAAGGAGAGCGGTTATGAATCCGTTAGACGATGAGACTCTTGCCTCTCGGGTTTTCTTTCCGCGTAAGAGTGCAGGCCGGGCTCCGGCGGGGGCCAGGGATTTGATGATTCCAGTTGCCAGGGCAGAGCTCGGCGCTCGGTTCTATGAGAAGGATCCAGCGTTTCGTACTGTGCTCTATTTCCACGGGAACGGAGAGACTGTTCCAGACTATGATCGCATTGCAGGGCTCTATCATAGATCCAGACTGAACTTATTCGTAGTCGACTATCGGGGCTACGGATTCAGCACCGGAAGTCGTCCTACTCTAAGATCGCTTTCAGAAGATCCGCCTATAGTCAGTGAGTTCTTCTTGAAGCAGATTCGGCCTGCTGCGCCGCTTCCCATCATAATGGGGAGATCTCTGGGCAGTAGTCCAGCCACGGATATTGCCGTGTCCAATCCGCAACGTTATGCGGGCTTGATTCTTGAGAGCGGGTTTGCGGATGTCAGGCCGCTTCTCGGGCTCCTGGGGGTTCAGCTGAGTGATGCACAGGAAGAGGAAGCCCACAAATTGTTTTCCAACGCGGGCAAGCTTTCCGGGATCAAAATTCCGGTCCTGATTCTACATGGAGAAGAAGATCACTTGATTCCGGCCAAACATGCGCGAGCCAACTTTGAAGCGGCTGCAGTTAAGCTGAAAACTTTAAAGATCATGCAAGGCGCAGGACACAATGACCTGCTTGTGCAGAGCGATGAATACTTCTCATCGATCGATCAATTTGTGCAAAAGCTTTAAAGATCTCTTCCAACGTTAGGCGATTTGCATCTCCATTTTTTCTCGCAATGATTTGACGGGTGCCGCCAGTGCTACCATCGCCCCTGCGAGAGTTCCAAGCAGGCTTCCAGGGGCCGTATAGAATAGAAGAGACGCCGTATCCGCAAGCTGGGAAGCCATTTCCGAATTCACAGGAGCCAGAACCAGCCAGAGACCAAAACCCGCGGCCATGGCAGATCCAAAGCCAGTGTCCGCAGAGGCGCACAGCCTTACGAGTGCTACCCCGGCTCCGTAGTTTACGACGATCCAGGGAGCCATGGACACTCCGCTCTCCATGGCGATTTGCAGCGTTTCCTGGAGGGTCAGCTCCATTGTCAGCCAATTCCACATTGCTGTGGAAAAGAGCATTAGAGTGCCGCTCATTGCTCCATAAACCAGCAATCCGATCCCATGATTCTTCATAAATCGCCCCCCATCCTGTTTGAGGAGCAAGATGTGTACCCCAAAAATATCGCGGCTCGCGCTATTTTTTGGGACCCGGTTCAGGCTGCATCGGGTCTTACCAGTCGTGCGAGGATGATTCCCGCATGCAAAACCCGCAGGTGTACTTTGTGCCCTTGCGAAGGAGAAAAATATGATGAGACAATTTCTATTTGCCGGCCGCAGACATTGCGGCGGGCATCACAAATTCAGAGAAGAGGCAGGGTTCATGGGTGGTCCATTTGGTGTCCGCCGGCCGTTGCGTCATCTAGCTTACCGGTTGAATCTGGATGAAGCGCAGGTGGCCAAATTGGCCGAAATACTGAACGAGCTCAAAACGGAGCGCGCGCAGGCGGAAGTAGATTCACGCAGAACGTTAAGCGCTTTTGCGGACGCGGTTGCCGGTGAACAGTATCTGGAAGCAAAGGCCAGGGAAGCTTCCGAAATGCGTGTTAAAACTGCGGAGCGTCTTGGCGCCGCCGTGGAAAAGGCATTGCGCGAGATTCATTCGATGCTTTCAAAAGAGCAGAGAGAGAAGATTGCGTATTTGATTCGCACTGGAGAGCTTCTGATCTGAGACGTTAGCCGACTTTTCAAGGCGCCGCGTGGGCGCCTTGAACCTCAATCCACGCGAAAGCGGTGAATTTCCATAAGCTCAGTCTGCACCGTTCCCACACGAACAAACTCTTTATCCCAGATTGGATCCAGGGCACTGCCCGAGGTGATCTTTCCCTGCGCGCTCTGCTGCCAGGCGAATTTCAAAACGGGGACAAATACAGATATGGTTTTACCTTTGAGATGTTTGTGGGCTGCGGCAGAGAATGCCCTCACGTCTTCTGCGTAAAAACTTGCATGGCCAAAGTATTCCGGTCCCTGGTAGTGAAGAAGAGCTGCCCCCGGGAAAGCCCAGACATCTGTATCAAACCGTTTGAAATCAGAGATATATTGCTTTTGCTGCCTGCATGCAATCTTTCGAAAATTCGCACCTACTACTGTGAATGCGATCGGCAGGAGTAAAAGTGAAGCCATCACTCTGGTTTTCGCTTTCGAAAGGTTTACTTTCTTCTGTACGGAGGAGAGTATGAGGAATCCTGGAAAAAAGGAGAGCACCAGGTATCTAGGGCCCCAGTTCAGTGCCCCATCCCCCGGAGCGGCCACGCTCATTACGAAGATGAACAGGACGATCGCTCCGTGTAGTATCCGTTCTGCCGGAGTCAATAGTTCTCGGAAGCTCTTCTTGAAGAGCGCGACTAGAAGCACGACCAGTGCCGGCAAATAGAGCAGGAAACCGATTTGCATTTTGCCGGCCACAAGCATCGTGATCGCCTGGGTCATCTTCATTTGCCACCCGGTCCAGAACAGTCCCGAGTTTGCAATCATCCTGGGGCCGAGCAGGATTCCATAACGAAGTTGATTAAATAGAATGAATAAACCGAGTCCTGCCGCCGCGCCGATGGCGAAAGGCAGGATGGGAA
>JAIBBM010000096.1 GCA_019694685.1 Leptospirales bacterium
TTGACTCGGGCAGCTGGGTTCCGCAGATTGTTTCCCCAACGCTCGTGCAGATGGATCGTGGTTCTTCTCAAGACCGATTCTCGCAGGTTGATTATTTTGCAGTTCAATTTGTGGCGCAGTAAGTGCAGTGGCTCAGGTATTAGCACTTGACGTACCAGAGTGCCAGAGTTACGGTGCTCAAGATTTGCCCTGAAACGGTGGTTTGGGGGACAATGCGACGGAATATCTTATACGAGACAAAATGAACTGAAGTGGCCGTTCCCCTGAATTCGGGCAAGGGGGTGGGGAAGGGCCGAAAAACGCCCTCTCGCAGGATTCGGTGAAGCCTATGAGAGACCCGAAACGCGAAAGCGAGTTTCACGGAGTATCCGGAGTTGTGGAAATCAAAACCGGTCGCTGTCTGAAATCGCTGGACCAGGGCCTTCGGCGAGCAGTCGCTTTAGCCATCAGAAGGTCGCGGAGGAAGAGGTTAGCAAGAGTTAGTAGCTGGCGCTAACCTCTCCATCCGGAAAAACCCCAGAGGTTTTATGGGCCGGCCCAAAGCCGGCTCTTTTTTTGCCCAAGCTTCCGGCCCAGGAAAAGGATCTGCACCGAGAACATCCCCGGCACTTTTTCTGTACATCGGAATTTCGATCTACTTCCGCGACTCCAGGCTTTTTCTTACATCGCGCGTCCAAAAGTTAGCTTGCACTTCTGGAGGCTCCGAGGCCGCAGTCCACCGCCCTTTTTTCCTTTCCACATGTCGATTTACGCCACAGCTTGCCTGTAGAATCAAACCATGCCATCCCTCATTGAAGAACTACCGCAGATCGTATCCGAAGGCAAAAAGGAGGTAGAGCGCATTCTGGACCGCCTCTCCGGACCAAACCGTTTGGCCCTTCAGACAAATGAGCTTGTGCTTCCGTCCAAAGAAAAGTCCGGCCTTTTTTCGGGACAGATGCCTTCCGTGAAAGCAGAGCCCTACCTCACGAAGCAAGCCGCCACTGATGCTGGCGCGGCAGAACCCACACTCCATGGCGAACTCACTGCTGCGTCTGGAAGTTCCTGGCTCAATCGCCTTGTTTATGGAGACAACCTTCTTGTTATGCAAGCATTGCTGGCCGGAGATCCAGACACGGGCCTTGAGTCGATGCGCGGCAAAATCGATCTCATCTACATAGATCCGCCTTTTGACAGCAAGGCCGACTATCGCACAAAAATCACGCTGCCCGGCGCAGATTTGGAACAGAAGCCAACGGTTCTGGAGCAGTTCGCATACGCGGACACGTGGAAAGATGGCACAGTCAGCTACCTGAAGATGATGTATCCGCGCCTTGTGCTCATGCGGGAGCTACTGAGCGACAAAGGAAGCATCTACGTGCACATCGACTGGCACGTGGGACATTATGTGAAGGTGCTAATGGATGAGGTGTTCGGGAAGGAAACTTTTATCAACGAGGTCATCTGGAAGCGTAGCTACGGTCATGGGGATGCATCGCGGCGCATGGGCAACTCGCATGATGTGATCCTAGTCTATGGACGCTCCTCGGGGTACATGCTAAATCCATTCTACCACGCCCACACCCAAGACTATCTCGATTCCTTTTTCCGTCACAGTGACGCGCGCGGCGTCTATAAGCTGGAGAATCTCACATCTCCAAATCCGCGACCCAACCTCGTGTATCCTTACAAGGGATTCCCACCGCCGGCCAAGGGTTGGCGCGTTTCGCTCAGTAAGATGGAGGCGCTGGACGCAGATGACCGTCTGTATTTCCCGGCAAAAAAGGACGGCAGGATCATGAAGAAGGTCTACTTGGACGAACTTGAAGGTCAACCGATGACCGACATGTGGACGGACATCAAACCAATTTCCGCACAACACGCAGAGCGGACGGACTACGGTACCCAGAAACCAGAAGCCCTTTTGGATCGGATGATTAAAGCTTCCTCCAACGAAGACTCTATTGTGGCCGATTTCTTCGCTGGTAGCGGAACGTTAGCCGCTGTTGCAGAGAGGCTTGGCCGGCGCTGGATTGTAAGTGATCTGGGAAAGCCCGCCGCAATGATCATGCGCAAACGCATGATTGACCAGGAGGCAAAGCCGTTTCTCTATCAATCTGTTGGCGACTATCAAAAGGAAGCGTTTGAATCTTCGCGGCTTTACCGGCGCGTGGGAGACCTGGCCAAGGTCGTGTTGCAGCTGTACGGCGCCATTCCGTTTACGGAGGAAGAGAGTGCGGCGCGCAATCTGGGCTACGTGAAAGAGACGCGCACACTTGTTATGGTCGACTCGCCGAACAAGCTCACGGGCCGGCCTACCGTAAAGAAGGCTGTAGAGCTGCGCAGCACATTCCTGGGTGGTGGCTGGAAGAAAGTGGTTCTGCTAGGTTGGAATTTCGCGTACGATATTTCCCAGGAAATTCAGGCCATGGGCGATTCTGGGGTGGAAGTTCTCGTAATTCCGCCAGACCTACTCGACCGCCTGAAATCTAAATCCAGCTACAAGGCTCTTGTGGAAAAAGGAACGGTTCGCTTTTCCTCATTGCAGTATCTTTCCATAAAGCCCGTGAAAAAAGAGCCTGGGAAAGACGCGCTGACAGAGAAGATCACTGTCGCTCTGGACAACTATGTACTGCTGTCACCCGACAACATTCCTCTGGACGAAAAATCGCGCGAAAAGCTGGCAAAGGTGATCAAGAAGGATCCGCTTGCCCTGGTCGAGTACTGGAGCATTGATCCCGATTACGATGGAGTGATGTTTCGAAGTCGGTGGCAGGACTACCGCGAAAACCGCGACAGTGAAGGCGACGAATACCACGTAGTTACAAAAGCAACACTCATTGTCCCGGCGCAGCAGAAGCGCAAAATTTGTGTCAAGGCTGTAGATGTCTTTGGTTTCGAAAGCGCTGTAGTTCAGGAGGTTTAGATGAAAATTCCCGTAAGATATATTCAGGACGAGCAGGGCAACAAACTGGAAGTGGCGATTCCTTACTCTCTCTATGAGAGCACGGTTCGGCCGTTGCTTGAGGGCACTGCGGAGGACGAGCAAGCACGCGACCTCATGCCCATCGATCTCAATTTCTTCCGGCAAGCGCGCACCGACCTGAGTCATCTCAAGAATTTAGATCTGGCCAGCGCAGTCCTGGAAGATAGAGAGGATCGTTTCTAAGTGAGTGCCTTCTATCTGGATACGTCTTGCTTTTTGAAACTCCTCCATGAAGAGGAAGGCTCCGCGGCGCTAGACCAGTATCTGGCAGCGCACGCTCGCGCAACCATGGCCTCCAGCGTGATCCTTGAAATTGAATTCCACTCAGCGCTTCGACGCAGACGTATCGAGGGGAGCATGGCAAAGTCGGATGAAGAGAAGATTGGACTTTTGTGGACCGCATTCTTGCAAACTGGATCTCTCTGGCCTCTATCGTCTGACGTTCGATTGGCCGCCGTCCGCCTCCTGCGAGAAGAGCGGCTAACGGGAATGGTGCGCTCATTGGATGCCATCCACCTGGCAACTCATGCAGTTTTGCTTCAAACCCATCCGGATTCGATCTTCCTCACCTCTGACCGCAAACTGCGCGATGCCGCAAAAGCAATGGGCTTCGCCTACTTCGATCCAACGGAATAGAACTATGGCAACTCCCGTACACCAAGGCACGCGCGATATTCCACTGAGACTGGCCAAACGGCTCACGGACGTAGTTCAAGAAAAATGGGCCAGCGGCGAATTGCTCTCCAAGGTCACGCCCACCACTCAGGACCTTCTGAAATACTGGTTCATGGAACCCCACACCACCGTGAGGCGCGAGAACTTCCACGAAGGACAGATGCGTTCAATCCTCAATTTAATCTACCTGCATGAGGTGCAGCAGGTCGGCACGGTTACAGATATTTATACGGCGGTGCAGGAAAGGCTACTGCTGGAAATGCCCGGAGCATTGGATAAGCCGAAATACAAGATCCCAAAATATGCAGTCAAGATGGCCACAGGCACAGGCAAGACCTGGGTTATGCACGCCCTTCTCCTCTGGCAGTATTTGAATGCTCGCCATGAGGAAAAACCCTCCGGTCGTTACTCAAAGAACTTCTTGCTAGTCGCGCCCGGGCTGATCGTGTACGAGCGCCTTCTGGATGCCTATCTGGGCAAAGAGAACAAACGCGGTGAGCGCGTATTCGAGAAATCAGACTTCTTTCAATTTCAGCATTTACTGATTCCGCCACCGTTCAGACAGGAAGCGTTCGGCTTTGTTCGATCCAGCGTGGTGCGCAAAGATGAGATCACAACCAGAGTCACTGGCGACGGTATGATCATCATCACAAACTGGCATATCTTTATGGACAAAGAGAAACCGGAGGACGCTGGCTCTCCACTCGACAATCCAACGCAAATCGTGCAGGATCTCTTGCCTCTGACTCCCGGTACCTCCGGCGGGAATGATCTGAAATCGTTGGATGCAGCATACCTGCGTGGAGGCGAGATCGATTTTCTCTCGAAGCTCAAGGACCTGGTGGTGATCAACGACGAGGCGCATCACATCCACGAGAACAAATCCTATGGAGAAGTCGAAGAAGTGGAGTGGCAGAAGAGCCTGAATCGAATTGCGGAGAAGAAGGGGAAGGCGTTCATTCAAATCGATTTCTCAGCGACGCCGTTCGATGTAACGGGGAGCGGACAGAAGCGCACGCGGCATTACTTCCCGCATGTGATCGCAGATTTTGATCTGGTGCAAGCAGTCAAACGCGGTCTTGTTAAGACAATCGCAATCGACAAGCGCAAAGAAATCGTGGAACTGAAGATCGATTTCAAAGCAGTTCGAGATGGGAGCAACACGGTCATTGGTCTCTCGGATGGGCAGAAGTTGATGCTTCGCGCGGGACTCAAGAAGCTCCGAATTCTTGAAGAGCACTTTGTGGACATGGCAGAGACGAAAGCCGTGGGTAGCAAGTATCCAAAGATGCTTGTGATGTGTGAGGACACTCAGGTCAGCCCGTTTGTGGAAGCCTTCTTGCGCACCGAGGGCCTCGCGGCTGAAGATGTTCTGCGCGTCGACTCAAACCAGAAGGGAGAAATCCCGGAAAAGGAATGGGCCGTGCTTAAAGAGAGACTCTTCAACATCGACGGATACCCCGCGCCGCGAGTTATCGTCTCAGTTCTAATGCTGCGCGAAGGCTTTGACGTCAGTAATATCTGCGTGATTGTACCACTACGCGCCGCGTCGGCGGACATTCTCCTGGAGCAGACTGTCGGTCGCGGACTGCGCTTGATGTGGCGCGAACCTGAATTCCAGGAAATCAAAGCTGAAAATCGCAAGCGCCTGCTCGAAGAGAAGAAAGAACCGTCCACCTATATTGATCTGCTTACGATTGTCGAACACCCTGCTTTCATTGAATTCTACGATGACCTGATGAAGTCTGGTGCCGCAGGTTCTTCCAGTACAGATCCCGGCGATCGTGGCGGAGTCCTCGGCGACATTGAGAACTCAACCCTGAAGGAGAACTTCAAGGAATACGATTTGTTCTGGCCAGTCATTATCGCAGAAGCAGAGGAGGAGCTGCAGCTGTCAGAAATTGAACTTGAGAAACTTCAGCCTTTTGACGCGTTCCCGCTCGACAGATTGCGCGAACTCGTGGGCAAAGACGGGGAGAAGTTCTTCTCGGAAGAGATGACCGTGAAAACGCGCTTCGGTGAGTATACGGTTTCAGCAGCCCTCTTCAATTCGCAAAGCTACAACGAATTCCTGCAACAGATTCTGACCACAGTAACAAACAGGATGGACCGCATCAGTCAGAGAAAGACCAAAACCTTTCCCGTGGTACAAATCCATCAAGAAGTCATCGTCCGCCTGATCGATCGCTACGTTCGCGAACGTCTATTCAAAGGTCCATTCGATCCTTTCGAAGGAAATAACTGGAAGCTCCTTCTTCTGAAGAACGGAATGATCTCGCAGCATATTGTGAAGGAAATCGGACAGGCACTCTTCGAAATGCAAACATCAACACCGATCAGCAAAGCTCAAGTTGCCCGGCGTTATTTTTCAGCTGTTCCGAATGTGCCTGTGCGTGATCAGTATTCGCTTGCGCTGACCAAGACCATTTACTCAAGAACCGGGTTCCCCTCGAACAAGGGCGAGTTCGAAAAGAACTTCATGCTCTTCCTCGATGCAGATGCTGGTGTGGAAAGCTTCGTAAAAATTCTCGAATATCGTCATGACTTCGCCGCGATCACTTATATTCGCAGCGACGGCTTACTATCGACATATCATCCGGATTTCTTGGTGAGAACGTCACGTGGCATGTACGTAGTCGAGACAAAGGCTGAGAATATGTTAAATGATCAGAACGTGCAGCAAAAGCAAATGGCCGCTGTCGAGTGGATACGCCGCATCAATGGCATGTCCGAAGAAGCACGTGACTCGCGCGAATGGGCATACATACTTCTAGGTGACAGGCATTTCTACGGTCTGGAAAAAAATGGGGCATCCGCAGAAGAGATTATGCAACTTGCGCGGCTCACGGAGGCTGGGGTACGAGGCGAGCTGTTCTAAGATCTTCTCAAATTCTCCTCGAAGCCAGCGCCTTTCTCAGTTTCACGCAGTTTCCTTTGTCGTTGTATTCCACTCGATCGAAGAAATTTCGCGCAATGTGAATGCCGCGCCCGTGTGATTCGGTGGCAGCAGGACGTCTGGCCAGCTGAGTCTGATGATCAAATCCAGTTCCCTGGTCTTCGATTTCATATTCCACTGCCTCGCCGGACAGTCTGTAGCGAACGTTGATCTTCCTGGCCGCATACTCGCGAGCCTTTCGCCTCTGT
>JAIBBM010000097.1 GCA_019694685.1 Leptospirales bacterium
AGGGAGGCCGCAATGCTGGTAGAAACGGCGCGCGGCATAGATTCCATGAGCCAGCTGTTGATTGCGTTGGAGAAACCAGGAATCACATTGGCCTTCCGCTTCATCATCGCGCGAACGCCGATCTCTGCCACTTTGCGCGAAGTCATAGAGAACGATTTCATGAATCCGGTCTTTTCGTGACCGGCTACATCGTGGAATTCAGTTTCTGTGATCCCAGGACACATTGTAGTAATGCTAACACCGCTTCCCTTGAGTTCGTGATTCATCGCATACGAAAAAGAAAGAACATACGATTTTGCTGCCGAGTAGACTGCATAGATGGGCGAAGGTTGGAACGCTCCAATGGAGCTGAGCTGGAGAATTCGCCCATAGCCCTGGGCCTTCATGTCAGCAGCGAATAGTCGTGTGAGCTCCGTCAAGGAAGTCATGTTCACCTGGATCATAGAGCGAATTTCCTCTATGGACTGATCGAGGACGGGATTCTGTTTTCCGAATCCTGCATTATTTACAACTATTGTAATATCTTTAGAAATGGCACGAGCCTGATTGTAGAGTTGAACGGCTCCGTCTGGTTTTGCAAGATCAGACTCGATGACGTCTACTTGAATGTTGTGTATGGTTCTGAGGTCTTTGGCCAGAGCATCCAGGCGATCACGCCTGCGTGCAGTGATGATCAGATCAATTTTCTTTTCAGCGAGGATGCGTGCTATGTCTTGGCCGATTCCGCTCGATGCGCCTGTGATGAGAGCAACTTCTTTTCTTTCCGTCATACCGCATCGAACTGTGCTTGCAGAAAAGCGCAAGCGCTAAACCGCTCTGCGTCTCCTCAGGCAGGCGGTAGAACTCTGCAGTTTCCCTTTGCAATCGTCTCTCCTTTCTGGTTGGTCCATAGGATTTTCATGTCCACAGCCTTCATTCTCGCGATTTTTTCAGTCACTTCCACGGTACAGGTGATGGTATCTCCAGGGAAAACCGGGCTACGATACTTTTGAGTTACTTCCAGAGCCATCGTGCCTAGCCCGGGTAACTTCATACCAAGGACGGGCGCCAGGAGAGATCCGGCCAGCCCCCCGTGTGCGATTCTGCCTTTGAAGGGTGTGGTCTTCGCGTATTCTTCGTCCACGTGCAGTGGGTTGAAATCGCCGCTGATTCCCGCATATAGATAAATGTCCGTTTCCGTGATAGTTTTCGTGAAGCTTGCCTTTTCTCCGACGGCGATTTGATCGAAGGTCTTCCCTTTTTGGTACATGTCGTAGCTCCTTTCAGGCACGTTTGGCCGGCAAGAAAAAAGCCTCCAGAATCATTTGCCCTCCCTGGTGCCCGTTGAAATCTGCGCCATGAGAGTATTTCACGAAGTTGCGCATCCCTGGCATGGCATTCATCCCGGAGAACAGGCGCCAGAACTTCTCACTGCGTACATTGAAATTGTCCCGCTGGACACAGTGAAGTTCGAACTCGATAAGACCACCGGTCATTTGATCATCGATCGCCCTCAACAGTACTCCAGTCTCTGTCCCACTCCGTATGGATTTATCCCGCGCACTTATTGCGGAGACGGAATTGCTGCCCTTGCTCGTGCGAAGAACAAGAAGATTGAAAAAGGGGATGGAGACCCACTGGACATTTGTGTTCTGGCGGAAGCAACCATCACGCGAAGCGATATTCTGCTGCGCGCCCGTCCCATTGGCGGGCTTCGCCTGATCGACCGGGGGGAAGCAGATGACAAGATCATCGCGGTGATGCGCGGAGATGCTCTATTCGATGCTTGCACGGACATCAAACACATTCCAGAGACTCTGCTCGATCGACTTCGTCACTATTTCCTTACGTACAAACAGATTCCTGGCGCCGGCCCTCGCGCTGTCGAGATTGCGGAGATCTATGGCGTGGAAACTGCTCATGAGGTGATTCGCGTTGCCATGAACGATTACAGGGTGAGCTATACGTAAGTATGATTCGTGCGTTCGTTCTTTTTTTTGCTTTGATCACTCCTGCATACGCAGAAGGAACATTGTATGTGCTTTGCTACCATTCGTTTCAAGGAAGAAAGACAGACTACGACGTAGCGCCTGAGGCATTTGAAAAGCAGATGCAACAGGTTCACGATCTGGGTTATCGCTTCGTGCGAACAGAAGACGTTCTGGCAGACAGAGTCAACGGTGCAAAGAACGTTCTGGTGAGCATAGATGATGGAAATAAATCAGTGGAAGCGATCTATGATCGTGTCTTAAAGAAGCACGACATCAAGCCTTTGCTTTTCATTTACCCGAACATCATCAATCGTTCGAACGTTCCCTATGCCATGACTAACGATCAGCTCAACCGGTATTTGCGGGAAGGCGCGACCCTGGGTGCGCATGGTTACTATCATCTCTTTCTCAATGAGAAGCAGTACAACAAGGACAAGAAAGGATTCTTAAAGGAAATTTACGATTCAAGAGACACACTCGAGTCCAGATTCGGACACAGGCCGGAAGTATTTGCTTATCCGTTCGGAGTTTTCTCTGATCTGGCCCGAGATGAAATCAAAAAGGCCGGATATAAGTATTCGTTTACAATCGTCCAGGGTCCGGTTCTTCTTCCGCTGGCAAGAAACGCGGATCCTTTCAAATTGCCTCGGTTCCTGGTCACCAAAACCAGCTGGAAGAACGTTTTAGCAGTTCTGGAACGCGCAGTCCGTAATCGTTAGCTTTTTGCTTGAAAACCCTGGAATAGCCCGGTACGTTGCAAGTCGCCCTCGTCCGAACCGTTAATCGACCATGAATTATTTTGAAATAGAAAAGAATCTTCAAGTAGCGCTCGATGACGGCCAGAAGATAGAGATCATTTCCTTCCGCGTGGACGAGGCAGTGGAAAAACAGCTGCTCCTGACGGTCGAAAAGATCCTGGAGAGATACAGCCGCGCTCATTTGAAAGATGCTCTCTTCTCCTGCGCTCTGGAACTGGCAACCAATGCAACCAAAGCAAACATGAAGCATGTGTATTTTACGGAGCGGGGCCTGGATATAGACAAACCGGAAGACTACGAAAAGGGAATGGCCGGATTCAAAGACGTGGTGCTGACTCGCCCATGGCTCGAAGCATATGCAGAGAAGGCGCGCTCACTCGGTTTGCATGTTCAAATGATTTTCACTCACACAGATGATGGACTCCGCATTGAAATCATAAACAATCGTCCTATTCTCGCGCAAGATGAAGAGCGCATCCGAGAAAAGTTCCAGAAGGCTATGACGTACGATTCCCTCCATGAATACTTTCTGGATCATGCAGACCAGACGGAAGGGGAAGGACTTGGATTTGCACTAAACATTTTGCTCCTCAAAGGTGAAAACCTGGATGCAACATTGTTTCGAATTGGTCGGGAAGAACGCGGGACCATTGCCCGCATCGAAGTTCCTTTTACAGATAAGTTCGTAAGCGTCCGGCCAAAAGAAAAGCCCGACGCTTGATCACACCTCAACCCGGGAGCAGTCCGCCAAAGAGTCCTGCGGGCTTTTTCCTATGTTTTTCTACTACACTGTGGTAAACACTCTCCAGGCGATCTGCGCAGGAGTTGAGCTCATGCTCTCCGGCGATGGCCAGGCTTTGAGCTGAGAACTTCTTGTAGAGTTCAGGATCGCCTAACAGTTGCAATGCGCGTTCCGCCATGTGAATGTGATCAAACGGTTCTACCACGAAGCCGTTTCTTTCATGCTGAATCAGTTCGGGAAGAGCGTATGCATTGACTCCTACGCACGGTAGTCCACATGCCATCGCTTCGAGGACTACAAGCCCTTGCGTTTCCATTGTGCTTGCCGTCAGGAAGAGATCGTATTTTGGATAAATCTCATGCAAAGACCCGTGCGCCACAAATCCTGGGAAATTGCAGCGATCGAACACTCCGATTTGCTTGGCTTCGATTTTGATGGATGTAAGCGCCGGGCCATCTCCGATGATGTCGAGTGTGGCATCCGGGATTTTCTCCAGAATCAAGGCGAATGCTTTTAGTACCACTTCACAGTTCTTCTCAAAAGAAATGCGACCCACATGCAGAAACTTTGGTGGTTTGCGCGGCTCTTTGATTTCGCCGCGAAAGCGATCGAGATCCATTCCGTTGGAGACCACTTCGATTGGGATAGAAGCTCCTCCTTCTACAAGATCCTTCTTGATCAAATGACTTGGGCTGATGATGAGTTCGCCCGCCTGATAGAGTCCGAGAGTGAGCTTGTAGATCAGCTGGCTTTTGAGTGTTTTTTCTTTCTTCTTTCTTTCAATTTTATCCAGACGCTTTTCAATTTTCTTGTGCGACTTGAAATAGTTCAGAAGAGTATCCACTTTCAAAAGTCGATAGAGCGAAATGTACGTGTCCTGTTCTGACACAAGAGTATGATACGTGCCTATCATTGGCACTCCATACATTTTGGCCGCTAGCACTCCGTACTGGCCCAGCAGGCCCGGAGTCTGGATGTGAACCAGATCCGGTGGGAACATGGTCATGGCCTTCGTAAGTTTTTTATGCGAAGGGATCACCACTTTGATGTCAGGATACGAAGGGAGTGGTGCGTTCTTAAAGCGAATGACGTGAATGTGATCGCTGATGGTTTCTGGATCGTGGTCTGAATATCGCGGAGCACATATTACAAAATTGTGTCCTCGTCCGCCCAGGATTCGGGTGAAGTGGTCCACTGAAATTCCAACGCCGTCCACTTTAGGAAGATACGTATCTGTAAATATTACAACGTTCATAGTTTTGTCTCCGATTGTGTCTGGCCTTGTTGTCTGTAGTACTCTCTGAGCGGGTCAAGCTGTTGCGAAAGAGGGCGAAGGATGCATGTCTGCGAATACAGGAAAAGGCCAAAGAAAAGGGCTGCATTCAGCAGCACTGCAATGCTGGAAAGTCTCATCACATGGAAAGATCTTGATTGGGTGAGCGGAAGGCCGCCTGATCGCCTTTCACCCAGATAGACGATCACCGCGGCGAAGACCAGCACGATGAATAGAACGGTAGTATAAGGAAAGAGAAGAGGTATAAAAGCAATCGGGAACAGGATGCGCGAAAGCCAGTGAAGTATGCGACCTGCCAGATCCACGGGAGCAGTCAGAAGGCCTGACGAAGAAGAGCTATCCTTTTTTGGCCGCGAAATCCCACGGATGGCAAGAAAAATTTCAGGATCGCTTGACCTGGGGCATGACTGAGCCGTATTCTGGGGAGAGGGGCTGTCTATCTATCGTTATGCTTGAGTTTCTGGGCCGAATCTACTGGAACTACTTTGCGATTGGCTACATCGTAGTCGGGGCTTTCACTCTGCTTGCAGGGCTCTTTGCTTTTACCATCAAAGATCGATCCAGGGCCACCTTTCATTTTGGCATGTTCTTTCTGGCGGCCACCGCATTGAGTTTTGCCTTCACTTATGGGCATTTCTTCTATGATACTGCGGCAGTCTATCATCGCTATTTCACAATCATCGGGGCCATGTCTGCCAGTGTGCACATCCTGCAATTCTTGATTCATTTTCCAGAACCTTCAAAACGCAAAGTTGCCTGGTTTGCGTGGGTTCAGTGGATCGTAATCGCGCTCACTGTCGGCTATTTTGCAAAGGTCACCTGGTCGATCGAGAGAACGTTTCATTTTTCTGCGCAGCTCTGGGATTATGATGCGGAGGTTCTGAGCCGCAACGTTGGTTTTGTGATCATTGTCTATGCATTGATCTATGTGGTGTACGGTGTATTCAAAGTTATTTTCAAATTAAAGGGGCAGCCCCGCTGGGTTGTTCTGGCAATGCTCATTGCTTTTATTTCAGTCACTCTTGTTCCGGGCATACTGAATGTTCTATCTCGCGAAGGCGCGATCGATCGCAACCTGTTCGTGAATATCTTTACTCTTCTCAACATTGTAGGTTGCTTCACGGTCGTCATCTTATTCATCAATAACACTTCTGATCGCACCACTTTCATGGTGAAGATCACTGGCATTACACTGGTAACGGTGCTATTCATTTTCCAGATTCTAACCTACTTCAGTCTCAAAGGAATGGATGAGAATTTCGATGAGATCCATTTCAGAGAAGGGGAGCTGTTTCTGAAAGGACAGCGCTCAGATTCGGTTCAATATGCATACACTCACCGATTGAGCGCTTCCATGTCTCAGGAACCCATCCAGGCAAACGAAAAAGAAAAAGACAAGAACAAGGAAAAAGACGCAGTCCCAGTTTCCGGAGGAGTGGCCACTGTAGATTACCGGGAGCACGAACACGAGTACGAGAATACTTATATTTTATATACGATTTCCGGTCTGGGGCGCGATCGATTCAATCAAGAGCTTGAAACGATTCTTTCTCGCAGCCCCGTCCACTTCAATGGATATTCAAACCTGATTCGTGAGTATTTGAGAAATGCAAGAGAGGCCTCTGCGGCGGATGTACTGGAACGTATCGCGTCTGTGCAACGTCTCGTCGGGTATCGCGCTTTTAAGATCAGACAACTGCCTGACAAAACGTTTCGCAAGGATCTCACAGAGTTTCTGAAGGGTTCCGGTGCACCGTTCGCCCCATTTCGCGC
>JAIBBM010000045.1 GCA_019694685.1 Leptospirales bacterium
TAGAGCTCAGGGCTGCTCAATAGATAGTGACCGTGATGCATCCAGGCTCCCAGCGGCGGGAATCGTCTGGCGATGCGATACAAAAATGCATAGAATGGTCGCTGGCTCTTCTCTGTTTCGTACTCTTCGATTGTTTCCGGAATCCAGGCGTTGTCAAAGTAGATGGAGTCTTCTCTCTTCAGCAGATTCGTATACTTGTGATGCGCATCGTGCGAATGCTTCCACGCATAGAATGGATAACAAACAGGCAACAGCAGAACGTGGCCAAGCACATCCATGATGCGCCTGCTCTTGAGAATAGAATAGTGGCCGCAGTCATGCGCGAGCACAAACAATGAAGTGGAGGCAGTTCCGCCAACGAACCAGCTGATTGGATAAAGCCAATATATGGATTTCTCCCATACAAACCATGCGAAGGCGACGGATGCAGAATAAAAGATGATGCCACTGGCCATGTAGAGAAGGGCGCGGCCAGCGTGAGGTCTCATGCAATGAGGAGGTATGACTGCTCGAACGGCAGACAATGACTTTTGCATTATCTTGCTCCGGCCTCTTTGAGAGAGGCCGATGGCTTTCCGGAGTCACTCTCCTGACCCAGTGTGGCCGCGGGGCGATAGAAAACCACTGGTCCTTCATCGCTTACAATGTGGCAGCTGCGAAAGGCTCGCCA
The DNA here is from genome assembly GCA_019694685.1 of Leptospirales bacterium. GTDB lineage: Bacteria > Spirochaetota > Leptospiria > Leptospirales > Leptonemataceae > JAEUSB01. The sequence continues at coordinate 671 of JAIBBM010000045.1, forward strand.
GAACGCGCGAAAGATGGATTCATCTGACTTTCTGTACAGATCTCCGAGGAACGGAGCCATGTGAGAAGTGGCTTCGCGCAATTTATAGTGAGGGATTCCAATGAATAAATGATGCACCATGTGAGTGCCAATATTGTGGTGAAACCATTCAAAAATTCCGTACGAGCGATCCACCGAAGAAAGATTACCGCGCACGAAATTCCAGGCTTCCCCGCGATACCAGGGAACATCCGGAGCGGTGTGATGAAGGAATGTGACCAGGTCCAGCCACACCACGAATACAAAGTACGGTGCAATGTAGAACTTTGCAAGAAATACGATTCCGAATTTCCATCCGACCACACACAGGCCAGCAAAGAAGATTCCCCAGAGAAGAGTGCTCGTCAGCACATCCCATTTTTCAGAAGGGCGAAACAGATCACTGCCGGGAAGGAAGTGAGAACCGTCGCGACCAGGGGATCTGCGAAACAGATACAGCGGAAAAAGGAATAGAAATACATAGTATCGCAAGATGCGAATGGACAGAGTCATGTGTGAATACTGAGTTTCAGTGACTGGATACCACGTTTCATCTTTGTCCACATCACCAGTATGCTGGTGGTGAGTGCGATGACTGATTCTCCAACCATGGTAGGGCACTAGAATAGGCGTGTGACTCAAATGGCCGATTAGATTGTTCAACCACTTGATGTGCGAGAAAGAACCATGCCCACAATCATGACCCACAACGAACAAAGCCCAGAACATGGTTCCCTGGAGAAACCAGTAGACTGGATAGAAATACCAGCTGTCCAGATAGAGAGCGAGAGAAGCAAGGCCGGCGATGGTGCTGATGTCGAAGAAGAAATAGAACAGGGACTTCCATACGGACGGTTGAAAACAGTGATTGGGAATGCTTGCGCGAATTTGAGAGATCGATGGGACTACGGGTGGCTGCATTATGATCCTTCGAGTTCGACCAGGTTCAGATCCGGTGACACCAGATCTCCAACCTTGCAGTGAACGGCCTTTACTTTGCCGCTCAAAGTCGCTTTGATTGCGTTTTCCATTTTCATTGCTTCCACAATTACAATGGTCTGATCCTTCTGAACTGAATCGCCCACGGCCACTTGCACGGCAATGACTTTTCCCGGCATAGGACTTCTGTGAAGATTCGATGTGTTTGTTTCAAGGTCTGCAGGAGAAACAGACTTCATTCGAAAGGTCTGGCCTGCGATATGAACATAGACTTCGTCGCCCGCGAAGTAGAATCGTCCTTTCGTTTCGCCCGCGGCTGTCTGAATGGAAAAAGTATCTCCATTCAAAATCTGTGCTGTTTCTACAGGCAGCTTTATGTCTGGTTTGCCTTCTTCCGAGATTCCGATGTAGAATCCTTCGCCCTGTTTCTGCAGCTCGATTGTAAAGGGGATTCCGTCCTGGACGAAGGTCTTGATCATGTTCGTAACTCGCACGGCCTCGGAGGCTGTCGACTCAATCATGAAATGAATTGCGCGGCTGCAAGCCCGCAGTAACCGGGTCTGTGGACAATAGCCTTTCAGAACAATGGGCCAGACTGCAGGATATCACCCGCACTCTGCGCGAGCCAGGCGGATGCAACTGGGATCGCGCCCAGGATGCGGAGTCTATGCGCGTCTATTTGCTCGAAGAAGCATATGAAGTCATTGAGGCAGTCAACAGAAACGATCCCGCTCTGATTCGCGAAGAACTGGGAGATTTGCTCTTCATTGTTTTTTTCTATTCGCGCCTTTTCGAAGAGAAGGGAGTCTTTTCAGTTCAGGATGTGATGCGCGACGTTTCAGATAAGCTCGTTCGCAGACATCCTCATGTTTTTGGTGAGCAAAAGGATCATAGCGTTCAGGAAGTACTTCAAAACTGGGAAAAAATCAAGGCAAAAGAAAAATCCTCTGAAAGAGAGGCCTTTTTGCCCGCACTTCTGCGTGCGTTCAAAGTGCAGGAGAAAGCAGCGCGCAAAGGTTTCGACTGGGAAAACGCAAGAGATGTTCTTCCGCATCTAGAATCTGAAGTGGCGGAGTTTCGTCAGGCAGTTGCAGACGGAGAAAGTTCTGCCAGGCGCGAAGAGGAAATCGGGGATATATTGTTTACAATCGTAAACTGTTTGCGGCATTTAGGAATTCACCCGGAAACGGCTCTTCACAGATCCACGGATAAATTTCAGGATCGTTTTGCGCGAATGACAGAATCCGCAGGCGAAGGATTCATGGATCTCAGTTTAGAGGAAAAGGAATTACTCTGGCAGAAATCAAAACAAAAATAGATCTGGGCCCTTACACCACGATCCATCTGGGCGGACCCGCAGATTTTTTTCTAGAGGCAAACTCAGACCAGGAAATAATCCAGGGGCTTGCGTTTGCAGAAGATAAGAACTTGCGAGTGCGAATTCTCGGCGGTGGTTCCAATGTGATTTTCTCGGACGCTGGATTTCGCGGACTTGTCATTCGCGTGGCCACTCGCGGAATTGAACTGGAAAGGGAAACCAATCACGGGTCTGAACTTAGAGTCCAGGCGGGGCACGAATGGGACGCATTCGTAGAGCATTGTGTGCGAGCCAACCTTTCCGGTGTAGAGTGTCTCTCCGGCATTCCGGGAACAGCGGGTGGAGTGCCCATTCAGAATGTGGGAGCCTACGGACAGGAAGCAAAAGAGACGATCGTTTCTGTTCGAGTTTATGATAGAAATGCGAAGAGCATTATTTCTATTCCGGGCACAGAGTGTGAGTTTGGTTACAGAACCAGTCGCTTTAAGCACAGAGAAGCAGGGCGATTCATCATTCTGGATGTACTCTTTGCCTTACGAAATGATTCCAGTCCGCCCCGTTATCCGGAATTGATCACCAAAATGCAGGATCCAGCAATCTCTGGGATTTCGCCTCATCCTCTGGCCGTGCGCACGGCTGTGCTATCACTCAGGAAAGCAAAGTCCATGGTTCATTCTGCAGAAGATCCGGATTCCATTTCCTGCGGCTCCTTCTTCACCAATCCAGTCCTGGATGCAGAGAGTCTGGCTAAACTCGAGGCAAAAATGAAGTCCAGCGGCCTGACTATGCCGCGGGCGTACCCGGACGGACACAACTTCAAAGTATCCGCTGCGTTTCTTGTGGAGAATGCTGGATTTCACAAAGGACTCGTGCGTGGGGGTGCGGGCGTTTCCACAAAGCACGCTCTTGCTCTTATCAATCGAGGCGGAACAGCGGCCGATCTACTTTCGCTTGCAGATGAAATCAAAGGAGAAGTGCTATCACGCTTTGGAATTCAACTCGAGATGGAACCTGAATACATCGTTTGATTGCCTCCCTGAGCGTTTAGAATTTCCTGGCCCGGATGGATTATTCCGGTGGCATTTTTAATGTAGAAGAGATCGAGCTCGTCTTTCCGAAGTTCAACAACGAAGCAAAAATGACGGAGAGCGAAATATGCATGAAGTGCCACGGTTGTTGCACGTACGTTGCTGTTCCTCTCGAATATCCAAGATCAAAAGATACTCTGGATACATACGTCTGGTACTTGCTACACAGAAACGTAGAAATAGAAATCGACAACTACAATAAATGGTTTCTGATCTTTAAGACTCCTTGCGATAAGCTCCTACCGAACGGCGCATGCAGCATTTACGAAACGCGCCCGGAGATATGCCGGGATTATTCAGCAGACAATTGCTCTCGCACCGCGAAAGATCATGCACATCAATTCAAGCAACCATCGGAACTTCTACAGTATCTGGAGCAAAAGAAGAAAGCAAAGTCGGGGACGGTAAAGCCTGCATCCGCTTCGCGCAGAATTGCCGGTAAAAAGAGTGTTCGGATGACTGGAAAGAAATCAGCATTGCGCAAATGAAGCCTTTCTGGATTAGCATTGGCGTAAAACTGCTGATAGAGTTCTGGTTCTTGTTCATTCGTGCGAAGATCATAGTCCCACCCGAAACAGAAAAGCTCCTCGCGGAGAAACGCGGATTCATTCTGGCCGGATTTCACAATCAAATCATGTCTTTGACGTATCATTGTTCCAAATATCTTGGAAAGAAGCGCAAGATCAAACTTACTCCTCTGGTTTCGCAATCAAAGGACGGAGAAATGATTTATCAGACGTTTCTGCGCTTTCAAATGTATTCAGAGCGAGGCTCTACGAGCAAAGGCGGAGCGGCAGCGTTTCGCGCTCTGCTCAAACGAATCAAGGATGGCTGGGTGCCGATTTTCACTCCGGATGGCCCCAGAGGCCCGCTCTACAAAGTACAACCTGGAGTCATTTCTCTGGCGGCGGCTACCGGTCTCCCCATCGTTCATTTCTTTTCCGTATTTGATCGCGCGTATCAAACAAGAAGCTGGGATAAGATGAGGCTGCCGAAGTTCGGCGCGAAGCAGTGGATTGAATATTCACAGCCCTTCTATGTGCCGCGAAAGCTGAGCGAAGAAGAGCTTGAGGAAACGATCGGCCGTCTGGAACGCGAAATGATGCAGCAGGTCGATCGCCTCGAAACTCTCGTTACGTCAAAAACTTGACCAGGAAATTCGGGTGAATGTGCAGTTGCACAAAAGCCGCCACTCCCATGATCACTCCAAACGTACTTAGAACCATGGAAAAATAAAAGAGCCAGCGTTTTCCAGTCAGTGCGGAGACGGCCAGTAGAGACATGGCAATCGAAAGAAACATATCTGACATGTCGAATTGATCATCTCTGTATCCGAGCGAATCGTATGCTTCTTCGTTTTTCTTTGCTTCTGCGCTTGCTTCCTCTGCGCGTTTTCTGTATTTCTCTATGGCGGCTTCGTATTCTTTTGCAGCTGTATTCAGAGCCTGTCTTTGTGCGCCTCCGGCTGTCAGAGATGCGATTTGAGTCTGCCTGAGGCCGTTTTCCGCAATGTGAAGTTTGATTTTAGATGCCTGCGATTCATTCCATCTGTCCACAGCGTCTGATTTCATTTGCAGCATTGCCTGCACTATGTTGTCGTCCTTGATCTTGGTAATTCCGGTAAACGTGGCAATGAGAGCCACGGCGACGGCCACCCAGTTGTTGAGCTGATCTTTCGCGTCCCGTGCTTTCTCCTCTGGCGACTTTTGTGACTCTTCCATAGAAACTCCTTGCGGGAGTTACGATTGAGCATTCAAAAACCGGACCTTTTTTCTAGCTGCATGACAATGCAATCGGACCCGTCTGCGTAGTACCGTTTTCTTCGCGCAATTTCCTTAAATCCACAACCAAGGTAGAGGGAGATGGCAGCGCGGTTTGAATCAGACACTTCGAGTAGAATCCTCTGCGACATGGCCACTAGCTCCATGATCATTGATTTTGCAAGGCCCAGCCTTCTTCCTGAAGGGGCAACGCCGATTCGCAGTAACTCGATTCCGTTCTCCGAGGATGTGGCCAGCAAATACGCACTGATTTGCTCATTTATTTTCCGAAATATTACGATGCTGTCTGGCCTGGCCACGCTTCCTTCGAGCATCTCTCTGGTCCAGGGATCCGGGAAGCAAAGCGATTCGAGCCGGCTGAGATCATCCAGGTTCACGTGTCCTCGTACCTGTTTTTTTCGAAACGCACCATTCTTTTTTTACCATAGAAAAGATGGAACGATTCATACTGGCCAGCTGCCTTCCTTATCGATCTGCCATTTATCGCATGGGCGGATTTCAGGCGTTTCCGAATGATTTTCTGAAGTTTTATACAAAGGAAGAAATCGAAACAGCAAGGATAGATGCGTCGCGTGCCCTGGAGATTCTAGAAAAAGACAAAGATCTTCGCTTTATTTCGATTCTGGATGAACGTTATCCGGCATCTCTACGCAACATCTATGATCCGCCTCCTGGATTGTATATTTGTGGAGCAGATCTTGACGGCGAGTTTGATGCCATAGTCGGCACGAGAGCTCCGTCCCCGGTCGTGCGATGCGCTGTGCGAATTTTAGTGAGATCTCTCTCTTCCATGATTGTTTCTGGTTTTGCCAGAGGCGTGGATGCAGAGGCGCATCTGGAATGCGCGCGCGGAGGCAGACGAACCATCGCAGTTCTCGGGTCCGGTCACAGATTCGCCGGACCTGGCTCCACCCTTCGCCTCCTTCGTCCGTACAGTGACTTCACTACATTTGTTTCTGAATTTCCGCCGCACTGGCCCGCAAGATCGCACAGTTTTCCCAGGAGAAATCGAATCATCGCCGGACTTTCTGCCAGAGTATTTCTGATGCAGGCGCCTGCGAAGAGTGGCGCTCTGATCACCGCACGTTATGCTTTAGAAGAGGGTCGGGACCTGATTTGCTTTGATCATCCTGTGCTTGAGACCTGGATGAATGAGGGAGCCAGGCGACTCATCCAGGAAGGGGCCACATTGCTCGAGATTGAGGCTCTGGATTCTCTATTTGTGCGTCCACCGGGGATCGTCTGGCCGCCCGGGAATGAGCAGCTGGAGTTTTTCGAAAAAAGGCAGAGGGGGTTGCTTCGTGTCTCCGATACCCTTTATATAGAAGAAGTTTAAAAAAAGAGTGGCGCGATTGCGCGGCCGGGTCCCCGGAGACATAAAGTCATGGCAGTAAAAACAAAAGAAGAGACAGCTCCGAAAAAAAAAGAAGCCAAAAAGAGCATCAAAGCATCCTCCAAAGGCAAAACTCTCGTCATCGTAGAATCGCCTGCGAAGGCAAAGACAATCAACAAATACCTGGGGAATAGCTACATCATTGAAGCCTCCATGGGCCACCTGATTGACCTGCCGCGTTCGCGTATGGCCGTAAATGTGGAGCAGAATTTCGAACCGGAATACATCACCGTTCGCGGCCGCGCCAAGATCCTGAACAAGCTGAAGAAAATCGCACAGCATTCCGATCGCGTTCTACTTGCGGCGGACCCGGATCGCGAAGGAGAAGCCATTTCATTTCACCTGGCGCGTGCCCTCGGCCCGGCCAACACGGACATCAAACGAATTGAATTCAATGAAATTACTAAGAGCGCCGTTCAAGAAGCTGTGCGTCATCCTCGCGACATCAATATGGATCTGGTCAACGCGCAGCAGGCGCGTCGTATCCTGGACAGACTTGTTGGGTATAATATTTCTCCGTTGCTCTGGAAGAAGATCAAGCGCGGCCTCTCTGCCGGTCGGGTTCAGTCTGTTGCGTTGAAGCTGATTTGTGATCGAGAAAGTGAAATTGATAAGTTTGTTCCGGAAGAATACTGGACCCTCGACGTAAAATTCAATGTAGGTAAGAAAGGATTCGCGGCCAGCCTTTCCTCAGTGGACGGAAAAAAGGCGGATCTCAAGTCAAAAGAGGAAGTGGATTCCATTCTGGCCAGAATGGAAGGATTGTCGTATAACGTTGCCAGCGTGACTACAAAAGAGCGCAGACGTCAACCACCTGCGCCTTACACAACATCGCGTCTTCAGCAAGACGGAACGAACAGGCTGGGCTTTACTTCTCAAAAAACAATGATGGTGGCACAGCAGCTCTACGAAGGCCTTGAACTGGGTGGAACTACCACCGGTCTGATTACTTACATGCGTACTGACTCCACACGCGTTTCTCCTGGAGCTGTAGAACAGTTGCGTGGCTATATCAAAGATTCTCTGGGAGAGAATTATCTTTCGCCAGACATTCGTCAGTTTAAGTCTTCGAAATCTGCCCAGGACGCGCACGAAGCAATTCGTCCTACAGATCCCGCGCGTCATCCGGATGATATTCAGAAATATCTTTCCAAAGAACAACATCGTCTTTATAGAATGATCTGGGAAAACTTTGTGGCCTCTCAGATGGCGGATGAAGTGGCAGATCAAACCACTGCAGAGATTGCAGGAGACGGGCTCATATTTCGCGCGAACGGTCGCAAAGTGAAGTTTCCGGGCTTTACAGAGATTCAGTCTCCAGATGAAAAAAAGAAAAAGGAAAAGGAAACGGAACTGCCCGCACTGGAAGTGGGACAGAATGCTGTACTTGAAAAAACTCTTCCTGAGCAACACTTTACTCAACCGCCTCCGCGTTTCACGGATGCATCTATGGTGAAAACTCTAGAAGAAAGCGGAGTGGGTAGACCATCTACGTACGCGCCCACCATCATGACTTTGCTCAAGAGATACTATGTTGTGCGAAAGCAGCGTGCACTTCAGCCAACGGAACTTGGCAAGCTGGTCAACAGTGTGATGGCAGTTCATTTTCGCGAGCTGGTGGATTCAGGATTTACCGCGCGCATGGAAGATGATCTCGATAGAATTGCAGGTTCAGAGCTCGCCTGGCAGGACATGCTTCGAACGTTTTATTCTCCTTTCGTGGACATATTGAAAAATGCAACCGAGCAGATTGGCGAAATGCGCAACGTGCTCGACGAAGTTACAGAGTATGTCTGCGAAAAATGCGGCAAACAAATGGTCAAAAGGATTGGCAGAAACGGCTACTTCCTTGCCTGTCCTGGCTTTCCTGAGTGTAAGAACGCAAAGCCAATCCCACTCGGAAAATGTCCAAAATGTGCAGACGGACTCGTTGTGCAGAAGGCAACCAGGAGAGGTCGGCCGTTCTTCAGTTGCAATCGCTATCCGGAGTGCGATTTCTCAACATGGGATAAGCCAACCGGAGAACTCTGTCCGAATTGCGGTAAGCTTCTTCTGGAGAAATCATCGCGCGAGAAAGGCAAATACATTGCCTGTTGCGCCTGTGACTTTGAAGAGGCAGAGAAGTCGGCCTGAAAAGTAATTGTAATATATATAACAAACTATCAACCTGGAGCATGCTTCGTTTTGGGTTGGCCGCCGCTTTTGCACTCTCATTCCTATCTTCTCCGCTCTTCGCCTGGAGCGAACATGCAATGCTTGGCTATTACGGCCTCATTACCATGCTCGAGATCAAGAACGCACAACCTGTTCCGGCAGAGAGCCTGGAGTCCTTTCTACAGAAGGAAGAGGCAGGCCTTGAAAAGGTGCTCGCAGACATAGAAGAGTGGAACAAGAAGAACCTCGTCGTTTATCCGGTGCCCACACCGGAGATCGCATTTAAGAGAACGGGCATAGATCATAAGAGAAGATTTCTGGAAGCGCTTCGCATGGATCCGGAATCTCGCACTCCTCTGTATCTACAGCTATTGCCCGGCCAGGAAGCAGGAGGTCGTCCCGCATTTCCAGTCAAAGACATTAGCGTATTCAAAAATCCAATGTGGATTGCTCAGACCAGATTCACAACCATACGCGAAGGAGAAGCAGTTCTTCCTCTTGAGGTGGTTGCGTCTGCATGCGATGAACCCGATTATGGATTTGATATTGGAATCTGGCAGGACAACAATTCACCTCACAGCAAGAAATTCAACATGGGCATTCAGCCTTTTGGAAATCCCAACCTCGAATACGGAAGTCAGGCTCCGGTTCATATGGGGTTTTATCACGAGGCAGGGATCATCTATCTTCTCGCCGGATTTTTAAAGCGCACGTATCCTGAAATGCGCGTTCACCAGGCGTATGCTCTTTCTCGTTTTGCATTCAGAACGGGTCATCCATACTGGGGCTTTCGCTTTATGGGCTGGGGTTTGCACTACGTGCAGGATCTCACTCAGCCATATCACGCACGAGTCCTTCCTGGCGTGGGAACTCTCAGGATGCTCTGGATCAATTTCATGGACATCATTGGAAGGCACGAAGGTAAGAAAAACATAGTGCAGCTTGTATCCAATCGCCATCTTGCTCTGGAAAATTTCCAGAGAAGAATCATGACTCGCGATTTGAGGAACAAAGATCTAAATCAACCTTACTGGTTTGCGTTGCAAAACACTGAGTTCGATTCAAAGTACAATCATTTTAACAAGAAATATTTGAGGGATGTCCTCACAGAAGAATCCGTGAGTAAGTCAGATGAACTCAGCCGCGAAATCATGGCACTCATGCCAGTTCGTCTCGTAGATGACCCAGGTGTAGAATTTGAAGAAGAAAAGGGATCCATGGACTTGCTTCGCACCATGGAAACAAACCAGCCTGGATCTGTAAGTCAGTTTGCAAATGTACTGGCCAGGCTGACAGGTGCGGCCGGGGTTCATTCGCGTAACTACGTGCGGGCGATTCTTGCCACCCAGGATACGTACGATTCTGTTAATTGACTGCGGCTTGCGCTGGCTGTAGATTCTCTTTGAAGAATCTCACGGCAGCCGCCACTTCGGATCCATTGTAAGTAAGAGTAGTGCGCATGTGTCCGTAGGGCAGTTCTCTAAATTCAACCTGTACGCCCGCGGATGCAAGTTTCTCTGCCATCGCCTTAGACTGACTTTCTGGGACGATCATATCATATTTCCCGTGCATCAGCAAAACAGGAGGATCATCCGGGGTGGCGTATTGCACGGGAGAAGCAAAGCTGTACGCGCGCGGTTTATCTGATTTCCATCCGCCTAACAGTGCGTAGACGGCCGGATTGGATACCAGTGTTTCCAGATTGGAAGGCGCACCTGCAACTGCAATTGCCTGGACATCTGCGAGAATGGACCTGTGCTCGTTTCCTGTGAGACCTGCCAGGAGTGCGAGGTGGCCTCCCGAAGAATATCCCAGTATGCCCACTGCATTCGGTTGAATTTCTAATCTCTCGTGGTTTTCTTTCATCCAGCGAAGTGCGTCGCGGGTGTCATGGATTTGAGCGGGGAAGCGCGCCTCGTTCGTCAGGCGATAGTTGGCAGCCACGGCCACAAATCCCTCCCGGGCAAACGCTCTTCCAACATCGGCCATCCGTGACTTGCTGCCGTGTCTCCAGGAGCCACTGTGAAGGAGAAGTATGGCCGGATGAGGGCCTGGCGATTGGGGCAGAAATACGTCCGCCATCAGATTCTTCCCTTCGTGCTCTGCATAAACCTGATTGTGGATTTCGCGAACCGGCTCTGCGCCAGACGGCAGGGAAGAGCAGCCAGCAAACACGCAAAGAGCGGCTAACAGAAAGACGAATCGCATGCTCATAGAATAATAGAGAAGGCTCGTTCAGGCATTCACGAAAAATATACTTGTCACGACCTGACTGGACATCGTATTACGCTTTGCGAGGCAATATGAGCGAAACGGCGAAACTGATCTTCAGAGACAAGCAACTTGAACTTCCGGTCCTCACAGGCACAGAGGACGAGATCGCAGTAGATATCGGCAAATTGCGCGGGTCCACCGGCCTCATCACCATGGATGACGGCTACATGAACACTGGTTCATGCACGAGTGCTGTGACTTTCCTGGACGGAGAAAAGGGCATTCTTAGATACCGCGGCATTCCTATTGATCAGCTCGCTGAAAAATCCACATTCCTTGAAGTCGCCTATCTTCTGATTTACGGAGAGCTACCCAGTCAGAAACAATACGAGGCATTTTCCACCCAGGTTACACGCCATACACTGATCCACGAAGATCTCAAAAGATTGTATGATGGTTTTCCTAAAGATTCTCATCCAATGGCCATCTTGAGTTCCATGATCTGCACATTGTCTGGCTACTACACAGACTCCAGCGATCCACTCAATCCGCGTCACAGAGAAGTCTCCATCATGCGCTTGCTTGCCAAGACGCCAACGATCGCTGCTTATTCGCATAAGAAATCAATCGGGCAGCCGTTTGTTTATCCGCGCAATGCTCTGTCTTATGTGGGCAACTTCCTCAACATGATGTTCTCTGTTCCGGCAGAAGATTACGAAGTGGATCCAATCGTAGAGAAGGCTCTAGATCTGCTTCTCATTCTGCATGCAGACCACGAACAGAATTGTTCTACTTCTACCGTTCGCCTCGTGGGTTCAAGCCGGGCCAACATTTATGCAACGATCGCCAGTGGTGTGTGTGCTCTTTGGGGTCCTCTTCACGGCGGAGCCAACCAGGCAGTCATCGAGATGCTCGAGTTGATTCGCGACGACGGTGGAAATGTTGCCAAGTTCGTTGAACTGGCCAAAGACAAGAATTCTACATTCCGTCTTATGGGCTTTGGACATCGCGTGTATAAGAATTTTGATCCGCGTGCGCGCATCATCAAGAAAGCATGCGATGACGTTCTAAACAAGCTCGGAGTGAAAGATCCACTTCTGGACATTGCAAAGAAACTGGAAGAGGCTGCCTTGACGGATCCCTATTTTGTAGAGCGCAAACTCTATCCAAACGTAGACTTCTATTCGGGCATCATCTATCGTGCCATTGGAATTCCAACAGAGATGTTTACAGTCATGTTCGCACTCGGTCGTATGCCTGGCTGGATTGCACAGTGGAAAGAGATGATAGAGGCGCCCGGAACAAAGATCGGTCGTCCTCGTCAGGTCTACACTGGCTATGCAGAGCGTGACTACGTCCCACGCGAAAAGCGTCCAGTAGACTGAGCTAGAAAAGAGCTACCGGCCGCGCCTGGGAATGCGCGGCGAAATCGCCTCCGAAAATCTGCTTTCCTGCACGGGAGCGGTTTGTATTCTCTAACTGTTTACAAAAGGAGTGATCATGCAAAAAGGAATCAATGAAATACTATCTCAGTTCAAACAGGATGACTACACAGTAAAACTGTGTTCCAGCCTGTTTTCCGTGGTGCCGTTCGCACCGCCGTTTCAGTTCTACAATTCACTGGAAGGTGCGGCAGGTAGAATGCAGGCAACCAGCGATACAGTCACAAAGGCAAACGCACTCGCCGCCTCCGAAGACGTGAAGAATGCAGTCTGGGTTGCAGACGCGCTCGATACAAGCGACAAGCTGATCGCAGGATACGCAGGGGTCAAAAATCTCCTCTCCCTGTTTTCGTCTTCGAGCGCTCCCAAAGCGCGCACGTTTGAATCGGATCCACAGCAGGCTGTGGATGCGGGACTGAAGGCTCTGGGTCTTGCTTACATGATTCAGAAGTTGTTCGCCGGTTCCATTACAGAAAAAGTAAATGCATTTCGTGAATTGCCTGCAGGCCAGGAGATTGGTCTCTACTACGCTACAGCAGAGATCGCCCTCCCGTTCGCGGATAACCTGGTAGAAGGCGGAGCGTCTGTGGTGGAACGTCTGGTTGGAAAACACAAAGGAGACATCCAGGCAAAATTCGCTCAGTTCGCAGGTCAGGAGCAAGTAGCCAACGCCATGGGAATGCTTGAAAATTTGATCAAGCCGCTCGATGAATACGTGAACAAGGCAAAGCAATACGCGGGCCCTGTTACAGACAAAATCAAACACTACCTGCCGAGTGCTATGAATGTTGCCGATTCCGCAACAGGCATGGCTGCAGCCGGAGTCGATTTGATGCCAGTGTGGAGTTTCCTGGGTGGAAGACTCGCAGCAGAAGCCTGTCTGCTGCGTGCGCGAAACGGTTGATTCTTTAATGGAAGGCGGGCGAGTGCCCGCCTCATTGAGCCGTAAGGCCTCCGTCTACAATCAAAACTTGACCCGTCATGTAAGAACTGGCAGGAGATGCCAGAAACAAAGCGGCACCCACCAGGTCTTCCGGTTTGCCAATTCGCTTCATAGGAATTCCTTCTTCCGCTTTGGATTTGTATTCCGCTTTGCCTGTCATTCTCGCAGTCATATCCGTTTCAATGAATCCCGGGCAAAGAGCGTTGAGGCGAAATCCTGAGCTGGCCCATTCTATGGCGAGCGCTCGCGTGAGCTGGATGACTCCACCCTTGGAAGCAGAATAGATGGACGCAAGTGGGAAGCCATAGAGCCCGAGTACAGAAGCCACATTCACAATCACTCCGCCCTTCTTTCTGTGCGCTTTGAAATAGGCCTGGCAGGCGCGAAAGACTCCCTTCACGTTCGTATTGAGGATCTTCTCCATTTCATCTTCCTTGAAAAAGGACGCGGGAGTGTCCGATGAAATTCCAGAGTTGTTGATGAGGCAGTCGAGCTTTCCATGCGTTTGCATGATTTCGTCTATGAGTCCGGGCATTGCGTCCGGATCGGTTGCATCCGCGACTCTGCCCTGAATCCCAAAAGCGTTCATATGATCTGCCGATTCTTTGCGCGAGCCTGTGCCATATACAATGGCACCACGCTTGTGGAAGGCTTCCGCGAACGCCTTTCCGATCCCCCGGCCGGCTCCGGTGATCAATATGACACGGTCTTGAAAAGAAAACAGTTCATCCATAGCGCTTAAGTGCGCCCCGTGCCTGTACTGTCGTTCACTTTTGGATATTCGGGTTCGAGTGTTTTTTTCTTTTCATGGATCGCGCCCGTGGTCCATTTACGCCTGTTGAGCTCCGGTGGTAAAAAAAGAGTACTCAGGTGGATTTTCGCCTCTTTGTTTTTGCTCCTGGTCCTGGCCTATAACATTGCGTTCTATCCGCCAGTATTCGAGAAGATTCTGATCCGCGGTTTGACTGGAGTCATCCCTGGTCGGATCACAGCCCACGTAGAAAAGGCGAGTCTGTTTCGTGGATTCGTATTCAAAGACGTAGAAGTGCGTTCAGAGAATTCTCCATTTTTCAAAGCCAGTCATGTTACTCTTTCGTATCATCTGCCTTCTCTGTTGATCGGGCATATTGGAATCAGAGACTTCAGCCTGGTTCGTCCGGAAATCTTCCTCATCAAGAAGAACGGCGTTTGGAATACAGATGAAGTGTTTGGCCCTCCCGCAAACAAAGAACCGGAACCAGAAACTCCACCGCGAAAGTCCATCTCCACTTATGTGGCTGTGAAATTGTACGGAAAATTCGTAATTCAGGATCTGCATTTCAATATGGACGTCCAGGGAAAGGAAGCGCAGTTCCTGGACGTGGATCATCTGGATTTACACGCGGCCTTTATCACGCGAACGTTTCAGGAAGTGCCGCTCAATCTCCACGCTTTCGAATTGTTTGATACTCTGATGATTGGTCTGGCTCCCAATCGCCCAGTAAATGTGGTACATCGCGGGGCAGGAGACGTATCGGGTGAAGTGAAGCTTCCATTTTTTATTTTCAGGGATGTGTCCCGCGGGGAGCCAGAGTTCAATTCGCGGTTTCATCTCAACACGGGCAATCTCACTTTGCGCAAGAATGGTCGTTCGCTTCAACCTCAAGTTCGATTGTACTACAATGTAGTATACGATGCGAAAAAGGACAGTCTTCGTCTTGGCCGTCTCCTCGCAGAGCAGAGTGGTTCTGAGTGGATGGATCTTTCCGCAAATGTAGATCGCCTAACGTCTAAGAATCCATCTATCACCCTGGACATGAAGCAATCTCACATGGATCTTACCTCCGTGGAAACGATTCTCAATTTCCTCGGAACCACAATGAACTTGCACGGGAATCTTTCTCTGTTTCCTCTTCACATGGAAGGCCCGCTGCAAAGTGTCAGCATGAACGGATCCTTGCGTGGAAATGCTGTGTCACTGAAGACGGGAAATTTATATCACAGTATTCCTGATCTTCACCTGGACATGTCTGCGAAAATGGACCTTCTCCAGTATATGCCGGTGGACGTTCCGGAGGAGAAGAAAGAAAGATCCGGCCTCGCGTTCGGGGTGTTCCATAGCCTTCTTGTGCCGGATTTGTTTGTGTCTTATAACAATGCGACCATTCGCGGAAACGCAAAGATCATGCCCGGAGAGGGTGTACTGGTCGATCTGATTGTTTCGCGCCTACGACTTGCTCCGTTTGCGGGGCCCTCTATGGATGGAGTCGCATCCGGGCAGATTCGGCTTCAGTCGCCGGAGAGTTTTCGCGATCTGGACGTGAAGAGTGAGTTGCATGTATCGGAAACGCGGCTTCGCATGCAGGACAGCAGATCTGCTCCTCTGGAACTGGGGCTTGTAGCAAATGGAAAGATTGGAACCGGAGACACGACCACAGTCTCCATGGACAAGCTGCTTCTTACCGTGCAGAACCAATCTGGTGTCAACCTTTTGACTCTCAATTCCGCAACCGATATGAGCTTCGGGGAACTTCAAAATATTCAATTTCACATCAAGGATTTAACAGTCCGTTATGCGGATTTGCATTCATCTCTTCCCGGAAATCTTCGCTACACTCTTGCACCCTATCGCTCCTATCTGGATGACGGAGTCAAGGTGTCCGGCTCGTTTGGAATGCGCGGCACAAAGGATGTTACAAATATTACCACCGATATGATGCTGGCCATGCCGGGGATTCATCTGATGGATCTTGCCGTGCACACTTCTGTTTCACTGTCGGAAAAGAAAACATTGATCGAGGATCTCAAGATGACCGGCCTTCGCGGTGCGCTCCTTGGGACTGTAAAAGGATCCATCACGAAAGTAGACGGAAAAAGTGTGCCTGATTTGACGGTCAACCTTGGCCTATCCAGTAAGACGTTATTTGCCATTCATAAGAACCTTGCATTGCAGGGTGGGCTCTTGATGGATTTCAAGATCCAGGCAGATTCCGTGCGCGGCAATGTGAATGCCAATGATCTGTCTCTGGAAATCTACACGGACTGTGACGCGCAATCCGCCTGCAAGAAAATGCGTATTGAAAAGATGAATCTCGCGCTCCCCATCTTTCACGACTTGAAAATTGCCCGGCCAGCTCTTCTTGCAGATTCTCCGGCAGGGCTCACGTTCGATGCCGCGCAATTTCGTGGCGATGCAAACCTGACCATTCAGTTCATTGCCTCCACCCACAATCCACGCGGGGCGATCGTCAAAGACGGCTATTTTTATTCTGGTTCCCTTCTGCCAGGCAGAGGGCCGGGCGTTTCTGCTTCTCTCGAATATAGAAAGAATGTGCTCTATATCAAGTGGTTGAGGTATCAGATCTTTCGCCCGAAAGCTCGCGAAGGAAATGATGTGTGGGTTGCCGACGGGCGAATTGAAGGCAGAGATGTTTTCTTCAATCTGGCTGATCTGTCACCCAGGTCCATGGAGTTCGGTGGTGTGATGCAAATCCAGAACTTCGATCTTGAACCATATCTTCCAGCTTCGCGCTCCAATTACGACGGAGTCATCAGCGCAGAAATGGGTTTTCGCGGCAAGGACCTGGGCAACGCGCTTTACAATTCGGATCTTCGCCTGTCCGTGTATCGTCTCAGCAGGGAGTTCAGTGGTTTTGCGACGCGCGTAGTGATGCCGGGGCAGGTTGCGGGTTTTATAGTAAAGAGTGCGCTTGAGATTCCATCCATTACACTGGAACTTCAGAATGGTCTAGTTTATACAACTATCGGGATTGCGCGAAAAGATGTCCGCAGTTTTACTACAGCACTCAGCTTCATCATGAAGCCAACGGGTGAGGAAATCCGTCAGGAAAGAATCCCGCTTGCGCAATTTCTGGATCGAGCCAGAAGCGAAGTGGAGGCCGGCGTGAAAGTGGAGGAACGGCAATGAAAGGCCTTTGCATTTTTCTGGCCCTCTGGGCGTTTGCGTCCTGCGCGTTCTTGCAGAAGAACTTGAAGGACCCGGCAGTGAACCTGTATCGCCGGGGATCGTGTGTCTCCATTGATATTCCACCTATTACTCTGACTCCGGCTAGAACCGCGGCGGAGCGCCAGCTCATTGGAGAAGACCGCGAAATTGAGAAGGACGGATGGCTTCTGGCCTCCGCGCGAAGCACCACTCGCGCTGAAGAATCCGTGGTCCTGCAAGAATCCAGACGCATCTATCGCGAGCAGGCTGTACTTGAGTTTTATGAAGAATCGCTCCGGGAATATGCACGCGCCGGGGTCCTTGGAGAAGATACGGATCGAGCAGAAGTCGTGATTGTTCCAGAAAGAATTGCACCGCGTACGGCTCGTTTTCGAAGTCCGGAAGAAATGGACCTGGCGCGTCGCACGGCAGATGAGATCAATAAATCCAGATCTTATATTATTCAGTACTACTTAAAACAGGAAAAAGAAAAGCCCGGCTCGGACGTTTCGCTGGTGGAAAAGTCCCTGCGACAATCCTTTCTCAAAAACCTTCGCCCGGGAGACTGGGTGATGAGCAACGGTAACTGGATCAGGCAAAAATGAGACGCGTACTCTTTGTATGCATCCTTCTTGCTGCATGCAAGACCATCCCTCCGGTGGATCCGCCGGAGTTTGATTATCCCGGTCTTGCTCGCCTCGCGGAAACAGCACCCGGCCGCACCATTCCTTTGACCATTCAGAGAGGGGCCAATCTTCATCCAGTCAGTTCTCAGACTGGCTTTTTGTTCTATTCATCCAACAGGGATGGATCCGGCGACATATGGATGCGCGATTTGCACAACACAGTTGCATTTCCAGTGATCAAGCACCCGGCGGAGCAGGGCAAGCCTGCAGTTCCTCTCAATGGACAGAAACTAGCATTCGTTTCTTTTGACACCGACGCAGGAGGAGACATTCGCATTGTTGAAATCAAACCAGACTCGATCATCAAAGATAGTCTGGCTGGATCAACGCCGCCTAACCTCTGGGATTCGTCTGACAGTCTCTCCGAACAAGTAGTGCAGGCTTCCAAACAGCTTCCGCCTGCCTGCCGTGGTGCGTTCGCAGAAACGGATCCAGTGTTTTCCGGAGATGGGAAGTATCTCTACTATGTGAGCGATCGCTGCACTCCAGGGACCTTTAATATATGGCGAATAGAATTGAAGGGCATAGATTTGAAGGGGACCCCGGAAATCATCTCGCAGAAAGGCGGAGTGCAGCCGGCACTTTCTTATGATGGCAAACGCATAACGTACGTCTCTTATCGCAGTGGACACGCAGAAATTTATGTACAGGATTTGCAGACAAGACAGGAAATCCTGGTTAGAACAGGGGGAGGCATTCTTCAGTATCCCGCTCTTTCGCCTGACGGAGCCATCGTGTTCTACATCGCAGTTCGCGAAGACACAAATCAGAATGGATCACTCGATGCCATGGACAAGGCCGGTATCTATTCTGCGCCTGTTGCCGGGGGTCGCGAAGCCCGCCTTGTGGATCCATCTACATCTTTGCACGGCCTTTACTTTTCTTTGTTTCTGGGAGGCACCCTTCTTTATTCTGCGGAGTCATACCAGAACATAAGCGTGTATTTCGTTCGGCCGGAAGGTGTGATCCCGCGTCAGGCTGACATCGAAGAGCAGTATCTGTTTGCTTCCAGATTCCTGCGCGAACCAGGGAAGCGAACGATTGCTCTGGACGCGCTGGAGAGATTCTTCGGCGGCACAAAAGAGTTCATTCTATATGAAGGTAAGTATCTTCAATCGCGCGTGGACACGCTGATCGGAGATGAGCGAAAGGCCGCGGAAGAAGAATTGAAGGAAGCAAGAGCGCGAAATCCTTTTGCGGAATACCAGCTGACTCTGGCTGCTTTACCCAGACAAAAAAGCAGAGTGGAGTTCATCCAGGAGTTCTTGAAGAAAACTGAATCTTCCGATTTGCAGAACGAACAGCGCACGTTGATCGTTCCTGCCGTTCTTGATGATCTAAGTAAGGCGCAGGAGTCTGAAGGGGATAAGCCAGGCGCACTTGAGTCTTTGGTGCGGATCGACAAAGAGTTTCCTACTTACTATCGTCGAGCGCGCATTCGCCTGCGCGAAGCGGTCCTCGAGTTGAAGGTAACGGGAAAGATTCCAGCCGTTGCCATGGAAGAACTCCAGGCAAAGCCATCCATTCAACGACGTGAGGAGATTCTGACAGAGATCGTCAATTATTTTGGAAGAATCAGAAAGCCAGATGATCTGGACGCCGCTGTATCAAAAGAACTGGAACGAGCCGACCTCATTCCTCTCATTCGCTCCACCCTCGAATATCTTCGGGCGCGAAGTCTCTATGATAGAGGGAGAGACGAAGAAGCACTCACTCTTGCGCGAAATCTGCAGACTGGCCTTCCCCAGGAATCTGGAATGTACGTGAGAACCTGGCAATTGCTCGCGTTTTTGTTCGAGAGACGACGTGACTATGCAGGCGCATACGAAGCGCGTCTGCGATATGGAGGAGCCTATCGTCCGGACACAGGCGTCAAAATTGGTCTCGACGAATACCGCGAGATCCTCGAACAGTCAGACAGAACCATCAAGCGCACCCTCGCATCCGCGCGATCTATCGCGGCGGTTGTGGACGAACAGGATGCTGTCATTTCGCGAACACTTCTTTCTCGTACTCTCGAAGGAACTCCAGTGCAGACCCTCCTCAATCAGGTGAGGCAGAATCCGATTGAGCTATCCGCTTCTGACAGGGAAGCTCTGCACGATTTGTGTTTTGGCAACACCGGTGCCATCATTGGAAACCTGGGCAAACCAGAATATGTAAAGACGTTTGTTCAATTCTGCAAAGATGCAGAGCCTTATCTCAAGGGAAAAAATGAAGGAGGGATGAATCTTGAATCCGCAAGGACAGGATCTGATCTTCTTTATCTGGTATCTTACTCGAATGTTAATATTCTCAATATTCTCTTTTATAATATGAAGAGAGTGAATCTCTTCGAAAAGTTCCACGAAGAAAACTCGATCAAATATCACAGACTCAAGGTGGACATTGCGATGGAGCGCAATCGAAACCGAATCGAGTGGGACAGGCGTCAGGTGGCGATTCTGGATCCCCGCAATGTGATCGACCTTTTTAGCGAAGGAGATCCGTTTGACGCAACTTCCTTCAATGAAGTAGTGCATGGATACAAGTTCGCGGCTACGGAAGCCCGCAGTGTTGGTGAATTGAGTTTTGTATATGGATACGCGTATGCCTTGATTCAGAAATCAGTAGAGCGAGATCGCTTCTACGATCGCAGCGCGAAGGAAGGCATCACCATTCCGGAGGATGTGCGTCGAGCAAAGAAACAGGACACTCTACGCGACTTGAAAACTGCAGAATATTTGCTGCAGTACATCTTGTTTGTGAAGCCGGACAACGCGGACGCCTATTTGCAACTTGGCTGGCTGTATCAGTACATTGACGATAGAAGGAGTAGAAACATTCCTACGGCGGAAACGTTCGTGGTTCGGGTGGTCAACTATCTGACCAGAACCAGCGCTCCTCGTGCCACAGATGGTCAGTACTACATAGATATTTACCGCGCCTATTTCCCTGATCGTCTTTATGAGAACAATGTGGAGCTTTACAGGCAGGCCATTCAGCTGATTGGTTTCTTGAATTCAACGGACCCCGCGCTCCCTGACCTGCACTTGAACCTGGCGAATAATTATTTCCAGCTTCTCAATTTCAAAAAGGCGATTGATCACTTTAATCAGAATGAGGATCTCAGGCGTACCGTGGGCGGGGCCTCTGATCCCGTGCGAACAGGTCTTTTCTATTTCAATCGCGGTCGCGCCTATTACTACGAGGGTCAGACAACAAGCGCCTCGCGCGATCTGAAGAAAGCACTGGAAATGTACACTTCCTCGGATCTGTCACCGGCAGAAGAACTGGTGGAGGGAATTCGATTCAGGATCACAGACGTAGGTGAAAAAAGCGAAAACATGGCACGTCTCAAGGTCAGGCTGGAAGACGGACAGAAGAGACTGGATAACGCAAGACTTCGCGTGGCCATGATCGGAGCTCTATATGCTCTGTCTTTGTATGAATCTGGACGTTATGCGGAATCGTCTCGAGCTTATGAAACGGCGGACGCGCAGATTCGCCGAATGCAGGAACCGGCAAATGAACTGCGGGCTGGCATTCTCAATTTTCTGGCACTGGCGCGTCAAAATCAAAGTCGGATTGAAAGCTCTGATATTCAAGCCATAGCTTCACGTGACCTTTCAAAAGAGATTGGTTTAAGCAGGCAGGACGCGCGCTATCAGCCGCAGTCGATTGGAGGGAGGTTGCTCGGTTGTCTTCTGACATACGGAGAGGATTTCTCTGTGATCGGGGAAGGTAGAAACCCGTATGGTCTGGCACCTCTTCGTCAGTATGAACTTTCACTCGGGATTCTTTTAGAGAACAGAATTCTAGCTGGAGACAGAAGCGGTGCCTTCGAGATCCTTTCGCAACGCCGTGAGATTTTTGATGGCAAAGACGGTGACGTGAACCTTGGGCGGATTGGTTTGATCACTGCTGACAACCAACGAGCCTATGAAGAATTCTTATCCGGTCATTATGAATCAGCCCAAAAGCTTTTCGCGACCGCGGGCGAAAATGCGCGCGCTCACGGTTTCCTGGATCAGGCCCGCAGGAACTACATCAATCGCTACCAGGCTCTTTTCGCTTTGTTTGAAAGCGGTGATGACGCTCTCCCCCGAATGAAGGGTGCGCTTGCAGATCTGGACGAATTTCGATCTGTATATCGCGAGAAAGCGAAGGAAGAATACATCTCCCAGAAGCAGACGGAGGACCCAGCCTTCGAGTATGAGCCAGCCATTGATGATCCGATCCTGGAATCGCAATTGACCCGTCGCCTCCAGGACTTTGTGGTCGTTGAGGCCAACCTTCATTACTACTCCGGCTACTCTCTCGATCGCCGCGCGACAAGTCCTGCAGATTTGACGCAGGCGCGCGCTCACTACACGAAAGCACTTGAACTCTATGATCGTTTGATCGCAGGACAACAAGACGAAGCTACCTCTCCCGTTCACTTTCGCGTTCGCCTGAATCGCGGAGTCATTCTTTCAAGGCTCGGGCGCATCGAGCAGGCCATGAATGTACTTTCGCGCATGATAGAGGAGCTAGAGGAGTTTGCTCTTTCGGGAGAGGAATGGTTTGCGCGTCGTGCTCTGGCAAACCTGGCCGCTGCTCGATTCTTTGAGCGCGGAAGGCCATCAGATGCAGCTCTTGCACGCGAGCAATACATTCGCGCAGCGGAAATTCTAACAGAAGACCCGACTGTGCGAAAAGGGCTGATCGGGATGCAAGAGTTCTACGAAGATGCAGCCGATTTCTTTGCTTCGTCGGGGGATCCCCAAAAAGCAAACCAGCTTCTGGAACAATCCTGGGTCTACGCTCTTCAAGAGGACTATCTTCGCTATCCCATTTCTTTTGAATCCACGGCACTTACAGAAACGTACGAAAAGTATTTGAGTGCTTCTCGCACTGCCAGAGCACTCGCAGTCCGCGAACAATCGCTACGATTTGGGAGAAAGGATTCGAAAGTCGCGCGAGAGGAGAAAATGCGCGCGCTCGCTTCTCTTGAAACTGCCCGCGAATCTATGCGGTCTGCTGTTCCGTTGCATGAAGCGTTCCTGAGTTCACCTGTCTCTTCTCCTGATCTCCGCAAAGGGCAGTGGATGATTCGTCTTTTCTACAGAGGACACACTCTATCCGTGTTCGCGTTTTTGCCAGGATTCGCCTACTACCGCGAAGACGGGAACCCGGAAGCAGCCCTGAAAACGATTCTGAACAGGTTGCCTCGAAGAGTACCATCTGCCCTTCTCGTGATTGCAGATCAGGAAACCTGGTCTCTAAACCTGGAAGCAGCGATTCAGAGTGCCCGACCGGATCTGCCTGTCCCTCTGTTTGTAACCAGGATGAGCGACCCGGGTGTCCTGTATTCAGAGATTCGTCCTGAGCTCAATCAATTCAATACGCTGGACGCGAATTCGGATTTTGAGGCCTCGGATGTGTTCATTGTAGAGCGTGAGTTTGCGGACGATTTCTTCGCAATTGAAAATGGTCGGTTCCAGGCGCGACAATTTCTGCAGAAACGACACAATGCGAGCATGGCGGTGACGGATGAACCCTCTCGCAATTTCAATAAGATACGTACTGCTTACGAATTGTTTCGCGCTGGGGGAGTTGGCTCGCTTGTCATTCGCCAGAGCAAAGGGCCGCTGCCTGCTCAAAATCAGAAGCTGACCGGCCAGGGATTTCGCGTCATGGGATCTGAGGGCTTTCGCACGGATGCTGTGATGGGAAATATCCGTGCGCGCTATGCAGCTGCTCTGGATCAAGCAGGTCAGTTCTTTTCCGCGCGCGAGTTCAGGCGCGCCGCCGAGCAGTACAGACTTGCTTCTTCCCTGGCAGCTTCTATGGGCGAAAAAGGCAAGTACCTTGAGGCCAGATTGAAGTCTGCATCCGCACTCATGACGGTCGATGCGCCCGCGGCTGATCGCGCTTTCGCGCAACTTCTGGCGGGGGAACTGGACGCCGCACAAAAGTCGAGGGTTCACGCAGAAGGAGTGAAGGCGCGTTTTCGGACTGGACGATTTAAGGAAGCGGAAGTAGCCGCACGAGTCTGGGCGGAAGCATTTCCGGCGGAGAAAAGTCAGATTGATCAACAGATCCGTCTGGTTGTGTTCTTGCGAAATCTGGAGAGCGAAAACGCTTCGGACAAATTTCATGATGGATCATTTGCCACAGAATTTCGTGCGTTGCTTTCTGATCTCGCTCAACCAGAGGTTGCACCCTCTGCGATTGATTTGTTGCTCAGGCGCGGTTTTCACTCAGAAGCAGCTTCCATTGCCAGATTGCAGAGACCTGCAGAAAGGAAGGCCGCACTTGCGCGAATCAACTTCAGTCAAAGGCTCGCGGAAGGAAAAATACCTCAGGAAGCACCCCGTGACGTTTTCGACGAAAACGAACCAGGTCTCGCTCCTCTTGCTGCTTACCGGGCCAGAGTGCAGAGCGGGGAGATTATTTCTGGCGTAGAGATTCGTGAGGATGTAAATCCAACCACCTTATCACCCGTAATGCGATCTTTGCTCGTTCAGATATACCTGGAAGCTTCTGATTCAGATCCCGGCTATTTGATAGCTCGGTTGTTGCGCGAAGCGATTGAGCTGGAGAAAGGCAGGTCCCCGGAGAGAGCATCCCTGATGGCTCTGTGCGCCGCCGAACGTTATCTGGCATTCGGAGACGTTGAAATCGCGGATCTCTTCTTTAACAATTCACGTGATCTGGCGAAAGTAGCGATAGCAGACCCGGAACGATCGAGACGTCTCAACAATTTGCAACGAATCCTGTGGTGGTTCTCAAAGCAGTCAGCCCCGGAAGGAGCTGAAGAAGGTCTTCCATCTTTAGAGGAAGAGCCGATGGAGGCGTTCCTTCGTTCTCTGGATGCTTCGCAAGTTCCATACGGATTGCGGGCACTTAAAGCGCGGGCGTTGCGAGAACACAAGTATTCTCTGGCCGTGGAAATCAATTCTGCGGAGCAGAAGGGTTTTGAAAGGCGAGGTAAGATCCGTCCATTTGTCCAGAAGCTTCAGCAGAATCTTCCAGCTTCTCAGAGCGTGACTGTTATCCTTGAATCGGAAATGAAGATTCATAGAATTCGCATCGGCAAAGACGTGGATCATGACGTATGGGACAAAAGCGCTCGCGAACTGCGCACTCGCATTGCGCGTTCCGTGCATATGCGTGAACGTGGAGACGATGCGGATCTTGCTCGAGTTTTCAGAGCAATGGTACCGGCGCCCATCAATCGGAGCACCTACGTCTATTTGAGTTCTGGTTTTCTTCTGGCCCCTATCTATTCTGAGCCCGGAGATCGCATCTTTGTAGTCACGGATTTGGAGCGACTCGCTCGCCCTGCTGTGCCCATGGATGCGCGTTTTGCCGGCGATTTCAAAGTATTCATTCCAGGCAGGAAAGCACTGGAGAGCGCCGATTCAAGTGACAGAACGTGGGACGAGAGAGCTGCGCGCATGGAGGAACTGGCTGTAGGCATTTCAGGAAGCACTCCTGGAATTTCGCACTTGATGAATCCACTCGCGCTATCGAGTCGGATCGAGGGCGCGTGGTTTTCGAGCGTGCCGCGTCATGGCGATTCTGCGTTACAAACAGTCGTGAAATACGAAAACGATTTGATTCAGGCACTCCATTCAGCTTCTGCTCCAGGTGTGTTTTACGCGGAAACGGGAGCATCTGAATGGGCAGTGCGCTTCATTCGGTTCTACTATGATCGAGAGTCCGGTATGACCATGGTCGATCGCAGATATATGGATGCGCAGATTCGACTTCGTCGTGAAGGAATGGGGCCGCTGAATGTGCGGCTGGCCACTCCTGTCTTGATTTCCGACTAACCGCTGTTAGCTTTTTTCTTTTCTGGAAACAGAACGGAAAGAAGCATGAACAGGGCAATGGTTCCCAGTATGATTCCCAGAGACCACGAAATCGGGAATTTTCCGCCGAACGCGTCATTGAGCCACACCATTTTCAATCCGACGAAGACTAGAACCACGGCCAGGCCGTACTTTAGCAGATGGAATTTGTCGGAAGATCCAGCGAGCAAGAAGAAGAGAGATCGCAGGCCCAGAATGGCGAATACATTCGAAGTGAATACGATGAGCGGTTCCTTCGTAATGGCGAAGATGGCCGGCACGCTATCCACTGCGAAGATGATATCCGAGATCTCTACAAAGATGAGTGCCAGAAGAAGCGGAGTTGCATGACGAATCCCGTTGATCTTGACCAGGAATTTTGACCCATGCAGATCATGGGTGGCAGGCAGGATCTTTTTGAAAAGCTTCATGGCCAGGTTATCGGAGAGGTCCATTTCCTTTTCCTGCGCGAAAGCCATCTTCAGGCCAGTAAGAATCAAGAATCCACCGAACAGGTAGATGACCCAGTGAAACTGCATGAGAGCAGCCCCGATTGCCACGAACAAGGCACGGAAGACAAGGGCGCCTATGATTCCAAAAAAGAGAACGCGATGCTGGTACTTCTGAGGAATTGCGAAATAGCCAAAGATCAAGATGAAGACGAAGATGTTGTCAATGGAAAGAGACTTTTCGATCAGGTAGCCACTGAGGAATTCCAGCGCCACTCTGCGCGCTTCTCCCTCTGCGTCCGCCAGTCCAATCTGCGCGAATTTCCACGAAGAATAGAAATAGAAGAGCGCATTGAATGCTAGCGCCAGTGCGATCCACACCGCACTCCAGATTCCTGCTTCACGATACGAGACAGCGTGCGCTTCCTTGTGGAACACGCCCAGGTCCAGCGTCAGGAGCAGCAATACGAATCCAGTGAATCCGGCGTAAAACCACCAGTATTCCTGGAATGGGAACAGGAGATCCATACATACCCTCGATCAAAAAATGTTGAGCCGTAAGTTAATGCGCCGCCGGGCAGGCGGCGATCACGAAAAATCAGTTTGCAGTAAAAAATTTTGTCCGATTTCTATCCCTGGAACTCATGCCAGTGGATTTTGTATAGATCCAGTCTCCTGTTTTCCAGATTTCGCACGGAGCCCGTAGTCCTCACCTGTTTGAGTAGATCGAGATTTAGATCCACGATGAGAGTGGATTCAGTATTTGGCACCGCCTCCGCCGCAACCGCGTCCTGCGAAAAAAGGAAATCGGACGGAGTAAAGATTCCGGATTGCGCATACTGGATGTCCATGTTTTCCACGTTTGGCAAGTTTCCCACGTTGCCTGAGATCACGACATAGCACTCATTTTCGATGGCTCTTGCATGCGCGCAATGTCTGACTCTCAGGTATGCGTTCTTCGTGTCCGTTGAAAACGGAACGAACAGGATTTCCATTCCTTGTTCTGCGAGAACTCGTGCCAGCTCCGGAAATTCAACATCGTAGCATATGAGGATTCCAACTTTTCCGATGTCAGTTTCAAACACCTGAATCTTGTTTCCTCCCTTCAATCCCCAGTAGTTGGATTCATCCGGCGTGATGTGGAGCTTGTATTGTTCGTCGAAAGTTCCGTCTCGACGCAGCAAATAGCTGACGTTGTATAGCTGGTGTTCGCGATACTCCGGCATGCTTCCGCTGATGATATTGACGTTATACGACACTGCCATCTGTTGCATTTCATTTCGGATCTGTTCCGTGTATGTGGATAGCTGCCGCATAGCATCGCCGGGCATCATCTTATTGAATGGCGCCATCAGTGCCGCGTTGAAAAATTCAGGGAAGACAACAAAATCAGCTTTGTAACCGCTCACCGCATCTACGAAGAACTCAATGTTCTGGATGAGATCCGGCACGGAATCTACTCTTCTCATTTGCCACTGGATCACTCCCACTCGCACTACAGACTTTTTTGGGAAAAGAGGCTGTGGTTGCCCTGGTTCCACGTAGTCTATGTTGATCCATTCCAGGAGAGTGGCCACAGAGTTGTAGCCGCCTTTGTTTTCTGGAAAATAGTTCAGCATCACCTTTCGCACGTGAAAATCGTTTGCGAGCTGGAAGCTGAGAACGTGATCGTAGAGTTCCTTCTGCTTGACTAATTCGATGTACTGTTGCGGAGTCATCTTGTCGATTTGCTGTTTATATCCTGGAATCCAGCCGCCTGCAATGATCCTGCGAAGGTTAAGTTTTCTGCAGAGTTCTTTTCTTGCGTCGTACAGTCTGCGACCCAGCCGCAATCCCTGGAACTGCGGATGCACAAATACATCCACCGCATAGAGAGTCCCGCCTTTCGGATCGTGCGTGGTGAGCTTCCCGTTTCCTGTGATTTGATTGTAGTTGTGATTGTCTCCGTATTTCGAATAGTCCACGATCACGCTTAGGGCGCAAGCGACGACCTTCCCTTTATTTTCAATGCAGAGTTGCCCTTCCGGGAATCTGTTGACTTGCTCTCCGAATTCTTCTCTGGTCCATGTGCCACCAAAATCGGCATAGACCAGATTCATGATTTCGCGTACGTCTTCGAAGTCCGCAAGAGTGAGGTTCCGCAGTTTTAGTTTATGACGCGGCACGCGTTTCTTCTCTGCCGGTTTTTCCAGCGGCTTTTCCGCGACTGGTTTCCTCAGTTCTTCGGCCATGATGTCTTTTGACGCCGAGCGAGCCCAGAGCAAGCAAATAAAGCCCGGAATGCGACGGCCTGCACAATGACTTTTCTCTCATGTCGCTCGCAGGAATTCATCCCTCGAATTCAGGATTCGGAAAAAAGCAGTCAGACGAGTCAATTCCAGCAATCTTCGCACCTGATGGGAAGGGCGCACGAGAAAGAACTGGCCCGACGCTTTCATCATTCTGGTAGCTGCGCTGATAAGAACTCCGAGGCCGCTTGAATCCAGATAGGTCACATCTTCAAGTTCCACAAGGACGGTCTTGCTTCCTGAATCGATTCTTCCTCGAATGAAACTCCCGAGCTCCGGCGAATTAAACATATCGAGTTCTCCGCGCAGCTGGATGATGTCTGTTTCTTTTTGGGTTCTGTGACTGATTTCCATATTTTTCTCCAATAATAAATTTTATAAACTAAACAACTACACGAATGCAAAGCATGCATAGATCATCGGATCTTCTGGATCCAGCGATGTGCATATTGAAGTCTTCAAGAATCGTTTCATTGATCTGCCGCGGCGATTCAGGTGAAACTCGCCTGAGCAGATTGCGTAGGCGCTGAACTCCGTAATCTTCGCGCTGATCGTTCTTTTGTTCGATGAGTCCGTCCGAGCAGGCGAAGATCACATCGTTGTTCTGAACCAGAAAATGGCCCGCAGGCATCTGGAGGTCATCGTGGATTCCAAGGAATGGTACGGCCATGGCATGCTTGATGTGGGCACTGAGGCGATGAACGCTTGAACCGCGTTTCAACCATACATATCCATGACCGTAATCCAGAACGCTGATGACGTTTTTCTCTTTATCCAGTATGATGGCAACACCCGTTGCATACATCTCCTGACAGGTGAGTTGCGTGAGCAGCTGGTTAGAGTTATGAAGGGCAAGTAGGATGCGAGGAAGATCGCTGCCTTCTGCGTCCATCTTGTAGATCAGAGTCTTGATCACAGATGCAAACGTGTTTACCATGGAAGAAGCTTTGAGTCCTTTTCCGCACACATCGAATAGAAGCCCCAGTGAATAACGATCGTTGATTTCTATG
This sequence comes from Leptospirales bacterium, assembly GCA_019694685.1. Classification (GTDB taxonomy): domain Bacteria; phylum Spirochaetota; class Leptospiria; order Leptospirales; family Leptonemataceae; genus JAEUSB01. The sequence continues at coordinate 30,139 of JAIBBM010000045.1, forward strand.
AGCTCCGCATAGTCGCCGCCTGGTGCAATGAGGGGCATGACGATTCTATGATTGTCAGATGTGATTTCAAATCCACGTTCCAGGGGTTGGAGGATTTGATCTTGCATCCTCGCGCATGCTTCGAGATCAAGCTTGAGGAAATGATTGATACCTTCTAGAACTCTCTGCACGGTTGCCGTGCCGAAAAATTTTCCTTCGTATGTGACAACGAACGGATCAAATCGGATTTCTTCATCGCGTGCCATGAGCGCTTCTGAGGCTTCTGAAAGGTAGGTCCGTGCATCCAGACAGATTACGCGGCGCTCCATGATGCTATGCGCGCGCACATCCTGCCTGAGCAATAGTTCGCGCGAAAACCTGGTCTGGCTGAGTTTGGCAAAAAACATTTGTCTGCGAATATAGCCGGAGACATCTCCGTCCGGTCCTGTTAAAGGAAGAAAGTCTAGATCCGGGTTCGCGCTCAGTAGATCATATAGTTCAACGACTGGCGTTGTTTCTGAGACAAAATCGCTGCCAGTCACTTGCGCCAGCGTCCTTGCATGAATGCAGATCTTTCCCAGTTCGTATGCGGAGAAAACGGGACGAAGATTGGTGCGACGTTCCGATCTTTCTGATTCCAGAGTTGCTGTCATAGGAACAGTATGATCCTGACGCGTTACTGTTCCGTGTCATAGGTGTGAATGTCAGGTTCATCTGCCAGTCTTGAGACTGACTGGCAGAATGCGGCCTTCTGAACCGGAAGGAGGCAGGATGTGCAGCAATCCCGAGAGAGTCGGCGCAATGTCGAGTGTGGAGACTCTTTCATCATGATCGCCCGGGGCAATTCCAGCGCCGCTCATGAGAATTGGCACATGCGTGTCGTAAGAGTAAGGAGTGCCGTGTGTCGCGCCCAGAGTGTAGTCTGCGGAACTCCAAAATGCTTCCGGAATATAAATCACATCCGGTCCTATGGGAGGATAATAGCTTCGCATCAGGCGTGCAGCGATATCGTTTTGCGGTAGTCTATTTTTCAGAATATCTGAGGCCGAGTATGCGGAGTAGATTCCAGGCCAGCGCGATACGCTTCGCGCCGCAGAAGATTGAATGAGTTCCAGGGGAATATTTCTTCGCGCAATCAACTCTCGGTTCAGAAAAATCGAATCCTCTACGCAACCGCTCCTGGTTTCGTATCGCACCGGACCTGAAGGATCCCCGCCATAAATCCAGTCTCCCGGGCCAAATTCGCGGCGAAGATCACTGAGCACCGATCTGCAAATCGCTCGCTCATCGTAGTTGCCCGCCGGGAAACCAAACTCCGCCAGAAGCCTGGAATTGCTGAGCACTCCGTGATCTCCTGACAGTACAATGATTGCATTGTCCAATCCTATGTTTTGATCTAGAAAAATCAGAAAGTTGCTGAGAAGTTTGTCTGTGCGAACAGCCACATCGAGCACCTCGGGACTGTCCGGACCATACTGATGCCCTGCGTGATCGTTGCTTGAGAGGCTGATGGCAAGGAGATCCGGTACGGAGTCCTGTCCCATTTTTTCCCGCGTGATGAGTTCTTTCGCGAAATCGAAAACAATTTCATTTCCAAACGGGGAAATTGTTAGAGCAGTGTAAAAACTTTTGTCCGGCTCTGATAGACCGGCTGTCAGATAGTGAGGAAATCGCGTACCCAGCTTTGCTTTGCTGTTTGCATGATCAAATGGACTTTTCCAGAGTCGAGAGAGACTTTCCCGGGAAACAGATAGCTCCCACTTTGAATTGAAATACGAATCTGGAATTCTTTTTGCGTTCCACTCTGTGACCCACGAAGGGAGTTTTCCATTCGGGAAATATGCGGTGCTTGAGATCCACCCGCCAGTATCTTCGTCGAACCACAATACGCCGTCCGGAGCATGCCCGGCTAGAAGTACAGCCGCTCTGTCCTTGAGTGCAAGCCCCCAGACCTTCGCG
>JAIBBM010000046.1 GCA_019694685.1 Leptospirales bacterium
CCTCGTCCGCAAGGATCCGGTTACCAGGGAAACAATCCTCGCCCGCAAGGATCAGGCTATCAGGGAAACAATCCCAGGACTGGTGGACCAGGCGGCCAAAGACAGGGTTCGGGCTACCAGGGAAACAATCCTAGATCTGGCGGACCAGGCGGCCAAAGGCAGCCTGTACGCGGCGGAACTCCATTTGATGCACTTTTAGAAACTGTACGCAAAGCACAGACTGGCGGACCTGCAGCACAACCAGCTGCCAGAAAAGGTCCACCGGCTCCCCGTCGCACGGGCCCGGTTTCTCCAGAACGTAGAAAGCGCGAAGAAGCAGAACAGAGAATTCGCAAACTCTACAGCCAGATGGAGAAAAAGAAACAGGCGCAGTCCGGTACGACTGTGCCCAAGCAAATTGAAATCATGGAATCGATCCAGGTGGGTGAGCTTGCAAAGAAGCTCAACCTCAAGCCTGGAGATGTAATCAGCCGCCTCATGAAAATGGGAGAGATGGTGACCATCAACAAAGTCATCGACGCGGATACTGCAACTCTTCTGGCAGCTGAATTCGGATGCGAAGTAAAAGTTGTTTCTCTCTATGAAGAAACTGTAATTCAAGCGGAAGCAGACAGCGAATCAGATCACCAGCCTCGTCCTCCTGTGGTTACAATCATGGGTCACGTAGACCATGGTAAAACAAAACTACTCGATACAATTCGCAAGACCAACGTCGTGGCCACAGAAGCCGGAGCGATCACGCAGCACATCGGTGCGTATCAGGTCACAACGGCAAGCGGTAAGAAGATTACTTTCCTGGATACTCCTGGTCACGAAGCGTTCACTGCCATGCGTGCTCGTGGTGCGGCTGTAACTGACCTGGTTGTACTGGTTGTCGCAGCAGATGATGGCGTAAAAGAGCAAACTGTAGAAGCCATCACTCACGCGCAAGAAGCCAAAGTGCCCATCATCGTTGCTGTCAACAAGATCGACTTGCCCGGCGCAAATGTAGATCGCGTGAAGCAGGCACTCAGTGTGCACAATCTGCAGTCAGAAGACTGGGGCGGTCAGACGATCTTCTGCGAAATCTCAGCCAAGCAAAACATTGGAATTGAACACCTGCTCGACATGATTCTACTTCAGGCAGATGTCATGGGTCTGACTGCGAATCCTTCTATTCGCGGTGTAGGTCGTGTAGTAGAGGCAAGAGTCGATCCGGGCAAAGGTCCGGTCGCTACAGTTCTCATTCAAAATGGAACACTGCGCGAAGGCGATCCGTACGTGGTTGGGGTTTTCTCAGGCCGCGTGCGTGCGATGTTCGACAGCTTTGGTCACAGACTTACGGAAGCCGGTCCTGCCACTCCGATTGAAATCAGTGGTATCGACGGTGTTCCAGAAGCAGGTGATCCGTTCACATCCGTTGTGAGCGAAAAGTATGGTCGCGAGATCGCATCTAAACGCCAGCATTTCAAACAAATTTCAGACGCAGTCACTCGGGTGCAGCCTACTCTGGGAGATCTCAAGACCTGGATTCAGGATCACAAGGAAGTTAAAGTCATCATCAAAGCAGACGTGCAGGGTTCCGTGGAAGCAATTCGCGACGGTCTCCTCAAACTTTCCACAGACGATGTGAAAGTTCGCGTGATCTTTGGTGCAACCGGTGCGATTTCCGAATCGGACGTAACACTGGCTTCTGCCTCCAATGCACTGATCGTCGGCTTTCAGGTGCGCGCTACACCGCGCGCAGCAGAGCTTGCAGAGAAGAGCCTCGTAGAAATCAAATACTACAACATCATTTACAACGTAATTGATGAAGTGAAAGCCGCGATGGAAGGCCTTCTTGAGCCGGACAAAGTGGAAGAGGTTTCTGGCCGTGCGGAAATTCGTACAGTCTTCAAGATTTCGCGTATGGGTAACATTGCAGGTTGCATGGTTGTCCAGGGCAAAGTCCGCAAAGCAAACAAAGTGCGCCTGATTCGCGACGGTGTGGTGATCTACACTGGATCTCTTCGCAGTCTAAGACGCGTCAAAGACGACGTGCCCGAAGTTGCGGAAGGATTCGAATGCGGGATTGCCATCGAAGGTTACAATGACATTCGTGAAAAGGATATCATTGAATCGTTCGAGATCAAAGAAATCGCCCGTAAGCTCTAAGCAAACGGGCCCGATTCTTTCATGAAAGAAATTCGCCAAAAGAAACTGGAGTCATCGCTTCTTCGCGAGATGGCTCTTGCGATTCAAAGACGCAGTCGGACGGGAGATGGGATAGGTCTTGTTTCTGTTACGCGCGTTGAATTGAAAACAGACATGTCAGAAGTCATCTTTCATGTTTCTCCATTCGGGGATCCGGAAGACAATCGCATGACCATGCAGACTCTCAATCGTCTGGCGGGCCAGCTACAATCACAGATCAGTCGCGATCTTCACCTTCGTTCTACTCCGCGCTTTTCCTTTCGCGTAGACAATAGCATCAAGGAAGGGGATCGCATTTTAGAAAAATTAGAAAGTACGAAGCCGCCGTCTTCTGTATCGCAGGAGTCCGGCAAGGATGACGAGGCGGAAGAGTGATCGGCGGTTTTGTTCCAGCCTGGAAACCGCCAGGGATGGGTTCTGCTGAAATCGTAGGCAGACTCAAAAGAACCATTCACGCAGACAAAGTAGGTCACACTGGAACTCTCGATCGTTTTGCGGAAGGTCTGATGCTTCTTGTCGTCGGGCGCTCTACGTGTTTATGCGATTTCTTTTTGCATGCGGACAAACGTTATTCGGCCATCTTTTCATTTGGCAAGAGCACAGAGACGCATGATCCAGAAGGAAGCGTGCTCGAAGAAAGAGGCGAAGATGAATCCATCTCCTTTGTTTCACAACATCTGGATCAGATTCGCGAATGGATTGAAAATCAAATCCACACAACAGAACAGACTCCTCCATTGTATTCTGCTTTGAAGAAACAGGGAAAAAGATATTCGGATCATGCTCGGGCCGGTGTGAAGGAACTTCCACCTGCGCGAAAAGTAACCATTTATTCAGCATCCCTCACTTCGCACTCAGGCTACCAGGTCACAGCAGACTTCAGCGTTTCTGGCGGCACATACATTCGTTCTATCGCGCGCGATCTAGGAGAAGAGTTTCAATTTCCTGTGCACCTGGCCGGACTCAGAAGAAGTGCCATCGGTTCTTTTTTGCTCAATGAAGATTGCTGGCGTTCCGGAGAAGAAGTGCGCATTCGCCCTCCTCATGAAGTTCTTACCTGGCCGCGCGTGAAAGCAAGCGACGCAGAGGTTCGCAGTTTGTTGTTCGGACAAACCCCCAGGTTACAGATGCCATCCGGAAGTCAGTTCGCCTGGATCGTGGGTGCAGATGGCCTCCCGGTTGCATGGGCAGAAGTCCTGGACTACGGGCTCTATCGCGTGCGGCGAATCATGAAAGGCTGAGGCCGGGTTCCTTTTCCGGGCGCGGAGTGCGAAATCACTGCTCCACACAAAGAATGGCGCGCGCTGCATTGCATGCGACTGCTCCAGAGGAAATGGCAGCGGCCGTGACATTGTTTGGGAATCCCCTTTCCCCATTGACCACTCCGGAACTCGATGTCCAGTCTGAGCAGTGGGTAGCCGCCGCTACAGTCCAATCAGTTGCCAGTCCGGTCCAGAATCGATTTGTGGTTCCGTCGATGGAATTGGTGAGGTTTCCCAAATTGAAATCAAATATGCCCGCAGAATTGGTCTGCATGACAGGAGTGCTGCCGTCCGCTCGAACGTAGGCCTGATTTGGTCTGAGAACCCAGGAAATATTTTCTGAGATTCCGCCTGAGCAGTTCGAAGTCGCGCAGGCCCGGCGATTGCCCACGCTGTCCACGATCAAGGCTTTGTAAACCGCGGCCGTAGGACGTGCTGTATCAGATGCACAAATCGAATCTGCACCCGCCACTCCGGCGATGGAACCGAGAGTCACAGTAGTAGTAGTGAATAGTCGTTTTGATGCCGCGGGTGGTGCGAGTAAGGCCATCGCCATGTACGTGGGCGCGGGGTAACGGCTGCACGCCGACGCAAGAACAAAGGCAATGCACAGAGTGGCGCGTGCTTTCCTTCGCATGCCCATCGCATGGCTTGTTGGTCCAGGAGATCTATCCTTTTTTCTTTTCCCTTCTGCGCGCAGGGCGTCGCGCTTGAGATAGACACTCCCTGGAGCGCCTGTCACATTTTTAAAGATCCAAATGGGCTTGACTCAACTGCGGGCGCGTCTTGATGTCGAAGCGTATGAGAATCCATCTGCGTGCTTTTTCCATCAGCCTCACTACTATCTTTTCGCTTTTAATCTTGATTCTCACCATCTGGACTCGCCTCTCGAGCAGCTTTGGCTCCGACTTCATGAGCGCATTTCAGTCCATTCATCCCAATCCATACGGAGCCAATCATTCTGATTTGACCCTGGGCGAGCAGGCTCTTGGTTCTATGTTTGACTTGTTCTACGCTGCCACCGATTCCCTTGTCTTTGCACTCGGATTCGGAAGCCTGTACAACTTCCTTGTGAACAAATTATCGAAATCGGATTCTGAGTGATGCTCGAAACGGGTTTGCACAAAGTCCCGGTTGCGGCGGCTGAGTCGTTCGCCAAAACGGTGCGGCTCCTTGCTCTTTCCGGGAGGCGCGCATTCACAACGTATCTGGTGCACCCACTCGATGAAGCAGGCTGGAAGCGAAACGCTGCGGTTGACTCTACAAAGAAGATGCTCGTTCGCATCAAAGCTGCGTCCATGGATCCTTCTGCTGTTCACACTGTGGCACCTCATTGCAAGCGTCTCATTTCGCAGGCGCTCAACGAGACTCTTTCTGCAGTAGGAGACTGCACGATCTTCTTTCTGGATATGATGCTTGCTCATACACCTGTTTCGACCGCACCGGAGGCAATTGACTTCGCACTGATTCTGGACAGGCCTCTTGAGAAATTTCAGAAAGAGTCTGAAACAAAAAACACAAACCTGTTCACGGATGCTCTCTCATCCATGAGCAAAGAGGATTTCAAAAAAGCATTCGCGCCCGTGGATCTGGGTAAAACAGAACAGCAGGTCATAGTAAAACAGGAAGCGGCCATTCTCTTCAATAAAATTCAGATTGCTCATCGCAGAGATGACCTTCCTGCGTGCAGAAAGCTCATCGCCAGGTACATGGTTCAAAACGCGGAAAGTCAGGATCAGAATCTTTCCATTGTCCGTGATCTAATCAAGGCCTTTGATACGCGCGTTCCAGGATTTCGCGCAGAACTCAACCAGTTCATGGCCATTCATCTACATTACGATGTAGTTGCCGGAATCAGTCAGGGAGACATTAAAAAAGCAATTCGCGGAATTCGCAAATACGCCCACATCTTCCAGGGAAATCCGGAAGTTCCTTATCACATGGAAATAGACAGGATGGAAGGAAAGTTATACGAAATCATTTCGCAGAAAGGTCTGTGGGAAGAATTGAAGAAAGGAGAATAACGTGGACTTACAAATTACATCACAGGCGGCAGGCTCCGTAACTGTACTGAAGATGGTAGGAAAACTGGATGCACAATCGGCACCGGCAGCAAACGATCAACTAAAAGCACTGATTGGTTCTGGGAAAACAAAAGTGGTTCTTGACCTGGACGGTCTCACGTACATTTCTTCTGCGGGACTGGGCATCCTCAATGCGAATCAAGCGGAAGCACGCAAAGCAGGAGGGATGATCCGGCTGGCCTGTGTGAAGCCTCAAGTGAAAGATGTGTTTGATCTTCTAAAATTCACTCTCCTGTTTCCGATGTTTGGCACTGTACAAGACGCTCTGAAGGATTTTTGAAATGGCAGCCGCGGTCCACGAGTTCAAGAGCGCGCTGGAAGAACTGGACCGATTTCGCGCAGTCATTGACGATTTTGTTTCCACAGACCTGGGAGAAATCGAAAAGAATCGCGTCATACTCGCTCTGGACGAAGCGTTTGTGAATGTGATCACTCACGGTTATGCGCAAGACCAGAATAAGCCAATCGAACTCAAAATGGACAGAAAGGGTGATGGCTTCGAATTTACTCTGCTCGACCGGGCACCTCTCTTTGATCCTCTGAAAGCTGTGAGTCCGGACCTCGCGGGACATGCAGAGTCAGGAAAGAATCACGGCCTTGGCATTCATCTCTACACTACGATTATGAAAACAACGCACTCTGCTCGCCCGGGCGGCGGGAACATTCTCACCATGTTCAAGGCGGCCACCTGATGGGATTGCGTGCGCGCATAACGTTGTTCACTGGCGTCGTTCTTTTGATCGTCGTTTCTGTGCTGCTGGCGGCCGTTTCGCGAGAACAGGAACGTTTGTTCGAAGTGAGAGTCCAGAGAGAAACATCTCCGTACTTTCTTCCTGTGCGAAAGCTCGTTACAGAATCAGCACATTTTCAAAAGAACATGGTTCGACTTTCAGAAGCTCGATTCGTGAATGAGAATCTGGATTCTAAGCTTGCGGGCAAAGGCGGGCTCAAAGCACGTTTTGTTTTCAATGAGGACTATTTCAAAACGGCAGAATCTAGAATCAGGAGTCTTTTGCCGGATATTCTCGAGAAGAAGGGAGACGAGTGGATCAGTCTTTCTAGATCGGCTGCTTTGAAAAAAGGAACTCCTGAGTTTGCGGACTATGCGCGGTATTTGGAGAATCGGCTCCTCTTGCAGCAAAACTTTGGTGAAGTGTATCTGAAGTCTTTGACAGGACTGGACAGACGCGTGTTTCGCATTCAGGCACTGGATTCGGCAGGCCAGATTCGCGCGGCTGGAGCAGGCGCAGACACACAGGCAATCAGTGACACCTACAACGATGCATGGATCAACAAACTCACACTCAACGCGGACCCACCTGTTTCCGCTCTGTACACAATCCAGTCGAGTGAGGTTCAGGCAGACGGACACAAGTTTCTTGCATTTACGAGTGCCATCGCAAGGAACGAAGAGATCGGCTTTCGCGGTAGAGCTCTTTTGTCCGCCGCAGGCACTCGCAAGCTGACTTCACTCATTGCACTGGACCGTAAATACTGCGTTGCGTTGAAGGACGCAGGACAGAAGGTCCTCGCGCGCGAAGACGCGCTAGTGTCTCAGGAGACTCCTGTTCTTCCTGCTTATGACGCCGAATATAAGAAACTCTCCGACGCGTATGCGGCACTCCTGCGAGAAAGACAGGATGCATCTGTGCGCGCACTCAAGCGAATCTCGGCAGATGATGAGGAATCGCGGGGTGCACTCGAGGATGCGGTCAAAAATCTCAGAGGCGCCGTGCTCGATGCAAATTTGTTCATCCGCTTTGACTACTCATCGTATGCGCGCGGTTATTCTGGACGCGAAGACTGGAGAACTCAGTTTGAAAATCGTTACAATTACATGCGAAAGTGGATTTTAGACGGCGGCGTAGAGGTATACTATCCCTATGCAGGAGCGGGAGAGCATCTTCTCTTTAACAGAAGAAATGCACTGGAGCGGATGATTACGATCGACACAACGCCGATAGACGATCTTGCTTCTCAGGCACTCAGAGAAGAGTCCGCGGGATTTGTGCGCATCTTTGTGGATCCGGCTAAATTTCAAGAAGACAGAGCGCAGGAAAGAGACAGAATTCTGGATACAGCTCTTGCGTTTGGACTTCGCATCTTTTTTGTGGCCATGCTGTTGAGTGCGTTTCTGGTGCGAAGGATTCAAGAAATCATTTCTGGCGCACGACAGGTAGGAGTCGGAAATCTGGCCGTCACATTTGAAACACGCGGGTCTGATGAGGTAACGGATCTAGCTCGTTCACTCAACCAGATGGTGGACGGTCTTCGCGAGCGCGAAGCGATGCGAGGCGAAATGTCCGCTGCAGAAGAAATCCAGCGCCGTCTTCTCCCAGACAGGATGCCGGACAATATGGCGGAAGCCCTCTCCTTTGGCACTTTTTATAAAGCAATGATGGGGGTGGGCGGAGATTACTTTGATCTGATGGAGGCGGGGCCTGCGAGTATGGTGTTCTGCATCGCCGATGTTTCAAGCCACGGATCTGGACCTGCGATCGTAATGACCATGCTTCGGTCGTATCTTCGCGCAGCCGTAAAGCGCACGCGCGACTTGCGAAAAATTGTGTTGGATTTGAACGCGAGAATGTTTGAGGAAACTCCTTCTCATATGTTCATCACTATGTTTCTAGGACTGTACGATCGGGATAAACACACAATCGAAGCTGTGAACTGCGGGCATAATAAGTCCTTCATCTACAAATACAGTTCTGGCGCCATCGAGGAATTTGAGAGCACCTCGTTGCCACTGGGAGCAGTGGATTCTGATTTGTTCGCAACTGCGGTCACCACGCAGACTATTAAACTTTCCCAGGGAGATTTGTTCTTTCAATACACGGACGGACTCAATGAAGGAATGAACGCTGCCGGAGAAGAATTTGGACTTCTTCGAGTGAAGGACATCCTGCGCGAAAACGGCCGCAAGAAGCCGGTGATTCTTCTGGAAATGATTGCGAAAGCGGCGGAGGAATTCACAGGCAAGAAGATCTTTGTGCCCGGGCCATCCGAGCAGAAAGACGACATTGCGATGATTGCGTTTCGTCGCATGAAGTAAGTTTCCGCGGGCCGGGAATCGATTGTTGTGGCTTGACACATTTTTGGGCTCGTGTCATCGAACGCCGTGCGACGCATTCTCCTGGCACTTTCGATTGGCATTCTATGGTTTGGCTCTCCCTCCTGTCTTAGCCGATGCATTGGAGGAGCGCACGATTTCAAAGAGGGCAGCAAGTACTCCAGTCTGAGTCCACGTGCTCAGGAACTCATTCGCCTCGCGTTTTCGGATTTGGATGCGAAGAAGTTGATGGACTATCATCTCCACATTGTTTCTACCGGAACCACTTGCAAAGAATGCTTTATCAATCCTAACTTTTATTCATCTCTTCATCCAATCAAAAGAATGCGTTTCAAAGTGTACGTTTCTGCCGCTGGCGTGACAGATCTCACTCGAACGGACGAGCAGTATGTAGAAAGGCTCCTTGCTTTGATCGACAACATGGAAGAGCACGGCCGATTTTTGATTCTTGCTTTTGATAAACATTACACAGAGCAGGGAGAGGTGGATTCGGAAAGTACTGATTTTTACGTATCCAATGATTATAGCATGCAGGTTGCCTCTCGTTCCAGGTTTCTGGTTCCTGCGGTGTCTGTTCATCCAGCGCGAAAAGATGCGCTCGTCGAGCTAGAGAGAGTGGCAAAGAAAGGCGCTCGCGTAGTGAAATGGCTGCCCAATGCAATGGGAATTCATCCGGATGATCCATCCTACAAACCCTTCTATGCGATGATGAAGAAGTACGATATGATTCTTCTCTCGCATGCAGGAGAAGAGCGTGCAGTAGACGCGCAGGAATATCAGGAGCTGGGGAATCCTCTTTATCTTCGCGCGCCACTCGATGCAGGAGTCAAAGTGATTGTTGCACATTGTGCGAGCCTGGGCCAGGCGCAGGATCTGGATGCGCCCGGTCATCCGCTCGTTTCCAATTTTGATTTGTTCGTGCGTCTATTCAGCGAGAAAAAATATACCGGGCGATTATTCGCTGACATATCTGCGATGACTCAGTTCAATCGTCTTGGATCTCATCCCGAACCGGAGCCTTTGAAATACATTCTTGCTCATCCTGAAATGCATGATCGCCTCGTGAACGGAAGTGATTACCCTCTGCCTGCGATCAACATTGTCATTCGAACAAAGGCACTCATGCAGAACGGATTCATCAGTACCGAGGAAAGAGAGAGTCTCAATGAAATCTATAAATTCAATCCTCTTCTCTTTGATTTTGTCGTGAAGCGAACTCTGCACCATCCGGAGCATGCTGATTGGAAGCTTTCTCCCGGGATTTTTCTCGAAAAGAAGGAATTGAGGCCGTTCCAGTAGAGCTGGGATCGGAAACGAACACGGAAGTCCTGGCGGTTCGGCAAATAGGATGCCTAAAAGGCTTGTCGCACCGCGACTTTAGAATTCTCTGAATGCAAGAAATCATGCTGAATTCTCTTCAAATCTATGAAAGGCTCAGGCACGCGCGGGTGGACACCCGGGCAGCTCGGGAAATAGCTTCTGTTTTCGGGGATCTGATGGATCACCAGATCGCCGGCAAGCGCGATCTGGCGGAGACCGAAACGCGGGTGAAAGCGGAAATCAAAGTGGAGATTCACCGCGCAAAGAGCGAAACTTTGAAATGGATGATTTTGTGGGTTTCGGGACTGCTTGCGGCCCAAACCGGGATGATCATGGCTGCAATTCGCTTTGTTCGCTAGAGTTCGCCGGATTTTGCTTTCCCTGAGGGCCAGGGTCCAGAGATTGGCCCAAACCAGAGAGTAAAGAAGAGAAATGACAGAGTTACAGGAAAAAAAGGACCGTACAAAGACCCTGATCCGCGAATTCGGCAAGAACGAACGCGACACGGGTTCCACTGAGGTGCAGATTGCACTCCTTTCCGAGCGCATCAAGGCGCTCACCGATCACTTTAAAATCAACACTCGGGACCATGCATCGCGCAGAGGGCTCCTGATGCTCGTTGGTCAAAGAAGACGCCTGCTTGAATACCTGAAAGGCAGGGATCAAGACAAGTACAAAGATCTAATCAACAAGCTCGGCCTGCGGAAATAATCCAGCCGAGCTTCTCATCGCCCCGCCTGTAACTCTCGGGAGGAAAATCTATGTTCAAAGAAGAAGCCACAATTGATGGCAAAAAAGTATCACTCGAAACCGGCAATTGGGCCAAACAAGCAGACGGCGCCATTGTTTATCGCGCAGGCAACCTGGTGTTGCTTGCCACTGTCTGCGGAGAATCAGAAGCAAAAGAAGGCCAGGATTTCTTTCCTCTGACTGTTGAATATCGCGAGAAGACGTATGCAGCCGGAAGATTTCCAGGTGGCTACTTCAAACGCGAAACTCGTCCTCAAGAGCATGAAACACTCATCTCTCGTATCATCGATCGTCCAATTCGTCCTTTGTTCCCGGAAGGATTCTTTGCAGAAGTTCAAGTATTCGTAACTGTACTTTCTGCGGATCCAGACATTGCAGTAGAAGGCCACGCAGTCACTGCGGCGTCTGCCGCCATTCACACTTCAGACATTCCATTTCATGGTCCCATTGCAGCTGCAGTTGTTGGCCGTGTAGACGGGCAGTTTGTTGCAGATCCGGGTCCTTCACTTCTTGCGAAGTCAGACATAGAGCTGACAGTGGCCGGATCTCTCACTCACATTGTGATGATTGAAGGTGTGTGCGAAGAATATTCCAAGCAAGACATCCTGGATGCAATTGCATTTGGACACAAGTCTATCAAAGAAAAGATCAAGCTCCAGGAAGCAATGGCAAAGAAAGTCAATCGCACAAAGCGCGATATCAAGCTTCGCCTGCCTGATCTGGAACTGAAAAAAGAAGTCTACGCTTTTGCTACAGACAAGATGGCTGCGGCAAACAGCACAAAAGACAAGCTGAACAGACAGAACGAAATCGATGCAGTCATCAAAGATACCAAAGCTCATTTCGAAGCAAAGCTTCGCGCAGAAGGAAAAGACGAAAAGAGCATAGCCAATTCACTCAAAGAAATCAAAGAACATCTGTATTTGCTCGAATATGAAGTCGTTCGCGACGGCATTTTCAAAAAAGGAATCCGTTACGATGGCCGCAAGCTCGATGAGATTCGCGATATTTCCGTTGAACTCGATGTTCTCCCATCTGTTCACGGATCTGCAGTGTTTACTCGCGGACAGACCCAGTCCCTCGGTGTTGTGACTCTGGGAACAGGAAACGACGCTCAGAAATACGAAAACCTGAGTGGCCTCCAGAGCAAACAGTTCATGCTTCATTACAACTTTCCGCCTTTCTCTACAGGCGAAGTGAAACGCTACTCAGGTCCAGGCCGCCGCGAAATCGGTCATGGAAACCTGGCAGAGCGCGCTTTGAAAGTGATGGTGCCTAAACAGGAAACATTCCCGTACGTGATTCGTACTGTATCGGAAATCCTGGAATCGAACGGCTCCTCTTCTATGGCATCCGTATGCTCCGGATCTTTAGCTTTGATGGCAGCGGGTGTTCCCATACCGCGCGGTGTGTCCGGCATCGCCATGGGACTCATTCTAGGAGATAAAGACGATTTCGTAGTTCTCTCTGACATTGCAGGTCTAGAAGATCACTTTGGCGATATGGACTTCAAAGTTGCGGGAACTGAAAAAGGAATCACTGCATTCCAGCTCGATATCAAACTCACAGGTGTGACTCTGGATATTCTCGATTCTGCCATTGAGCAGGCAACCAAGGGCCGCGCTCACATTCTTGGAATCATGAACAAGGCTCTTGCAGAAGCGCGCTCGAGCGTTTCTGTCAATGCACCTCGCATCACAACCATCCAGATTGATCCAGAAAGAATTGGTGAACTGATTGGTCCGGGCGGAAAAGTAATCCGTGCGATCATCGAAAAATCAAAATCAGAAATCAATGTAGAAGACAGCGGAACCGTTACCATTGCATCTTCCGGCGGAGAAGCAAACGAGTATGCCAAAAAGCTCATCATGGATCTCTTCGCAGACGTGGAGCCAGGTGCGCAATTCAACGGCACTGTAAAACGAATCGCTGATTTTGGTGCATTCATTGAAATCCTTCCAGGCAAAGAAGGACTCCTTCACATTTCCAAAATGGCTCCTACTCGCATTAACTCTGTGCGCGACGTGATGAACGAAGGCGACATGGTAGAAGTGGTAGTCACAGGCGTAGATCGTCAGGGCAAAATTGAACTGGGTAGAAAAGACCTGGTAGGCGCTGGAAACACTCGTCCTTCTCGTTATGATGAAGGAGAAGGTGGTGGCGATCGCGGAGGAGACCGCGGAGATCGTGATCGCGGCGGATATGGCGGAGATCGCGGCCATCGTGGTCCACCTCGCGGTGGCGATCGCGGACGCGGCGGTCCTCGTGGCGGCGGCGGTTCGAGAGGCGGCGGACGCGATCACAGGTAATCGCCTGTGGCTCGCATTCGCATCGCACTGAAACAGGGCGCGCGCATTCCCGCGCGTTCTACAGACGGCGCGGCAGGCTATGACGTTTGCGCGCTTCTTCCACCAGACACTGAAATCATCATCGCACCGGGGCAAAGGATGCTCGTTCCTACAGGCATTTTCCTGGACATTCCAGAAGGCTATTTCGTAACTCTTCGCCCGAGGTCCGGCCTGGCGCTGAAGAATGGCATCACTCTACTCAATTCTCCCGCTACCATTGACTGGGACTACCGAGGAGAACTGCAGGTGATTCTGGCCAACCTGGGGCAGGATCCTTTTACCATTCGATCCGGGGATAGAATCGCACAGTTCCTCGTGGAAAAATGGGAAAGGGCTGATTTCGAAGAGATTTCAGTAGAATCGCTCACTGGCACCAGTCGGGGTGCAGGCGGTTTTGGAAGCACTGGCCTGGCCTGAAGCAGGGCCCTGGCCGACGGCCTATTCGCTCTCTCGCTCCATTCCGGGGCGCAAAAATAGAAACAATCTGCCGCAGAAACGCCGAAAATAAGGCATGGCGCGCAAAAACCTGGGGGATGCGGGATCGTTTCTCATTTTCCTCCTGGGAATCCTTTTGTTTTTTTCCCTGGCCACGTATACGGAGAACTCTGCGCCCACTGGAAATCTGATCGGTCGAGTCGGGACTTACACTTCTTCGTTCTTGTTCTTTCTCCTGGGCCGCACTGCATTCATTGTTCCAGTTTGTCTTCTCTATATGGGAGGTTTCGCGCTCTATCGCGGAGAGCTGGTGGAGCCTTTCGTGCGGCTTACCAGCATGATTGTGCTTTCTGTCACGGCGGCGATCTGGATCGGACTTCTTTCTCAGCTTTCTACCACCGGATGGATTGGTGAGACGTTAGGCGGCATGCTATCGTTCGCGTTTGGAAGATGGGGCGGCTTCATTGTATCGTTCGGCGTTTTTATTCCTGCCACACTCCTTTCCACTGGCGCGACCATGCAACAGGCAGGCAGGTTGATTGCGAGTCTGTATACGAAGCTTGAGAATCGTCCTGAAAAACCGGAGTCGGGAGGCGGCATCAGCGCTGCCGGTCTCGCAGGCATGGCGGGGCTTGCAGGACTCGCATACACCTGGCTCAGCAAAAATAAATCTGCGAAAGAATCCGCGGAGGATGACGTGAAATTTTTAAAGAAAGAATCGATGGGTGACATGCCTCTCTTTGAAAGGAAAATAGAATCGCAAGCTCCCGCCCAGACGACGTATCCATCCATTGTAGAATCGCACGAGATTCCGCGTCGTGAGCAAAGTTTTGTTTCTACACCCGCGTCCTCCGTCTCTCGCGTTTCAGACGAGAGTGCGCGCATTTTCGCTTCCGCGTCCGTGGGTCAGATGAGAACGGACTCCATTGGCGCGGCCTACGATGGTCATTTCACAACAGATCAATCTCGTTTTGTATTTAGAAAGAATACCAGACCCATTTCCAATTCCTCATGGATCGATCGCCTGCCAACTGCGGCCAGTGTGATCTCTTCTAGAGCGGAAGCCATGAAGCAGGAGCGCATTTCTCTGAGCCCGGGCCCGGCTGTGATCGATCTGGTGCAGGTTCCCATCATGAATTTGGAACCAGCGGCTCTCAGCGAAGAAGTGACGCATACAGAATCTGTGGATGATTTTGTTTCTACAGAAGAGGCAGAGGACGCAGGCGAGCTTTCTGTGGATCACCCATCTCTCAGTGAGCCCTCCGTCGCACACGAACAGATGCGTTCCATCGAAAAAGTCGAAGAAGAGACTGAGGCTGAGCTCGAAGAAGACTCCACGGATGATGCAACGCAAACTCTCGAGTATCTTCCTACTGGAGTTCCTTCGATTCGCAGGCGCGGCGGCAGATACTCTCTTCCCACAGATATTCTGAATTTGTCTAACCCCATTCCCGTGCAGGATGCAGCGGATGAAGTAAAAGAGACTACAGAGAAGCTAGAAAAGGTTCTTCGCGATTTCGGAATTCCTGGAAGCGTGGTTCGCACGCAGCGCGGTCCTATCATCACGTTGTTTGAAGTGCTTCTTGATTCTGGAGTTCGTTTGAACAAAATTCTGGGAATCGAAGGGGAGATTCGCATGCATCTCTCCGTGCCATCTGTTCGCATTGTAGCGCCACTTCCAGGTAAACCAACCGTTGGTCTTGAAATTCCAAATCGAGTGCGCCAGACCGTAACCCTGGGCGAGCTTGCGCGCAAAGACAGAGACTTCTTCTCCAAGCACAGGCTCGGAATCGTTCTTGGAAAAGATATTTCAGGAAAGAATCTCTATCTGGATCTCACTCGGGCGCCTCATCTTCTGATCGCAGGGGCTTCCGGGCAGGGTAAATCCGTGTATCTCAACTCCGCCATTGCATCTCTTTTGTATAAGTACAGCCCCGAAGAAGTTCGTTTCATCATGATTGACCCGAAGATGGTGGAGCTCAAACTCTATGAGGGTATTCCGCACCTTCTCTTACCAGTCATTACGGATCCCAGACAGGCAGCGCGCGCGCTTGCGTGGATCATTCAGGAAATGGAATACCGTTATGCGCATTTGTCCAGAGTGAAGTGCCGCGACATTCTTTCTTACAATGAACGCATGAAAACTCAGGGGAAAACAGAAAGAATTCCATTTATTGTGATTGTAATCGATGAGTTGTCAGACCTGATGCTGATTGCTCCCAAAGAAGTGGAAGATGCTCTGTGGAGGCTTTCGCAAAAGGCACGTGCGGTTGGAATTCATATGATTATGGCAACACAGCGTCCATCCGTGGATGTGATCACTCCTCATATCAAGGCGAACGCTGCCGCGCGTGTTGCATTTCACGTGGCCCAAAAAGTAGATTCTCGCATCATTCTCGATCAGGCTGGCGCGGATGCACTTCTGGGCGGTGGGGACATGCTGTATAAGTCGCCGGACTCTACTGGCATCACTCGTGTGCAGGCTCCACTCATCACTGAGGAAGAAATCGCAAGCATTGTTCAGGAAACCCGCAGATACGGAGAAGCAGTGTTCATTGAGCTGGGTACCGAGGAAGAAGAAGAGACCATGGAAGACGATGGCAGCGTGGATGCAGAGCTTCTGGATCAAGCCTGGAAGATCATCCTCGAAAGCGGAAAGCCAACCACAAGCTACATTCAGAGAAGGATGCGCATTGGATACAACCGCGCTGCGAATATTATAGAAACTTTAGAAATGAAGGGCTATCTGGGCCCTGCGATCGGAACGAGTCGCCGCGAAATTCTAAGAAAGCAGCCGTGATCGCGCATCTGAGAATCGGCCCGTTTTGTAGAGCGGGCGCGAAAATCTATTCGGAGCACACGGATGCTTTGCCGTCTGTGTCCGATTCTTCTGCAAACCAGACGACTGCGTAGCCCCCATACATTCCAACCCCGACCGATTGCCAGGGATGACTGCCCCACTTGTCTTTGTTCAGGATCACATTGTTGTGGCCTGAGCTGCTTTTCCATCCTGCCAGCGCTCCCGCGGGCGTCGCAGAATAGCCGGACGTGCCATAAGCGATTTCGTATCCATTCCCTTTGAAGCTCGTGAGCTCTCCTGGTTTCTTCCACATGCATCTGGACTGGGCGTGATCCGGAGTATAGCAGCAACCGGTCCATGCCTGGTTTCCAATGGACCAGCTGTGCATATTGCAGGTGCCGGCAGGTTTGCTCGATGCAAGGTCTCGAACATGCGTGCGCGCTACATGAGTGAGCGATTTGGAAAGCGGAATGGCAGCTAGACCATTCTTCGCACGGTATTCCATGATGAGTTTGTGGAGTTGCATTTCTTCTTCGGTGGCGCAGGCTAGCGCCGGGTAGCTGGAGGACCCTGCGTCTGCGACTTTCTTCTTGAGTGTTCTCCACATGCGCCAGTCGTCTTGATCTTTATCCCAGTAGTAGAGTTTGCTTTCTGTTTTATCTACGTAGTACCAATCATCTGCATCCTTTACATACAGATATGTGTAACGCGCCGTGCCCTCGCGATAGGGAGCCATTACGTAGCGCTTGCCACTCCAGTCCAGAGTCCACTGGTTCGCAGAGTTCTGTACAAAGGTTCCGCCGTCCAGAGTGTAGCTCAGTAGATTTGGTTTCTCAGCTCTTTTGATTTCACGCCAGATTTCCCATTCTTTAGAAGTCTTTCTCCAGTACCAGAGTTTATCATCCACTACGTCCACACAATACCAATCATCGTTTGATTTGTCGTATAGATAGGAGTAGCGCGCTGTGCTTGGGCGATACGTGGACATGTTGTATTGCTTTGCGTTCCAGTTCAGAACCCAGTCGTCTTTCGAAAGCCTTTTGAAAGTGCCGCCGTCTAGAGTGTAAGATGCAAGAGGTGGCACTTCACTGGTCGTCGTTGATGTGATTCCTTCTACCAGGGAATAAGTTTTGTACAGCGGTGTTTGTTTTTCCGGCGTTCCTGCATGAATGACGCGGGTTGCGTTGTTTAGTAACTTTTTCCAGCTTGCATGGTCTTCTGTCACCGCATCTGCGAGCGCTTCTCTCCAGGCGATCGTGTATTCTCCGCCTTGCGCCGCGCCCCAGGAGTATTCGCCGGGACTGGAAGCAGTGACGATGATGGATCCTTTTGTTCTAAGAAAGAGTGCCTTGTAGTTTCCTTTTTCGAGAGGGTTTTTCCCAATTCGAGGCATGTCTTTTGGCATCGCGCGATCCGAATAACTGTTGCATTGATCTCCCATTACAATCGTCAATCGTGCGCCTTTTTTGGCGAGTGTGTCATGGATCGCCCCCAGGTCCCAATCTTTGGAAGAGTCTGGAACATAGATATATGGCCACTGCGAAGATTTCCTGGAGGTTCTGTACCCGTGGCTTGAGTTATAGTAAAATACAGTGTCATTGGATCCTGGCTTTAGATTTGAGAGCATGGATTCAAAGCTCGATTCAGTGAACTTGCTTCCAGTCAGTAGCTGCAGTTTGAGCGTCATACCAGTCGCATCTGCGATCTGACCGGCCATTGTTTTTAGATTCGCAACGTCCACGGCCACACTTGACCCGATGCTTGGATCCTTCGTGTCTGCGGTGATGATGAAATGCAGAGTCTGGGCTTGCGCGCTGGATGCGAGGATCAAAAAAGATAGAGCGACTAAGAGTCGTTTGATGAGCATGAAGGTTTGACGCTGATCCTTCGTGCCGGGTCAAACAATTTTTAGAGCCCTTACAAGATTTTCTATTTTTCGCAGACGGATTTCTTCATCGTGTTGACCACCTCAATTTTCTTAACGGATTGAATGAACTGGAAAGCCATTTCGCGGACTTGCGAAAGTTCTTCAGATGAAAGAGCAGGTTTCGGAGAAAAGATGAGTCTCATTGCAACAAATTGTTTATAATTTTTAAAGTAATACAATGTTAGAAATTCAATGTCTCCATTGGCCATATAAACCATAAATGCATCCTTTTTCGTGGCAGTCTGTTCCAGAATGTCTGCGGGCAGCTGCTCCGGGGGTTTTGCGCCGGATTTTTGCAGGTCCTGCATCACTTTTTGGAACCTGTCAAATTCCTCTCCCGTTTCGTCCTCGCGAAAGCGGATGGCAATGGATGTTCCCAGCTTTTCATTTTTGGGCAGGCTAAACACCAGAGTGTGATTTCCGTCTACCGGTGCATAATTCCAGGTCCAATTCCTGGGAGATGGGAAATACAAAAAATTCAAAACAAAGGGCTCTGCGGGCAAGAATGACGAGTTGCGAACAGAGTGCCCTGAATTTTCTGAATGGAGTGGTTGCTGTAAAAGAGCAAGTAGAGCAAAAAGGACTGGCGAATAACGGATCATGGCTTGCATCTTACGATGTATAAACTGCGGTCCAGCAAATTTGAGTGCGTCGTCACTCAGGCGGTTTTTGATTCAACAGGAGGCAGAATGGCTCAGTGCGTGAAGTGTGGAAATAACATGGAGAAGGTGCTAGTGGCAGGTGGAACAGAGATAGACTGCTGCGACCATCATGGAGTGTGGCTGGATCTAGGAGAGCTCGACACCATTGTTCAGTACTATCAGAAGAAGCGAGAATCTTCGCAACCAGGACTCGCGGGGACATTCATAGACAGCGCCGCTAGAGGGGCCGGCTTTGGCGCAGGAGCATCCCTGGCGCGTGGGTTGATTCAGAAGTTGTTGAGCTAAACGACGCCTAACGTCTGAGGCCGCGCCAAAGACGCGGCATGCTTTCTTTGAAGCATACAGGAAGAAAACAGAATTGACTAACATGCGTATAGTGTTATTCTGGACAGATGCCGGGACATAATTCTATCCAGCGCGCAGCGTTCGCCGCGCTCGCCCCGTTCGGGCTAAGTGAATTTCGTCCGGGCCAGCTGGAAGCAATCGAAGGAATCCTCTCGGGAAAAGACGTCATGGTCATTCTGCCGACCGGCGGCGGAAAATCTCTGATCTACCAGCTTCCAGCTGTTATGCGAGAAACCGGTCTGACTCTGGTCATTTCGCCGCTGATTGCGCTCATGAAGGACCAGGCGGATTCTATGCGGGCTATCGGCGTTGCCGCGGAGTACTGCAATTCCACACAGGACGAACTCGAGCAGAGGCGAGTGCTCAGCCATTGCGTTACCGGGAAAGTTAAGATTCTTTATGTTTCGCCGGAGCGCGCTTTATCTGGAGATTTTCTTGCCATCCTTCCACGCATGAATGTGAATCTCATTGCAGTAGATGAAGCTCATTGCATCTCGCAGTGGGGACACGATTTCAGGCCGGAGTATCGTGCTCTTCATAAGCTGAGAATTCCTGGTGTTCCTGTAGCCGCACTCACTGCAACTGCAACGGCGCGCGTAACCAGAGATGTAATTTCGTCTCTGGATCTTCATGATCCAGAGATCATCAAGAAAAGTTTTTTTCGACCTAACCTTCACTACCGTGTTTTGCATCCAGAAAATGATCGTGAGAAGCAAAGAATCCTGCTCGATCTACTCGAAGAAAGGAAGTTTAGAGAGAATGCGCCGGGCAAGTGCATCATCTATTGCGCTACTCGAAAGAAAGTGGACCAGGTATTCGAATTCCTTGGTTCCTATGGCTTTCGCGTCGGTCGCTACCACGCTGGCAGAACCAGTGCCGGTCGTGAGAAAATGCAGGATGCTTATTCCGCGGGGAAAGTGAACGTACTTGTGGCCACGAACGCATTTGGAATGGGGATGGATGCGCTGGATGTTCGCCTGGTCCTGCACTATCAGGTGCCTTCTTCTCTGGACGCGTACTATCAGGAATCCGGCCGGGCGGGAAGAGACGGGCAGGTTTCAGATTGTATACTTTTCTTTAGTAATGCTGATTTTGTAACGCAGAGTTTCATCCTGGGCCGGAGCGCGGGAGAAGATCTTCTGGCACCTGTTCGTGACTTTGGTTATTCGCAGATGTGCAGACAACAGTACATTTGTTCCTACTTTGGAGAAGAAATTTCTTCCTGCGGTGTCTGCGATTGTTGCCTGGAAGACGGCTCTGCCAGCCGCGAAGATTTTCTAGAAAGAGAAAGAAAGAGTCAAACACACCGCGACGCGCGTGCTTCTTACGAGTTCAGCGATTCTGAAATTGAATCCGTACATGCGGTGTTGCGCGACTATCCAGGAAAATTTGGAAAGAAAATACTGGCCGGCGTGCTTCGCGGAAGCAAAGCACGCGACATCATTCGCTATCGCTTGACTCAGTCCAGTGCCTATGGAGCACTCAAGGATGTTCCGGAAGAAGCCATCATTCGTTTCTTTCAGGATGGAATCGACAACGGGATTATAAAAATAGAAGGGATCAAGTATCCAAAGATTTACCTGGCCCAGGAGCCGCCCCGTGCCAGAGTCAGGAAGGAATCGCCCAGAAAGTCAGGTCCAACGGAAGCATCCGACTTGCTCAAGAAGTTGAAATCTTTCAGGGACAGGGAAGCTCGTCGTTTGAAATGGAAGAAATACATGGTCATGCAGAACGGTTTGCTTTCGCGCATCGCTCTGTCCCGGCCGTCTTCATTTGCTGAGCTCGCTCGCATCAAGGGAATGGGGGATTCGAGAGCAGAGAAATATGGCCCTGAAATTCTACGCATCATAAGCGAATCGCTTTACTCCGCTGGAGTCCAGGGAAAATCGATTCATGGGACTTCGCGCAACCAATCTTGAAAAACTCGATAAGATGACGTTCGATGTTCTCGTTCTGGGTGGCGGGATCAACGGGGCAATTTCTGCGGCAGTTCTGGCTGCCAGGGGTGCGCGAGTTGCGCTCATAGACAGAGCAGACTTCGCATCTTTCACCAGTCAGGAATCGTCCAATCTGGTCTGGGGTGGAATCAAATACATGGAGACCCTGGAGTTCGGGCTCGTGCGCAATCTGTGCATGTCTCGCAATCATCTGATTCGCAGTTATCCGTCCACGGTGCAGGAAATTCGATTCTTTGTGAATCTGGAGAAGGGGTTTCGCTGGCCCAGACTATTTCTGTTCATGGGTTCGCTTCTTTACTGGGTGATTGGAAATTTCTTCACGAAAGGCCCGCGTCTTCTTTCAAAAGCGGACATTGAAAGAGAAGAACCCGTGGTGCGCCAGGACAACAGCATGGGCGGATTTGAATATTCGGATGCATACCTTCACGACAACGATGCTCGCTTTGTTTTTGGTTTTGTACGCACGGCTCTGGACAACGGTGCCATTGCGGCCAACTATGTGGAGTCCCTTGGATCAAAAAAGGACGGCCAATTCTGGAACACGCAAGCGCGCGACGTGCTCACCGGACGCACATTCGACATTAAATCTAGATTGATCGTCAATGCATGCGGTCCGTACGTAGAAGAGCAAAATCGCCTAACGGATGTAAAGACCAGCCATCGCCACGTTCTCTCCAAAGGAATTCATCTTCTCATCAATCGCGTCAGCCCCAGCAAAAAAGTTCTCACCTTCTTCGCAAGCGATGGGCGCCTCTTCTTTGTAATTCCAATGGGCACTCGCTCTTGCATTGGAACAACAGACACTCGTGTGGACAAGCTTCCTGCAGTTGTCACAGAGGAAGACAGAGAATTCGTACTAAAGAATATCAACCATTTACTTAAGTTTGACAAGCCAATCACAAAGGCAGATGTGATTGCGGAAAGATGTGGCGTTCGTCCTCTGGTTGTGAACCCGGCTTCTGAAAAGAAAGACAAAGGGGACTGGACCAGCCTCTCGCGAAAGCATGCAGTGGAAATGCAGAAGGGTCTCGGGCATATCAGCGTCTTTGGCGGAAAGCTCACGGACTGCCTGAACATAGGAGAAGAGATCGCCGAACTGGTTTCGGAATGTGGAGTCAAGCTTCCCTATCCGGACGCCATCTGGTACGGTGAGCCTCCTCTTGAAATCCGCCAGCGTTTCTTTCATCAGGCCAAGCTCATGGATCTGGATTCTATGACTGCGGTGGATTCCTCAGAACCTCTGAGCGCCCGGCTCTGGAGACGATACGGCACAAGTGCGTTTGCCCTCCTCGAAGACATTCGAGACAATCCGCAGAATGCAGAAGTCCTTATAGAAGGAACCGAGTACATTCGCTGCGAGATTCATATGGCGGCCAGACGCGAAATGGTCACAAAGCTAGACGACTTCCTTCGAAGAAGATCGAAGATTGCTCTTATAGAGAAAAAAGAAACAATTGCACGTGCTCCTGGAATTCGCGAGGCATGTAAAATTCTGTTTGGAGAGGATGCGGACGCGCGTTATGCGGAATATTTTGGATGACTTTGCACGCGGCGGGTATTTTGGGTGAGTAAATTTGCCGCGACTGTCAGGCGCAAATTCTTGAGGATGGATCATGGACTATCTCATCAGGATCACTGAAACAGACTCTCTTACCCCGGGCGACGTGATTCGCAGGGTAGGTGACGGCAAAGAACAGCAGGGCTGTTTTGTTCGCCGCGATGAGTCAGGTGGTCTCATAGCAGGAGACGTAGTAGATCTGGTTAATTTTTCGTTTGTAACAGAAGTAGGAATGCTTCGGTCCGGATCGGACTTTGAGTTCTTCAAACACAAACACAGGTTTTCAACCAGCTCCGTTGCAGAGGCGGCGCGCGCCATCATCACAGGCTGGGTTCTATTTAAGGAGCATCTGGATCTTCAGAAATCTATCCTCTCTTTTGTAGAGAGTGTTTATTCGCCGGAGCATATCATGGAGCTCAGCCGTGACGCGAGGCTACAGGCACTGTTTGTGCCCGTTCAGCAGAAGTTCAAGATTGGAAAATTCAAAGAAAAAATAGACTGGGAGAAGGTGCGCGATCAGCGCTTCCGCGATGCACTCGAGGCGCTCGTCGGCGGAAAGCACATGACGTACCTTGCGTTCATTCCAGGCGAACAGAGTCACAAGCCTGTTTTTTATACGATCGGAACCAAGCCTCATCAGGAAACAAACGTAAGCTTACAGAGAGAGCCTTTCGCATTTAAGCCGACTCACGGCGGGCACATTAAGATCGTAAGCGATGAGTCTGATAAAGTGAAACGGTTCATTGTGGATGCCGGCTCGAATTTCATTGGAGTAGGTTCGCACACTTCTCTGGCCACAGCGGAGATGATTACAAACGCTCTGCATGAATTATTCCCGCAGCATGAGTTCACGGCTCTCGCAGGACGCGGCGCTCATGGAGCGCAGAGTTACTAACGTTCCAGCGCACTTAATTCTTCCGCAGTCAACGGATAAAAATCCTGGTAGAACGTAGTCGTCATCGCGTCGTCGCTTCCACCCGGAGTGCGTTCGTCAAAAAAGTAAGCGCGATTGCATGCCGGACAACGCAGGATTTCCCCGCTCTTTAGATTCTTTCTATACATGACAGATCGTAGCGCGTCCGGCAAATAGTTGGTGGTGGCGTTTGTTCCCGTGTAGATTTGGACTTCATTACAGAAGTCGCATAACGTTTCGCTCATCCGTCACTCGCCTTCGGGGTGCGCGGAAGATGAAACCAGAATGTGGCACCTCGGCCAACTCCATCCGACTCTACCCACGCCCGACCCTGGTGCGCTTCCATGATTCTTTGCACGAGAGAGAGCCCGATGCCAGATCCTTCCGTGGATGCATCGAGTTTGTGGAATTGCCCAAAAACCTGAAGCTGGTAGCGAGGATCAATTCCCTGTCCGTTGTCCTGAACGTAAAATGCATATCCTTGCGCATCAGCTTTGCAGCCGATTTGAATTTTCGGTGGAACTCCGTGACGTGCGTACTTGATGGAATTTTCGATCAGGTTCTGCCATACCGCTTTCATTCTCATCGCGTCTGCGAAAATGAGTGGCAATCTCTCTTTTCGAATGATTTCTGCACTGCGAGACTGGATCAGCCCTTCAAGTGCGCCCAGCGATTCGTCCAGAATTTCGTCCATCTCATTGAGTGCCGGCGCACTGGTTGCTTTGCCCGCACGGGAAAGTGCCAGTAGATCTTCGAGCAGGCTGTACATTTTGTCCGCGGCTGAACTGATTCTGTGAATATGATTTGGTACGTTGGCGTAGTTTTGTTTTTCAACATCCTGTGCCAGCATTCCTACAAACCCCTTGATGGTAATCAGAGGGCTTTTTAGATCGTGCGACACGGAATAGTTGAAGCGTTCCAGTTCTATGTTCTTTGCTCTGAGATCTCTAATCAGGCTTTCGCGTTCGAGCGCCGCCGCTCTGATCTCAGAGCGATCCCTCACAAAGGCCTGAAGCAACATGTCTGGCCCCACCTGTGTGCACGTTAGACTCACTTCTGCATCGAACTCTTCTCCGGTTTTGCGAACAAAAGTCCAGCCAAAGAACTGCGGTTGGCCACTCATGGCAGCTTCAACGTTCGCTCGCCATAGAGGTTCGCAAGTCCTCTCTTCCTGGACTGGTGCGCATGCATCAATAACGGAAGTACCAACGAGTTTTTCTTTGGATGCCTGAAAGATAGTCTGTGCCTTGATGTTGCAATCAATGATCATTAATCCGTTCATGATCAAAATAGCATCACTTGCATTGTCGAATAACGTGGAAAATCTGTGCTCTGCTTCCTTTGAAATTCCGAACAAACCAAAATAGATCAGGACGTTACCAACGCCAAAAGTGATGTGCGAAGTGTCGCGATGCTCTGTGAATTGAATCCCGAGTAAAATGAGCAGACTGCCGATCACCGGAAGCAGGATGCCGGCGGAAAGAATCATGGATTGCACTCTCTGGCTTGTGGTCAGCCAGAAAGATCGCGCGATGATCAGAACGGCGGCTAACGTTACCTGCAGCAGTATCTGAAGAAATGTGACGGATAGAATCAATTTGAAATCATACAGCAACCCGGTGAACGGCGTAGTGTTCACGAGTCTTGCATTCGGGTGCAAATAGGCAGTCCACGGATCTGTAAGCGCCGCTCCTGCAATGAAGAGAGGAAGGATCCAGAGTCCGGCGTGCAGGATTCGAGGCAGTCGAGCTCCTGAGAATTTCAAAGCAAAAGCAAATGTAGCCATGGGCCAGGCGCATGTGCCAAGAAACTCAATGTCATCCCATATGATTTTGCCTTCCAGAGTGGGCGAGGTGAGTTTGCCAATGTGACCGCACATCCAGAGTAGCTCAGCAATGAGGGCAAATGCCAGTTCCTTGTGGCCCGGCAGGGATTGGCTTTTCCAACAGCGAATGCACAATGCAAGCGTCAGTAGGATGGCGGCCAGGTTCGGTGTGAGGTAGGCAAGGCCTTCTGTGGTGATCATCTCAGGACTTTCCCGGCAGAAACAAGCACTCGCCAAAAAGAAGTCAAGTCTTCAGATTTGCTGCGACAGGCCAAAAACAGCTTTAGAAAAGCGTTCAGGCCCCCATTCCGCTGTGTGGAGGCATATGCGCCGAAAAGGTCTTGACCCTGGGCCCTTCTTTGAGACTTCTCCCTGTGCGCATGAAAAAACGCCTGCCCACCCTCACAGCGAGCATTCTAGGGCTCCTGATCATTGCCGGCCTCACAGCCGAAGAGAAAAGAATCTCTCACGCGGACGTGGCCAGATCGGTTATGGCCGTTTACGAGAAAATGGGATCCTACAGTGCCAGTTTCCAGATCACAAGTCAGGATGGAAACAATGCACGCGCTATGAGCGGTCAGTGCTTCTACAAAGGGCCCGGAAAGATTCGCTTCGATTTTGACAATCCTGCGGGGAACTTGATTGTTTCAGACGGTAGAACCATGTGGGTCTACATTCGAAGGTTGAACGCTGTAGGGAAACAGGACCTTCGTCTTCAAAAGAAAGATGAAAGCGGAAAGAATATTTTCCAGGACACAGCAGGTCCAGGCGTTTCTAGATTGTTTAGAAAATACCACTATCGTTTTGACAGGCCTGAACAGCCGCGCAACGAAGATGGAAGCAGTGTTTTTGTTCTGGATATGGACCAGAGAGAAAAAACGGGGGGATACGAGAAGATCAAGCTGTACGTGGATGCTTCGTCATACTTGATTCGGAAAGCCGTTGCTTCCGATAGTCAGGGAAAATCCACAACTCTCGTATTTCGCAATCCAGCATTGAATCCGCCGCTGGAAGGAAAACTTTTCCAGTATGATCCGCCGGAATCCGTGCGGGTCGTTCCCAATCCCCTTGTGAGTGAATGATTGAATGTTAGCTAAAAGACTGGGCACTATTCTAAAAGACGCACGTGAAGCAAAGAAGCTCTCCATAAAAGACGTTGCACGGGAAACGTTCATCACCGCGCGATGGGTGGAAGCACTGGAGAATGAAGATTTCTCCGTCTTCCCGGCAGAGACTTATGCACTCGGTGCTTTGAAATCGTATTCCGAATTTTTGAATCTAGAAACATCTCATCTGGAAAATCTTTTCCGTGGCCAGCAGATTGATTTGTCTCAGTCTCCCATTGAAGAACTCACCAGGCCTACTGGGATTCGTATGCCTGCGATCGGCAAGAACGTGGTGTTTGTCATTGCAGGTCTTGCGGTTGGTCTGGGTCTTCTGCTTCTGGTGATGTCTGGCGCGCTGAAGTTTTCGAGCGGAACAGGTTCATCATCCGCACATTCCTCTGAAGCAAATTGCCATGACCGCGAAATCATCCCTGTGACTCTTCCTGCAAGAGGGGCTCCTCCTCGTCAGGAGGCAGTGTCCCGCGAAAATGCAATCCGCTTCAACGTAGATAGCACTGCTTTGAAAATTTGTCTGGGTGAAGTGCAACAAACTCCAGAAGGAAAAGCACGCGCGCTCTTTTTGATGAGAATCAATGACGAGTCCGATTTTTCCTTCTATGCTGCGGAAGGAGAAATGGTAGCACTCAGTTCAGATACGCAAGCTCTCAAAGAGCTCAGCGGTGAAATTCGGATCACTCCAAAAGCAATCGGAGAAGCTTCCGCTCGCATTCAACTGGAATCAGGCGAAAAGGGAGCGCAACCGCAAGGCGCCATTCAGGTAACTCTGCAGTTCGTCGCGGATTCATACGTGGAATGGACCGACGATGGAAACTATCACCGTGGCGTAGAAATCCGCGCAGGGGAATCACGCACATTTGAAGCAAAAAGCAGGCTGGAAGTGAAAGTAGGAAACGGAGCCGGAGTTCAGGTCATCGCTCCTGGCAAGCCTCCTCGCATTGCAGGTCCACCTGGCAAAATTGTAAAGATTACTTACAGAAAAGTTCCTGATCCGCTCGATCCGGGGCTTGCGCAGATCGAGGAGAAGATCGAAGCGGCGCAGTGAAATCTCCGTCGTACTACATCACGACGCTCGGCTGTCCCAAGAATCAGGCAGACAGCCGGGAAATGGAGCGAAGTCTTTCGCAGGAAGGATACATTCGTACGGACTCTGCCGATCAGGCAGATGTGCATCTCATCAATTCCTGTGCTTTCATTGAAGATGCAAGAGTGGAAACCATCCGCACAGTACTCGACGCGGGCAAAGTCAAAAAGAAACACAAAAAACAAAAGCTCGTTCTTGTAGGCTGCTTTACGGAACGTTATGCGGACACCGTGCGCGCTGAATTGCCAGAGATTGATTTTAGCTTTGGAACCGGGATCTATCACAAGGCAGGCGAACTGATCCGAAACGCATTCGGGTTGTCTGTGGGTCTCGAGCCTGTTTCTCCTTTTTTCGAAATGCAGGCGCAGGGAAAGCCGTATGCGCCCGTGAAAATTTCAGATGGATGCGATCGCGGTTGTTCTTTCTGTGCGATTCCACTCTTTCGCGGAAAGTTCAGAGATATTCCGGCAGATGAGATCATCGCTGAATGTGAAAGGCTTGCGGCGCAGGGAGTGCGCGAAGTCTTCCTGGTCAGTCAGGATTCCAATTCGTACGGCGGAAAACCGGAAGCATACCTGGATCTGGTAGAGAGAATTCATGAGGTACAAGGACTGCATTGGATTCGCATGCTGTATATGTATCCTGACGGAAAGACAGAGCGAATCCTCGAAGGTATGCGAACTCGCTCTATGCCTAAAGTGGTCCCGTATCTAGAAAGTCCGGTGCAGCACGCATCTGAGTCTGTTCTGCGCGCGATGAGGAGAATTGGAAGTTCAGAAAGATTCGCAGATCTGTTTGCTCTCGCTCGCGATGTCATGCCAGGATGCGAAGTTCGCACTTCGATTCTACTTGGTTTTCCGGGAGAAACGGATGCGGATGTAGAAAAGGTAGAGCAGTTCATTGCCACCGCGAAGCCGGAGAAGCTGGCGCTGTTTTCGTATTCTCCCGAGGAAGGAACTCCCGGGGCAGAGATGTCCGCGCAAATTGCCCCGGAAATCATTGCAGATAGAATTCGCAGAGTGCAGAGCGTGCACAGGGGTGTTCAGTCGGAGCACCTACGCTCCCTCGTCGGCACTACTTTTACATGCATGGTGGACGAATCGAGCGCAGAAGAGGTCGTTTTGCGGCGTCCACAGGATGCTCCGGAAGCTGACGGAGTCGTATACGCAGAGCCTAAATCAAGGTTGCTCCATTCGGGCGACCTTGTAAATGTTGAGATCACCGGCTTTACGGAATACGATCTGACAGGCGTAATAACTTGAATCTGCCCAATTTTCTAACCGTACTGCGCGTCATCTCTGTTCCATTCTTCATTTACTTTCTGGTGCAGCCTTCTTTCACCTGGCGTTTGACTGCTTTCATTCTTTTTGCTCTGGCGTCTCTTACAGATCTTGTGGACGGATACCTCGCGCGTAAATGGAACCAGCAAACAGAGTTTGGAAAGTTCCTCGATCCGCTTGCGGACAAGTTCCTGGTACTCGGCGCGTTTATCACGTTTGTCGTTCTTACCGAACAGGTTCAGGTATGGATGGTTTTGTGCATTGTAGGGCGTGATATGCTCATCACAGCTCTTCGTTATCTTGGAATTCGCAAAGGTAAGTCTCTTCGCACGTCTCGTTTTGGCAAATGGAAGACTGCTCTGCAAATGTTCAGCATCGTCATCATTCTCATGAGTTTCCTTCTGGTTTCGTACGGAGATAAAAAAGAAATCAATCGAATTTACGCAGAAGGAAGATCGCAGGGAATTGGGCCGTTTGATGTCGCATGGTTCAATTTACAGGAAGCAATGGCAGGAAATCATGCGGACTGGTTTTACAGTCTGGCCAGCTTTCTACCATATTACCTGATGCTCATCACAACGATCATCACCATTCTTTCTGGGCTTCGTTATCTTGTTACAAACTATAAGCTGCTTCTGCCGCCGTATCGCGTGAAGGAGAAAGTGTAATGCAGGAATATTTAAAGAAAGTAGTAAGCAGGCAGGATCTCACTGCAGAAGAAGCGTCGCATGCGATGACTGCCATCATGACGGGAGAAGCCGGAGAAATCTCGACGGCCGCTTTGCTGACCGCCCTGGCCATGAAAGGGGAGACTCCCGTTGAAATTGAGGCGTTTGCTCGTTCCATGAGAAAAGCGGCAGTTGCGTGGACCGGTCGATCAGAAGACGCCATCCTCGATACTTGCGGGACAGGCGGAGACAGAAGCAATACAATCAATCTTTCTACGTTATCTGCTCTTGTTCTGGCGTCTGCCGGGTTGAAAGTGGCCAAGCATGGAAACAGGGCTGTGTCCAGTTCCACTGGCTCGGCTGATTTGCTCGAAGCGCTGGGCATTTCTCTGGGTGTGCAGAGTCCTGAAGTGCTCGATCAATGCCTGAATCAGACTAAAATTGCGTTCTTGTTCGCTCAGGCCTGGCATCCAGCCATGAAGCATGCCGGCCCTGTCCGGCGTGCTCTTGGCTTTCGCACAGTCTTTAACTTGCTTGGCCCTCTGACGAATCCCGCGCCAGTCACCCATCAACTGGTGGGAGTGTTTGATGCGCGATTCCTCGAACCTGTGGCGGCGACTCTTCTTCATCTTGGAAGAAAGGCAGCTTACGTAGTTCACGCAGAAAACGGTTTAGATGAAATTTCGCCCGCGGGCGGCACTCGCTACTTTCGAGTTCAGGATGGGAAAGTGGAAAGTGGAACGTGGAAGCCAGAGGATTTTGGATTCAGCTCTTTTCCACTTTCTGCCATTGTTGCAAAAGACAAAGCGGCATCCGTGGATCGCGCCAGAGCGATCGTTTCAGGTCAGGGCACTCAGGAAGAAAACGCAGCCATCTCTATGAATGCGGCTCCTCTCTATGCCGCGGTTCGGGGTGTAGATCTTAAAACGGCGGCCGGGGCCTGTGAGCAGTTGCTCAAGCAAGGAGCTCCAGGCAAGGTGCTGGAAGCCTGGCAAAAATTTACGTCTGAAAAAGACCTTTCTGTAGGCGCGGGCTAACTTCAGAAGTTTATAGTTGCAAGCCAGGCGAGAATCGGGCGTCTGGTTGCATGGAATTCTTACGTTTTCTCGCGCAACAACCAGCCGCCCCTCCTACCACAGAAGCGCCTGCACAGGCACCCGGCGCGGCAGCAGCAGGTCCAGGTTCATCTCTGACCATGTTCCTTTTGCCAGTTGCGATTTTCGCATTCATGTGGCTCTTCGTGATTCGTCCTCAGCGCAAAGAAGAAAAGAAAAAGCGCGAAATGGTGAACACTCTGAAGAAAGGCGATGAAGTAGTCACCACAGGCGGCATGATCGGCACCATTGCAACAATCAAAGACGATACAGTGATTCTCAACGTTGGAGACAAGACTCGTCTTGAATTCATGAAGTCGCACATCAGCCAGATGCGCGAAACAAAGAAAGCTGAAGCAAAGTGATATGCGCTGGCTTCCGCTTCTTCTGATCACCGCCGGGCTCTACGCTCAGGAGCCGCAGGAAACACCAAAGCCGCAGGAAGAGCCGCGCAAACAAGAAGCGCCGCGCAAACCGCCGGTCGCCGCTCCTCTTCCAAAGGTCCAGGGGCTGTCTGATGATTTCCCCATTGGTGATGAAAAGTATCTGCCGGAATACAAAGGGGAAACCATAGCACCCCCTAAAGAAACGGCGCAGCCTGAAAAGAAACCGGACGACTCTCCTAAAGGTCCTGGATTTCTGGCCGGTCTTCTCTCCGGAGACAAGACCTTCCTCAATGTTCTCATTCTCTGCCTCCTCGTAGGTATCTTCGTTCTCTATAGACTTCGGGGACGTAAATAGGACCGTTATGCGATCACTTGCCTCAAGAACCATTGTAGTTGTATTTACTATGGGAGCCTGCGTGCTCCTCATGTTGCCCAACTTTCTCACTCAGAAACTGGCTGTAGTGTTTCAGGAAAACCACAGGCTGGAAGATGGAAAGAAAGTGCCTGTGGATCTGGCGGAAGTGCGCGACTTCATGCGCGACAGGGAAAATGGCCTGGGTCTGTATTTTCCTTCCGCTCAGTGCGTTCCAGAGGCCGGGGACGGAATCCCTGCAGAAAGAAGATGCGTTCTCGAAGCGCGTTTCATTACGGCGGCCGCAGTGAACGAAATGGCGCAGGCGCATCCGGATCTGGTGGATGAATTTCGCACTCGTCTTTTGCCACACCCCATTGAAAGATTCTTCGGATTCCTGTCAGATAAAAACATAAAGAATCTAAAGATTCGCCTCGGACTCGACTTACAGGGCGGTATGCGCGCCACCTTCCGCGCGGATTTTGACAAACACATCGCGTCTCTGAAAGAACGTTATGAGCCATTGATCGCGGATCTGGAAGGAAAGCTTGCGCGTTCTTCTCCGGA
>JAIBBM010000047.1 GCA_019694685.1 Leptospirales bacterium
GCACCTGCGGCTCTGTATGCATAATACGCACCGCGCGCAGTCCAGTGATGGTCCGTTCTAAAATAGATGTACTCATCACGATGCTCTCGAAGCGCGGGCACTACGTTGATCCCCTTCACGCGCTCATGGAGCTTTCCGTACATTAAACCGATTCCCTTTTCTTGAGGATAGGATAGCTTTGTGTAACGTTCATCATCCAGAAATTCAATCGCTGTAGGCACAAGAATCGAATACATCTTGATGGTCGGCCCCATCTTCGATGCAAGAGTGTTCACTGCCTGCGCGTAGTACGATCCACCTTCATCCGAATACCCAACCAGACCATAGGCAGCCTTTCCAATGATCAGCATCTGGTTCACCCACTGGCCGGCAGGTGGAGCGCCCGCAGCATCCGTGGTTCCAGATTTATCAGCTTTCGTGATAGCCTGTTCGTTGAAGAGGTCCCCGCTCTTCTGTGTGACGAGCTTTACCTCTTCTCCCGGAAGGCCGCGCAACGATTCTGTTTTCTGAGCAAGAGCCATTGCATGGCTGCGAAACATGAAGCGATCCGCGAATGCATCTTCTACCTGTCTGGTCCATTTGCCCTCGCTGAGAGCATTTAGATCCCAGCTGGGCCAGTCGGTTAATTTGCGTGATTCTTTTGTGACCGCCGAATCAGTGTTATGCGATACAAAATTCCAGATCCCTCCGGCAACCAGAGCCACAGAAAGCAGAATGGAATTGAGATAGAGAATTGCCTTTTTCATAGATTCAGTCTTTCAAATTTCAGGATCATCAAAAGCGAAAGTATAGGAACGGATTGTAGGTTCTTCCTACAAGGAGCACCGTAGAAAACACGACCAGAAATAAATTTAAGACAGGCAAAAGCACGCCCAGCCTGGCATGCCCTGACTCCGATGGATCTCCTCTCAAAAGCTTCGCAAGAAATGGCCAAACAGGAAAGCATGCAAGAATGAGCAGACCCACGAAGAATGCATTGGCCCGAATCGAGATCAAAACAGCCGGATCCGTGAGGCTCGCTCCGGACACACCAAACATTCGCCCCAGATGTGCAAAGGCGTGCCCCAGATCTGTGAAGTAAAAAAGAGTCCAGCCAACGAGAGTGGCCAGGATTGCATACGGATGCCCGATGATTCGCGGAATTTCCCGTCCGGTCACGGACTGAACCGCTCGCTCAAAAAGAATGAGCGCTCCATAGAAAAGTCCCCATACTACAAAATTCCAGCTCGCCCCATGCCAGAGCCCGGTCAAGAACCACACTACTGTGAGACTCACCAGAGGCCGTGTGCGATTGCCACCGAGTGGAATGTATACGTAGTCGCGAAAGAAGGAACTGAGGCTGATGTGCCAGCGTCTCCAGAAATCAGTGGCAGAGCGCGCGAGATAGGGATAGTTGAAGTTCTCTTTGTAAGTAAAACCAAACATTTTTCCCAGACCGATCGCCATGTCCGAATAACCGGAAAAATCAAAATAGATCTGAAACGTAAAAAGTAAAATTCCCCACCAGGAACCAAGCACACTCATGCGCTCCGGAGATCCGTCGAGAAACGAGCCCGCGATCTCTCCTGCCGGGTTGGCCAGTACCACTTTCTTCGCAAGACCCACTGCAAATCGGCTCACGCCGTAAGAAAAATCATTCCATGAAAAAATTCGATTCTCGATTTCGTATGCGATGTCTTTGTACCGTACGATTGGTCCGGCGACGAGCTGATGAAATAGACTGACAAAGAGCAAGAATTTTGAAAAATCTTTCTGCGCCGGCACTTCATCTCGATATACATCTATGACGTAGGAAATCGTCTGGAATGTGTAAAAAGATATCCCGATAGGCAGATGATGCTCAGGAACAGGAATCGAAAGACCGCTCACCAGGTTTAGGTTGTGAATGAAAAAAGCCTGATACTTAAAAATTGCAAGTATTCCCAGATTGAAGATCAAGGTGCATACAACAGAAAGTTTTGCAGCGGCCTTTCCGCGAAAACGCGCGATCCACAGCCCGTTGAGATAATCTACCAGAGAAGAAAGTACAAGGAGCACTACCCAGACAGGCTCACCCCAGGCATAGAAGATCAAAGACGCGACAATCAGAACCCAGTTCTGCCAGACTCGGTTTTGCCAGACGTAGTAAAGTGCAATGCAAACAGGAAGAAATACGTATAGAAAGATCAGGCTAGAAAATACCATGATCAGTTCTTCCTTTCACCGGGTGTTGCGTGTTTTCGCGAAGCCACAATCAGCACAGATGCATTCCTCTTCCAGGAGGCAGTGTAGCCCAGATCGAATGGAAGGCTGCGACTTTCTCTTGCATACGCCTGATCGAGAGCCTTTTGCCGCATGGGCCAGTACATGGGAAGAGGCCCGTCGTAGTTTCCGTAGAATCTCAATTCCATTTCGGGAGGATAGGAAGAAAGAGGCACTCCCGCTTCATCCGAAACAATCATCTGCGATTCGGTCGTTACAAAATTTCTAACGATATCAAAGCCTGGCCCATAGAGAAGATAGGAAGCCGCCTTCATATACGACACTCTCTCTCCTCTAGAGCGAATGCCCGCCAGAAAACCCGGGTTGGAAGAGAGAGAAGAATCAGAAGCGTTTACTGTGTAGTAGGTGGCCGTGTGGTCTTTTCCTGCTCTTTTGAATGAAATGCGAATTCCATGGGCGGATGGATCCTGGAATTCTTGAACGTCTGTGATGGTAGCACCACTCCGGGCCAGAAAGACCATCATCACGGGCCCTGCTCCTCCCAGATCGCGGCCGCGGAGCCATTTGTCCATTTGATAGGTCTGAAAATAGGTGAAATTCAAAAACCATGCGAGTGACTTGCGAATCGTAGGAAACACAGAAGCAAGCGCAATACGATCGCGCGCGTAGACGGATGCCGGGTCCGGCTGCTTTCCGGGAGATTCCATTCCAAATAGTATATATTCTTTAGCATCCGGAAAAAGCCTGAGAGGAAACAATAAGTCGGGTCCACCAAATGGATAGAACACCACTCCGGCACCCGAATCACCAATTTCAGAGGCAGCCCAGGGTGTGATCTTCTTGCCGTACATATCTTCGAACTCAGAAAATCGTCTGTCCATGGCGCGGTGATGCGTCTGCCATTCATCTGTGCGAGTGAGCGAGTAAAGAGGATCCGACTCTGGAAGATCCATTCCTGCAAGGAGCCGCGCAGACGAATCCCAGCGAGTCAGTTTCTCTTCCGCGGCGGGTGCGGCACAACCAGAGGCGATGAGAAAAAGAAACGCGACGACACGTACTTCTCTCATTTGCGCAACCCTGAAAGGACACTGGCGCCGTGATATTCCCAGATGAATCCATTGGTTGGATCAGATACAAGAACACCGTCTTTGATGAAGTACTGTGCTTTCTGGCCTTTTCTCTCGGTGAGAACAAGCATTCCGTCTTCTATCGTCCATTTTCCCGAAATGCTTTCCGGACAACCTTCCATGGTGCAGGAAATGCAGTGCGAACCATAAAACATTCCATCGGCTTCTATATGAATATAACTCTGAATCCTGCACTTCAAGTTGCTACGCCAGGTGCCAAGAAACTCCGCGGAAGTAGAGACTGTGCGAATGCTCGCTGGCAGTGCGGTATGATTGAGAGGAACCCAGCCCACGTCTCCGAAGTATGCTACCTGAATCCAGTCTCCGTCCTTTCCCTGAACAACGATTTGCCTGTCGCGCATTCCGGTTTCCATGAGGGCCACACCACGACTGAGAGTTGCCAGGGACTCGGAAGAAGAATCGGGAAGTTCGCGCAGATCGCCGGATTCAGGGGTGAAGATTCTGTAATGAAAGAATTCTTGTGCGTCCGCAGATCCAGGCAGACAAAGCGAGAGCAAAAACAAGAAGCATGCAGCGCACGTCCAGATGCGCTGACGCAAATAGACATGCAAATCCAGAATCATCCAGGAGAAAAGGCGCGAGGATAGTAGGGAAGCATCATCAAGAACACGATGACCCCCGTAACCGACACATACCCCCAGACTAGAATTGTAACGCGGCCCCACTTTGGATGTTTGACGGATCCGCGAAGCGCGAGGGTAACCGTTGTGATCACAAGCGGAAGAGTGCATGCTGCGAGAATTGAATGACTGATCAAAATGCTAAAGTAGGCGACTCGTGCAAATCCCTGGCCGCCAAACGGGATGCTGCCCACATGCGCATGCAAATACAGATAACTGGTCAAGAAGATCGCGGATACGGTAACGGCAGAAAGCATCAGCGCGCGATGCAGACTACGACGACCTGTGCGAATCGCAATGTACCCGCTCACCTGAAGTAGAAAGGAAAGGCCATTGAGAGTTGCATTGATGGGGGGAAGAGAACTGAGATCCATCACTGTCCTGACTTGGATCGTTTGACCATGTAGTAGATCAGAAGGCCGCCAAAGATAAGTGGAAGACCGCTGAGCAAGATCGTAATGACTACAT
This sequence comes from Leptospirales bacterium, assembly GCA_019694685.1. Lineage (GTDB taxonomy): Bacteria > Spirochaetota > Leptospiria > Leptospirales > Leptonemataceae > JAEUSB01. The sequence goes on from JAIBBM010000047.1 coordinate 4,439, forward strand.
AAGAATCAATCAGCGATTGACTGTACCCGCGACCGATGCAAGCGCCGCAGGCAAACAACTCTGCCGGAACCACTGCCAGTGCAAATGAGATGAGCGCGAAAATCGTCTTCATAGTATGTACACCAGAAAATACAAAACTGGCCAAATGGCGACGACAAAGGCCCAGTAAATCGTTCCCGCAATCCACACAGATCCACTCTTAGTCTTCCAGAGAAGCAGAAGCAAAAGGAGCAGGCCGGCTGCCACGTGAATCCCATGTGCCCCGACGATCAAATAGAAGAACGCTCCGTAGATACTTGATACTGTGGTCAGACCAAAGGAAAGCATTCGCACCCATTCCGATCCCTGAATCAAGAGGAACAGAAGCCCGAGTACGGCGGCGAGGATCATAAGGCGAACCGATTTCTTGCGAAAGCTAACTACAGCCGTGAGACCACTGAGCACCAGAATCATTGTATTGATCGCAGTGATGAACATGGGCAACCTGGGCTGGTCTGCCGGAGGCCAAACGGCCGCGTTGCCGCGTGCAACGAGATAGGCGCTGATGAGACCGGAAAAGAACATTGCTTCTGTGGTTAGAAGCAACATCATTCCAAAAAAGACGTTGTTCTGTCTTCCGGTCGAATCCATTTACTGTGCTATGATCCTTTCAATGGGAACGATGTCTGGATAGACACCGAGAAAGACATATCCTAGAACGATCATTGAGAAGATGATGATCGCAGTGACTGCCTTTGGTTCCCACCGAAGATGCATGAAATTCGCGAGCACCAGGAATGCCTTCACGAAAGCCAGAGCGAAGATCAGCGTCACTGCCAGAGTGTGATTGCCAAGGTATCCAAGCCCAAGACTGATCCCCAGGATGACTACCAGAACGGCCCAGATCACAAAATAGTTGGGATGACCGTGATAATCTTCGTGTCCGTTTTGCTGCTGATGATCCGACATTTGCTTCTCCAGAAATTATTTTGCAATGTAAAGAAGTGGAAACAGGAAAATCCAGACCACGTCAACAAAGTGCCAGTACAGGCCTGCCATTTCGACGCGATGCAGATGTTCCCCTTTGCGTGCTTTGAGTGCGACCACAAAGATGGCTGTCATTCCTGCGATTACGTGCGACGCGTGAAGGCCAGTCATCACGTAGTAAAAGCTCCAGAAAACACTCTTGGTGATTGTGAAGCCGTGATGGATTTCAGTCGTGTATTCTACCGCCTTAACGCCCAGGAAGATGAAACCCCCGAGAATTGTGCAGAGAGAATAGAGCCACACTTTCTTCAGCTCTCCTTTTGTGGAAGCCGCGTGAGCCAGAACGATCGTGAAACTGGACGTAAGCAGAACGAAAGTGTTCAGCGCCCCAAGCCAGGTGTTTGTGTGAGCCGCTTCGTGACCCCACTCCGGATAGCGGATTCGATAGAGAAGGTAGCAGGTGATGAGCCCACCGAAGATTACAACTTCGGATGCAATCACCCACCACATTGCAATGCGTCCCAGAGGGACGCGGCCAAATTCAACTTTTTGGTTAGTGGCAACAGAACTCATTTTATCATATCTCCAGTTTGGTTTGCCTTTTAGCTCTTCGCATCTTGTGGCCAGTAGTCAGCTTCGCGACCTGGCACACTGAATTCATATGCACCGCGATAAACGGTAGGCACTTCGGTGAAGTTCCCGTGCGGCGGAGGGGAAGGAACAGACCACTCAAGCGAATTTGCCTTGTATGGATTGTTTACTGCCCATGCACCTTTGAAGTAGCTGTAGATCATGTTGATGAAGAACAGTGGTTGCGCCGCGAGCAACACGAGAAGAGAGGTGGTGGCAAACTTTCTATAAAGCTTCATCTCATCTGTCATGAGACTTGGCCATGCAGAATAGTCAAAAATACGACGGTGTTCTCCCATCAGGCCTGTGAAGAAGAGCGGGAGGAAGATACCGTTAAACGCAATTGCTGTGATCCAGAAATGCCATTTACCCAGAGTTTCGTTGGGCATCCTTCCCATGAACTTTGGATACCAGAAGTGAATGGCGGCAAACCCTCCAAACACAACCGTTGGGATGAGAGCATAGTGGAAATGCGCGATCACGAAGTACGTATCATGAGCGTAGATATCAAACGCGGAAGAACCAAGGTATACACCGGTCACACCGCCAATCATGAACTCTGCCACGAAACCAACAGCCCAGAGCATAGGCACTGAGAACTGAATGTTGCCGCGCCACAGAGTCGCAATACTTGCGAACACGATGACAGTAAATGGAACAGAAATCAGCAGAGTCGTTAAGCTAAAGAAGTTAGCCATGCGAGGATTGATTCCGGATACAAACTGGTGGTGTGCCCATACGATGAAGGACAGAAGAGCCGCACCAAAGGTGAAATAGAGGATGTACTTGTAACCGAAGATTGGCTTTCTCGCGAAAGTTGCCAGAATCTCGCACAGGAATCCAAGAGTGGGAAGAAGCATTACGTACACTTCAGGATGACCGAAGAACCAGAACAAATGCTGGAACAGAATCGGGTCTCCACCCTGAGCCGGGTCATAGAACCCAGTACCTACCGTGCGATCAAAGAGAAGCATGATGGCGCCAGCGAGGAGTGGTCCAATCGAGAACATGAAGAGGAGAACGGCAAGATCCAGCATCCACACTACTACAGGAAGGCGAAACCAGCTCAGGCCCGGGGCTCTCATGTTGAAGGAAGTAACCAGGAAGTTGATACCACCCATGAGGAATGCGATGAACTCAAGGGCGATCGCAATGATCCAGAGGTGACCGCCCATGTTGCTCAAGAAGTCTTTTGAACCAGCGTATGTGCCCGCACTGAGAGGAGGATACGCAGTCCATCCAGCAGCAAACGCTCCGCCTGGAACAAAGAAAGACACGAGAAGAATGACTGTACTGATGAAGAACACCTGATACGACATCATGTTCAACGTCGGAAACGCCATGTCGTCTGCTCCCACCATCAGCGGAATCAGGAAGTTGCCGAATGCAGCCAGGAGAATCGGCATGGCCACCCAGAATACCATGATGGTTCCATGCATGGTGATGGCAATGTTGTACTGCGAAGCGGCGAGCTTACCAAATCCAGGAATGCTTTCTCCTGGAAATGCAAGCTGCATACGGAAGAGATAGGACAGAAAGCCGCCCACCAGCGCCATCAGAATCCCTGTGATCAGGTATTGCATTCCAATGACTTTGTGATCGGTTGCGAAGACGTATTTGCGCAGGAAGCTTGTGGGCGCTGCATGCATTGCGTGACTCATTTCTTTCTCCCTTTCCTTACTTCAGTGTCTTAAAGTATTTGATTAGAACATCGATGTCTGCGTCTGAAAGAGTTCCGGCAGGCATTACACCGGCTGGATATCCTTTGACCGTGTCCGCTTTTGGTTCACGAATCGATTTTTTGATGTACGCTTCATCTACAACCACCTGGCGCTCTGCGCCATCTGTGATCACAGTCTCTGATCTACCCCAGATACCTTTGTAACTTGGGCCGACGACTCTGGTTCCGTCCACGGAGTGACAGGAAGTACATCCGTTTCCTTTGAGGATTTCCATTGGATCTGTAGAGCCACCTGTTACAGGATTCTCTACCCATTTTTGAAACTCTTCTTTATTATGAACGATCAGCATTCCGCGCATTCCCGTGTGGCCGGCTCCACAGATTTGCCCGCATGCGATTTCGTATTTGCCAGGTTTGGTTGCGTTGAACCATCCGTGAATGAAACGACCTGGAACCGCATCCTGAGTGAGGCGAAGTGCTGGCACGAAAAAGCTGTGCAGAACGTCTTTGGCGCCCAGTTCAAAAACTACGTTTGTATCTACTGGAACATGAAGCTCATTTGTAGTCTTCACATCGTCTTCTGTGCCCAGTTTTCCATCCTTACCAGGATGAGTGAATTGCCAGTTGAACTGCTGACCAACGATTCGCACATTCATATCCGCCGTTGGCAGATCGATCTTCACTTGCTTCCACACCGCAGTGGTCTTGATATCAATGAAGATGTCCAGGAGAACTACTAGAATGAGAGGAATGAAAATCCACTTTGCCTGACCCCAGGATTCCCCTTTGATGTATGCTGCACGCTTCCTCTTTTCGCTTCTGCGATAACGAAATGCAGCATAGACCAGAGCCGCTTCAGCGAGCACAAAGCTGGTAAGACCCAGCCAGCTGATGAGGGCTGCCAGTCCGTCAATCTGCGTTCCGTAGGTTGCAATATTCTCCGGTAAGAAATTCATTGATCCGTTCTCTCCATGAAAGCGTGGAACACGCGGCTAAAGTTCAGCAAATGGCGCAAAGGGTATGGAGCAACTATTTTTTGTCTGACGCATCCGAATCCACGGAATGAGGGTCTGAGACCTGACGCCGTGTGCGACGTCCTGCCCTGGACATAGAATCAAGCGCGGAAACTAGCTTCCCGTAAACGGTGTCCGCCGGAAATTCCCCGCTTTCATCCGCAGTGCCAGGCTCAAGCTGCGTCAAAATCGCCACTGCATCGTCCACATGGTCTACGGCGTAGATGTGGAAGGTCCCGGCTTCGCAGGCCTCCTGGATGTCGCGGCGAATCATCAAATGTTTGATATTCGAAGATGGAATGATCACTCCCTGACTGCCTGTGAGACCTCTCGCCCTGCAAATGTCAAAGAAGCCTTCTATTTTTTCGCTGGCCCCTCCAATTGCCTGGGCGACACCGTGCTGGCTCACCGAACCGGTCATGGCGATTCCCTGAAGGATCGGAACTCCGGAGATGGCAGAAATCAGAACGCACAATTCAGCCAGGGACGCAGAGTCCCCTTCTACAGGGCCATAGGACTGTTCGAATACAAGACTGGCGGAGAGAGATAGAGGCTTCGTGCGCGAAAACCTGGAAGCAAGGAAAGCGGAGAGAATGAATACTCCTTTCGAGTGAATCTGTCCGCCCAGTTCCGTTTCGCGCTCAATGTCGATGATGTCTCCTTTTCCGGGCCACACTGCGGCGGTAATTCGCACGGGGTGCGCGAAGGCAGCATCTCCTTGAATCGCGACCGCCAGACCGTTGATAGAACCAACTGCGGCTCCATTTGTGGCGATCTGGATTGTATCACGGAGAATTTCTCTCTGGATTGCCTCGCGGATTCGACCGCGACGGTCCTCCGCTTCTTTCAGAGATCGCATAACGTCCTGTACGTCTACGGAAGCTCTGCCTGCCTGCCCCGCGAAGTAGTCTGATTCGCGCATCAGATCCGCCAGACGACGCGTGCGCGCGCTGAGTCTGTTTGCGTCCCCGGCCAGCCTGGCGCTGTGTTCAATGATACGAGCGAACGCTTCGCGTGTGAACGATCTGAGTTTTTCTGTGCGAACAAGGGATGCAAGCATTTGCGCGTAGAGGGAGACGGTTTCGGGCGTTCGCTCCACATCACTTTCAAATTCCGCCGCCACCTTGAACAATTCGTCAAATTCCGGATCCAGTTCTCGCAGCATGTAGTGAAGCTGCCGCCCACAGAACAGCACAACTTTCACGCGAAGAGGAATGGTGTCCGGCTCTAGAGGTGAAGTAGAAATTCCAGCGAGAAGCTGCCCGGGAGATTCAATTCGAATCGTAGAAGACTTGAGTGCTCTCTTAAGACTGTCGTAGGCGAATGGTTGAGCCAGGAGTTTTTCTCCATCCACAAGCAGATAACCGCCGTTTGCTCTGTGAAGGGAGCCGGCACGAATCATGGTGAAGTTGGTCACCAGAAGACCAAAATGACCCACCTGATCAATTCGCCCAATCAAGTTCTGATAGGATGGATTGTCTTCATAAACCACGGGGGCACATTTCTGTCCGTCGCGATCCACTAGAAGATTGACTTCGTATTTCTGAAAAGGAGCAGGCACGCCAGAAATAGTAGACCCTTCCTCTTCTTTTGCGTCGCGTGCCTGTGGACCGCTGTCAACTACGTCCGAAAGAACCTGATCGAGAAAAGCAATGACTTCTGGCAAATCGCGAAACTTGTCCTTGATTTCATCGATGATATGACCTACAGCCAGACCGAGCGTATTTCGCATAACATCGCGAAGGCGATTCTGTGTTTCGCGACGCCATACTGGAAACTGGCGCAGAACCTCTTGCAAGGTAGTCCCGAACTTCTCTATTTTTTCGCTGATCGCCCGCTGGTCTTCCTCGGGCAGCTTCTGAAATTCTTCAGGAGCAAGAGGCTCTGAATTCTTAACCGCCGTGAAAACAAAGCCCTGCGCAGTGCTGATCAGAGCGATTCCTTCTTTGAGGGAGGAGGCCCCCAGTTCGCGCAATGCTGTTTCTTCGCGCGCTTTGAGTTCGTTTTGAATCTGTTCAATGTGACGGCGGTACTCTTCCGCTTCAAAGGCAGAAGACATAGTGGAACCGAGTTCAGCCGCAAACCGATGCATGTCTGCTTTGAGTCCGGCTCCCCTGCCCGCAGGAAGCATGAGAACCCTGGGCCGAGTAGAATCCTCGAAATTATTTACGTAGCACCAATCGTCAGGAGGTGCTTCTGTTGCTGCGCGCTTCTCAAGGAGTCTGCGCGCAAGAAAATGTCTGCCGCTTCCTGGCTCTCCAACCACCGCCGTGTTGTAACCCGGTCGACCCATATTGGCCGCAAACTCAATTGCATCGCGCGCACGGTTCTGCCCGAAAGTCCCGGGACCATCTGGAATTTGATCCGAAGTATCAAAGCCAATCCACGCTGGATCACAAATCCAGGCCATCTGGTCTTTTTTCAGTCTCACACCGGGCATAGTATGATCTTTGTCAGCACGAGCTGCGCGTCAAGGCAAGCTCACGCCTCTGCGACCGCAGGTCGGTGCCATGAAATGGTCGCGACTAACAAAATATTCGCCTTAAAATCAGATTCGATTCGTAAATATACTATATATGTTGCAACGATTGGTTGTTGTTCTAACTATCTTTCTGGCAATTTTTGCAGATGGCTGCAGCCGCTACGCTCAGGATTGCGCGATCATGGATGCGAGATGCAATGCTGCGATCTTCGCGCTTGCTTTTAGACGTCTCACTGAATCCCGTTTTGCGTATGTGGCCGTGACAGCCGGAACCATATACGAGTATTCTGTATCAAGAACCAATGGCACGCTCACGCAGATCGGCACAGTGCCCGGGGCAGGCGCTGGCGCCACGGCCCTGACCATGGATCCGCAGTCTCGTTTTCTTTTTGCTGTTTCTGCGACTGCAACAAACGTATCTTCGTATACAATCAACAGTCGAACGGGTGCACTTTCATTGGTCGGAACCTACACCGTTGGCGCCGGCGCTGTGCAGGCTGCCGTGGATCCACTCGGTCGCTACCTGTATGTAAGCGATAGCACAACCACCACCGTTCATATGTTTTCGATTGATCAGACTACAGGCGCTCTGACTGGCATAGCAGGCGGAACGTTCACTGTACTCACTGGTCCTCAGATACCAGCGTTTGATTCTTTCGGGCGATACGCATACATTTCTACAAACAGTGTGCCCAGAGTGAATCTACTGAACATACTTTCAGACGGAAGCTTGAGCAACATCGCAGCGGCCATTACGCCAGGAGCAAGCCCACTTCAGGGAAGCATAGACCCACTCAATCATGCACTCTATGTTCCAAACAATGGCGCAGGCACCATCTCTATGTATACGATAGGATCAGACGGAAGCTTGAATTCTCTTGGAACCGTATCTCCTGGTGGCGCGCCTTCCACTCTTACGATCGATCCGACAGGGAGATTTCTTTATACGCGAACCGGAACTGCCAACATCTGGATGTATTCGATTGACCAGACCACATACGCGCTCGCACCGATCGGAGGTGGAACCATTGCATCCGGCACCAATCCGCGCATGCTCAGCATTCACCCATCGGGAAGATTTGCATACGCTCCTGATCAATCCACGGCCACGCTGTATATGTATTCGATCGACCAGACTACAGGAGCACTCACTGCACTTTCAGGCACATCCCGGGCGACTGGCGGAACAGCGACAGCTGGATGCGCATTTGATGCGCCCGGCAGCTATCTCTATCAGGCGGATGGAGGGGGATCTACTATTTCTCAGTACTACGTAGATTCATCGAGCGGACAACTATGGTCCCAGGGAGTGTTGACTGCCGCGGCCACTCCGAGAGGGCCGCTGGCAATGGCAAACTACAACACCTATTGACGTGGCAGGCGATCAGGTAGGATCGCTTGCTTTCCAGGTTTCCGGCGAACGCCAGAGAGAAGACATCAGGAGCTCTCGCATCCAGATAAATTCTTTTGGCAGCCTGTCGTAGAGCTTCATGAAAAGATCTTCATGCGAAGCCACTTCGTTCTTCCACATTTCACGATCCAGAGTCATCACGCGGTTGAAGTCATCTTTGGAGAAACTGAGTCCCTTCCAGTCCAGGTCTTCATGACGCGGAACCCATCCAATGGGACTTTCCACTGCGGAGACTTTTCCTTGCACTCGTTCCACAATCCATTTGAGAACGCGCATGTTTTCGCCGTAGCCAGGCCACAGGAATTTCTTATTCTCATCTCGACGAAACCAGTTGACTCCAAAGATTCTTGGAGCAGCAGGAAGCGTTCTTCCAATGTTCAACCAGTGCGTGAAGTAATCCGCCGCATGATAGCCCATGAATGGAAGCATAGCAAACGGATCACGTCTGACGACTCCCACCTGGCCTGTCGCCGCCGCTGTTGTTTCTGAGCCCATGGTGGCTGCCAGATACACTCCGAAGTTCCAGTTGAATGCCTGGTATACGAGAGGCACAGTTGTAGTGCGACGTCCTCCGAAGATGAACGCTGCCACTGGAACTCCCTTAGGATCTTCCCACGATGGATCTACAGATGGGCATTGAGAAGCGGGAGCCGTGAAGCGAGCGTTTGGATGCGCCGCGGGTTTGCCGCTATTCTTGTCGTATGGCTTTCCGTTCCAGTCTGTCATTCCGTCTGGAACCTCGTCGCTCAGGCCTTCCCACCATACGTCTCCGTCTTTGGTGAGTGCAACGTTTGTGAAAATTGTATTTCCTTTGATGGTTGCCATTGCATTCGGATTGGTTTCCCAGTTTGTGCCGGGAGCAACGCCGAAGTAACCCGCTTCCGGATTGATTGCATGTAGATGACCTTGCTTGTCCGGTTTGATCCACGCAATGTCATCTCCCACTGTAGTGACTTTCCAACCTTCGTTTTGCAGTTCTTTTGGTGGAATCAGCATGGCGAAATTCGTTTTTCCACACTGAGAAGGAAATGCAGCGCAGATGTAGGTCTTCTTTCCTTGTGGATCCTGCACACCAAGGATGAGCATGTGCTCCGCAAGCCAGCCCTGATCTCGCGCCATCGTGGATGCAATGCGAAGAGCAAAACATTTTTTGCCCAGAAGAGCGTTTCCGCCGTATCCGGATCCGTAGGACATGATGAGATTTTCTTCTGGGAAATGGCAGATGTATTTTGTGTCGTGATTGCAAGGCCATGGAACATCTTTTTCGCCTGCTTTGATAGGAGCACCCACTGAATGGAGGCCTTTTACAAAATCACGATCCCCCAGAACGTCTAGAACTGCTTTTCCCATGCGCGTCATGATGCGCATGTTTACGACCACGTAAGGTGAATCTGAGATCTCAACGCCGATGTGGGCAATGTCAGATCCAAGAGGTCCCATGCTAAACGGAATGACATACATGGTGCGTCCGGTCATACAACCGTCGTAGAGCTTGTTCAGCGTTTGCTTCATCTCAGCCGGGTCCACCCAGTTGTTGGTGGGACCTGCATCTGCTTTGCGCTTTGCATTGATATAAGTACGATCTTCCACACGCGCCACATCGCTTGGATGCGAGAGTGCCAAAAAGGACTTAGGGCGTTTCTCCGGATTCAGACGGACCATGGTCCCGGCTTGCACCATCTGGTCGCAAAGCCTGTCATACTCTTCCTGGGAACCGTCGCAAAAATAGACGCGTTCCGGCTTGCAGAGTGCTGCTACCTCATTCACCCAGGCGATGAGCTTCTGATTCTTAACATAGGAAGGAATTTCCATTTTCCCAAATCTCCTTTTTACCGATCCGGCACAACCCGTGCCCGAGCCGGCCTGAAAATATCAGACTGGAAGCAGGCGGTTTTCAGTCCAGTAGCTTTCGAGTCAGAAAAAAGCGACTCCGGGCGGGGCGAATCGGCGACCTGTCATGGACAGAACGACGCACCTGCTGGTGCGGCCTCCAGTTCGGGCGCGCGTCGAGGCGCCCTGGCGATCGAAATCAAACTCAGCGCCTGAGAATCAGAATCACGAATGAAGCATCGGGATTTCAATTTCTGTGGAATGAACTACATGAATCAGGTTATGAAACACACTTTTTGCTGACACAATGAAATTCAACGAAATCTGTTTGACCGATTCATGTGCAAGATCGTGCAGACGACTATGAAACTTGAGGTTTACTTACTATGCGTTTTATAAGCGTGTTGTTTGTGCCGATTCTACTCGTTGCATCGTGCACCGGTCTTGGAATCAACACACATGTCGGACTGAATTCCAACCCTGCGCCAGAATATGGCAACCTCGCGGTGCTAGTTGCGCGCGGTGGCATGTTTTATCATCAGAATGGTGTACCTGGTCCGAAGGGCAACGCTGCTGCTACCAAATCGGGGCGCGGTTGCAACTACTCCGTGCTTTGGCTTGCTGCATGGGGAGACTCAAGTATAGACAGCATTCGCGAAGACAGCGGAATCAGCAAAGTGGGTTCCGTTGATTATGATGAAACTGCAATTCTTGGATTCTTCTTTCATCGATTCTGCACTACAGTGATGGGGGAATAATAGTATATGTTGATCAAGCAATTCACCTCATTCCTGATTCTAACTCTCGCCGTTTCAAGCTGCGCAGTTGGGCCAGTCAACGGTGTCCTCTTCACACGCACAAAGTTTGCCGGACAGATCAATAGCGCAGCGGACGTTCCAGTGCAGAAGAAAGCTTCTGGCTGCATGCATCAGGTGCTCGGCACTGTCGCCTGGGGCGATGCTACTGCAGGCACGGTTGCGATTGAAAATGACATCCACAGAATCGCAATCATCGACCATTCTACCATGAGCATCCTATCCGGGGTCTACTCCAACTATTGCACAATCGTGGCGGGTGATTGAAATGAAAACAATGAGCAAATGGTTTCTTACATTTCTACCTCTGCTGCTGCTGAGCGCTTGCATCAGTTCTCCTCTGCAAGGCTGGCTGATCACATACACTGGAAGTCACTCCAGCATGGTGGACAAAGGTGCGATCTCTTCTGCAAAGATTGTGAAGAAGGGAGAGTCCTGTTCCTGGTCTGCGTGGATCTTTAAGGACATCTACTACGGTGGTGGTGGAGACGTGAAAGAGGCAGCGGATTCTGCAAACATCAAGAAAATTGCGGTGGTGGATCGCAGATCATTCTCACTGCTGTTCGATCTTGTCTTCAAAGAATGTGTCCTGGTCTACGGAGAATGATCATGTCTCTGCAATGGCGGACATTCATCATCGCGGCGGCGCTCCTTGCGGCGTCCCGGGTGCACGCGCAATCGGATGAGCTCTACCGGAAAGACAGGCTCTACGTCGACATTGCGTATGGAACCGGGCCTACTACAGTAGATTTCGTTGCAGCGGGGTTCGGCAACGCAAGCTACACGGCTGCACTCGTAGATCTTTCGCTGGGAAACCAAAACAATCGTAACCTGGCCCTGCTCTATTTTTTGACTAAGGCGGGAAAGAATCCGAATGTGTCCATGAGCGGAAGCCAGAGAATTGGCATCGAATACGCGGCTACGAGCTGGCTAACATTCGGCGTCGGGGCAAGCCACTTCACCGGAACTATTTCGGGGGGCGGTCTCAACCAACTGGACGGCCTCGGAAACCTGGGTTATCTGATCATGCTGTATAACTATACGAGCGTGGGCTCCAGTTCCGGAAATAGCCTGTCCTCCACGCTCTACACTCTGCCGTATTCTGTTTCGATCAATACGAGCATCGCGGAAATTCAGTATGCAGTGCATGTTCAGGCCGGCTTTGCAGATCCTTACTTTCGCATGTCCGGTGGATCTGCGAAGGGAATCTCAAAGTCAGAGATAGCATTTGGCTCCAGATTCCGTTTTGCAGGGAATGCGTACGTGTATACGGAAGCTTTCTATACGCAGTATGCGTTGAATTCGGACCTGACTCAGAGCACAATTGCGGCCACAGTTGTAAACAAAGGCGCTCGGTTCGGGGTGGGTTATGCGTTCGATCCGCCAGATACGATTGCCTCTAAATAATTGCCGCAAACAGGAAAGAAGAGCCGCTCATTTCATGTCGCAGGATAGAATGAACGGCTCAAATACTTGAGAAATATAGAGTTTTCCTTTCAATACGAGTCCCGTGGACGCACCACTGATCTCTGAACCGTCGGTTGCAAAAATCATTTCTTTCTTTCCGGATGTAACGTTCACTCGAGTGATATCGTTGGGAGAAAGTGCAGTTGGGTCTTTCACAGTTCGGATGAATCGAATCATGCTGTAATGCCCTGCCACGTCTAAAATTTCATCCGACTCCCACATCACGTTGTCTGTCCCTGAACCCATGTCGATGAAATCCAGTTCCTTTCCAATGGACCCATCTGCCGGATTGCGAACATACACATGAATGCCTCTGTCTCTGGTGGCGCCTACGTACAACCGGTCGAGTGCACGATTCACCGCAATTCCATTTGCAACGCGAAAGCCATCTGCGACAAAACTCCACTTCCCTTCGCGATAGTGAGCGACCGTTGATCGAGGGAGGGCAAATAAGTCTTCAAGAACAGCCAGTCCTCCCGTCCAGCCATGATCATTGGTAACGTATAGCTCTCCGTTTGCAAGACTGGCCACATCGTTTGGATGAACCAGGACTTCAGACGTTAGGCGCTCTTTAAAGGCAAGAGAATCTGGAAGAACACGAAACACTTCGATCGCATTGTGTTCTTCATCCGGATGAGCCACAACATACAGCAGCGTTTCGCTTTTTCCCGCGAACAATGAAATTCCATGAGGATGAAATGGGGACGAATCTCTTCCCGTAATCGGCAGAGCACGGGCTGTTCCGACTGCTTCTTTCCCGGAAAGATCCACGGCAAAGATGGCACCTTCCGGATAACCGCCATTCTGTTTTCTTCTTTCCTGAGAGGATACAAGAAGGCGATTGCCTGCCCGGTCATAATCAAAGTCTTCCGGGCCGGGCATTCCGTTGATCTTCTGGCAGTGATCCAGAGGCTGAACGGGTGGCTTACCGCATGAAAAAAATACAAACAAAAAGGCCAGAGAAATCTTCCAGAGTGACATGGCCCAGGCTGCAGGCCCGGAACTTCGCGGGCAACTCTTTTAACGTTATGCGATGTAGTTGCGCGAAAATACACGTGTAGAAGGAATGCATTCATGCAGGCCGCGCGAAAGTGGAACACGGGCGAACTCTTTTTTGATGGTACGGTCCTCTTCTATTCTCTTGTGGTGCATCATGCCTTACTCAGAGGCAGACACTTTGCAGAATTCCTTTCTCCAGCCGGGGCATTCTATGCTTACCTGGCGCTCAGTTTTTTTCTGCCCTGGTTCTTAGGCTCCATCTACAGGAGATTTGCAGACTCCCCCCGCGCCCTTCGTCTGGCCGCCCTCGGCAGCGGATGTGCCTTCATTCTGTTTACTCTACTTTACAACACATTCCAGGGAGTGCAGCACAACACATTCTCAGTCTTGGCCTGGCGCGCCTCGCAAACAGCCTTCCTTCCTGGCTCAGGACGGGAGGAGAAGTGTTTCCCGCGATCTTCATTGGCAGTTTATTCATTGTCTGGAACGAATACTTGATTTCGTTTTTGCGAGCGACAGACATTGGATCGGCGGGAGTCGGTGCTGTCATCACAACACTTTGTTTCAATGGGTTTGTGCCTTGCAGAATCGCATTGCTCGCGACACCGCGATTACGACCAGTGAATGTTGCGGTAGGAATCATTGCCCTCATCACATACATCGCGGGACTTGCGTAAAGAGCAGGAGAGAAAGGTGAACATACAAATTTTCGGACTCAAAAGTTGCCCTAACACTAGAAAGGCGGAAATGTTCTTCAAGGAACGCCGCATAACGTATCAATTCATCAACCTCGCGGAAAAGCCAATGTCCAGAGGAGAGCTCACTTCCGTGATGGCATCCATACCGGCAGAAGAGCTCATAGACACTGAATCCAGGGCGTATGTTTCTGCGGGACTTCAGTATATGAAATTCAACATTGCAGAAAAGCTACTGGAAGAACCACGGCTCTTCAAAACTCCCATCGTCCGCGATGCGAAACGTGCCACGGCGGGATTTGCGCCTGAAATCTGGAAGAAGTGGCTCTCTTGATCCAGAGAATCAGCGCCTGAGGCATTTTGCCGCATAAGAGCGCAGCATGCATCCAGTCTAATCAGATTGCCTCTTTTTGGATTGCGTCCTTCGCGCAAGATACAAATTTGCCGGCGAGCGTTCCGAACTGGCGCAAGCACAGCCACAGCACGCCTCACTCTATTGGAAGGAAGTTTATGCAGATCGATTCTGGAACTACTGCCTGGATGCTCATCGCCACGGCCCTCGTGCTGCTGATGGTACCGGGCCTGGCCATGTTTTACGGAGGCCTGGTTCGGACCAAGAATGTGGTAGGCACAATGATGCACAGCTTCGTGGCCATGGCTGTCATCGGAACCCTGTGGGTTGCGGTTGGCTATTCGCTCACATTTGGAAAGAGCATAGCGGGCGGAATTGTCGGATGGAACTGGGACTACTTCTTCCTGAAAGGAATTGATGAATCGGTAGTGAATCACGTTCCAGAATATGTTCTGGCCATGTTCCAGGGAAAATTTGCAATCATCACTCCTGCTCTCATCAGCGGTGCGATGGCGGAGAGAGTTTCCTTCCGCGGCTACCTGGCATTCATCGTATTGTGGTTTCTGATTGTCTACTGTCCCCTGGCCCATTGGATCTGGGCTGCAGACGGCTGGCTGGCTACAACAGGCCCGTTAGGCGTCATTGATCTGGCCGGCGGCCTGGTCATTCATGTATCTGCTGGAACGAGCGCACTGGTTGTGGCACTCTTTCTTGGAAAGAGATACGGCTTCCCGCACAACACGCAAAATCCAAACAACCTGGTGATGACTCTGATGGGTGCGGGTCTCCTGTGGGTAGGCTGGTTTGGATTCAATGCAGGATCCACAGTGCAAAGCGGCCTGGATACGGCGCGCGCCCTTACCATGACGCAAATATCAGCGGCCGCAGGTGCAAGCACCTGGATGGTGATCGAAGCAATTAAATTTCGCAAGGTTACTTCTCTTGGATTTGTATCCGGAATCCTCGCAGGGCTGGTGGTGATCACTCCTGCTGCAGGTGTAGTTCTCCCTTCGGGTGCACTGATTCTCGGGATGTGCTCGAGCGTACTCTGTTTCTTCGCACTCGAAATGAAAAACCGTCTGGGGTACGATGATAGCCTGGACTGCTTTGGAATCCACGGAGTGGGCAGCGGCATGGGAGTACTTGCTCTTTCATTCTTGATTCGCGACTCATGGCTTGCAAAAGCTGCCGGAATTGCAGGATCGTGGGATCATCTAGCACAGTTCGTAGTTCAACTGAAAGGATTTGGAGCAACCGTCGCTCTTTCAGCCGTCGCGACGATCGCCATCTGCTTTGTTGTAGAAAAAACGATCGGATTGAGAGTCTCCAAGAGCGAAGAGCTTGCAGGCCTTGACCACACAGAACACCGCGAAAGCGGCTACGGCCTTATCAACCTCAACTAACACGGATTAAACGGAATTCGCAAATGAAAATGATCATCGCAGTTATCCAGCCAGACAAAGTAGACGAAGTGAGGGAAGCTCTCATTGCAGCAGACATCACGCGCATCTCCATCAATCGAATCACGGGCCACGGGCAGCAGGCAGACACAGAACTCTTCCGCGGCCAGGAAGTAACCCCCAACCTTCTCTCGAAGGTGGAAATCAAAATCGCATGCAATGACCAGTTTGTAGACATCATTGTGCAGACCATCATGAAAGCAGCCCGTCACGGTGAAGGTGCGATTGGAGACGGAAAGATCTTCGTCCTGCCTCTCGAGCGCTGCTATCGCATTCGCACCGGCGAAAGCGGAAATGGTGCCATCTAACCCCGCGTAATCGTTCTTGAAGGTCTGCAGGCAACCCGCACACGTGGCGGGTGAGCCAGTCGGACATCGTCGAATACTATTCCGAAGCCGGCCAGGACTACAGCGCCTGGAGCCCGGCGTTCAATATGCACTTCGGGTATTACCGCAAGTGGATGAATCCGTTTCGACTCGAGCCAATGCTGGAGCAGATGAACGCTGAGATCCTGAGCAGGATGACCGGCGGCAAACCAGCACGTGAAATGGAATTTCTGGACGCAGGATGTGGCCTCGGAGCCACTGCCAGACACATTGCACGCCAGGCCAGCGCGAAAGTCCTTGGAATTACGATTGTTCCCTGGCAAATTGAGGAAGCGGGTAAGCTGGCAGCACGTGCAGGTCTTTCTGTTCGCATAACGTTCGATTTAAGAGACTATCGGGATACAAAGCTCCCCCCCAATCAGTTCGACGGCGTCTACGCTCTTGAATCCTCCTGCTATGCAGGAGCAGGAGACAAAGCGGATTTCATTCGCGAATCGTTCAGGCTACTGAAGCCAGGCGGACGATTGGTCGTGGCAGACGGTTTCCTATCGCGACTGAACTCGAAACCAAACGCAATTTATAGAAAGTGTCTTTCCCTCATGGAAGAATTCTGGGCACTTGAAACCTTTGCTCACAAGGAGCCTTTCCTTGCAGCTCTTGAGAAAGCAGGATATCGCGACGTTCAAATTGAAAATGCGAATTTTCGCATCGCGCCGTCTGTAGCATTCATCCCGTGGGTGACTGCGAAGTTCTTTATCAAAGATGTGATTGCGAAGAGAAGAACTCTCACTCGTAGACAGCTCGGGAATGCTCTGGCGCCGATTCTTGGTCTGATCGTGGGACTACACATGCACCGATTTTCCTATTGCATCGTAACCGCCCGCCGCCCCTGATTTTTTCGATTGATTGCACAATGCACTCTTCATGATGGCTTTGCAATGCAAAGTCAATCCTCACCCATTTCGCGCACAGGACCAAAATGGATCATGGCGGCTGCCGCCGCGGGACTCCTCCTTGTCGGAGGGCTTGTGTTTTACTTTGTGGATTTCTTTCCCAGCCTGTCTCATGTAAATGTTCGCCTGTATTCCGGCGCCACGACTGGAGATTACTACGCAGGCGCAGCGCGATCTGTTCAAATCGCACAGTCTCACCAGGGCAAAATCGAAAACATATCCACAAGCGGATCCATAGACAATCTCAAGCGACTCGAGCAAGAGCGCGAACACGGTCGATTCGCTCTGGTGCAAAATGGAATGCCGTGGCCGCCGGGGCTGCAGCTGGTGGGGCATCTCCCAACACAGGAGACAGTGTTCCTCCTGGGACGCGGCGCGGATCGACTTACCTCTTTCGCAGACCTGCGCGGATTGCGAATTGGTGGAGGCCCTGTGGGAAGTGGAACTGCCTACCTCTCTGAAAGTATTTTTGGCATGCCATCCATGAAGTCCCTGGGTGTGAAGCTGAGCTTTCATCCTTCCGATGAACAACTGCGTTTGATTAAAGAAGGAAAGCTGGACCTGGGCGTATTCGTAATCAGCGAAAAATCAGAATTCATCAAAAAGGCACTTCTTGTAGAAGGACTGCAAATCGCGGGCCTTCGCGGACTGGAAAGCGTCACGATGAACCTGGCTCATCTGCAGGCACGCACCATGCATCAGGGATTGTACGATCCAGTGCGAAACATTCCCCCCGTCGACAAACCGGTGTTAAGCGTCAATACATTGCTTGTGACAAACCAGGAAGCGAGGAGATCCGAAATTGTGGGAATGCTTCAAGTAATGAGTGAACTCTATCCGAATTTCATCAACTACAACCGCACAGTGGTAAATGAAACAGCACTCAATCTTCCGGCGGGTGCTCTTGACTTTTATAACAACCAGGGTGCAGAGATCTTCGACCGCTACTTGCCTCGCCTGATGGATCTCATCCCCATTTCGAATCTGGTGCAGCTGGTGATGGGCGTGAGCATTCTATTCAATTTGATGGGCCTTGCGAATCGTTTCATCCTCTGGCGAATCGATGCAAATCGAATTGCGATTGAAGAAGAGATCGAACAGGTGTTTGGATCCAACGTGCTTCCGGAAGAAATTGAAATCATGAACCCGCTTCCCGAGCATGCGAAAGGAGAAGGACTGCATAGACTCAATGCTCTTATAGGGCATCTCACGGGACTGGAAAGCAAATGCAGAAAGCAATCGCAATCGATTCTGGTTCCTATGGGAGCGGAAATGGCGTACCGGTATCAGGAAAAGTTGATTAGCACGAACCTGATCGCTATCAAGAAATACAAACTGAAGCTTGAGCGTCTTTGAAAGAAAACAATGAACCGGCATCCTCAAACCTGACGAACGTGACTGAAAAACAAATAAACCTGCGACAAAATGCGGCGTGGACAGTGTGGGAAGGATAATCTTTCACAGATTGAGGAGAATACAGAGATAATAGTCGACAGAAAGAAAAGAACTGACCACATAACGCTTAACGCCACGGGCTACCGACCACAAAGACCCTGCACACAAGCAGCCCGAGCAACTGAGACTCCTCATGTTAAACCCTCGGAAATTTTTGACAAGACTCACCGCAAATCTCGAAGCAGTCACGTATCTACTCGGTGTTCCGCTCGGAATCCTGTTCGTAATCTTTCAAGCGGGTTTTAGCGGCCAGAAGCTCATTATCTTTCTCGTCAGCGCGACCGTGGGAGTCCTCGCGAGTATGCTTTACCCGGTTCTCCGCTGGCGCGTGCTTGCACCGGATATCAATGCGTGCATTGAGGGCCAGGTTCATGGACGGCAACGACGCAATTTGCTCCGGCGCCTTTTGAACTATCCGTTCTGGGAAACCATCGGGGTGAACATACAGTGGGCGGGCGGCATCGCTGTTGTTGTTCTAACGAACCATTTGCTCGAACCACTGTCGATGCGAGAGTTTCTGCCCTATGTTTTTGTGTTCATATTTCTTGCGCCAATCAACGCAGTGTCGCACTACCTCGCCATGCAGCTCTCTCTTGCGGAATTGATTCGCAGCAATCGAATCTTTCACGGAGTATTTCTTCGCCGTCAGGATCTGGTGATCGTTTCTCTTTTCCGGAAAACTCTCGGAACTATGTTTTCCGGGGTCTGGCTGTTGCTGGTCTTCTTTGGATACACCCTCTACGCCGCTCTCCATTGGATACATTGATGTTTCGAAACTTAGACTCATGACAGTGGCTGCCGCCGCCCAGGCAGTGGTTCTTGTCGCTGCGCTTTCGTTCGTTTTTGCAACGTATCTGAATCAATTTGTTTTGTATCTGACACGTTTGCTTGGCCGTGTCGCATCGGGAGACCTGACGGCAAAAATGACCATGGCATCTACAGATGAAATAGGAGCGCTTTCCACGGACTTCAACCGGGTCACGCGAAGCCTTCGCAATGCGCGGGGACAGCTGGAGTCTTACGCCACGTCTCTCGAAGAGAAAGTTCAAATTCGCACAGAGCAGCTCAACGCTACCTTGAGCGAAGTGCGCACTGTGAAGGAAAAGCAGGATGGAGACTACTATCTTACTTCTCTGCTGCTGAAACCATTCTTGCGTGCAGGATTGCAGACTCATTCGGTGGAAGCAGCGGCGCTTATCTCACAATTCAAAAAGTTTGAGTTCAGGCATTTCAAAGAACAAATTGGCGGAGACAGTGTCACGCTCGATCATGTGCGACTTCAGGAAAGAGACTACGTGTTCTTCATGAACTCTGACGCAATGGGAAAATCCATGCAGGGCGTCGGCGGGGCGCTTGTACTTGGTGCGGTCATGCACGCATACTTGCAGAGAACGAAAGTTTCGCGTCAGGCGCACGATGTGTTTCCAGAAAGCTGGCTCAATCGCCTGAGAAGGAACTGCAGGGAGTTTTCGAGAGTTTCGAAGGGTCCATGATGATCAGCGCTATCATTGGGCTTCTCGATGGGCAAACTGGTTGCACTTATTTCATCAATGCAGAGCATCCTTCACCTGTCCTGTTTCGCGAAGGCCAGGTTACATTTGCGGCTAACGGTCAATCGTGTTTTAAACTTGGATCGCCCATGCAGGCGACTTCCGCTCGCGTGTTCACGATGCGCCTTCTACCGGGGGACGTCCTGATTTGCGGCTCGGACGGCCGTGACGATCTTCGCCTGGCGGATTCCGCCGGAATCAATACAGACGAAACTTTGTTTCTTCGACTGGTAGCGGACGCGAATGGAGATTTAAACGCACTGGAAGACACTCTGCGTCGCACAGGAGAAATCATGGATGATCTCTCTCTCATTCGAATCGCCTACAAGGGACACAGATCTGAAGAATCGGAGGGATCCTTTGATC
This sequence comes from Leptospirales bacterium, assembly GCA_019694685.1. Taxonomy (GTDB): domain Bacteria; phylum Spirochaetota; class Leptospiria; order Leptospirales; family Leptonemataceae; genus JAEUSB01. Next base: position 24,890 of record JAIBBM010000047.1, read on the forward strand.
GCGAGATTGAAAACTTCCTGAAGCAAACTCGTCGCCAGAGACGCAAGCACGTGGATGACCTCTGCAGAGAACTGAAATTTGAAATCGCCTTGAAGCTACTGGAAGGGGCAGCACTCAAGTATCCGTGGGAATTAGAAATGCTTGGCAGACTCGCGTATGTTCTGAGGAAAACGGGTCACCTGCAGAGAGCGGCGGACCTGGGAGAATCGATTCGATTACGAGAGCCTGACAATGCAGATTTTCTCTGGGAGCTCGCGCGCACTCAGGGCGCCCTGGGAAATCGAGATCGCGTGCGCACTCTTCTGGAAGGAATCCCGGCGGAACACGCGCTTTACACGAGGGCCCGCGAAGGCGAAGCTTGCGCATCATCTATTCTTGGACTGATTGCATTTGGTGACGCATCGCTTTCTGCTGCAGCGCAAAACGGTGGAATCACTACCGTCAAAATCGTTGATTACAGCTACTCAAACGTCCTCGGGGCTCTCTGGACGGGTTCTTGCACAATCGCACACGGCGATTGATTCTTTGAGCAGGAGCGGCAAACCTGCTCCTGCTATTTTCCCGGCCGGGCCTGCCCCCAGGGTCAGTGCGAAAGCCCGGCCTTTCTTCTATACAAAACTAATTTTCACAAAAAGAACTGGACTGAGGCTGCACGCTCCATCAATCTCTGATCTGCAAATCAATTTGCACAGAGGGGTCGTATGAAATCAGGTTCAGGCGCCTTCAACATCTTTGGGCTTATTTTCTGCGTGTTTATGGGATATACGGGTGTCTCCCTTGGTTTTGGGGCTGCCTACCCCCCGCTCAATCTAGTAGCAAAGCCATTTGTATGCTCGAATGGAGAAATGCAATACCAGCAGAAGTCCATCAACCCTCTGCCCGGAAGAACTTACACTATGGCAAGATGGCAATGCACGGATTCGAGTGGCAATTCGGCTCCTGTTTCCAATGCCCACATCGCCGTCTACTCTGGACTCATCTACGGAATAGGCATGTTTGTTCTTCTCAAATTGCTTATGATCTTTCGCGGAAGAAGCTGAACATCCCCCGGTCCGCTCAAAGATCGCAAGCGTGGCGCATCATTGCTGCACACTGAGTAGACTCACAACCGAACCGCATCCAATGGATGCATTCTGCAACATGGTCGCGCTTGTAGAGTTCCCTATACCCTGCATTCCGGATCCCCCGCCTATAGTCCACGCTGTACAGTGGTTTCCACCGCTCGCGGTCCAGTTAGAGTTGAATCCGCTATTGAATGAGCTCGCTGTGCCATCCCAGCCCGCAAGGGCACCCGGAAGAATAAATATTCCATTTGCGTTCGTCGTAAAAATGACCGTGGTCTGATTCACCTGACGATATTCCGTAGCTGGATACATCACCCAGTCTGAATGTTCTGCTATTCCTGACGTCGCGCAATTTGCGGAAGTGCAGGCGACGCGTGCGGCGCCATCCGTGATGAGTGCCTTGTAGGTACCGGTGTTTGCAGGCTTATTCGCATCCGCGTTGCACTTTGTATCAGCGCCGCTGACTCCACCTACTGCAGTGCCTGCGAAAGTGGACGTTGTGCGAAATACAATGCAATAACCTTGATTTTTACAGATGATGACTGGTGTAGAGGTAAGACTGCTCAATCTGGCAAGCAACACGACAGAACTTTTTTGCAAAAGCTCCTGACTTCCTGTCGAAAGCTCCATGGAGCATGAAATGAGAGAAAGGGCGATCACCAGGTTGATACCGACGAAATGCATCAGCCGCCGCATTCTTCAACTTTCGCACAGGGCGAAAGAATCGTCGAATCTGTTTTTGCGCGCGCGATGCTTTTTTGTCGCGCGCAGAAATGCCCGCGGCAGAACAGACAAAAGTCGGGCATCATTTCTATACACTTCGCGCGCCCTCTCTATATGCTGCGAACAACCGCGATCGGGACACAAAGCCCGCATAGCGCTTGCTTTCGACTACGGGAAGATTCCAGGCACCACTGTGATCAAACTTGTCCATCGCCATCTGCATGCTATCGTTGATATCGATGCTCTGGCGGATGGGAACCATCAAGTCTCTGACAAACTGTGAATCGTACAGTTCACTTTTGAAAATCTGGTCTCGAATATCGTTCAAAGTCACAATGCCGACAAGATCCCCACTCGAAGTTACGACCGGAAATAGATTGCGGCGCGAGATCGCAATTGCACCGATAAGATCTCTGAGCTTTGCATCTTCGAAGACGGTAACGAAGTCTTTCTCCAACAGGTCCCCAAGTCTAATTTGGCCTAGAATTTGTGCATCGCGACGCCGGGTCGGATTCACTCCCTGTTCCTCAAGTTCGCTCAATTCCATCGAATGCGACCTCAATTGAATAACAATCACGTGCGTTAACGCTGAAACGAGGAGCAACGGAACCATGAGAGTATACCCACCCGTTGCTTCGGCGATTAGGAAAACCGCGGTCAGCGGGGCATACATAACGCCGCTTAACGTTCCGGCCATGCCGACGATCGTAAAATTTCCTTCTGGCAGGAGTCCTGGATGGGCCGCGTTGAACGCGTTCGCAAGTGCAAAACCAGCGCAGGCACCAACAAAAAGCGACGGAGCGAAATTGCCGCCGATGCCTCCGCTCTTCAACGTCGCGGCCGTCGCGATGATCTTCAGAACAACGAAAATGCAGAGAGCTACGGCGAAAGGAACCGGAAGCGGAATAGAGTGAAAGAATTCCCGTGGTAATCCCTGAGTCAGACCGGCGATCGCGCGAGAACCTTCTCCTAGTACGACCGGCGCAATGCTTCCGACCGCCCAAAGAATCAGGCCAGCCACCCCCCATTTAAGCAACCACGGAAATGGCGAAAGAAACCTTTGCGCGAGGCGCATGATACCGGAATAAAGGAGTGAGATCATTGAGCAAAACAAAGCAAGTATGAAATAGAAGGGAATATTACGATAGTCAAAGTGTTGAATCCGGGGAAACTCAAAGAGGATTTCATTCTGCTGCAGCACAATCGAACACAAAGAGCCAGTCACGGCAGCCGCCACCAGAGGAATGATTGACGAGAGGGAAACATCCAGCAACAGAACTTCAATCGCAAAGAGCATTCCCGCAACGGGGGCATTAAAAACGGCCGCGATGCCCGCGGCCGCTCCGCAAGAAAGGAGGAGTGTTCTCTCTTTGTAGTTTACGTTACGCCCAAGATTCGAACCAATTGCGGCACCAGTAATCGCGATTGGAGACTCGAGTCCCGCCGATCCAAGAAGCCCGACCGTGAGGGCGCTCCCCACGAGATGCGAGATCATCTTAAAACGCTCTACGACGCTCGAGCGCTGCACGATTGTAACGAGGATATCCGCAGTGGTTCCCGGTTGCGCTCGTAAAACAAAGCGCGTAAAGACTATAGTCAGAAGGAGACCGGCTGCAGGAAGAAAAGAGAAGACGCTGCCGGGCAGACGATTCGTACTGATCCCACTAACCAAATGTACGAGTATCTTGAGGCTAACTGCCGCCAGACCCGCAGTGAGCCCGGTCAAAACAGCGAGAAATAGAAGACGATGACGCGCGAAAGATCGGGCAATCACGCCATCGTTGTTTTCTGGATCTTGACGCAAGTCTCCGCAATAACGAATACTCCATCGCTGTCGATAGATTCTTGCAATTTTCCTCCGGAGTCAGTGACCGTGGCATTGGAAAGCTTCTCCGAATCGCAACCCATTGCACTATGAGCAGGGGGGCCAGGAAAGCATCTTTTCGAGCAGCGTGTCGATTTGCGCCTGACTGGCAATATAATAGGCAGCACTCGAATTTCTGCTCTGGCCTACGCGAATGGTCATGATTTCGGAATCGAAAAGTGCGAATACGTCTTCATCCGTGTCGTCGTCTCCAATGTAGAGGGCGCAATCGCACTTGCATTCTTGCATCATTCTCAACAGGGCCTCGCCTTTGCCGCCAGCTTCCGCCGGAACGATATTGTACACACGCTTACCTCCGATCACCTTCGCATCCGTTAGTCGATTCAAAATTCTACGAATGTCTGGAGATGAGACATTGTGGCGCGTGTGGACGGAGAGTGAAACACTCTTATCCTCGATAGAAACACCGTCGCGCGGCAGCTCGCCTTTGAGCAATTCCTTCCAATTCCGCACCCTCTCAAGCAGAGCATGGTCATGATCGTCCCCTTCCCATTCAGACCCGTGATTTCCCACTATGGCGACCAGGGGAATGCCCTCCAGCCGTGCGCAGACGTCTGAGCGCATGCGGCCAGAAATTACTACGCAGGGAAGACATCTGCTGAGCCTTCTCAGTAGTCGGCGCGTGGAGGCCCGCATGCACGCTGAATCACGATCGTCCACGATGGGAGCGAGCGTACCGTCAAAATCAAAAGCGATCAAAGGTTTCCTGGCAATCAAGAGTGACAGCTCATTGACGTGCTTTCGGGAGAGGATGTCCTTCAATCCCGATCTCCATACCGCGACAACAAACGTGTATGCTGGCGCAGACCGGCAGTATCCATCATCATTCTGCCCGCCCATCTGTACACATTGAATTTGGCAACAGTCTGCCGCATCGCACGCATCCTTTCCTGCTGCTCTTCGGAAGACATGGTAACCGCTGTTGCAAAAGCGGAGCTCGCTTCTTCGAGATCGTATGGATTTACGATCAATGCGGAACTGAGTTCGCGTGAAGCTCCCGCGAAGTTGCTGAGAATGAGAACGCCGCGCTCGTCATCGCGCGCTGCCACAAATTCCTTTGCAACCAGGTTCATTCCATCGTGCAGACTGCTCACATAACAAAAATCACAAGCGCGGTAAAACTGAAATACTTTCGGAGGTTCGTGATGCGCACGGTGATACACGATGGGCCGGTAGGTGCCGCGGCCAAATCGAGCATTGATTCTTTCAACGATCTGCTCAATTTGACTGGAAAGCTCACGATACCTCTCAATCTCCGTCCGACTGGGTGCAGCAAGCTGTACGAAACTGAAACGGCCGCGAAGCTCAGGAAATCTTTCCAGAGCTCTTTCCACTGCGAGGAATCTTTCCGCAATTCCCTTCGTGTAATCCAGCCTGTCCACGCCCAGACCAATGACAGCATCTTGCTTCAGATTGCATTCCGTTATCAGAGCATGCCTGCACTCCGAAACATCAGGGGCCGCCACCGCCCAGGAATTCGGCCATTCCACCGAAATTGGATAAGGGCGAACAATCGTTTCGTGACCCTGATAGAAGACGGATTGTCTTTCTCGATCAATTCGAGTCTCCAGGAATCGATCAATGGCAGAAAGGAAGTTGTTGCAATGAAGCTGCGTGTGGAAACCCAGAATGTCACTGCCCAGAAGTCCAGCAATCAGTTCCTTATGCCAGGGACAAATGCCGATCCGTTCCGCATTTGGCCACGGTATGTGCCAGAAAGTCAAAATCGTTGCTGCCGGAAGTTTCTTGCGGACAAGTTGCGGCGCGAGGGCGAAATGATAATCCTGGATCCATACGATTGGATCGCGCACCTTTCCTTCTTGCGCGGCGGCCGCGGCAAATCGGGCGTTGATGCGCGAATAATGGCGAAAGTCGGTTGCGCGAAACATTGGCCGTGCATGAGCCAGGTGACAGAGGGGCCAGAGACCTTCATTTGCAAAACCATAGTAGTAGCCGCGCTCCTCTTCTTGCGAGAGCCAAACTCTTCGGAGAGAATACAGGTTTTCTCCAGGAGGAACCTGGAGCCTACCATTCTTATCCGACATCTCACGATCCGCCGAACCGGCTCCGTGTGCGATCCACACTCCTGAGCAAGCGCGCATAACGGGTTCAAGAGCGGTGACCACTCCACTGGCCGGATGAACCAGCTCAATCTCCCCGTCCGACCGGCGCTCATGGATGTAAGGCTCGCGATTGGCAAGAACGATGATTTGTTCTCCATGCAGATGACGATGGAGTACGCTGCGAAGTCGGTCCGCATTCCAGTGCTCGCTGCTTTCAAACTCAGCCGACAACTGGCGCGCAAGCTCCTGAACATCATGTCTCAGTGGTTGAAATTCAGGGCGTGCACCTTCCCCTCGCAGCAACCTTCTGATCTGAGTATCCCACGACCTGCGCACGTAACGCAGGAAGAGGATCGTAATAGCGGAAGAGGTGATAGCCAGTGCACCCAGAGCAAAGAAAGTAAATTGACGGGTCAATGCAGCGCGGCGTTCGGCGTA